>JAIXXN010000048.1 GCA_027490725.1 Oxalobacteraceae bacterium
TCCAGCATCTGTTCGTTGATGTAGGCACTGCGCCCCACCTGATCGTAGCTGAGCGGGCCATGTTTGATCAGCGTGGCGCCGCCACCTGCGCCACGGCGCGTCAGGGCGCGCACCCGCGCTTCCAGCTCCGACAGGGCAAACGGTTTGGCCATGTAATCGTCGGCGCCCAGATCGAGGCCATTGACGCGCTGTTCGATGGAGTCGGCCGCCGTCAGAATCAGTACCGGCAGGCGCGACTCGCGGGCGCGCAGGCGTCGCAGCACTTCCAGTCCGGACAGTTTGGGCAAACCCAGATCGAGAATCAGCAGATCGAATTCCTGGGTGGTCAGGGCGGTATCGGCTTCCTGTCCGTTGCCAACGCAATCGATGGCATAGCCGGACTGACGCAACGAGCGAGTCAGCCCATCGGCCAGTACGCTGTCGTCTTCGGCAAGTAAAATACGCATGTAAACACTCCGGCTGCACAAGCCCGTATTGTGTTGCATTTCGCGGCAAGTGGCGAGTTTTTGTGAAAACTCAAAAATTGTTTAAAAATCGTGCTTGCATTAAGCACTGTTTTTTTATACAGTACCACCTGTACGAACCGACCGACCTGGCTGAGAGAACATTATGGACGACAAAAAAACTGTATTACCTGCCGCTGAAAAAGCGAAGGCGCTGGCCGCCGCGCTGGCCCAGATTGAAAAGCAATTCGGCAAGGGCTCCGTCATGCGTATGGACTCCAGCACGCCGATCGAAGAGGTACAAGTGGTGTCGACCGGCTCGCTCGGTCTGGATATCGCGCTGGGCGTGGGTGGTTTGCCACGTGGCCGTGTGGTGGAAATCTACGGTCCTGAATCGTCGGGTAAAACCACGCTGACCCTGCAAACCATTGCGGAAATGCAGAAACTGGGCGGCACCTGCGCGTTCATCGATGCCGAACACGCACTGGACGTCGGTTATGCCCAGAAGCTGGGTGTGAACCTGCACGAACTGCTGATTTCGCAGCCGGATACGGGTGAACAGGCACTGGAAATCTGCGATGCGCTGGTGCGCTCCGGCTCCGTGGATATGGTAGTGGTCGACTCCGTGGCCGCACTGACGCCACGCGCCGAGATCGAAGGCGATATGGGTGATTCGCTGCCGGGTCTGCAAGCGCGTCTGATGTCGCAGGCACTGCGCAAGCTGACCGGTTCCATCAACCGCACCAACACGCTGGTGATCTTTATTAACCAGATCCGTATGAAGATCGGTGTCATGTTCGGTAGCCCTGAAACCACCACCGGCGGGAATGCGCTGAAGTTCTACGCTTCCGTGCGTCTGGATATCCGCCGCACCGGTTCGATCAAGTCGGGCGACGAAGTGATTGGTAACGAAACCAAGGTGAAAGTGGTCAAGAACAAGATCGCGCCACCCTTCAAGGAAGCCCACTTCGATATTCTGTACGGTGCAGGTACTTCCCGCGAAGGCGAGATTCTTGATCTGGGCGTCGAAGCGAAGATCGTCGAGAAATCCGGCTCCTGGTATAGCTACAACGGCGAGCGCGTCGGCCAGGGTAAGGACAATGCCCGTATCTTCCTGCAGGAACGTCCGGAACTGGCCTGGGAAATCGAAAACAAGGTGCGCGAGTCGCTGGGTGTGCGCGCACTGCCGCCACTGTCCGGTGACAAGGGCGACACGGTGGTGAAATTGAAACCTGTCAAAGGCGCTGACGCCGCGTAATTCGCGTCGCACCGCAGTCAAACCACCGCCTTGCCTGTGCAAGCGGTGGTTTTGTTGTTTATACAGTCAGAAATCAACGTCTAGGGAGGAAGTGGCGATGGCAGCACCGCAGTTGAGTCTGAAAGCTCGCGCCCTGCGCTTTCTGTCGCAGCGCGAACACAGCCGGCTGGAACTGGGTCGCAAACTGGCCCGCTACGCCGAAGAGCACGACGATGTGGAAGCGCTGCTCGACCTGCTGGAAAAGAATCGCTGGCTGTCGCAGGAGCGTTTTTCCGAAGCGCTGATCCATCGCCGCTCGGCACGCTTCGGGAATGGCCGGATTGTGGCGGAATTACAAAGTCACGGTGTGCGCGGTGAGGAGCTGGACCGTCTGAAAGCGGGTCTGGCCGAGGATGAAACGGCGCGTTGCGTGGAAGTCTGGCGCCGTAAGTTTGCCAGCGTGGCCGAAGATGCCCAGCAGCGCAACAGACAGATGCGCTTTCTGATGCAACGGGGCTTCTCCCAGCGCGCCATCCAGACGGCACTGAAAGGCAGCCCCGATTTCGAGGAATAGTCTGCCGCATTGCACCATGCAATGTTTCTATAGCAGAAATACATTCTGTGAATTTCTTGTCAAAATCGCCTCAGATGGCAGAAATTGCGCGTCAAAACTTATGTTTGAGCGCAACAAATGGCCTCTATGTGCTACACTTTTGGGGTTTTTGCAGCGCCGCAGGTGCGGTAGTTGTCCGTAGAAGCTGCGGACACGTGCGTTCAGCACATGGCTGCTTACTAAATTTCCGTCGCGAGAGCGACATCGGTCTATGTCCCTGTCAACCCCAGTTAACCGACGTGCGCTGCGGCACACGCGCGCAATTGCCGTCCAAGCGTACGCACGCGAGGATGGGCTGTGGGATCTTGACGCCCATATCACCGACATCAAACAGATCGACACCGTGCTGGCCTCTGGCCCGCGCGCCGCTGGCACTCCCCTGCATGACCTCTATTTGCGCCTGACGGTCGACCGTCAGCTGACCATCGTCGACGCCGAAGCCGTGTCCGATGCCGTGCCTTATCCCGGCCATTGCGATAGCATCGGCCCGGCTTACCGCACGCAACTGGTGGGCTTGAACCTGATGCAGGGTTTCCGTCAGCAACTCAAAGCACGACTGGCCGGCATCTCCGGCTGCACCCACCTGACCGAACTGGCGCAGATTCTGCCCACGGCGGCGGTGCAAGCGTTTGCCAATGACGTCTGGGCCACCAATGATGCGGCCACCGAAGACCATGGCACGCCCCGTGAAAAACCGTTTCAATTGGATAAATGCCATGCCCTGCGCACCGATGGTGGGGCGGTAGCACAGTTTTACCCGCGCTGGGTGGTCAAAGCAGCACCGAGCAGCGCGTAGCAATCTCTGCTTGCAGAAGCGATTTTTTTTCGTAGTATCAACCGATTTTTACACATCAGCATCAGAAGGGAAGCCAGCATGAAAATCCATGAGTATCAAGGCAAAGAAATCCTCCGGAAATACGGAGTGACGGTTCCGCGCGGTATCCCGTGCATGTCCGTTGAAGACGCAGTCAAAGCTGCTGAAACCTTGGGCGGCCCGGTCTGGGTTGTGAAGGCACAAATCCACGCCGGTGGCCGTGGTAAAGGCGGCGGCGTGAAAGTTGCCAAGTCGCTGGAACAAGTTAAAGAATACGCTGACCAGATCATGGGCATGCAGCTGGTGACTCACCAGACCAGCCCGGAAGGCCAGAAAGTTCGTCGTCTGCTGGTTGAAGAAGGCGCCGACATCAAGAAAGAACTGTACGTTTCGCTGGTCACCGACCGCGTCAGCCAGCGCGTTGTGCTGATGGCCTCGTCGGAAGGCGGCATGGACATCGAAGAAGTCGCTGAATCGCACCCAGAACTGATCCACACCATCGCTATCGATCCAGCTGTTGGCCTGACCGACGCGGAAGCCGCTGGCATCGCTGCAAAAATCGGCGTACCAGAAGCTTCGATCGCTGACGCCGTCACCAACCTGCAAGGCCTGTACAAAGCCTACTGGGAAACCGACGCATCGCTGGCCGAAATCAACCCACTGATCCTGACCGGTTCGGGTAAAGTAATCGCGCTGGACGCCAAGTTCAACTTCGACGCTAACTCGCTGTTCCGTCAACCAGAAATCGTCGCTTACCGCGATCTGGACGAAGAAGATCCAGCTGAAGTTGAAGCATCGAAATTCGATCTGGCTTACATCTCGCTCGACGGTAACATCGGCTGCCTGGTGAACGGCGCTGGTCTGGCCATGGCTACCATGGACACCATCAAACTGTTCGGCGGCGAACCAGCCAACTTCCTGGACGTAGGCGGTGGTGCTACGGCTGAGAAAGTGACCGAAGCGTTCAAGATCATGCTGAAAAACCCAGGTCTGAAAGCGATTCTGGTGAACATCTTCGGCGGCATTATGCGTTGCGACGTGATCGCCGAAGGCGTGATCACCGCAGTCAAAGCCGTGTCGCTGAACGTGCCACTGGTGGTGCGCATGAAGGGCACCAACGAAGATCTGGGCAAGAAGATGCTGGCCGATTCCGGTCTGCCTATCATCGCAGCCGACACCATGGAAGATGCAGCCAAGAGCGTCGTTGCCGCTGCTGCCGGTCAAGCTTAATTAAGGAATCAACATGTCCATTCTGATCAATAAAGACACCAAAGTTGTTACCCAGGGGATTACCGGTAAAACCGGCCAATTCCACACCCGCGGCTGCCGCGACTACGCGAACGGCAAAAACTGCTTCGTCGCAGGCGTGAATCCGAAGAAAGCCGGCGAAGATTTCGAAGGCATTCCTATTTTCGCTAACGTTACCGAAGCGAAAAAAGAAACCGGCGCCAACGTGTCGGTAATCTACGTACCACCAGCAGGCGCAGCTGCCGCGATCTGGGAAGCCGTAGAAGCTGAAATGGATCTGGCCATCTGCATTACCGAAGGCATTCCAGTCCGTGACATGATGGCTCTGAAAGACCGCATGGCTAAAGCTGGTTCGAAAACCCTGCTGCTGGGCCCTAACTGCCCAGGTCTGATTACCCCGGACGAAATCAAGATCGGCATCATGCCAGGCCACATCCACCGTAAAGGTCGTATCGGCGTGGTATCGCGCTCGGGTACCCTGACGTATGAAGCAGTGGGTCAGCTGACCGCACTGGGTCTGGGCCAATCGTCGGCAGTTGGTATCGGTGGTGACCCGATCAACGGTCTGAAGCACATCGACGTCATGAAGATGTTCAATGACGATCCTGATACCGACGCTGTGATCATGATCGGCGAAATCGGTGGTCCGGACGAAGCCAACGCGGCTTACTGGATCAAAGAAAACATGAAAAAACCAGTGGTCGGCTTCATCGCCGGTGTTACCGCTCCTCCGGGCAAGCGCATGGGCCACGCCGGCGCGCTGATCTCCGGCGGTGCTGACACGGCACAAGCCAAACTGGAAATCATGGAAGCTTGCGGTATCACCGTGACCAAAAATCCATCGGAAATGGCACGTCTGCTGAAAGCCATGCTGTAATCACAGCCTGACTGTCAGACATCAGGAAGGGGAGCCCAGGCTCCCCTTTTTTTGTTTCCGGCACTGACAAAAATTGTCAGTGCCGGAAAATGGCAGGACATTTTGTGCGGGACTGACAAAAAACGGCAGTCAGCGCGGCGCAAAGTGACAGATTTCGTCAGAAAAATGCGCATAATCCCAGTTTGTGGAGCTGGCACGCTGCTTGCTCGATAGAAAGCGTAGGCAACAACTTTTGTTCAACACACACCGGAGTCAAAAATGAAAACCATGCACATGATGAAAAAACAAGCACAAGCCGGCTTCACCCTGATCGAACTGATGATCGTTGTGGCCATTATCGGCATTCTGGCCGCCGTGGCAATTCCTGCCTACAGCAACTACACCGTCAAAGCCAAGATGGCGAATGCCCAGGGCGCGATCGATTCGATCAAGTCGGCCGTGGCACTGTGTGCCCAGGAAGGTGGCGGCGAACTGACCGGTTGCGACTCTGGCTTGAAAGGCGTACCAACCTTCACCGAAACCAAAGAAGTCAAATCGGTCGCCGTCAAGGATGGCGTGATTGTCGAAACCTTCTCGACCGGCGTGGGTAAAAATATCGATGGCGAAACCGCCACCTTCACCCCGACCATCGCTGCTGGCGCCGCGAACGTCACCTGGAACGTGACCACCACCGTGTCCAACGATGCTGCCAAAGAAGCACTGACCAAAAACAACGTAACCCCTTAATTTCCGGCTTACGTATGAAAAAAAACCGGCTCTCGAGCCGGTTTTTTTTCGTCTACATGGGATCGCTCAGACGATTTTCTGGCGATCCGCGATCAGCGCTTCATAGGTCAGATTCTGCAGCATGGTGTGGTGCATCGGGTCGAGGTCGACGAATTGCACACCATAGGTGAACACCTCCGGCTGCTCGGTATTGGCAGGCTTGACGACGTTGATGTTGCGGATGGTGGCGTTGGGATTGATCCGCACCTGACGGTTGCCGGGCTGGGCGATCAGGTAGAACGACAGGCCGACTTCGCCGCCATCGTCGGCCAGCGGTTTGGGCGATTCGATCAGGGCGCCCGAGACACTCAGGTTGACCAGGAATACCGAGGTACTGCCGGTGGCCGAAGTCACCTGCGCGGGAATATCGACCTTGACCCGCATCGCCGTGCGCAAGCTGGTGCCCTGAATCGACACCGGGAAAGACAGGTGGACGTAGAACATCGGGCGCGGGAACACGCGCTGCACTACGCACGAGAAAGAACACACGTTGACGCCCGAGAACACCCGGATGGTCAGTTTGTCGCCATCATTGACGGCAATCGGCGCGCCACTCTCGAACGGGATTTTGACGATCATGTATTCGTCTTTGACCCAGCCGACCAGTGTGGAAAAATGCTGGATGGGCTTGATGGTGCGATGCGTGATGAACTGGATCCGGCTGCCAACCTGCAAATTCATCTGCTCGAACTCATACTCCTGAGTCTTGCCTTCGTTCGGTGGAGGGTTGCTGCTCATGCAAATTCTTTCTCGTATGCGCCAGTCGGCAGCGGAAATCCTGCGAAAATTACCTCTGTGGAACTGATTATATACGCGAGGCGGCGCAGTAACAATCAGACAATATGAGGTGTTGACCCGCAGGTGCACAAATGGCGCAGCACCACAGCATGGCTTGAGAACGCGGTAAGCGATCCGCTTTCTGGCGCCGAGCGAGAAATTGTCTTGTCAGTACGATGCTGATGGCGTGCTAGGAGTGCTTGAAGCGCTTGGAGCGCATGGCGGGAACCGGGAACCCGGTGCCGGAACCGGGTGCCGGAACCGGGCCGCGTTGCTAACTGGCAGGGAGAGGGCGTTGACCGCGTGCGGCGTTGAGGAGGACCGTGGCAGCCGTTGTCACGGCATCGGCCACGGCCGCCTGAAACGAGCTCTGCTATTAGGCCTTGCGGCGACGCGCCACAGCACCGAGCAGTGCCAGACCGGCGCACAGCATGCCGTAGGTTTCCGGTTCCGGTACTGCGGTGGTCACACTGATGTTGTCCAGATGGATAGGCGTCGATGCGCCAACACCGAAGGTATTGAACACAAAACGCAGGTTGTCTTGGCCGTGGCCGGTCAGCGTGATTTGCTGATGTACCCAGTCGTCCGAGCGGGTCGTGGTTGAGAACACGGTCTGGTTGTTGTACTGAACGATCAGGCCTTGATCCGGGTTGCTATATTCCAGACGGTAGTCGAACGACAGCGTCAGCGGACCAGTGGTATTCCAGAAGGTCTGGTTGATCGATGCTGGCTGATCTTTGACATACAGCTGGCCTTCGTTATTGCCAAAGTCGCCGATGCGCAGGAAGGTGCCTTGCGACGTGGTGACGGCCCAATCATCGAGCTGGCAAGTGACGCAGAAGCCGCCATTGGATATGAAATTCTGGGCAGCCATGGCCGGTGCTGCGGCCATGGTTGCGCCAGCGGCGATCAGCAGGGTGGTCAGGATTTTATTGATGATTTTCATGTCTTATTCTCTTTTCGTAGTTGGAGATCGGTATCGCTGTTACTGATAAAAACGTCTGCGCAGTGTCGAAAGAATAAGATTTATTTTTGGGAATGAGTAGGGTGAAATTCGTCATGTCCGGTCGCCGGGGCGGGCATGACGAGCTTCACTGCGGGCCAGCGTGGTCCCGGGTGCGGTGTGCAGTGGCGGTGCGGGAAAACTTCAGCCGCGCAGCAGCAATGTGATAGAAAATCTTTTTTGAATCAGCGACTTAGCTGGTGGCGCTCCAGTCGCCCGATTTACCGCCATGCTTTTCCATGACGCGGATCCCGTCCATCACCATGCCCCGGTCGACGGCTTTGCACATATCGTAAATGGTGAGCAGGCCGATCTGCACGGCGGTCAGCGCCTCCATCTCCACGCCGGTCTGGCCATGGGTTTCCACCTGGGCCGTGCAGTGCACGCTGTGATTGGCCGGATCGGTGTCGAAGTCGATCGCCACCCGGGTCAGGGCCAGCGGGTGGCACAGGGGAATCAGGTCGCTGGTGCGCTTGGATGCCATGATGGCGGCGATGCGGGCGATGCCC
Organism: Oxalobacteraceae bacterium; assembly: GCA_027490725.1. Classification (GTDB taxonomy): domain Bacteria; phylum Pseudomonadota; class Gammaproteobacteria; order Burkholderiales; family Burkholderiaceae_D; genus Rugamonas. The sequence continues at coordinate 8,287 of JAIXXN010000048.1, forward strand.
AGCACGTCGCCTTTCTTGGCGGTGCCGGCCATGATGATGGCCAGCGTTTCGGCCTTCATGCGGATGCTGCCACGCGCCACGGCGATCCGGTGGGTGCTGGTTTTAGCACCCACATCGACCATGTGGGCCTGTCCGCCCGCATCGAAGTGGGTCAGGTGGTCGGCGACGGGCGGGGTATTTGGCTGGGACATAGACTAACTCTGAGACTCAAGGGCAGATTCATTGGAGGGGCACGCTGCGACGATGCCCCGGTTGCGGGTATCATATCACCGTGAATGCCAAACCCCGTTCTCTGCGCCAGCGTCTGATCGCCGCCTTACTCTTGCTTACCATGCCTGTGGCCATGGCGCAGGATCTGCTGGCGCCTGCCCGTATCCCGAATCTGCCAACCCTAGGCGACACCGAGCGTGGCGACCTGTCGCCCCTGATGGAGCGCAAGCTGGGCGAGGAAATCATGCACGATATCCGGCGCAATAATGACTTTCTCGATGATGGCCCGATACTCGAATATCTGAATACCTTCGGCAATAATCTGGTGGCGGCCCGTCCCGGTGCGCGCGGCGAGAGCAATTTCGATTATTACTTTTTTGCCGTACGCGATCCGCAACTGAATGCGTTTGCCTTGCCGGGTGGCTTTATTGCCGTGCACTCGGCGCTGCTGCTGGCGGCGCAGTCGGAATCGGAGCTGGCCTCGGTGCTGGGCCATGAAATCGGTCACGTGGCACAGCGTCATATTGCCCGCTCGATCGGCCAGCAGAAGCAGGATGCGCTGATTCCGCTGGCTGCCATGATTCTGGCCGTGCTGGCCTCGAAAGCCGGGGGCGATGCCGCGCTCGGGGTGTTTTCGGCCGGTCAGGGACTGGCGATCCAGCGGCAGCTCAATTTTGGCCGCGATGCCGAGCGCGAGGCCGACCGGATCGGCTTCCAGATCATGGGCGCGGCCGGTTACGATACCTCGGGCATGGTGGCGTTCTTCCAGCGCATGCAGACGGCATCGCGCAACTATAGTGACCGGGTGCCGGCCTATCTGCAAAGCCATCCGCTGACCAGTGACCGGATCGCCGACATCCAGGCGCGTATCCGCGAGCAACCCTACAAGCAGCGCCTCGATAGTCTGGATTTCCATCTGGTGCGGGCGCGCGCGCGGGTGCTGCAGGATCTCAGTGCGCAAGGTCTGAGCGAGGCACAGGCTTTCTTCGAATTGCAGTTACAGCAGCCGGGCCGCCAGCAGATTGCCGCGGCCCAGTACGGGCTGGCGATGGTGGCGCTCAAGCGCGAAGCCTATGCCCAGGCACAGCGCTGGCTGGAGACGGCACAGGCGACGCTGAACAAACCGCCGGCCCCGGGTACGCTGAGCGCTGCGGCGGCGCCGGAAGGGGAAACTATCTTCATCAGTACCGCGCTGGAAATCAAGCTGGCCCAGCCTGAGCAAGCTGCCTTGCAGCAGCAGGCACTGGCCGAGTCCGAGGCGGCCCATCTGAAATTCCCGCTGTCGCGTGGTATCGCCCACCAGTACGGCGAGGCCTTGATTGCGGCGGGCAAGCTGGAGCAGGCGGCCGTGTATCTGCGCGATCAGGTGCAGTTGTACCGCGACGATCCGAATGCCTACGATTTGCTGGCGCAAGCCTATGCCAAGCAGGGCAAGCAGGCCTTGCAGCATATCGCGCTGGCAGAGTCGTATGTCTTGCAGGGCGGCGTGCTGTCGGCGCTCGACCAGCTCAGCTATGCCCGCAAGGCGCCCGACGCCTCGTTCTACGATCAGGCGGTGATCGACGCACGCGAGCGCGAACTGCAGGCGCGCCGCCGCGAAGAGATGGGCGATAAATTCAAGAAGGATCTGGCGCCGGCACACTGACGTAGCCGAAGCGGGCCGGCAGTTCGCTGGCGATGACGCGCTGCACCGCATGCCCCTGCAGCGTCAGCGTGGTGCTGGTGCCGCCATCCAGCCATGCCATCAATATCTCATCGGTGACCGCGCTGCCAGCAGCCTGCATCTGGCTCAGCACAGCCGCCATATCGCGATCATCGAGTTGCGCCAGCACGCTGCCACTGCGCAGGATTAAGGCGCCGGCATCACTGAGCAGCACTTCGTCGAGCGTGCCGAGCGCTGCGCCCGTATGCAGCACCCAGTCCAGTAGCGGATCGGTACGCACGATGTAGGGCGTCGCTTGCAGTTGCACGTAGACGCGCTGCGGGCCGTTCTGGAAATACCAGCAGCCACGCGCGTCAGCGGCATAATTGCGGTCGATAAAACTGCACAGGGCGACATGCTGTAATTTGTCGCCGGGCAGATTCAGATGTTGCGCGCGTTCGTCGCGCATGCGCCAGTGACCGCGCGCGTCCAGCAGCAGCCAGCCGTAGCAATGCGGCACGTTGGGCCATTTGGCCAGTGCCTGTTTGACGATTTCATCCATGTCGGGAACTCTCTGTAAAAGCTGCGGCGCCCCCGGTCATGAAATGCAGCAGGCGTTGCGGCAGCCAGTGCAGGCTGCCCGGCGGTGCGCCGGTGGCAAAGCCGACGTGGCCACCACGGGCCGGATAGTCGAGCTGCACGCAGGCGGCGGCCTGCTGCGGCAGATACTGGCCGGGCAGGAAGGGATCGTTACGGGCATTCAGCACCAGCGTCGGGACGCGGATGTCATTGAGCACATGCTTGGCACTGGCACGGTGCCAGTAATCTTCCGTGTTGCGGTAGCCGTGCAGGGGCGCGGTGACGACGTTGTCGAATTCATACAGATTGCGTGCCGCCTTGAGGGCCTGCAAGTCGAATAAACGGGGGTACTGCTGTAGTTTGGCTACGCACTTCGGTTTCAGGGTTTGCAGAAACATGCGCGTGTACAGCAGGTTGAAGCCGCGCGACAGGGCCGCGCCACCCTGGGCCAGATCGAGCGGGGCGGACACGGCGCAGGCGGCATCGACCAGTGCCGCCTGATGGCCCGATTCACCGAGCCAGCGCAGCAGGGCATTGCCGCCCAGCGAGACGCCAGCAGCATAGAATTTGCCCGTGTAGATAGTCTGACGAGCGTGCAGACGCCGGATGATCCAGTCGATTTCGGTGGCGTCGCCCGAGTGGTAGAAGCGTGGTGCGCGGTTCGGTTCGCCCGAGCAGCCACGGAAATGGGGCACTGCGCCAGACCAGCCGCGCGCGGCCACGGCGGCCATCAGGGCGCGTGCGTAATGGCTGTTCGAGCTGCCTTCCAGACCGTGGAATAGCACCACCAGCGGCTGGCCCGGCGCGCCATCGACAAAATCGACGTCGACAAAGTCGCCGTCCGGACTATCCCAGCGCTCGCGCCGCATGGGCACGGCCGGCTTGCGCAGGCACAGGGCCGGATAGATGGTTTGCAGATGGCCGCTGGGCAGCCAGGCGGGCGCGGGATAGTCCACCGGGGGGCTTTAGTGCAGAACCTGGCTGCGCGCTTCGGTCGGCACCGGGCCGGGCGCGAGCGAGACATGGTGCAACACGATGCGCCAACCGCGCGGCGTTTTCAGGTAGACATTGGTGGCCAGCAGATGCACTTCATCCTGCTGGGAGGTGCTGCTGATCTCGACCACGGTATGCACCGCGCTCATCAGGTTGTGGCTGGCATGTAGCTGGATCGGCACGATGTGCAGGCCGCCATGTTCGAGGATGGCGGCCCAGGCAGCGCGGATCGCGCCGTGGCCGATCAGGCGCGGGCCGCCCGGATGGATGCAGACGATTTCATCATCGTCGGCCCACAGCGCCATCAGCGCGTCGAGATCGGCGCGGTTGAGGGCATCGTAAAACGCCGCCTCGGTTTCGGCGGCACTGCCATGCAACTGCTTGACACGTTTGGCGGGCATGCGGGCTCCGGGTTGCCGGGGATTAGTGGTGGCCGACCACGGTGCCCGGCTTCAGGCGGTAGTCGGTCCCGCAGTACGGGCACTTGGCGACACCGTGGTGGAAGTCGAGGAACACGCGCGGATGGGACGACCACAGCGGCATGGCTGGGTTAGGGCAGTGGGCCGGCAAGTCCTTGCCTTCGAGTTCGACGGCGGCGGTGTTAGCGGACGTTGCGGACGTGGTGGCGGTGGTCATGTGGTGTGCTCCGAAGGCTAAAGGAAAGCACGATTTTAACGGATTCGCGCATAGAGCAAAAATCATCGGTAAAATAGCGCCTCTGCCGTCCCGCTGCGCCCTGCCATGTGGCAGGAATGCTACATGAATTCGCCAATGACCAAAGTGAGCAGCGCCCAACCATCCCCGCACCCGTCTGCCGACCCTGCTGCCCTTGCAGAGGCAGGCCTGACGCCCTGCGTCGCCACCCATCACGAACCATCCTGGCGTGCGGGTCTGAAGGTGGGCATACCTACCTTGTTCGGCATCGGCGCCTGGGGACTGGTGGTCGGCATCGCCATGGTGAAAAGTGGTCTGAGCGTGCCGCAGGCACTGGGTATGACCTTGCTGGTGTTCGCCGGTTCGGCCCAGCTGGCCGCTTTGCCGCTGATCGCCAGCCATGCGCCGATCTGGGTGATTTTCGCCACGGCACTGGTGGTCAATCTGCGCTTCGTGATTTTTTCTGCCGTGCTGGCACCCCATTTTTCGCAATTGCCGTGGCGCAAACGCTTCCTGCTCGGTTATGTGTCGGGCGATATGTCGGTGGCGCTGTTCCTGCATAAATACCCGGATCCGGCCCCGCAGGTGGGCAAGCTATCGTATCTGAAGGGCTTGCTGTATCCGAACTGGGCCTCGTGGCAGATCGGTTCCATCGCCGGGATACTGGTGGGGAGTGCGGTGCCGGCCGAATGGGGGCTGGGCTTTGCCGGTACGCTGGCCATTATTTGCGTGATGGTGCCGCTGATGCAGGGCCGTCCGGCCCTGTGCGGCGTGCTGGTGGCCGGTGCGGTGGCGGTAGCGGCGGCCGGACTACCGTATAAACTGGGGCTGTTGCTGGCGGTATTGCTGGGCATGCTGACTGCCATGGCAGTCGAAGAAGGTACAGAGAAATGGCGGCAGCGGCATGAGTGACTGGGGAATTTGGCTGGTGATCGGGGTGCTGGCGCTGGCCACGGCGGCGGCGCGTAGTTCGTTCTGGCTGGTGGGACACCACATCACGATTCCGAAACGGGTGCAGGAGATGCTGCGCTATGCCCCGGCGTGCGCGCTGGCGGCGATTGTGGCGCCTGATCTGGTACTGGTCGAGGGCCAGCCGCTGTTGGACTTGAGCAACATCAAACTGGTCGCTGGTATTGTCGCGACCATCTTTTATTTGCTGCGACGCAATATGTTGCAAACCATCGTGTTCGGTATGCTGTTTTACACGGCTTTACGCTTGATGCATGTATTTTAATAACAGGGTTTTGGCGGCCAGCTTGCGGTAAAATAACGCACTTTCTACAACTCGACCTTTGGGGTGCCATGTCCGCTGTTTTGAACTTCATCCGCCTGCAAGACCTGATCGCTCAGAATGCGCTGCAAGGTAAGCGTGTTTTCATCCGCGCCGACTTGAACGTGCCGCAAGATGACGCTGGCAACATTACCGAAGACACCCGCATCCGCGCCTCCGTACCGGCGATCCGCGCCGCCGCTGCCGCTGGTGCCAAAGTCATGGTGACCTCCCATCTGGGGCGTCCGACCGAAGGCGAGTTCAAAGCCGAAGATAGCCTGGCACCGGTCGCTGCCCGTCTGGCCGAATTGCTGGGTCAGCCTGTCGAGCTGAAACAGAACTGGGTCGATGGCGCCGGTCTGGAAAACCTGCAAGCCGGTCAAGTGGTATTACTGGAAAACGTGCGCGTCAACCGCGGCGAAAAGAAAAACAGCGATGAACTGGCGCAGAAAATGGCCCAGCTGTGTGACGTGTATGTCAATGACGCGTTCGGCACCGCCCACCGCGCCGAAGCCTCCACCCACGGCATCGCCAAATTTGCACCGATCGCTTGCGCCGGCCCGCTGCTGGCTGCCGAACTCGACGCACTGGGCAAAGCGCTGGGCGCACCAGCCCGTCCGCTGCTGGCCATCGTGGCTGGTTCCAAAGTCTCGTCCAAGCTGTCGATCCTGAAAGCACTGGCCGACAAGGTCGACAATCTGATCGTCGGCGGCGGCATTGCCAACACCTTCATGAAAGCCGTCGGTCTGAACATCGGTAAGTCGCTGGTGGAAAACGATCTGGTGGACGAAGCCCGCGCGATTATCGACCTGATGGCCAAGCGCGGCGCGCAAGTGCCGATTCCCGTCGATGTGGTGTGCGCCAAAGAATTCTCGCCGACCGCCGTGGCCACCATCAAGGCGGTAGCCGACGTGGCAGACGATGACATGATTCTCGACATCGGCCCGCAAACGGCGGCAACGCTGGCAGCCCAGATCGGCGTCGCCGGTACCATCGTCTGGAACGGCCCGGTGGGCGTGTTCGAGTTCGATCAGTTTGGCGAAGGCACCAAAACGCTGGCGCTGGCCATCGCCAATTCGCCGGCCTTCTCGATTGCCGGTGGTGGTGACACGCTGGCCGCGATTGCCAAATACGATATCGGTACGCAGATTGGTTATATCTCGACGGGTGGTGGCGCTTTCCTGGAATTCCTGGAAGGCAAAACCCTGCCAGCGGTAGAAATTCTGGTGCAGCGTGCGGCGCTGCAGTAATAGGCCGGTAAGCGCGGAGTAAGCTGGTAGCGGGGAGTGGAACAAAAAGCACGCTCGTGCGATGTAGCAAATTAACAGTAAAATCGAGTTAATGCCTGAGAATGGCTAGATTTTCGTAGCTTTGCTACATTTCTGGTCTTGCTACACCCACAGCGCAGCTGTTCCGCTCCCCCTCGTTCGGGGAGTGTTTGCTAGCCCTAACGCCCAAGGATGACTATGTCCCGTAGTACTAAAATTGTCGCAACGATAGGCCCAGCCTCTACTGATTTCAACGTCCTGGTCCAGATGATCCGGGCCGGAGTGGATGTGGTTCGTCTGAACTTCTCGCACGGTAAGGCGCAGGATCACATCGATCGCGCCCGTCTGGTGCGCGAAGCCGCTGCCGAAGTAGGCCGCGAAGTGGCCATCATGGCCGACATGCAGGGTCCGAAAATCCGCGTTGGCAAGTTTGAAAATGGTAAGATTGATCTGGCGAACGGCGATAAATTCATCCTCGACGCCAAGTGGGGAGAAAATGGCGAGCTCGGCAATCAAGAGCGCGTCGGCCTCGATTACAAGGCGCTGCCGCAGGATTTGCGCGCCAACGATAAGCTGTTGCTGAATGACGGTCTGATCGTGCTGACGGTCGACAAAGTCGTCGGCCATGAAATTTTTACCACCGTGAAAATCGGCGGCGAGTTGTCCAATAACAAGGGCATCAATCGCCAGGGCGGCGGCCTGACCGCTCCGGCCCTGACCGCCAAGGACATGGAAGATATCAAGACGGCCATGAGTTTCCAGTGTGACTACCTGGCAATCTCGTTCCCGAAAAGCGCCACCGATATGGAAATGGCGCGTCAGCTGGCGAATATCGCCGGCGAACCGTTTGGCCACAAGCCGCAGATGATCGCCAAGATCGAGCGCGCCGAAGCCATTCCGGTGCTGCAGGAAATTCTCGACGCGTCCGACGGCATCATGGTCGCACGTGGCGATCTGGCTGTAGAAGTGGGCAATGCCGCCGTGCCGGCTTTGCAGAAACGTATGATCCGCATGGCGCGCGAGTCGAACAAGCTGGCGATCACCGCGACCCAGATGATGGAGTCGATGATCTTCAATGCGGTACCGACCCGTGCCGAAGTGTCGGACGTGGCAAATGCCGTGCTCGATGGTACGGATGCGGTAATGACCTCGGCGGAAACTGCCTCCGGTCGCTACCCGATTGAAACTGTAGAAATGATGGCCGCGATTTGCGTGGAAGCCGAGCAGTCCGAGTACAACAAGCTCGACGCCGATTTCCTCAATGCGACCTTCACCCGGATCGACCAGTCGATCGCCTATGCTGCCCTGTTTACCGCCCACCATCTGGCGGTGAAGGCGATTGTGGCGCTGACGGAATCCGGTTCGACGGCGTTGTGGATGAGCCGTCACAATATTGATACGCCGATTTACGCCCTGACGCCAAGCGTGCTGACCTTGCGCAAGATTGCGCTATACCGCAACGTCAAGGCCTACAATCTGCTGCAGACGGCCGATAGTGCCGTGGTGTTGAAACAGGCCGAAGACTTGCTGGTCGAACGCGGTATCGTCAAAAAAGGCGACATGATCGTGGTCACCTGGGGCGAGCCGATGGGGCAGGTTGGCGGCACCAACGCCATGAAGATCGTCAAAGTTGGCGAATTCAGTGCGCTGAAATAAGTAAGCCCGGTAGCGTCGCCCCCGCGGAACGGGGGCGGCCTCGCTCCGGCAACCAGATTTTTTTATTGTTTGGAGTACTACCATGTCCCTCGTATCCATGCGTCAACTGCTGGACCATGCTGCTGAAAACGGCTATGGCATCCCTGCTTTCAACGTCAACAATCTGGAGCAAGTGCAAGCCATTATGGCCGCTGCCGATGCCCTGAACGCTCCGGTCATCATGCAAGCTTCGGCTGGCGCCCGTAAGTACGCCGGTGAAGCCTTCCTGCGTCACCTGATCGACGCCGCGGTGGAAGCCTACCCGCACATTCCTGTCGTGATGCACCAGGACCACGGCCAGTCGCCTGCGGTCTGCCAGGCCGCGATCCGCTCCGGCTTCACCTCGGTGATGATGGACGGTTCGCTGGAAGCCGACGGTAAATCGGTCGCCTCCTACGAATACAACATCGAAGTATCGAAAGAAGTGGTGAAGTTCTCGCACGCCATCGGCGTGACGGTGGAAGCGGAACTGGGCGTGCTCGGTTCGCTGGAAACCATGAAGGGCGACAAGGAAGACGGCCACGGTGCCGACGGCACCATGACCCGCGAGCAGCTGCTGACCGACGTGGCCCAGGCTGCCGACTTCGTGCAGCGTACCCAGTGCGACGCACTGGCGATCGCCATCGGTACCTCGCACGGCGCCTATAAGTTCACCCGCAAGCCTACCGGTGACATTCTGGCCATCGACCGTATCAAGGAAATCCACGCGCGTATCCCGAACACCCACCTGGTGATGCACGGTTCGTCGTCGGTGCCACAGGAACTGCTGGCCATCATCCGCGAATTCGGCGGTGACATGAAAGAAACCTATGGCGTGCCAGTCGAAGAAATCCAGGAAGGCATCCGTCACGGCGTTCGCAAGATCAACATCGATACCGACATCCGTCTGGCCATGACGGCAGCAGTGCGTCAGTTCATGTTCCAGAACCCGTCGAAATTCGACCCGCGCGACTTCCTCAAGCCAGCCCGTCTGGCTGCCGAGCAAGTGGTGCGTGCCCGCTTCCAGGCCTTCGGCTGCGAAGGTCAGGCCTCGAAAATCAAGGTGATTCCGCTGGAAAAAATGGCTGAACGCTACAAGGCCGGCGAGCTGGCCCAGATTGTGAAGTAAAATTCTGTTTGGAACGGGTTAATTCCCCTCGGAATTAGCCCGACTCTCTTGACCGGCGGCCCCGCATCACTTCCGCCGGTTTTCGCTTTTCTATACCGCTAGTCTATACACCCTCCACACGCTCCGCTATGAACAGCCTCTACCAGACCTCCATCAAGTCCCTGCCACTGCTCGGCCACGGCAAAGTCCGCGACAACTACGCCGTCGGCGATGACAAAATCCTCATCGTCACCACCGACCGTCTGTCCGCCTTCGACGTCGTGATGAACGAGCCGATTCCCGGCAAGGGCATGGTACTCAACCAGATGAGCGATTTCTGGTTCGAAAAGCTCGGCCACATCGTGCCTAACCACCTGACTGGCGTCGCGCCGGAATCGGTGGTCGCTGCCGACGAAGTTGCGCAGGTCAAAGGCCGTGCCGTGGTCGCGAAACGTCTGAAGCCGATCATGGTGGAAGCCGTGGTGCGTGGTTACATCATCGGTTCGGGCTGGAAAGACTATCAGGCCACCGGCGCCATCTGCGGCATTCAACTGCCAGCCGGTCTGCGTCAGGCTGAAAAACTGCCGGAACCATTGTTCACGCCAGCGGCCAAGGCCGATCTGGGCGAACACGACGAGAACATCAGCTTTGCTGACATGGAAAGCCGCATCGGCGCCGAACTGGCTGCCAAAATGCGCGACGTCAGCATTGCCCTGTACACGGCTGCTGCCGAGTACGCTGCTACCCGCGGCATTATCATCGCCGACACCAAGTTCGAATTCGGTCTCGACGAAAACGGTGTGATGCACCTGATGGACGAAGTGCTGACGGCCGATTCCTCGCGCTTCTGGCCTGCCGATTCCTACGCTCCGGACATGTCGCCACCGTCGTTCGACAAGCAGTTCGTGCGCGACTATCTGGAAACCCTGACCGACTGGGGCAAGACTGCACCGGCGCCAGCGCTGCCAGCGGACGTGATCGAAAAAACCCAGGGCAAGTATTTCGAGGCCATCGAGCGCCTGACCGGCCAGAAACTGAAGGTCTGAGATGAACACCAACATCGGTGCAACTGAGCAAAACGTCAAGCCGCTGGTCGGCGTGATCATGGGGTCGAATTCGGACTGGGACGTGATGCAGCATGCGGTCGCCATCCTCAAGCAGTTCGGCGTGCCGTTCGAAGCACAGGTGATTTCTGCCCACCGTATGCCGGACCAGATGTTCACCTACGCGGAAACGGCGCGTGCGCGCGGTCTGCGCGCCATCATCGCCGGTGCCGGTGGCGCGGCCCACCTGCCGGGCATGGTGGCGGCTAAAACCATCGTGCCGGTGCTGGGTGTGCCTGTGCCATCGAAATATCTGCGCGGTGAAGACTCGCTGCTGTCGATTGTGCAGATGCCGAAAGGTGTGCCGGTCTCGACTTTCGCCATCGGTGAAGCCGGTGCCGCGAATGCTGCACTGACGGCGGTAGCCCTGCTGGCTGCCACCGACGAGGCGCTGGCCGAACAGTTGCTGGCCTTCCGCGCCACGCAAACGGCGGCTGCCGAGGCGATGACCTTGCCTCTTTGATACAACTGGTATGAGTAACTGGCATAAATAACTGGTATGAGTAATTCTTCATCTTCCCCGCAACAATCTTCGCGCTCCCCGATTCTGCCTGCGGCCCAGCCTGCAGCCTGGCTGGGGGTGATGGGCGGCGGCCAACTGGGTCGCATGTTCGCTCAGGCAGCCCAGAGCATGGGCTATCAGGTGGCCGTGCTGGAACCGGCGGCAGCCTGTCCGGCGGGGCAGGTGGCGCAGCGCCTGATCGAAGCCGGTTACAGCGATGTGGCCGGGCTCGACGCGCTGGCGGCGCAATGTCTGGCCGTCACCACCGAATTTGAAAACGTGCCGGCCGATTCGCTGTCGCGGCTGGCGCAGCAAGTGTTTGTGGCGCCCAATGCGCATGGCGTGTCGGTGGCCCAGGACCGGATTGCGGAGAAGCGTTTCTTCGTCGGCTGCGCAGACAAATCCGGGGTACTGCCGGCACCGCACCAGACCATCGCCAGCGACGCCGATATCGATGCCATTCCTGACCATCTGCTGCCCGGTATTCTGAAAACCGTGCGCATGGGTTACGACGGTAAAGGTCAGGTTCGGGTACGCACCCGCGAAGATGTGCGCGCCGCGTTTGTCAGCATGAACGGGGTCACCTGCCTGCTGGAAAAAATGCTGCCGCTGGCCTATGAAGTGTCGGTGCTGACGGCTCGTGGCGCGGATGGTGAATCGGTGGTGTATCCGATTGCCGAGAACGTGCACCGTGACGGGATTCTGTTTACCACCACCGTGCCCGGCCCGAATGTGTCGGCGGAAACCACCCGCATCGCCCAGCGTGCCGCGCAGGCCATCGTGGCCGAACTCGGTTACGTTGGCGTGCTGTGCATCGAATTCTTTGTGCTCACCGATGGCACGCTGGTGATCAATGAAATGGCGCCGCGTCCGCATAACAGTGGTCACTACACCATCGATGCCTGCGTCACCAGCCAGTTCGCCCAGCAGGTGCGCGCGATGGCTGGTCTGCCGCTGGGCGATGTGCGCCAGCATTCGCCTGCCGTGATGCTGAATATCCTCGGCGATGTCTGGTTCGAGGGTGACAGCGCTACGCCACGTGAACCGGCGTGGGATCAGGTGCTGGCACTGCCGGGCGCCTGTTTGCATCTGTATGGCAAGGATGACCCGCGGCGCGCCCGCAAGATGGGCCACCTGACGCTGCTCGCCCCGACGCTGGAGCAGGCTCAGCAGCAATTGCTGGCGGCCTGTGCGATTCTGGGAATTCCGGCGTGAAGTCAGGTTTGAATGCCGGCGCGGCCGTTGGCGCGGCCGATATCGCTGCTATTGCCGACGCTGCCGCCATCCTCGAACAGGGCGGGCTGGTGGCCTTCCCGACCGAGACGGTGTACGGTCTCGGTGCCGACGCCGAAAACCCGGCCGCCGTGGCACGCATCTATCAGGCCAAAGGCCGGCCCAACGATCACCCGGTGATCGTGCACGTCGCGCCCGGTGCCGATCTGTCGTACTGGTGCCGCGAGATTCCCGCAGCAGCCCATCAGCTGGTGGCAGCTTTCTGGCCCGGCCCGCTGACCCTGATTTTGCCGCGTGCCCAGCATATTCCCGACGCCGTTTCCGGTGGTCAGGATACGGTCGGCATCCGTTGCCCCTCGCATCCGGTGGCGATTGCGCTGCTGAGCGCCTTCAAGGGCGGCCAAGGTGGTGTGGCAGCGCCCTCGGCGAATAAATTCGGTAGCGTCAGTCCGACCACGGCGCAGCATGTGCGCGACGAGTTCGGTCTGGACGCGCATGATGATGGTGCGCGCGATGGCGATAGCTGTGATGGTGCCTTGCTGAGCATGGTGCTGGAAGGCGGTTCGAGTGCCGTCGGTATCGAATCGACCATCGTCGATCTGTCGCGATTGGCGACGCACGGCCCGGTGCTGCTGCGTCCCGGCCATATTTCGGCGCAGCAGATTGCCGACGTGATCGGCATGCTGCCAGGCGCTGCCGATCAGGCCGCACCGCGCGCTTCCGGTACGCTGGAATCGCACTATGCGCCGCGTACCCCGGTGACCATGCTGGACACGGCCGCTTTGCCGGCCACGCTGGCGCAATTGCAGACGCGTGGCGTGCAGGTTGCCGTGATCAGCCATAGCCTGCCCGCTTGCGGTCACGCCCAGCGCAGCCTGCCGGCCGAGCCGGCTGCCTACGCGTATGGCCTGTATGCCGCGCTGCGCGACATGGACCAGCGCGCCTGTGACCTGATTCTGGTGGAAACCCCGCCCCAGGATGCGCTGTGGCTAGGGATTAATGACCGCCTGCGGCGCGCCGTGCACAGCTCGTCCGGAGTGCTGGCCAGTCTGCTGAATTAAACTTGCGGCCAGGCCTGATTAGGTCTTGCTGGGCTTGCTTTCCTGCTAAGATTCAGATGCTGCCGGTCACCGTGATTGCCCGGCCATCTGACACTCTGCAGGGCCGCGTCCCTGCATCTTGCGAGGACTTGCCCGATGCTCCACCATCCCGATGTTTCCCCGCAGCGCGCCGTGCGGCGCTGCTGTTCTCCTGTCACACCGAGCGCACTCGCGATCGCCATCGTCCTGTCCACGACGCTAGCGGGCTGTGGCGGCGGCGCGCCCGCCAGCCAGAGCGGTGGCGGTGGTCAGCCTATCCCGCCGACGCCGCCCGTGCTATTACGCGGCCAGCCCATCGGTAGCGCCAGTGTGGTGCCGGTCGCGCTCGGCGGCTTGCGCGTCACCACGGTGGAACCGGCCCAGATGAAGGCGCTGGTGGACGCGAGCGTCAGCTACGGAAGTGCCGTCACGGGCACGCCCACCTGTGCCGTCACCCTGTACACGCTGCGCTACCACACACTGGATGGCAAAGGCGCCGATACCGAGGCCAGCACCGCCATCATGTTGCCATCCGGTAGCCAGCCGGCCTGTCAGGGCAGCCGCCCGGTGCTGCTGTATGCGCATGGCACGTCTGCCCTGAAAAGCAATGACATGGCCGATCTGTCGGGTACCGAAGTGCGCACCGTGGCGGCCATGTTTGCCGCGCAAGGGTATATCGTGGTGGCGCCCAACTACGCTGGCTATGCCGGGTCGACGCTGGACTATCACCCCTATCTGGATGCCAGCCAGCAGTCCGCCGATATGATCGATGCCTTGCGGGCGAGCCGTAGTGTGCTGGCCAGCCTTGGTGCAAGTGCCTCGAATCGTCTGATGCTCAGTGGCTATTCGCAGGGCGGGTTTGTGGCCATGGCCACCCAGCGCGCCATGCAGCGCGACTATGCCAGCGAATTTACGCTCACGGCTGCCGCGCCGCTGTCCGGCCCGTATGCCCTGCTGCAATTCGGCGACGCCATCTTCAACGGTGCACCGACGCTCGGTTCCAGCGGCTTCCTGCCGATGCTGTTCACTGCCGCCCAGCGTGCCGGCGCCAATCTGTACACCAGCCCGACGCAAGTGTACGAAACGCAGTACGCTAGCGGCATCGAAACCCTGTTGCCCGGCAGCCTGAGTCTGGGGGCACTGGTCACCGCCGGCAAGTTGCCGAACGATGTGCTGTTCGCGCAGGATTCCCTGCCGCAGACCAGTGGCTATAGCGCTTACTTCGGGAGTGACCATTTACTCAGCAGCGCTTATCGCGACAGTTATTTGAGCGATCTCAAGGCCCAGCCCTGTAACGCTAGCAATAATGCACCGCTGAATTGTGCGCCGGCGCAGGCGCTACGTAAATGGCTGTTGAAGAACGATCTGCGCAACTACACACCGGCGTTGCCGATGCTGCTGTGTGGCGGGAATCAGGATCCGGTAGTGCCGTTTGCCAATACCGATGCGGCAGTGGCCTATTTCCGCGCGCAAGGCATGGGGGCGGGCTTGCTGGCGGTACTGGATCTGGATGACTCGGCGCTGCTGGCCGACTACCGCACCGTGCGGGCCGAATTTGCCGCTGCCAAGCAAGTGTTAAAGCTGTCCATCACGCAGGCCGGAGGCAGTAATGCCGCAGCCAATCAGGCAGTGCGTGACAGTTATCACGCAGGGCTGGTGGCGCCGTTCTGTCTGCGCGAAGCGCGCAAATTCTTCGATACTGCACCAGCACGGTGAATGGTGCTTAGCAGCATATGCGCGTGCTCAGAAAAACGGCGAGCAAGCGTTCTTTTTTGGGTACAAATGCGCTGGTTTTTCAGTTCATCTCTATACTTTGCCGGCTAAGGCTGGCAAAGTATAGAGGTTGCGAATAGCACAACCGTTCGTATCACACCATAAAAGAATTTTTCTAGGAGACAACATGCGTCATACCAAATTTGCCTTGGCGGCAGCGACTCTGGCCATCCTGGCAGGTTGCGGCGGCACCGATCCAACCCCCGGCCCGCAAATCCTCAAGAATAAGTACAGCAACCAGGTGTCGTTTGGTGACAGTCTGTCCGACGTTGGCTCCTACGCGGTAGGTACCGTGGCTGCCCTGAAGGGCGGTAAATTCACCATCAATGGCGATAACACCGCCGTGAATCCTGCCCTGACTGGCAAAAACTGGACCGAACTGGTGGCTGCTCAGCTGGGTCTGCCAGCACCATGCCCGGCCGTCACCGGTCTTGATGGCGATGCCAGCAAAGGTTTCTCGGTACCGCAAGTGGCTCATGCTGGCTGCTACGGTTATGCCACCGGCGGTTCGCGTGTCACCAATCCAGTTGGTCCTGGCAACAAGCTGACCGGTAGCGCGCTGGGCGCGCTGACGATTCCGGTCGCCACCCAGATCGCCAATCACCTGAAAGTAGTGGGCGGCAAGTTCAAGGGCGATGAAATGGTGTTCGTCATGGCCGGTGGCAATGACGTGCTGTTGAATCTGGCGACGCTGAGCGCTGCCGCAACCGCTGCCGGTACGGCCGCTGGCGGTACCGCCTACGTCACCAGCCTGGTAGGTCAGCTGGCCTTGGGCGCAAGCAACCCGCAAACGGCGGCAGCAGCCATCGGTCTGGCAGCCCAGACCGAAGCAGCACGCGCCGGTAGCACCCAGACCACCATCACGCAAGCAGCGATTGGCGCAGCGGCAGTGCAGCCAGGTAATTCGGCAGTCGCCTCACCTGCCGTGTACGGCCCGATGGTCGCCAAGGCGACCACCGACGCGACCGCTGCCGGCGGCAAAGCCGGCGCCGCGTATGCTGCCGCACACGGTCCGGAACTGGTGGCTGCCATGGCGCAGGCTGGCAATGAACTGGTGGCACTGGTGAAAACCCAGTTGATCGCCAATGGTGCCAACTACGTGACCGTCAACAACCTGCCGGATGTGGCCACCACCCCGGCTGGTCTGTCGAAAGATGCGTCGACCCAGGCGCTGATCAATGCCATGGTGAATGCCTTCAATAGCGCACTGAACACCGGTCTGGGTTCGGAAGCGAAAGTGCTGATCGTTGACGTGTTCGCTGTTAGCCATGATCAGGCGACCAACCCTGGCCCTTACGGCCTGACCGTGGTGTCGGAAACTGCGTGTGACCTGAGTGCTGCCAAGAATCCGCTGGGTTCGGCACTGGGTTGCAATGCCAGCAATCTGAAAGCTGGCGATGTCAGCCACTACTCGTTCGCCGATGATGTCCACCCGACCCCATTCAACAACCTGCTGCTGGCCCGCTATGTGGCCGAGAAAATGGTTGTTAAGGGCTGGCTGTAATTCAGTCGTTGCGCGCCGCCAGCGGATCCCGCTAGCGGCGCTGCCGACCTCACAAAAAAATCTGGAGACGCTATGAAGAACACCCTGAAACTGCTGGCGCTGGCCGCCGCAATGTCGCTGGCGACAGCCGCCTCGGCGCAACAGACCGCTGGTACCTGGCTGACCACGCTGGGCATGAACAAGATTACCCCGAAAGTCGATTCGGGCGATGTCTCGGCACCGGCACTGCCCGGCACCAAGGCCGATGTGGGCACCGATAGCAAGCCGCGTCTGGCGTTCGCTTACATGGTGACCGATAACATCTCGGCCGAGATGGATCTGGGCCTGCCATACAAGCACGACCTGATCGGCGCGGGCGCCATCGAAGGCACCGGCAAGCTCGGTACTTCGCAAGTGCTGCCACCGACGGCACTGGTGCAATACCGCTTCCTGGGCGCCAATTCGATGTTCCGTCCTTACGTGGGTCTGGGGATTACCTATGCCATGTTCCAGAAGGAAACCGGTTCGGCCCAGCTGACGGCTTTGCTGAATACTGGCGGCCCGGGCACCACCTATAAACTCGATGATAAAGTCGCACTCAGCTACCAGATCGGCGGCACCGTGAAGATTAACGAGAAATGGTTCCTCGACGCGACCCTGATCAAGACCCGTCTGAAAACCAAGGTGCACTTCTCGACCGGTCAGACCCAGGACGTGCGTCTCGATCCGCTGGCAGCAAGTGTCAGCATCGGCTATATCTTCAAAGGTTTCTAGGACCTGAGGCGGTGTGAAGGACAAAAAAAATCGGGGCTAGCCCCGATTTTTTTATGCCTGCTGCCTGTCCGTATTACTGGAAGGCCTGAATCCCGGTCTGGGCACGACCCAGAATCAGGGCGTGGATGTCGTGGGTACCTTCATAGGTATTCACCACTTCCAGATTGACCATGTGGCGGATGATGCCGAACTCGTCGGAGATGCCGTTACCGCCGAGCATATCGCGTGCGGTACGGGCGATGTCCAGCGACTTGCCGCAGGAGTTACGCTTCATCATCGAGGTGATTTCTACGGCAGCGGTGCCGGCATCTTTCATGCGACCCAGTTGCAGACAGCCTTGCAGGCCAAGCGTGATTTCAGTCTGCATGTCGGCCAGTTTCTTCTGCACCAGCTGGTTCGCAGCCAGCGGACGGCCGAACTGGTGGCGGTCCAGCACGTACTGACGGGCGGTATGCCAGCAGCTTTCCGCCGCACCCAGCGCGCCCCAGGCGATGCCGTAGCGGGCCGAATTCAGGCAGGTGAACGGGCCTTTCAGACCGCGCACATCGGGGAAGGCGTTTTCTTCCGGGCAGAACACATTGTCCATTACGATTTCGCCGGTCACGGAAGCGCGCAGGCCGAACTTGCCGTGGATGGCAGGGGCGCTCAGGCCGGCCATGCCTTTTTCCAGCACGAAGCCGCGGATCGCGCCTTCATCGTCCTTGGCCCACACTACGAACACATCGGCGACTGGCGAATTGGTGATCCACATTTTGGCGCCGGTCAGCGCGTAGCCGCCCGGTACTTTGCGGGCGCGGGTGATCATCGAGCCAGGATCGGATCCGTGGTTCGGTTCGGTCAGGCCGAAGCAGCCGATCCACTCGCCGGTGGCCAGTTTCGGCAGGTATTTCTGTTTCTGGGCTTCAGTGCCGAACTCGTAGATCGGTACCATGACCAGCGACGACTGTACGCTCATCATCGAACGGTAGCCGGAATCGACGCGTTCGACTTCGCGCGCGATCAGGCCGTAGGCCACGTAATTCAGGCCGGGGCCGCCGTACTGTTCCGGGATGGTCGGGCCGAGCAGGCCCAGTTCGCCCATCTCACGGAAAATCGAGGTATCCATTTTCTCGTGACGAAACGCTTCGAGGATGCGCGGCGCCAGCTTGTCCTGACTGTAGGCAGCGGCGGCATCGCGCACCATGCGTTCTTCGTCGGTCAGTTGCTGGTCCAGCAGCAGGGGATCATCCCAGTGGAACTGGGCGCGGGCTTGGCTCATGGTGGTCTCTCATTATGGTGAATGCTGCAAGCATTCTATGCTGCCCCTCGCGCGGCGACTTTTCAAATGGCGACACCAATTTCCGTTTTTAGCCCAGACCGCCGAATTTGCCGCCGTGGAAAATCAGCGGGGAGGCCGGGGAAAATTCGCAGAATTCCACTTCGCCCACGAAGATCACATGATCGCCTTCCGGATAGCGGCTGCGGTTATGGCATTCGAACCAGGCCGACGCGCCTTTCAGGATGGGCTGGCCGGTACGCGACAGTTCATATGCCACACCTTCCCACGGATCGCTGCCACGGGTGGCGAAGCGGGTCGCCAGATGGGCCTGATCGGCCGCCAGCACATTGATCACGTAATGCGAATTGCCCGTGAAAATAGGCATGCTGTTGGCCTTGTTGGCCAGACTCCACAGCACCAGCGGCGGTTCCAGCGACACGGAATTGAAGGAACTGGCGGTTAGCCCGCGAAACGTGCCATCGGCCAGACGGGTGGTGATGACGGTCACGCCGGTGGCGAACTGTCCTAATGCCTGACGGAAATGGCCGGTATCGAAGCTGGGTGCGGGGGCGCGGGGTGAGACTGTATTCATGGGAAGGTGCCGGTGACTTTTCGCCATTATGCCAAAATTTGAGGCAGCTCACCGGATCAGTTGCTTTTTGGCAGTACCAGCCGCTTGACGGCGACAGCAGGGGGCGCCGTGGTAAAGTGAATTTCTGCTATATTTCTCAGCTAGGCGCCGTGCGCGAGGAGCAAAATCATGCAACAACATCAGCAGAGTGAACTGGAAAGCGCCGTACTCGGCGGCGGATGCTTCTGGTGTCTGGAAGCCGTGTTCGAACGCTTGCGCGGGGTGGCCAGCGTCGAGTCCGGTTATACGGGCGGGCCACGCCCCAATCCCAGCTACGAAGAGGTCTGTACGGGCAGCACCGGCCATGCCGAAGTGGTGCTGTTGCGCTTCGATCCGGCTGTGATCAGCTACCGCGATCTGCTGGAGATTTTCTTCACCATCCATGACCCGACCACGCTGAACCGGCAGGGCAATGATGTGGGCACCCAGTACCGTTCGGTGATTTATTACCAGAGCCCGGAGCAGGAAGCCACAGCGCGCGAAGTGTTTGCCCAGATGGGCAGCGTATGGGATGGACCCATCGTCACGGAACTGTCGCCACCGCAGCCGTATTTCCGCGCCGAAGAATATCACCAGCACTATTTCGAACAGCATCCGCTGCAAAGCTATTGCGCCTTTGTGGTGGCGCCCAAGGTTGCCAAACTGCGCAGTCTGTACGCGGCCCGCCTCAAGTGACGCTGGCGCCCCGCGCGGGGCGCTGCGTTCAGGGCTGCAGACGTTCCTTGCTCCAGCTGCCATCGGCCTGTTTGCAGTACACGATGCGGTCGTGGAAGCGCGAACGGCGGCCTTGCCAGAATTCGATGCGCACCGGATCCAGGCGGTAACCGCCCCAGTGTTCCGGCCGTTCCGGCTGCTCGCCACTGGCGGCAGCAACGGCGTCGTAATTGGCTTCCAGTAGCGTGCGATTGGCGATCGGCTCGCTCTGTTTCGAAGCGATCGCGGCGATCTGGCTCTTCACGGGACGGCTATAGAAATATTTATCGCTTTCTTCGCGCGAGGTTTTTGTGACCGTGCCTTCGATCCTTACCTGCCGCTCCAGTTCGCTCCAGAAGAAGAGCAGCGCGGCGTGCGGACTGGCGCGCAATTGCTGGCCTTTCTGGCTCTGGTAGTTGGTGTACCAGGTGAAGCCGCGCTGGTCGTACTGTTTGATCAGCACGATGCGCGAACTGGGCTTGCCATCGCCATCGACGGTAGCCAGACTCATGGCGTTCGGTTCATTGACCTTGGCATGCATGGCTTCCTCGAACCATTTGCCGAATTGGGCAATCGGATCTTCCAGCACATCGTCTTCCGTCAGGCTGGCGCGGCCGTAATCGAGGCGGATATCGGCCAGCACCACGCCATTCGCGACGGTATTGCTGACTTGCACCTGATGCTGTTCCGGCACCTGACTTTGCGGCAGCGAGGGGGCGATGCCACGCCGCACCTGCATGGCGCTGCCTAGCTGTTCCATCTGTTCGTGACTGAACAGGCGCTTGGCCATCGGGGCGATATTGGTTTCTTCGAGCGCCATGTGTTCCGTATAGCGTTCGATGTAGTGCTGCACGGCGGCGCTATCGAGGCTGGCGCTGGCACCCGTAGCGATCTGTTCCAGCTGGTGATTGATCTGCTGCCAGGCGCTATCCATCAGCTTGTGGTCGGCCAGAATCACGGGCACGATCAGATCCAGCTGCACGGCATCGGCATCGCGGGCAGTGGCCTGCAACATCGGCATCAGGTTTTCTTCTTCATCTTCGTGATGCAGCGTGGCCGCATGGTTGAAATACTTCTGCACCGCCTGCGCGGCCTTGCGGGCATCGGCGTCGGCGCCATGCACGGGCAGGTGGTCCAGCAGCTTCTGCAGGGTTTCCAGTTGCTTGCGGATGCGGTCGTGGCAATGCTTGAGCACGGCGATGGGCTGATTAAAATCGGGGGCAGTATCGAACAGATTGTGGCTCATGGCGTGCGGCTCGGACGGGGGAAGAAAACCATTCTAGAATATTTTTTATGGCGACGTCCGTTAAAATGGCGGGATGAATGCAGATAACCCTACCTCTTTTGAGGAAATAGACTTCGAACGCCGCTTCGGCGGTATCGGCCGACTCTATGGCGAGGCGGCACTGGCACGCTTCCGTAACGCCCACGTGTGCGTGGTCGGTACCGGCGGCGTCGGCTCATGGGCGGTGGAAGCGCTGGCGCGCAGCGCGATTGGTACGCTGACCCTAATTGATCTGGATAATGTCGCCGAATCGAACATCAACCGGCAGATCCAGGCGCTCAGCAGCACCATTGGTCAGGCCAAGATCAGCGCGCTGGCCGAGCGCATTGCCGAGATCAATCCGTATTGCGTGGTGCATCAGATCGAGGATTTCGTGACGGTCGAGAATGTCGGCGAGATGCTGGGGCAGGGCCGCTTTGACTATGTGATCGAGGCCACCGACAGCGTCAAAGACAAGGCCGCCATGATTGCGTGGTGCCGCCAGCAGCAGATTCCCATGGCGATTATCGGCAGTGCCGGTGGCCAGACCGATCCGACCCAGATTGCCATCGCCGATCTGGGGCGCACCGAACAGGAACCACTGCTCAAGAAAGTGCGCAAAATCCTGCGCAGCGAGTATGGCTATCCGCGCGGTGAAAAGCGCAAATTCCATGTCGATGCGGTGTTTTCCATGGAGCGCCTGAAATTCCCCGAGCCGGCCGAAGCCTGCGCGGTGGATGCGAGCGCACCAGCCGGCGTGACGGGGCTGAACTGTGCCGGTTTCGGTTCGGCGATGGTGGTCACGGCCACCTTCGGGATGGTGGCGGCCAGCCATGCACTGCGTTATCTGGCCCAGCCGGCGGCGGAGGCGACGGTCGTGCCGCCACTGGAACCGGCCGCAGCGCAGCCAGCAACACCGGCAGCGGCAACTGAGCTCCCGGCAACGGGCGCGGCATGAAAGATGTGCTACGGCTGGTAGTTTTGCTATCATGTGCGCGCTAGCAGGGAGACACCTGCTTATGACCGATTTCAGAGAAAGAAGATAACCATGCAGCGTAGTTCCCTGTTTGTGGCCGTGCTGTGCGCACTGGCCAGTACGGTCGCTCTGGCGCAAACGCCGGCTAATCCAGCTAATCCGGCAGCCGCGGCTGGGCCAGCACCAGCGCCTGCGGCGCCGATGGTGGTCGGTTCGGCCACGCCCGGCCCTGCGGCCGAGCAGTTGATTGTGATCGACAACAAGATCGGTACCGGCCGTGAAGCCACTACCGGCAGCAATGTCTCGATGCATTACTCGGGCTGGCTCTACCGTCCGCTGGCGAAAGCCATGCACGGCAAGCTGTTCGACTCCTCGGTCGGGCGCGAGCCGCTCGACTTCGTGCTGGGTGCCGGACGCGTCATCAAGGGCTGGGATCAGGGCATCCAGGGCATGAAAGTGGGTGGTAAACGTACCCTGATCATTCCATCCGAACTGGCTTACGGCTCGCGTGCCGCGCCGGGCGGCGGGATTCCGCCGAACTCCGCGCTGATCTTCGACGTCGAACTGATCGACGTAAAGTAAGCCAGTCGCGCAGTCCGCAGCTACCGGACAGAGGGGCACTCGGTGTAGACTAAGTGCTATCCCTCTCACTCCGGAGCTGCCCATGAAAATAGCCAATAACGTCACCGAGCTGATCGGCCGTACCCCGCTGGTACGCCTGAACCGGCTGAATACGGGAAACACCGCCCAGATTCTGGCCAAGCTGGAATTTTTCAATCCGGCTCATAGCGTGAAAGACCGCATCGGGCTGGCCATGATCGAGGCTGCCGAAGCGGCAGGCCTGATCCGTCCCGACACGATTATTCTCGAACCTACCAGTGGCAACACCGGCATCGCGCTGGCGATGGTGTGCGCGGCGCGCGGCTATCAGTGCACCCTGGTAATGCCGGAAACCATGAGCCGCGAACGGCGCATGCTGCTGCGTGCCTACGGCGCCGAACTGGTGCTCACCCCGGGCAGCGAAGGCATGCTGGGCGCGATTGCCAAGGCCGAGCAGCTGGCTGCGGCCGATAGCCGTTACCTGATTCCCCAGCAATTCAACAATCCTGCCAATCCGGAAGTGCATCGTCGCACCACGGCCGAAGAAATCTGGGCCGATACCGATGGCCGCGTCGATATTCTGGTGGCCGGTGTCGGTACGGGGGGCACAATTACCGGGGTGGGCGAGGTGCTCAAGCAGCGCAATCCCGCCTTCCGCTGCGTGGCCGTCGAGCCGGCGGCGTCGCCGATGCTGTCGCAAGGCACCAAGGGACCGCACCCGCTGCAGGGCATCGGCGCCGGTTTCGTGCCAGCCGTGTTGAATACGGCGGTGTATGACGAGGTGGTGACGGTGCGCAATGAAGATGCGTTTGAAACGGCGCAGCAGGCAGCACGTCAGGAAGGCTTGCTGGTGGGTATTTCCGCCGGCGCCGCGCTGTGGGCGGCTGTGCAGGTGGCGCGTCGCCCGGAAAATGCCGACAAGATTATCGTCACCATCATTCCATCGTTCGGCGAACGTTATCTGAGTACGCCACTGTACGCCGGTCTGGCAGACTAGGCGCTACGCGGACTCGCGGTGCTGGCAAGTAGTGATGGCGTCAGTGCTGCAGACTGGCGCTGATCCAAAATCTGTGCAATCAATCAGTGAGAGCGCCAGTTGGCAATGACCTACCATTTACTCTAGTCAGGCATGCATCGCTAAGAGCGTCGGCACTCCATGGAAATATACAGTCTGTAAGCTGTATATGTAATTTACATCCCATAGGGTGTAAATGCAATATACATGTTTTAGGTTGTAATTCGAAATTACAACTCCTATACTGTAAAAACAGAATGGAGATTGATCATGGACTATCCAATCCGAACGTTGCAGCAGATACGGCCGCTACTTGTCGGTCTGCGCAAGCGTAAAGGAATATCGCAGGCTGAGGTGGCCGCATTGCTTGGAGTAGCTCAACAGAGCTATGCGAAGATTGAGGCGAACCCCGCTGCCACCAGCGTCGAACGGCTGTTCACGATTCTGCGATTGCTCGGTAGTGAGATTGTGTTAACTCAAAACAGTGAGCGTGGCGCAGCGATGGTACTGGATGCGACTCCGGATCAAACGCCGGCAGCCAGCATGCCCCTGCCTGCGACTAAGTCAAAGAGGGAAGCCGTGGCCGCGCCATCGAAAATGACTCCACCAAACAAGATGGAGCATTGGTAGCATGGGACGACGCGCGCATGCACAGCGCTTGAATATCTGGCTTAACGGCACTCCGGTTGGCTACTGGGATGCTACGGCTGGGGGCAACACGCTGACGTATTTCGACGAGTGGCTGGGCGATGAGCAGGGACGTCCGTTGTCGCTGTCCTTGCCTTTCCAGCCGGGCAATGCGCCATATCGTGGGGCGGTGGTGCAGAACTATTTCGATAATCTGCTGCCCGACAGTGATGCGATACGCCGCCGGATTGCGCAGCATTTCAGGACCGCCGGCATCGAGCCTTATCAGTTGTTGGCCGCCATAGGCCGCGACTGCGTCGGGGCGATTCAGTTACTGCCTAGCGATGAAGCACCCACAGACCTTTTCTCGATTCGCGGCGAACCGCTGCATGAACACGGCGTGGCGACGCTGCTGCGACACGCTTTGTCTGAGCAAGCTTTGGGGCAAGGCGACCAAGCGGACGACTTAAGACTGTCGATTGCCGGCGCCCAGGAAAAAAGCGCACTGCTTTGGCATCAAGGACAGTGGCACCGTCCGCTTGGCAGCACGCCGACCACCCATATCCTGAAATTACCTCTGGGCCTAGTTGGCGCGATGCGCGCGGACATGCGCACGTCGGTCGAGAACGAATGGCTGTGCTTGCGCATCATGCATAGTTTCGGGCTACTCACCGCGCCATGCGAGATTGCCCAGTTCGAGGATATGAAGGTCTTAGTGGTCGAACGCTTCGACCGCAGGCTGGCGGCGGACGGCAGCTGGATCGTACGCCTGCCGCAAGAAGATTTTTGCCAGGCCACGGGCACCTCGCCAATGCATAAGTACCAGGTGGACGGCGGCCCGGGCATCAGCAAGATCATGGAAATCCTGCTGGGTTCGGAGCAGCCGGAACAGGACCGTTCGAACTTCTTCAAGGTTCAGGTGGTGTTCTGGTTGCTGGCGGCTACCGATGGGCACGCGAAGAATTTCAGCATCTTTCACCTGCCTGGCAGTCGTTACCGGGCGACGCCGCTCTACGATGTGCTTTCAGCGCATCCCATTATCGGCACGGGCGCGAACCATGTGGCGCCGCAGCGGGCGACGCTGGCGATGGCGGTGCGGGGCACGCAAAATTACTACAAGCTGCAACAGATACAGCGCAGGCACTGGCTCAATCACGCCGGGCAGATCGGTCTGGGTGCCGCTGCCGCCGAGGGCATCATTGACGAAGTGCTGTCGGCCGTTGATGACGTGGTGAACTCGGCTTATGCACAGCTTCCCCTTGGGTATCCGATGGATTTGGCTGATGCGATCTTGCAGGGTCTGGAGCGGCAACGAGCGCGCCTTGCCGACATGTAGCGTTGTGGGCTGCGCGTGCTCAACAGAAGCTGTATGCGGTGCCGAATGCCGGCACCGTGCGGCCAGCGGCCCTATCCGGCGTCGCCTAGTGCGCCGGGCTCAGCAGGCTGCAAGTCTGGGCGCTAGCGCCGAGCCGGATCTGCAAGGTGCTGTGCTGAATCGCGTAATGTTCGCGCAGCTCGGCACTGATGGTGTCCAGCGCGGCATCGCCGGGATGACCCTGCGGCGTGATCAGCTGTACCGTCAGCGCTGTTTCGGTGGTGCTCATGGCCCAGATGTGCAGATCATGTACGGCACTCACGCCCGGCTGCTGTTGCAGGAAACGGGTGATGGCGGCGTCATCGATATGGTCCGGCACGGCTGCCAGCATCAGGCGCAGTGACTGTTTCAGCAGTGACCAGGTGCTGTAGACGATAAAGCCGACGATCAGCA
>JAIXXN010000012.1 GCA_027490725.1 Oxalobacteraceae bacterium
CTGTAGCGACAAGCAGCAAGTTGCGTAGGGGAATCGCCAAGCTGGTTAAGGCACTGGATTTTGATTCCAGCATACCAAGGTTCGAATCCTTGTTCCCCTGCCATTCGTTTGTATCTGGAACCGTCGAGGCTCATTCAGTCTCCGGCCGGATAGGGCAAAAGTGGCTTCGCCCAGCGCGAAACATTCTACTGAGTACAGCGCCGCGCAAGACTGCCGGCGACTTTTCAAAAAATTCTTCGACTATTCTCTGGGACTCCCAATGGCTTTCGAAAACCTGATGGTTTTTACCGGCAACGCTAATCCTGAATTGGCAGAAGGGGTCGTCAAAAATCTCGGCATCCCCCTCGGCAAAGCAAACGTTTCGAAATTCTCGGACGGCGAGGTGATGGTAGAGATTAACGAAAACGTTCGCGGTAAAGACGTCTTCGTGCTGCAATCGACCTGCGCCCCGACTAACGACAGCCTGATGGAACTGATCCTGATGGTCGATGCACTGAAACGTGCGTCGGCTGGCCGGATTACCGCTGCCATCCCTTACTTTGGTTATGCCCGTCAAGACCGTCGCCCACGTTCGGCACGCGTTGCGATCTCGGCCAAAGTTGTCGCCAATATGCTGGAAGAAGCGGGCGTCGAGCGCGTCCTGATCATGGATCTGCACGCAGACCAGATCCAGGGCTTCTTCGATATCCCGGTTGACAATATTTACGCATCGCCAGTATTGCTGGGCGATCTGCAAAAGAAAAACTATCAGGACCTGCTGGTCGTTTCGCCGGACGTGGGTGGCGTGGTACGCGCCCGTGCACTGGCAAAACGTCTGGGTTGCGACCTGGCCATCATCGATAAACGTCGTCCTAAGGCCAATGTGTCCGAAGTGATGAACATCATCGGTGAAGTCGAAGGCCGTAACTGCGTGATCATGGATGACATGGTCGACACCGCTGGTACCCTGGTGAAAGCGGCGGAAGTGCTCAAAGAGCGCGGCGCCAAGAAAGTGATCGCGTATTGCACCCACCCTGTGCTGTCCGGCCCGGCAATCGAACGTATCACCACCTCCTCGCTGGACGAGCTGGTCGTGACGGACACGATTCCCCTGTCGGAAGCGGCCAAGGCCTGCGGCAAGATCCGTCAACTGACCTGCGCACCACTGCTGGCAGAGACCTTCAAACGTATCGTCAAGGGTGATTCCGTGATCTCCCTGTTTATCGACTGATCAAGCGGACCGCAGCCTGTGCTGCGGCGCTGAAAAGTCCGACAAGTTTTACGCGGCGCACCCGGTTTTTCCGGTTGCGCCGTTGTTGTTCCCGGTTTCATGGGCCGCAAGGTCCATCTTTGAAGCACCCTGGTCGCGGGGGCTTCCTAACACGGGGCGCGAGCCCTGTTATTTTTGGAGTAACACATGAAAGTAGTAGCATTCAAACGCGAATTGCAAGGTTCCGGAGCGAGCCGCCGCCTGCGCAATTCGGGCCAAACCCCTGGCATCATCTACGGCGGCACCGAGCCAGCTGTGAACATCTCGCTGGACCACAACGCCCTGTACCACGCGCTGAAAAAAGAAGCGTTCCACTCGTCGATCCTGGATCTGGAAATCGATGGCGTTTCCCAGCAAGTTGTGCTGCGTGACTTCCAAGTCCACGCGTTCAAACAACTGGTTCTGCACGCTGACTTCCAGCGCGTTGACCAGAGCAAAAAAGTGCACATGAAAGTTGCTCTGCACTTCGTGAACGCTGACGTGTCCCCAGCAGTGAAACTGCACGGCGCCACCATCAGCCACGTTGCTAACGAAATCGACGTATCGTGCCTGCCAAAAGACCTGCCAGAATTCGTGACCGTTGACCTGGCAAACATCGACGTTGGCCACTCGCTGCACATCGCTGACCTGGTTCTGCCAGCTGGCGTGACCGCTGTGACCCACGGCGCAAACCTGACCATCGCTACCGCTTCGGTACCAGCTGGTCACGTTTCGGCTGAAGCCGCTACTGAAGAAAAGAAGTAATCACTGATGCCGCCCACGGGCGGTAATTAGTACAGCCCCCGCTGGTCTGAACGCACGCAAGTGTGCACTGCCAGCGGGGGTTTTTTTATGCAGGCCCTTTTTTTGTGCATCGCTTATGCCTATACGTCTTATCGTCGGCCTCGGCAATCCCGGCGCCGAATACGAACAAACCCGTCACAATGCCGGTTTCTGGCTGGTCGATAACCTCGCCAACAGCCTGCCCGCTACCCGCTTACAGCGGGAAACCCGCTACAACGCCATGCTGGCGCGTACCAGTGTGGCCGGTCAGGAAGTGTATCTGCTCGAACCGCAGACCTATATGAACCGTTCCGGCCAGTCGGTCGGTGCACTGTGCCGTTTCTTCAAGATCACTCCCGATCAGGTACTGGTGGTGCATGACGAACTGGATCTGATGCCCGGCATCGTGCGCCTGAAAAAAGGTGGCTCGGCCGGTGGTCACAACGGTCTGAAAGACATTACGGCCGCGCTGGGTACGCAGGATTACTGGCGCTTGCGCCTGGGTATCGGCCATCCGCGCACGCTGAGTCTGCAACAGCCGGTGGCGGACTTCGTGCTGCACCGTCCGCGCCGCGAAGATCAGGAGCTGATTGAACAGGCCATCGACAAAGCGCTGCTGGTGATGCCACAGATCGTCGAAGGCAAATTCGAAGCGGCCACCATGAAGTTGCATACAGCCTGAAGCGGCGGTGGTATGCTGGCTTTTTGACCACGCCAGCAAGGATGCCACCGATGAAGTTGCTCCGTAATTTACTCCCGAAATTACTCCCGCTCGCCGCGCTGCTGTCGGCCCACGGCGCGCAGGCCGTCGATGCCAGCGCCGTGGCCCAGCAGGTCAACGCCATGTATCCGCGTCTCGATGCGATCTATCAGGATCTGCATGCACATCCGGAAATCGCGTTTCAGGAACAGCGTACCGCTGCCAAACTGGCGGCGGAAATGCGCAGCCTCGGTTTCGAGGTGACGGAAAAGGTCGGCAAGACTGGTGTGGTGGCGATGTACCGCAATGGCACCGGCCCAACCGTGCTGGTACGCACCGAGATGGATGGCCTGCCGATGGAAGAAAAATCCGGCTCGCCTTACGCCAGCAAGGCGCACGCGCTGCTGGACGGTAAAGACACCATGGTGGCGCATAGCTGCGGCCACGATGTGCACATGACGGCCTGGCTGGGCGCCGCGCGTACGCTGGTGGCGCTGAAGTCGCAATGGAAGGGCACGTTGATGTTCATCGGCCAGCCCGCCGAAGAAATCGTCAGCGGCGCCAAGGCCATGCTCGATGATGGTCTGTTCCGCCGCTTCGGCAAGCCCGATTACGCGTTTGCCCTGCATAGCTGGCCCAACCCCTATGGCACGATCGGCTATAACAGCGGCCCCGTGTCGTCCAACTCGGACGCCATCGAAATCACGTTCAAAGGCCGTGGCGGTCACGGCTCTGCGCCGGACAAGGCGCTCGACCCGATTACCATTGCGGCCCGTTTCGTGGTCGAGGTGCAGACCGTGGTGAGTCGCGAAAAAGATCCCAAGGAATTCGGGGTGGTGACCATCGGTGCCATCAATGGCGGCACGGTGGGTAATATTATTCCGGACTCGGTGCGGGTGCGCGGCACCATCCGTTCCTACAGTCCGGAGGTGCGTGCCAAGCTGCTGGCCGGGGTACGCCGGATCGCGAATGCGGCGGCGGCCATGTCGGATGCGCCGGCACCGGAGGTGGAGCTGATTACCGGTGGCGCGGCCATCGACAATAGCGAGGCCCTGGTGCAGCGTACCGAGCCAGTGTTCCGGCAAGCCTTCGGCGCCGCCAATGTACAGCGCATGCCGGCCATGACGGCCAGCGAGGACTTCTCGCAGTTCGTCAATGTCGGCGTGCCGTCGATGTTCTTCTTTACCGGCGTGTATGCGCCGGCCGATGTGGCGGAAGCGGCGAAACCGGGCGGCAAGCCGCTTGCGTTCAATCACTCCCCTTACTACGCTCCCGTGCCGGAACCGTCGATCAAGACCGCCGCACAGGCGATGGTGCTGGCGGTCATGAACGTGCTGCAGTAACCGCCAGCAAAGCAGCGCGCGCCGAGAGGGCCGCTCTGAAGCTCAGCGCTGGCTGGCAATCCAGCGCTGCACGCGCGCTTCCAGTATCGGCAGCGGCAAGGTGCCGTCGCCAATGACGACTGCGTGGAATTGCGGGAAGCTGAACTTGTCGCCCAGCGCCGTCTGGGCGCGCTGGCGCAGTTCCTGAATTTTCAGCGCGCCGATCTTGTAGCTGAGCGCCTGCGCCGGCCAGACCATATACCGTTCGATCTGGTTTTTTGCGCGCGCTTCCGGCCAGCCCAGTGTCTCGACCAGATAGGCAATCGCCTGTTCGCGGCGCCAGCCTTTGGCGTGCAGACCGGTATCGACCACCAGCCGCGCCGCCCGCAGCATTTCCGCATTCAGGTGACCGTAATAGGCCACCGGATCCTGGTACAAGCCCATCTCTTTACCCAGTGTTTCCGAGTACAGCGCCCAGCCTTCCGTGTAGGCCGCACTGTTGGGATTTTCCGTACTGAACTTACGGAAGTCGGGCAGCTCGAGTTCCTTCAGCAGCGCAGCATGCAGGTGGTGACCGGGCACGCCTTCGTGCAGGAACAGGCTGACCATGTCGACCCGGCTGTACTGCTTCGGATCATTGACGACCGGCCAGAACACGCCCGGGTGGGAGCCATCGGCGGCCGAAGGGGTGTAATGGTCGGAGGCCGTGGCGCGTGTCAGTTCCGGTTCCAGATGCAGTTCCAGTTGCGCTTTGGGGATCAGGCTGAAATAGCTGGGCAGTTTTTCCTGTACTTGTGCGTAGATGGCGCGGTAGGCGTCCAGCACCTGCGCGTCACTGGTGAAGATGCGGTATTGCTCCTGCGCGGCGACCCATTGCGGCAGTTGGTGTGCCGCTCCCGTGTAACCGAGCTGCGGTGCCAGTGCCGCCATCTGCTGCTGGATACGTGCTACTTCCTGCAAGCCCAGCGCATGCACGGCGTCGGCCTGCAGCGGCAGGTTGGTGCTGTCCTTGATGCGGGCGGCATACCAGGCAGCGCCATTCGGCAGGGCGCTCCAGCCACTGCTGGCACGGCTGGCCGGCAGGTAATCCTTCTCGAGGAATTGCACCAGTCGGGTCAGGGCCGGTGCGATGCCACGTTCGACGGCGCTGCGGTAGGCGCTGCTTAGTTGCTGGCGGTCTGCCGCGCTGAAGCTGGCGGGGAAGCGCGTTACCGGACTGTAGTAGATACTGCGCTCGGCGCTGTCGCTGCGCAGTGCGCGCATCTGTGGCAGCAGGGCGGTGGTGATGGCGAGCGGTTGCACCACGCCGCTGCGCATCCCCTGCTGCATGTTGGCAATCGCCTGATCTATCCACGCCGGTAACTGTTTCAGGCGGTTCAGGTAGGCGCGGTATTGTGCGACGCTGGCCAGCGGTTGCGAGCCATTGCCGTCGGCATAATTGGCCAGCGTGCTCGGCACATTATCGAAGTGATTCAGCGGCAGCAGATGCTCGGGGAAGGACTCGAGCTGCATGGCGTTGTTCAGTTCATAGGTCAGCAGTTCGTAAGTGAGCTGATCCTGCGCCGCCAACTGGCTGCGCTTCAGGCTCATCAGTTGCTTCTGCATGGCGCGATACTGATTGAATTGCTGGGCGCGCAGTTTGGGCGAAATGCTCAGTCCGATCTGGTCATCGTAGCGGCTATCGCCGTTGGCGGTGGCAAACAGCAGGGGATCGAAACGGCAGCGCGCGCGGTGGAATTCGGCAGCGATCCGTGCCAGTTGTTGCGCGGCGTTACTGGCTTGCGCTTGCGCCTTGCTGTGGCCGGTGCTCCGGGCGGCGCTGGCAGGAAGCACGATGCCGCACCCTAGCATAGCGGTGGCGAGCAGGGCAACGGTGAGGGCGGAACGGGGGCGGCGGGCAGGCGACATACGGTTTCCTCGACAGTGATGGCGCAGGCAGTCTAGCACCTTCAATGCCGGATGCAACAGGGGCGGCCAGTCAGCGACCGCCCCCGCCGCTGCGGGCTTGGACTTTGCTTTTGGAGAAGGGTGTCAGGGAGGGGTACAATAGGCGCACTTTTTGACAAATTCCGCCGCAACTCAGTGATTGTTTGCCTGAGTTGCCGGTTTTGTTGCCCCCCGTAGTGACGGTGGTTGGTAATGCAATCTCTGCCTGGCGCGTCCGTGTAGATGCCCGCTTCCGCCTAACCAATTGATAATTAAAGGTTTTTCATGAGTCTCCAATGCGGCATCGTCGGCCTGCCTAACGTCGGCAAGTCCACTCTTTTCAATGCGCTGACCAAGGCTGGCATTCCAGCCGAGAACTATCCCTTCTGCACCATCGAACCGAACGTGGGCGTGGTAGAAGTTCCTGATCCGCGCATGGCGGCGCTGGCCCAGATCGTTAAGCCCGAGCGCATGGTCAATGCCATCGTGGAATTCGTCGACATCGCCGGTCTGGTTGCCGGTGCCTCGCAAGGTGAAGGTCTGGGTAACCAGTTCCTGTCGCACATCCGCGAAACCGACGCCATCGTCAACGTGGTGCGCTGCTTCGAAGATGACAATGTGATCCACGTGTCCGGTAAAGTCAGCCCGCTGGACGATATCGAAGTGATCCAGACCGAGCTGGCGCTGGCCGACCTCGGCACCGTCGAGAAAGCCATCCACCGCGAGAACAAGAAAGCCCGTTCCGGCGACAAGGATGCTGCGAAATTACTGGCGATCATGGAACGCATCGTGCCGCACCTGAACGAGGCTAAGCCAGTGCGCGCCATGGGTCTGGATGCGGACGAAATGCTGCTGATCAAGCCGCTGTGCCTGATTACTGCCAAACCGGCCATGTATGTCGCCAACGTCTCCGATAGCGGCTTCACCAACAACCCGCTGCTGGACCAGCTGACCGCCTACGCGGCGACCCAGAACGCCCCGATCGTGGCGATCTGCGCCTCGATCGAATCGGAAATCTCCGATCTGGAAGACGCCGATAAAATCGCCTTCCTGAATGATATGGGCATGGAAGAGCCGGGTCTGGACCGTCTGATCCGCGCCGCTTACAAGCTGCTGGGTCTGCAAACCTACTTCACCGCCGGCGTCAAAGAAGTGCGCGCCTGGACCATTCACATCGGTGATACGGCGCCGCAGGCGGCCGGCGTGATCCACACCGACTTCGAGCGTGGTTTCATTCGTGCACAAACCATCGCTTACGATGATTTCATCCAGTACAAAGGTGAGAGTGGCGCCAAGGAAGCGGGCAAGATGCGCGCCGAAGGCAAAGAATATGTGGTGAAAGACGGCGACGTGCTGAACTTCCTGTTCAACGTCTAAGTCTGCGCCGGCCCTGCCGGTTACCGCGCAACCCCGCCTAGGCGGGGTTTTTTATTGCCTAAAATTGTATAGAAAGCACGCTTTCGCGCAAAAACGACAGTATAGTTTTCATTATGTAAACAAATTAGCCATTTTCCCCGTAGGGACAATCGATTGTATATATTTCCCGAAAGCACTTAGGTATTATCCGACAAGCGACCTATCCAGAGGCCTGCAGCGTATAAAACGCTGCGTGGCCTGACCTTCCCCGCCCCGAACTGGGGGTCGTATGCCGCCCTTATGCGGAGTCCGGATACGCAGCCACAAGCGCGCGTGTCTTTCCGAGTGCCCGACCCTGCACTGAAACCTGTTCTGTTGGATGTTGATCGCAATGCTGGCTACTTTTTTTGCTCCCGGGAAACGGATGATGCGCCAATTGCGCATGCCGACCAAATTCGCGCTGATTGTTGTTGCGCTACTCATACCGTTGATGATGTTGCTGTTCTTGTATGAGCGTAAGACCAATAATGATATCGACTTCGCTTTGAACGAAAAGTCGGGGGTGTATTACCACCGTGAAGTGAATGTGCTGATGAACAGCACCTTGCAACATCGCGGACAGGCATTGCTGAAGTTGCTGGAAACCGAGAATCCGGCGGAGATGCAGGCTGCCGCCGAGCAGGTGCGCGCCCAGTTCGCCCGCATGCAGAAAGAGCTGGAAGGGGCCGATCCCTTCGGGCTGCTGCCCTTGCTGAAAGAAGCCGAAGGTCTGTGGGGCCAGGCACTAGCCGGCACCTATACCGAAACGGCGCAGATTACCGCCAAATACGCGCCGCTGAACCGCGCCCTGACGGCCTTGCGCCGGCATGTTTCCGATGGCTCCCAGCTAGCGCTCGATCCCGACGAGGATTCGTATTACCTGATGCTGTCCGGTACGGACAAAATGCCGCTGATCACCGAGCAACTGGCGCCCTTGCGCGGTCTGGTGACTTTTGTGGCAGCCCAGCCGGATCAGGCACAGGCCACGATGGTGCGGATTGCCGGCTATCTGGCATTGCTGCGGAGTGAAATTGATGACGCGCGGGACGAATTGGCACGCGCTGGCAAAGCCAATCCCGCAGCGCTGGCCAAGATCGATCAGAGTCCGCTGGCAGCGGCCGACGCTTATCTGGAACAGATCAGCGACACCGTGGTCAAATCGGTCAGTGCGGTGCCATTTAAAATTTACGCCCAGGGTAGCAAGGTAATGACTGCCAATGCGGGGCTCACCACTCAGGTGCTCGATGGCCTGGAAGCATCGCTGAATGACCGGATTACCCGTCTGCGCATGATGCGCAACACCATGCTGGCGGGCGTGATGCTGGCGCTGTTCGTGGCCGCGTACGCACTGGTAAGCTTCTATCAGGCCACCCTGAGCGGCCTGAATGCCATTAGCCGCCGCGTCGAGCGTATGGGTAACGGCGACCTGAGCGATAGCACCGCCGCTAGCGGCAAGGATGAGGTCACCACTGCCATCAACATGGTGCGGGGCAGCGTCGGCAAATTGCACGAGATTGTGTCCGGGGTGCGGGTGTCGGCCGAATCCATCAGTCTGGCGGCATCGGAAATTGCTGCCGGTAATAATGATCTGGCCCAGCGCGGCGCGCGCATCGCCGGTACGGTCCAGGAAGCTGCGTCCAATATGGACGCACTGGATCAGGCGGTGGCGCACAATCTGGCGAATGCCAAGATGGCCGACGAGCTGGCTATGTCGGCCTTCAAGGTGGCGAGTAGCGGCGAGCAGACGGTCTCGAATGCAGTAGCGATGATGGAGAAAATTACCCAGTCTTCGCGTCAGATCGGCGAGATTACCCAGGTGATCGAAGGGATTGCATTCCAGACCAATATTCTGGCGCTGAATGCTGCGGTGGAAGCGGCGCGTGCCGGTGAACAGGGGCGTGGCTTCGCAGTGGTGGCGTCGGAAGTGCGCAATCTGGCGCAGCGCAGTAGTAGCGCGGCCAAGGAGATTGGCGACCTGATCCGTACCTCGATCGGCGACGTCGATGAAGGCGCCCGCTTCGTCAATGCCGCGGGCAGCACCATGAGCGATATCGTGCAATCGGTGCAGCGCGTGAATGCCATCATGGATGAAATCACCCAGGACTCCAACAAGCAGGCGCAGCAGATTAACCAGATGGCCGCTTCGGTGCGCGAAGTCGATGCCAGCACCCAGGAAAATGCTGCCATGGTGGAGGAAATTGCTGCCGCCGTGATGTCGCTGGAAGAGCGTGCCACCTTCCTGTCCGATTCCGTACAGGTGTTCCAGCTGGGTAGCAAGACGCCAGTCCATGCTGTGCCATCGCGCCATTTGAAACTGAGCCGTCGTGCTGGCCGGGCGCGCGACGCCGCAGCCTGAACAGGCTAGCGTTGCATCGGCGCACGGACCTGCGTCGATGACTATCCGCAGGCAATGCATACTGGTAGTATTGCCTGCATGACAAAGGTACGCATGGTGGGCTGGCTGGTCTGCATGGCGCTGTGGCTGCCATGGCGGCTGGCGCTCGCTGCCCAGACCATCCCCCTGTATGTGTTCTATCCGGGGCCGACTTTTTCCGTCGGTGCCCCCGGTAATCTCAGTGAAAAAATGGCCGACTGGCTGAGTCAGCGTTCCGGCGGACGCTACCAGTTCATTGCCACCCAGATTCCCCGTCGTCGTCTGATGCGCATGCTGAACCAGCCGCACTGGCAGGGCGTGGTGGCGTGGGCCAATCCGCGCTGGTTCGGGGCGGCCGCTTTGCGCCAGAGCTGGACTGGCAACTTCATGGTCGATGCCAATCTGGTGGTGTCACTGCGCAGCGCGCCGCTGGACTATAGCGATGATGCGTCCCTGCACGGTTTGCGGATCGGTACGGTGGAGGGCTTTAACTATAAGGATTTCGATAGTCTGGTCGAGGCCGGTCGAGTGAT
Source organism: Oxalobacteraceae bacterium (assembly GCA_027490725.1). Classification (GTDB taxonomy): domain Bacteria; phylum Pseudomonadota; class Gammaproteobacteria; order Burkholderiales; family Burkholderiaceae_D; genus Rugamonas. Next base: position 10,262 of record JAIXXN010000012.1, read on the forward strand.
CAAGGACGAGGCCGATAGTGAGGCGCGCAATCTGCTTAAGCTGCAACAGCGGCGCGTGCCGGTAGCGTTTCTGCAAGCCAGTTCACTGCCCCGCATGCATCAGCAGTTCGCCGATCTCGATAGCTGGCTGTATTTGGCGGCGCGCCCCCGCACCGTGTTCGAACGGGCGTTTTTCATGGCGGCCCAGCAGCCGCAATTGCTGGAATTTCTGAATCAGCAGAGCGCCGCCTTGCTGGTTGACCGTGCCTGGCAGCAGGAGTTCGATACCTGCAAACATATCGTGCCGCGCCAGTCCGGTGCCAGCGAGGCACAACGTAAGCTCTGCCGTTAAGCGCTGCGCGGGGTTTGTTCGGTATAATCGCCAGATTGCCGGCTCGCCGGAACTCGGACCGCCGGCTCGCCGGGCCGGATTGCAGCTGCTGCCTTCCGCTCCCGCCTCACCCATCACTAGAAAAAAATCCTCATGGCTTCTTCCAACGATAACGTCAGCATGGCGCTGTTCTGCGACTTCGAAAACGTCGCGCTCGGTGTGCGTGACGCCAATTACGACAAATTCGATATCAAGCCGGTGCTGGAGCGCTTGCTGCTCAAGGGCAGCATTGTTGTCAAGAAAGCGTATTGCGACTGGGATCGCTATAAAGGCTTCAAAGCGCCCATGCATGAAGCCAACTTCGAGCTGATCGAAATCCCCCATGTGCGCCAGTCGGGCAAGAATTCGGCCGACATCCGCATGGTGGTCGATGCGCTGGACCTGTGCTACACCAAGTCGCATGTGGATACCTTCGTGATTATTTCCGGGGATTCCGACTTCTCGCCGCTGGTGTCCAAGCTGCGCGAAAACGCCAAGAAGGTGATCGGGGTGGGCGTCAAGCAATCGACTTCCGATCTGCTGGTGGCCAACTGCGACGAATTCATTTTCTATGATGATCTGGTGCGTGAAAGCCGCCGTGCCAAGCGCGACACCAGCGAAGCGCGTCCGGCCGTCAAGCGCTCGCCGGAAGAGGAACGTGCCCGCCGCGAGGAAATGGACAAGCGCCGCAATCAGGCGGTGGAAATTGCTGTCGATACCTTTGAAGCGCTGGTGCTCGAACGCGGCGATAGCGGCAAGATCTGGGCCTCGGTGCTGAAGGAAGCGATCAAACGCCGCAAGCCGGACTTCAGCGAGTCCTATTATGGTTTCCGCACCTTCGGTAATCTGATCGAGGAATGCAAGGCGCGCGGCCTGCTGGAATTTGGCCGCGACGAAAAATCGGGTGCTTATGTGTATCGCGGCTCGGGCGTGCCAACCCCTGCCGGTACTTCGAACGGCATGTCGGTCGATGTGGGTGGCCAGCAGGAGACTCATGGCGCAGCCGACGGCGAGGGTACACAGGCGGAATCGCGTCGTAGCCGTAACCGTGGCCGTTCGGCTGCGGAACGCTTTGCCCAGCGTCAGGCTGATCGTCTGGCACAGCAGGCGCGTGGCGCCCAGACCGGTGACGGTCATGCTGCCCTTGCTGCGGAGGGCGCGGATCTGGCTCAGCCAGCCCAGCAGGAGCAGCAGTTGCAGAATGCTGACGTGGCGGAGCGCAGCACTGCCGCGGCGTCGCCTGTCGAAGCAGTGGTCAGTGCTGACGCCGATGGCGCGCCAGCCAAGCGCAAAAATGGTCCTAAACCACCCGCCCGCAAAGTGAAGGCTGCGCAGAAACAGAAAACCGGCCAGGGTGCCGAGCCGCAAGCTGAAGCCAGTGCCGCCGCGCCTGTCCCGGCTGCGCTAGCCAAACCGGGCGAGTCGCAGCGTGACGCACAGTCGACTGCTGATAGCCAGCCACGCGAAGCGTCGGCCGAGGCGACCGCCCAGCGTCAGGATGGCCAGCCACGCGGTGCCCAGCAAGCTCGCCAGAAGGGCGCGCAACAAGGCCAGCAGAAAGGCCGTCAGCAAGGCCAGCAGAAAGCCCAGCAGAAAGTGCAGCAGAAAGGCTCGGCTCAGGGAACGGTGCCAGCCCCAGCGCAGGCCCAGCCGCCAGCGCCGCCAGTGGTGCAGCCGCAGGCTGAACCGCAAGGCCAGCAGCCAGCTGGCCAAGCAGCTGGAAAGCCAGCACAGGCCAAGCGCAGCAGCGGCGCAGCAGGCAAGGGCGGCAGAAATGCCGCGTCGGGTAAGCGTGCTAATCCGGCAGCGAGCCCAGCGTCCACTGCCGCCGCGACCGAGAGTTCTGCTCCAGCCCAGCCGCTGAATGTGGCAGCTGAGCCGCTTGCCGACGCCAAGCCTGCCCGCAAGCCGGCGGCACGCAAACCGCGTCCGCCCAAGGCGGCCAGCAGCGCGGAGTAAGCACCAGCATGGCCACGCTGTCCGCGCTGATCCTGTATCCGCTGAAGTCGTGCGCTGGCCTGTCTGTGCAGCAGGCGACGCTGAGTGTGCAGGGCTTGCAGTATGGCGGGATCGGCGACCGCGAATGGGCGGTGGTCGATGCTGCCGGCAATTGCCTGACCCAGCGCGAGTATCCGCGCATGGCGCTGATCCAGCCTGCGCTGCTTGGCGATCAGTTAATTCTTCAGGCGCCCGGTGCGGCGCCGCTGGCCCTGCCGCTAGCACGCTCCGAGGTGGCCCCTGATGTGACGGTACAGGTGTGGGACGATCAGGTCCCTGCCCATGACGGCGGCGCGGCGGCGGCCGACTGGCTGAGCGCTGTGCTGGGTGTGCCATGCCGGCTGGCGCGCTGCCACCCGCAGGCGCAACGCGCGGTCAGTCAGACCTGGAGTGGCGGGATTGCTGCCACCACCCTGTTGTCGGATGGCTATCCGGTGCTACTAACCAATACTGCGTCGCTGGACGATCTGAATCAGCGTCTGCTGCGTGCCGGTCGTGTCGCGCTGCCCATGAACCGCTTCCGCCCGAATCTGGTGATCGACGCTATCGAGGCCTACGAGGAAGACTATAGCGCGCTATTCGAACTGGGCGAGGTGGCGCTGAAGCCCGTCAAACCCTGCCCGCGCTGCCCCATGCCGTCGGTGGATCAGGAGCGCGGCGAGTTCGGCACCGACCCGCTCGACATCATGCAGAGTTACCGCGCCAAGCCGGAACTCGAGGGCGCTCTGTGTTTCGGCATGAACTGTCTGGTGGTGGCTGGCGCTGGCCAGTTAGTGTCTGTTGGACAGGAAATATTCGTTACACTGGCGTTTTAAGCTCGGCAGGCATTCCCAAGCGGCAAAACTTGGCGTAATGTGGCATTTGGCAAGAAATATGGTGAGTAAGGGGTTTTATGACGCAAACTGCAACTAGCACGTTACGGCCACCCAGTACGCCTGCCGCTGCAGCGGAGGATCTGGCGGCTGAAAATCATGCGCTGCGTGCGCGCATGACCTATTTGCTGGAGCAGGCCGAGCGCAATCACTCCATTATGACCCGCCATCAGGCTTTCGATCTGGAGATCGTCGGCGCTGCTAATTTTCCCGAATTGGTGGGTACCATCTTCCGCGTCTTACCGGTGATATCGGAACTCGACAGCGTAACTTTAACGCTGCTCGATGAAGACGCCGATATTCGCGAGGTCATGCTGAAACTCGACGTGGTGTTTGCCGATTTCCCCGGCCTGATCTTTGTCGAATCGGTCGATGCGATGGGGCTGGATCTGGCACCGCGCAATGCGCAGGCAGCGCCGCCACGGCCGCTGCTGGGCATGTACGACGCCCGCCGTCACGCCACCGCTTTCCCCCAGCCACCGGCCGGACTGCAAAGTGTCGCGCTGGTGCCTTTGCTGCGCAATAAGCGCATCATCGGTTCGCTCAATCTCGGTAGTTGCGACCCGACCCGTTTCACGCCCAGTCTGGGCACGGATTTCATCGAACACATGGCGTCGATTATCGCCATCTGTCTGGAAAACGTGATCAGTAACGAGATGCTCAAGTACATCGGCCTGACCGATTCGCTGACCGGCGTCTACAACCGGCGCTATATCGACCGGCGCCTGCTGGAAGAAATTGCCCGGGCGCGGCGCCAGAAATATCCGATTTCCTTCATGTACATCGATATCGACCATTTCAAACGGGTCAACGATACGGTGGGCCATGGCGGCGGCGACGATGTACTGCGCGAAGTGGCCAGCCGCATCAAGAACGAGTTGCGCACCTCGGATGCCCTGGCGCGCTTCGGTGGCGAAGAATTCGTGGTGCTGCTGATCGATGCCGATCTCGATAGCGCCGCGTTTGTGGCGGAACGGATCCGTGCCAGCGTGGCTGGCAGCATGATCGTGCTGTCGCAGGAATTGCGGCTGTCGGTGACGGTGTCGATCGGGGTGGCCTGTCTGGCGCCCGGTGACGCGGAAGGCGATCCGGCGGCGATCGCACGTGCCTGGGTGGCACAGGCTGATACTTTGCTGTACGTGGCCAAGGAAAGCGGCCGTAACCGCGTGGTCAGCCGCGATCCTGCCACGCAGGGTTAGCGCTGGACTAGCGGCGCAGTTTCTGCTCGGCGCGATGGACGGCGTGCGCCGTGCCGCGCACAATCACCACATCGCCCGCTTCCAGTACCAGCTCCGGGCTAGGCTCGAGCTGCCCCTTGCCGCGCCGGATGCTGCTCACGGCCGCACCGCTAAATTCGATATTCACCGTGGCCAGCGCATGCCCCACACAGCTGGCTTTGGCACCCAGTGTGACGGAATGCAGACGTTCCAGATCCGCCTCATCGGCACTGTCATTGGCGCCGTGGAAGTAGCCGCGCAGCGAGGCGTAACGGGCGTCACGCGCCGTTTGCACCCGGTGCACCACGCGGCGCAGCGGCACGCCCAGCATCACCAGCGCATGTGAGGCCAGCATCAGGCTGCCTTCCATCAGTTCCGGTACCACTTCGGCTGCACCGGCCTGTTTTAAGCGATCCAGATCGGTGTCGTCGTAGGAGCGCACGATCACCGGCAGGGTCGGCGCCAGTTCGTGCACCAGATGCAGCACTTTGAGCGCCGAGGGGGTGCTGGCGTAAGTGATGACCACCGCGCTGGCGCGGTAGATACCGGCCGCGACCAGACTCTCGCGGCGCGCCGCATCGCCATACGACACATGGCGGCCGGCCGTCTGGGCTTCCTGCACCCGTTCCGGATCCAGATCGAGGGCGTGGTAATCGAAGTTTTCTTCCGTCAACAAGGTCGCCAGACTCTGGCCGCTACGGCCGAAGCCGCAGACGATCACGTGCTTGTTGGTGGACATGGTGCGGCTGGCGATCTTGGTCAGGGCCAGCGATTGCATCATCCATTCGTTGTTGGAGAATTTCAGCACGATCTGATCGGACTTGGCGATGATGAACGGTGCCAGCAGCATCGACAGCACCATCGAGGCCAGTACCACCTGAATGATGAAGGGATCGATCAGTTTGCTGCCACCGGCCAGATTCAGCAGCACGAAGCCGAACTCGCCGGCCTGCGCCAGCCCCAGACCGATACGCATCGAAATGCCGTCCGAGGAACCAAACAGCTTGGCCAGACCGGCGATCAGGGCAAACTTCAGCAGCACCGGGCCGGCCAGCAGCACCAGTACCAGCCACCAGTGCTGCAGCACCATCTGCACATTCAGCAGCATGCCGATGGTGATGAAGAACAGTCCCAGCAGCACGTCGCGGAACGGTTTGATATCTTCTTCCACCTGGTGTTTGAATTCCGTTTCGGAAATCAGCATGCCGGCCACGAAGGCGCCCAGTGCCAGCGACAGGCCGGCCCGTTCGGTAATCCATGCCGCGCCCAGCGTGATCAGCAGCAGGTTCAGCATGAACAGTTCCTGCGAACGCCGTTTCACCACGATGGTGAACCAGGTGCGCACGATTTTCTGTCCGAGGAACAGCAGCAGCGCCAGTACGATCACCGCTTTCAGGCTGGCCCAGGCCAGCGTTTCCACCAGCGCATCAGGGCGCTGCCCCAGTGAGGGAATCAGAATCAGCAGGGGCACCACGGCCAGATCCTGGAACAGCAGGATGCCGATGATCCGGCGGCCGTGTTCGCTTTCCAGTTCCAGCCGTTCCGTCAGCATTTTCGAGACGATGGCAGTGGACGACATGGCCAGCGCACCACCGAGCGCAAACGAGGTTTGCCAGCCGAGATGGATGGACGGGGGTAACTGGGTGCTAATGGTCCAGCCGAACAGCATGGTGGCGACGATGGTCAGGCTGACCTGTGCCATGCCGAGCCCGAACACAATGCCGCGCATGGCTTTCAGTTTGGGGAGGGAAAATTCCAGCCCGATGGAGAACATCAGGAACACCACGCCGAATTCGGCCAGCGCGTGGGTGATTTCGCTTTCCTCGGCCAGTCCCAGTGCGTGCGGGCCGATCAGAATGCCGACCACCAGATAGCCGAGCATGGGCGGTAGTTGCAGCATGCGGAAGGCGACCACGCCGAGCACCGCGCTACCGAGCAACAATAGGGTGATTTCCAGAGGGGTCAACATGTATTCAACTCATTTCTACTGATTTTTTTTCGCCATGCCGGGCACGGCTCGCCCTGTAAATCGTTGTTCGTGGTGTTTTATGTTGTAACTGGCAAGTTTTTTGCTTTCCTAATTCGGCTATACTTGGGCATGAGTGTAACCCATGAAAAAACAATGCTGAAAGCTTTTGACGCAAATATGGCCGCGCATGCCCTGCGCCTTGCCCGTGACACCCTGCAGAACGAGGCCGATGCCATTACGGCGCTGAACGCCCGTCTGGACCGCGACGATAGCGTCGTGCAAGCGATCGCCCTGTTGTTGAATTGCAAAGGCCGGGTGGTGGTTTCCGGGATCGGCAAGTCCGGCCACATCGGCCGCAAGATCGCCGCCACGCTGGCTTCGACCGGCACGCCGGCGCTGTTCGTGCATCCTGCCGAAGCGGCTCACGGCGACCTCGGCATGGTCACCGCCGACGATGCGCTGATTGCCATTTCGTATTCCGGCGAGAGTGCCGAACTGATGACCATCCTGCCGGTGGTCAAGCGCATGGGCAGCAAAGTCATCGCCATGACGGGCAAACCCGGCTCCAGTCTGGCTGAAATCGCCGACGTGCATCTGAACGTCGCGGTGGCCAAGGAAGCCTGCCCGATGAATCTGGCACCGACCACCTCGACCACCGTGACGCTGGCGCTGGGTGACGCGATTGCCGTGGCGCTGCTCGACTTGCGCGGCTTCAAAGAAGAAGATTTTGCCCGCTCCCACCCCGGTGGTGCGCTGGGCCGCCGACTGCTGACCCACGTCAAAGACGTGATGCGTAGCGGTGCCGATGTGCCGAAAGTACTGGCCGATGTGAAGCTCACCGATGCCTTGCTGGAAATTACCCAGAAGGGCATGGGCATGACCGCCATCGTCGATCGCGAGAACCGTCCGGTGGGCGTGTTTACCGATGGCGATTTGCGCCGCATGATAGAAAAAGTGCAGGACTTCAGCAAAGTGGTGATTGGCGATGTGATGCATGCCAACCCGCGCAGCATTGCGCCGGAAAAAATGGCGGTCGACGCGGTCGCCATCATGGAAGAATTCCGCATCAACCAGATGCTGGTGACTGACGCCGAGGGCAAACTGGTGGGCGCACTGCACATCCACGACCTGACCCGCGCCAAGGTGATCTGATGAGCCTGAGTTTCGAACAGCGCGCCGCGCGCGTGAAATTGATGATCTTCGACGTCGATGGCGTGCTCACCGATGGCAGCCTGCACTACGGCGCCGACGGTGAAGCCCTGAAGACCTTTAATGTGCATGACGGGCTGGGCATCAAACTGATACAGGAAGCCGGCATTGACACCGCCATCATCAGCGCGCGCACCTCGCCGCAGGTGATCCGTCGTGCCAGCGATCTGGGCATCCGTCATCTGCATCAGGGCGGACATGACAAGCTTACGCCGTTCCAGGCCTTGCTCGACAAGACCGGGCTGACGGCCGAGCAGGTAGGCTTTATCGGTGACGATATTGTCGACTTGCCTATCCTGACCCGGGTGGGGTTTGCCGTGGCCGTACCGAACGGCCGTCCCGAGGTAATGGAACGCGCCCACCACATCACGCAGGCGCAGGGTGGCCGCGGCGCGGTGCGCGAAGTGTGCGAAATGTTGCTGCATGCGCAAGGCAGTTATGCGCGCGTGATGGCGCAGTTTCTGGTGTAAGGGAGCGTCGCGATGCGTAAACGGACCGCCCATCGCTGGCAACTGACCGTGATCATGATGGTCGGGGTGTTTGTTGCCGCCGGTAGCTTCTGGCTGGTGCAGGTCGTGAATCAGGCCGGACAGGACGAGCAGGGTGATCCTTACCGCAACGAACCCGATTACATCATTGACCGCTTCAGTATGGTCAGGATGAATCAGGCGGGCAAGCCGGCATATATTATTTCCGGCGACAAGCTGACCCACCGTCCCGTCGATGACACTTCGGAGATCGATAAGCCGTATGTGCACAGTCTGGCCGGCGCCCAGCCGCCCATGCAGATGCATGCGCAGACTGCCCATGTCGATCAGGGCAATACGCGGGTGCGGCTGGATGGTAATGTCGATGTGCTGCGCCCTGCCACGGCGCAAGCGGCGGCGATGCGTCTGACCACGCCGACCCTGACGATCTACCCGGACGAAGAACGTATGGAAACGGCCAGTGCCGTGCAACTGGAGCTAGGACAGTCCCGTGCGACAGGCATAGGCATGAAAGCGAATAATGCCACCCGCGAAGTGCAGTTGGGTGGTCGCGGGCAACTGGTGTTGCCGGCGCGTGCAGCGCACTGATCGCGCTAACGCTAACCAAAGGAATCGAAGATGATGAAAAAACTGATGCTGGCGCTTGCGCTGTGCGGTCTGCTTGCCCCGGTGGCGCAGGCGGAAAAAGCCGATGCCTCGAAACCGACCAAGATCGATTACGATGATCTGCAGATCGATGACGTCAAGCAGATCAAGACGCTGATCGGCAATGTGGTGCTGACGCGCGGCACGCTGCTGCTGAAGTCGCCCAAAGCCGTGATGACCACCGATCCGGAAGGCTATACCTTTGTGGTGCTGACTAGCACCCCCGGTACGCCTGCCACCTTCCGCCAGAAGCGCGACGGTGCCGGTGAGCAGTGGGTGGAAGGCGAAGCCGAGCGCATCGAGTACAGCGACAAGACCGATCTGGTGAAACTGTTTTCCAAGGCAAAAATTCGCCGTCTGGAAGCGAACCGCCTGAGCGATGAAGTCGATGGCGAATTCATTTCCTACGATAGCCGCAAAGAACAGTTCGCGGTGAAGAATAGTGTCACGGGTGAAAGCAAACCCGGTGCCGGTCGTGGCACCATGGTGATCCAGCCAGTGCAGCGCGGCCCGGTTCCGGCCGCCTCGACTCCGCCTGCGACAGGGAAATAACCATGACCCCTTCCTGCGGTAGCACCCTGATCGTCAAGGGTTTGCAAAAAAGTTATGGCAAGCGTCAGGTGGTGCACGATGTGTCGCTGCAAGTGGCGTGTGGCGAAGTGGTGGGCTTGCTGGGGCCGAATGGTGCCGGTAAAACCACCTCGTTCTACATGATCGTGGGACTGGTGCCCTCGGACGCCGGCACCATTGATATCAGCGGCACCGATATCTCCAGCCTGCCGATCCACCGGCGCGCTACGCTGGGCCTGTCTTACCTGCCGCAGGAAGCGTCAGTATTCCGCAAGTTGACGGTGGAGGAAAATATCCGCGCCGTCCTCGAAATTCAGAAAGTTGACGGCAAGTCTTTATCCAAGGCTGCCATTGATGAACGGCTCAATACCCTGCTGGCCGATTTGCAAATCGAAAAGCTGCGCGATAACCCCGCCCTCTCGCTCTCGGGCGGGGAGCGGCGCCGGGTGGAAATCGCGCGGGCACTGGCGACCAATCCCCGCTTTGTGCTGCTGGACGAACCATTCGCCGGGGTCGACCCGATTGCCGTCATCGAGATCCAGCGCATTGTGCGCTTCCTCAAGGAACGTGGCATCGGCGTCCTCATTACCGATCACAATGTGCGCGAAACGCTGGGCATCTGCGACCGTGCATATATCATCAACCAGGGCACGGTACTGGCTTCAGGCCGTCCAGACGACATCATTGCCAATGAGTCAGTGCGTCGCGTGTATCTGGGTGAACACTTCCGAATGTAAGCCCCATAAGCCTCATGAAACAGTCTTTGCAACTGCGCACTTCGCAACATCTGGCGCTGACACCCCAGCTACAGCAGTCGATCCGGCTGCTGCAGTTGTCCACGCTGGAATTGCATCAGGAACTGGAACAACTACTGACCGATAATCCTTTGCTGGAACGGTTGGACGATCCGCTCGACCGTTCGCTACGGCTGCTGTCCGATGGTGCCATCAGCCAGACGGCGCCGTCCGGCGAAGCCCCGCCCGAAGGCCCGCCGAGCCAGCAGGAAGCACCGGCTGCCGATGCCGATAGCTATGACGGTCCGGCCGCCGATACCGAGAGCACCAGCAGCGAAGCCGATGTCGACTGGAGCGACGCCGGCCGCAGCAAGGCGCCTGACGATGAAGACTCGCGTCCGCAACTGGAAGCGAGCCACTGCACCCTGCGCGATCATCTGATGGAGCAGATGCGCGTGACGGTGCTGCAGCAGCGCGACCGCGCACTGGTCGAACTGATGATCGATGCGCTCGACGAGAACGGTTATCTGGAAGAGTCGCTGGAAGAGATACTGGCGCGTCTGCCGGAAGAGCTGGAACTCGAGCTCGACGAATTGCAGACCGCCTTGTCATTGCTGCAAAGTTTCGATCCGGTCGGGGTCGGTGCACGCAATGCTTCCGAATGTCTGGCGCTGCAGATCAAGCGTTTGCCCGGTGTGCCGATGGTGACCCGGCGTATGGCGTTGGCAATTGTTGAAAATCATTTGACCTGGTTTGCACAGCGCGATTTCAACAAATTAAAGAAATCTTTGCTGTGTGATGACGAAGATTTGCGCGAAGCACAAACCGTGATCCGCCAGTGCAATCCTCATCCCGGCGCCGCGTTTGCCAGCGGCAGTTCAGATTATGTGGTGCCCGATGTGATCGTCAAAAAAGCCCGCAACGGCTGGCAAGTGAGCCTGAACAACGACGTTATGCCGCGCTTGCGCGTGAATGCCATGTACGCCAACCTGCTCAAGCAGGGCAAAGGCGAGGGCGCGATGGGCGCGCAGCTGCAGGAAGCCAAGTGGCTGATCAAGAATATGCGGCAGCGTTTCGATACAATTTTGCGCGTTGCACAAGCGATAGTAGAACGACAAAAGAACTTTTTCTCGCACGGCGCGGTCGCAATGAGACCCCTTGTGCTGCGCGAAATAGCTGATACACTAGGTCTACACGAGAGCACTATTTCTCGGGTAACAACTCAAAAATATATGCTGACTCCGCACGGCATGTTTGAGCTGAAATACTTTTTTGGTAGCCATGTCGCCACCGAAGCGGGAGGGGAAGCAAGTTCGACGGCGATACGCGCACTCATCGTGCAATTGACAGGAGCAGAAGACCCGAAAAACCCTTTATCTGACAGTAAGATTGCGGACATGCTCGGCGAACAAGGCATGGTAATTGCGCGACGCACTGTTGCCAAATACCGGGAAGCATTGAGAATCCCGCCAGTCAGTCTCCGCAAGTCTTTGTAGTTATCTGGTTCCTGTGCGCCCGGCAGCAATGGGCAGCGCACTAACCGCCAGTGACATCATCTTTAGGAGTGTGTATGAATCTCACCATCAGTGGACATCATGTAGAAGTGACCGCAGCGATCCGGGAATATGTGCAAAACAAACTGGAACGCGTCACCCGCCACTTTGATCAAGTGATTGATATTGCTGTCATCCTGACTGTAGATAACCTTAAAGAGAAAGAGAAACGCCAGAAGGCTGAAATCAATCTGCGCATGTCGGGCAAAACCGTGTACGTGGAAAGCCTGTCGCAAGATCTGTATGCCGCCATCGACACCCTGATCGATAAACTCGATCGTCAGGTGATGAAGTACAAAGCCAAGGTGCAAGATCATGGCCATGACGCCATCAAGCATCTGCCGGACAGCTACGAACCTGCCGCCGCGCTATAAGCCGGTCTGAGCAATAACCGATCAAGGGCGCTATCAGCGCCCTTTTTTGCGTCTGGAGGCTAGCCTGTAGCGCGCGCCGGCACAGTAGAATAGGGTCTTTCCACGCATCGATAGATCCCATGAGCGAATACCTCCACAGCAGCGTTAGCAACGGTACCGGCTATCTGGTACTCGACCGGCCCAAGGCCCTCAATTCCCTGTCGCTGGAGATGGTGCGCAGCATGACTGCCACGCTGCTGGCCTGGCGCGACGCGCCGGAAGTGGCTGCCGTGGTGATACGCAGCAGTAGCGAAAAAGCCTTCTGTGCTGGTGGCGATATCCGTTTCTTCTACGATGTCGGGCGCGGCACGCCACAGGGCGGCAGTGCCTTGTTGGAAGACTTCTTCACGGAAGAATATGCGCTAAATCATTTAATTCATTTCTATCCGAAGCCGTATATCTCGCTGATGGAAGGGGTGGTGATGGGCGGCGGCATGGGCGTGGCGCAGGGCGGCCCCGACTGCCGCATCCGCATCGTCACCGAGCGTACCAAGATGGCCATGCCGGAAGTGAATATCGGCCTGTTCCCCGATGTGGGCGGCAGTTACTTCCTGTCGCGTGCGCCAGGCCAGCTGGGCCACTATCTGGGCGTGACGGGCGTGACCATCGGCGCGGCCGATGCCCTGTATGCGGGGCTGGCCGATTATTTCCTGCCACAGGCGGAAATGGCCGCCCTGCTGGCGCTGCTCGAGCGCACTGCCGGGAAGGATCTGCGGGCAGCGATTGCGGCCTTCGCAGCGCCGTTCCAGAGCGCCGTGGGGGAGAGTTCGCTGGCGCTCCAGCGTGCCGCGATCGATCACCATTTTGCGGCCGGCTCGGTGCCGGCCATTATGGCGTCCCTGCAGCAGGACGCTAGCGAGTTTGCCGGGAAAACCCTGCAGGTGATGGCCAGCCGTTCGCCGCTGATGATGTGCGTGACACACGAACTGATCCGGCGTGGCGCTGCGCTCGATGTGGCCGGCTGTTTGCGCATGGAGCGCGCGCTGGTACGCCGCAACTTTGAACATGGCGAGGTGCTGGAGGGGGTGCGTGCGCTGGTGATCGACAAGGACAATGCGCCGCAGTGGCGACCTGCCAGCGTGGCCGAGGTTAGCCTCGAACAGGTGCACAGCATGTTCGCCCCCGTCTGGCCAGACTACGCCCATCCGCTACGCCACCTGTAGCAGCTTATTGTTCGCGGTGGCGCAGGACGACTTTTTCGCTCGCCTGGAAGTAGGCGGCCAGTTGTTCGGCCATGTAGACGGAGCGGTGCTGGCCGCCCGTGCAGCCGACCGCCACCGTCAGATAGCTACGGTTATCGGTCTTGAAGGACGGTAGCCACTTCTCGATGAAGTTGCGGATATCGGTGTACAGCTCGAGCGCGCTAGGCTGGGCGTTGAGGAAATCGATCACGGGACCATCGCGTCCCGTCAGCGGGCGCAGCGTCAGGTCGTAATACGGGTTGGGCAGAGCCCGCACATCGAATACGAAATCGGCATCGAGCGGTACCCCGAGCTTGAAGGCAAATGATTCGAAGAACAGAATCAGCGGAGCCCGTTCGATCGCCACCAGATCTTTGACCCAGGCGCGCAGTTTATTGGCGCTCAGTTCCGAGGTATCGACTACGTGGCCGAGCTTTTCGATCGGTGCCAGTCGTTCGCGCTCTTCCTGGATGCATTCGATCAGGGTGCGTCGTGCGGCCGGATTCTGTCCCGGGTACAGTTCGTGCGACAGCGGATGGCTGCGGCGGGTTTCCGAGAAGCGCGCCACCAGCGAGTGGGTGTTCGCGGTCAGGAACATCACTTTGACATCGTGGCCCTGTTCGCGCAGATGTTTCACATCGTCCGGCAGACTGGCCAGCGAGGCCGAGCTGCGCGCGTCGACGGCCACCGCCAGCGCTTCCATGCCTTCCTTGACCAGCGTGTCGACCAGACTGGCTAGCAAGGCCGGCGGCAGATTGTCGACACAGTAATAGCCAGTATCCTCAAGCACGTTGAGGGCGACGGATTTGCCGGAGCCGGAAATACCGGTAAGGAGAACGATGCGCATAGGTCAGGATGATACCGCAAGGCGGAAAAGTTAGTCGGCGCTCATGGCCTGGCGCTGGCGTTCCATGAATTCCTGCAGTGTATCAATGCCGCGCAGTTGCAGAATCGTGTTGCGCACGGCCGCTTCCAGCAGCACCGCAATGTTGCGACCGGCCGCCACGGGAATCACCACCTTGCGCACTGGCAGGCCCAGCACATCCTCGGTAGGGAACTGGAAGGGCAGACGTTCGACTTCTTCATCGGCCGCACCACGCCGCACCAGATGCACGATCAGCTTCAGCCGCATTTTGCGGCGCACCGCCGTTTCGCCAAAGATGGCTTTGATGTCCAGCAGCCCCAGCCCGCGCACTTCCAGCAGGTTCTGCAGCAGCGCCGGGCAGCGCCCTTCGATCATATTCGGGGCGATGCGCGAGAATTCGACGGCATCGTCGGCGACCAGACCGTGCGAACGGGAAATCAGTTCCAGCCCCAGCTCGCTCTTGCCCAGTCCGGAGTCGCCCGTAATCAGCACACCCACGCCCAGCACGTCCATGAACACGCCGTGCATGATGATGCGTTGCGCCAGCTTTTTCGACAGGTAGACGCGCAGGAAGTCGATCACCTGCGCGGCTGGCAGCGGGGTCGAGAAGAGCGGGATATTTTTTTCGTCGCAGATGGCGAGAATGTCGGGCGGCGTTTCCAGCCCCTGGGCAATGATCAGCGCGGGCGGGCCGCCGTTGATCAGTTCGCCAATCACGTGGGCGCGCGTCAGTGATTTCAGCCGCTGGTAGTAATTGATTTCCTGATGGCCGAAGACTTGAATCCGGCCCGGGTGGATGGTGTTCAGGTGACCGACCTGATCGGCGGCCGAGGCGACGTCACCGGAAATCAGGCGTTCGCCGCCGGGGAAGCCGGCGAACCAGCCAAGCTGCAAACTTTCGCGATTATCGTCGTACAGTCTTTGTATCGTCAGCGGCGTTTGCAGCATGGGGCGTCTTCGTGATGGGTTGAACTAGTGTCTAGTGTAACCCATAGTCAGACGCCTGCCACGTGGCTTAACCGGCTGCCTGCAGCGTCGGTACCCAGCTGATGATGCGCTGGTACACGGAAGCCGGATCGGGATCCGTGCTCAAAGCCGTGCGGAATGCGTCATCGGAGAACATTTCGGCGATCTCCGAGAGGATCTCCAGATGCTGCTGGGTGACGTGGTCGGGAATCAGCAGGAAAAACAACAGATTGACGGGTTTGCCATCGGGCGACTCGAAGGGAATCGGTTCGGCCAGTCGCACAAACGCGGCCAGCGGCGATTTCAGACTCTTGATGCCTTTGACGCGGCCGTGCGGCACGGCCACGCCATGCCCCAGACCGGTGGAACCGAGTCGCTCGCGCGCGAACAGATTGTCCGACACGGTAGAGCGGGCGATGCCGCAGTTGTTTTCGAAGATCAGACCGGCTTGCTCGAATGCCCGCTTCTTGCTGGACACTTCCAGGTCGAGCTGCACGTTTTCCAGAGAGAGTATTTTGCTAAGGTTATTCATATTGCGAATAGAATGTTGCGGCGCACAAATGCGGCCTGCGAGCGCATTATAGGCCTTTTTCTGTACGGAACCCGGAAAACGCGATTGCCCAGTCGGGCAGGCTGGAAAGCATGCCCATCTGCGTATGATACGCCTGATTCAGCGCAGCCGATCAGAAATCCCGTGTGCTGGAGAGGCCCGACGGCTGCCTGCTTTACTGACGGGCGCCGCGCAGATTGGCGGGCTTGCTGGCGCTGCTGAAGTTGCTGCGCCACGGATTGATATCCAGACCGCCGCGGCGCGTATAGCGCGCGTACACGGCCAGTTGCTGGGGATGGCACTGGCGCAGGATGTCAATGAAGATGCGCTCCACGCATTGCTCGTGGAATTCATTATGCTCGCGGAAGCCGATCAGGTAGCGCAGCAGGCTTTCCTGATCGATCTGGGGACCCGAGTAATGGATCTGCACGCTGGCCCAGTCCGGCTGGCCGGTGACCAGACAGTTCGATTTCAGCAGGTGTGACACCAGTTTTTCCTGCACCGGTTCTTCGTCCAGCGCCGCTTTCAGCAGCGACGGGTCGGGGCTGTAGTGATCCACGTCGATGTCCAGTCGGTCGAGCAGCAGGCCGTCCAGTTCGCCCATTTCCAGCATGCCGAATTCTTCCGGCTGGGTCAGCGAGATGTGTACATTGCCACCCGCTGCCGCCGAGAGATCCTGCTGCAGCAAGGTCTTCAGTGCCACCACGCTATCGAGGCGGGTCTGGTTGAAGGAGTTCAGGTAGAGCTTGAACGATTTCGATTCGATGATGTTGGGTGTGTCGGCCGGCACGGTAATGCGGGCGATCGCCACTTGCGGTTTACCGCGCTGGTTCAGCCACGAGATTTCGTAGGCGTTCCAGATGTCCACCCCGAAGAAGGGCATGGTGCCCGTCAGACCCAGTTCGTCGCGCTTGCCCTGTCGCGCAATCGGGAACAGCAATTCCGGTGCGTAATCGGTGCGGTAGGCAGAGGTTTTTCCCAGCGGGGACAGGTCGGCGGTATTGGTCATGGCGGTTGTGATTGCAGTGAAGGACGGCATGGTAGCGCAAACCATGCCGTCGTGCCCGGCGCTTAGCCGAGGAACAGTTTATACACGGGGTTGGCGCTCTCATCCCAGTAGCGGTAGCCGAGCGTGGTGAGGAACTGGGCGAACTGATCCATTTCCTCGGGTGGTACTTGCAGACCGATCAGAATCCGGCCCACGTCACCACCCTGACTGCGGTAGTGGCACAGCGAGATATTCCAGTTGGGCGCCATGGAATTGAGGAAGCGCATCAGCGCGCCGGGACGCTCGGGGAACTCGAAACGGTACAGCAGTTCGTCCTGCGCCAGCGCACTCTTGCCGCCGACCAGATGGCGGATGTGGGCTTTCGCCAGTTCGTCGTGGGTCAGGTCCAGGGTGCGGAAATCCTGCTCCTCGAAATTGCGCGCCAGCTTGCCCGACTCGTTGCGGTCGGCAATCTGCACACCCACGAACACATGGGCTTCATCCTTGTCGCTGATACGGTAGTTGAACTCCGTCACATTGCGCGGACCGACCAGTGCGCAGAAGCGTTTGAAGCTACCGCGCTGCTCGGGCAGGGTGACGGCAAATACCGCTTCGCGCGCTTCGCCCAGCTCGGCCCGTTCGGCCACAAAGCGCAGGCGGTCGAAGTTCATATTGGCGCCGCAGGCGATGGTGATCAGGGTTTCGTTCTGGATCGGGTTCTTGGTCAGCGCAGCGCGTTCGATATACGCTTTGGCACCGGCCACGGCCAGTGCGCCGGCCGGTTCCAGAATGCTGCGCGTGTCGGTGAACACGTCCTTGATGGCGGCGCAGATGGCGTCGGTATCGACCAGAATGATCTCGTCCACATACTGCCGGGCCAGGCGGAAGGTTTCCTCGCCCACCAGCCGGACCGCCGTGCCGTCCGAGAACAGGCCGACGTCGGTCAGGGTGACCCGTTCACCGGCCTTGATGCTGCGCGCCATGGCGTCCGAATCGAGGGTCTGCACGCCGATGATCTTGATGTCGGGACGGATCGCCTTGACGTAGGCGGCGACCCCGGAAATCAGACCGCCGCCGCCAATGGCGACGAAAATCGCATGGATAGGGCCGGAATGCTGGCGCAGGATTTCCATGCCGATGGTGCCCTGACCGGCGATCACATCGGGATCATCGAAGGGGTGCACAAAGGTCAGCTTCTGTTCCTGTTCCAGCAACAGGGCCTGATTGTAGGCGTCGGTGTAGGACTCGCCGTGCAGCACCACTTCCACGGACGGACCGCCGCGCGCCTTGACGGCGTCGATCTTGACCTGCGGCGTGGTGGTCGGCATCACGATCAGGGCACGGCAGCCCAGCTTGGCGGCGGACAGGGCCACACCTTGCGCATGGTTGCCGGCCGAGGCGCAAATCACGCCGCGTTTGCGCTGGGCTTCGCTCAGATGGGCCATTTTGTTGTAGGCGCCACGAATCTTGAAGCTGAACACGCTCTGCATGTCCTCGCGCTTGTAATAAATTCGGTTGCCGCAGCGCTGCGACAGGGCAGGTGCGAGTTCCAGCGGGGTTTCAGTGGCGACGTCGTAGACGCGGGCGGTCAGGATTTTCTTCAGGTAGTCGATGGTCATGGTCTGCAAACATAATGATTCCGGGCCAGATGCTTCTGGTGCGTTCGGTACTTCAAGCTATGCTAACTAACCGGCGGGTGACCGGGGTGAAGCAGGGCGCAGGCGCTGCGCGGGTGGGCGCGCGCCGATCGATGCAATCGTGCGGATGCAATTCATTATAATGGACACCTTTCCTCCCACTCAAAGAATGCATGATTGAATCTGCAATTGTCTGGCTGCTGAGCGTACTGGCAGCGCCGCAAGTGGGGCTGACTTCCGTGTTTCTGGTGAGTCTGATCTCGGCCACGCTGGTACCGCTGGGTTCGGAACCGGCCGTGTTTGCCGTGGTGAAAGCCAATCCGGCCCTGTTCTGGGCCGCCATCCTGGTCGCCACCGTGGGGAATACGCTAGGCGGCGTGATCGACTACTGGATGGGCTACAAAGCCAAGCAAACCTTTGCACGCGAGCGCCAGAGTCGCTGGTTTCACTGGCTGGAGCGCTATGGGGCGAAAACCATGCTGCTGTCCTGGTTGCCCGGGATTGGCGATCCGCTGTGCACGCTGGGTGGCTGGCTGCACCTGCCGTTCTGGCCCAGTATTGCCTATATGGCGCTGGGAAAACTGCTGCGCTACCTGACCATGACCACGCTGCTGTTGTACGTGCCGGACGGCTTCTGGCACCGGATCGCGCAAATGCTGGGCTAATTTGGTGCAATTAATCATATTGTCATTCTTGTGAATACTTGAATTTTATTTAGTTTATCGTGCATTCTCGGCATTGTTTGCCAATCAAAGTCGGATTTTTCAAATTTTTAGCGGATTGTTGCGTCACCGATTAGCCCTAGCACCTTGAAGGCTGTTCCGGCGTGGTGCGCCGCAATACGCTAGAATGACCCTCCCGGCTAATGTCTATAGTCGTCTCCTGTCGAATCGCAATATGAACGCCCCTGCACAAATTCAAGCTTTGCTGGCGGAAACGCCTCACGGTCCGGAGGCCACCCGCCTGCGCGAAATTCCTTATAACTACACGTCGTTTTCCGATCGCGAGATCGTGATCCGCTTGCTGGGCGAGGAATCGTGGAGCTTGCTTGATGCCCTGCGTGGTGCCCGTCAGACGGGTCGTTCGGCGCGCATGCTGTACGAAGTGCTCGGTGATATCTGGGCGGTGCGGCGCAATCCCTATTTGCAGGATGACTTGCTGGACAACCCGAAGCGGCGTCAGGAATTGATCGAAGCGCTGCATCACCGTCTGGCCGAGGTGGACAAGCGTCGCCTCAGCGTCGACGAGAGCGGTGTCGCTGGCGGCGCCGATGCCGAACAGCATCAGCGTAGCGAGAATGTGGCACGCCTGTTGCGCGCTGCCGGCAAGGCGGTGGCCGACTTCGGCGAAGAATTCAAGCAGACCTATGATCTGCGCAAGCGTACCACCAAGGTGCTGGGCCGCTATACGGACAAGCACAACATCTGCTTCGACGGCATGAAGCGCATTTCGCACGTGACCGACGCCACCGACTGGCGCGTCGAATATCCGTTCGTGGTGCTGACGCCGGACAACGAAGAAGAAATGGCCGGTCTGGTGAAAGGTTGTATCGAACTGGGACTGACCATCATCCCGCGCGGCGGCGGCACCGGTTACACGGGCGGCGCAATTCCGCTGACGCCGATGTCGGCCGTGATCAATACGGAAAAGCTGCTTAACATGGGCCCGGTGGAAATGCAGGTACTGCCCGGCCTGAGCCGCGAGTACGCCACCATTTACACGGGCGCCGGGGTGATTACCAACAAGGTGTCGGAAGCGGCCGAGAAGGCCGGTTTCGTGTTCGCCGTGGATCCGACTTCGGCCCACGCATCCTGCATCGGCGGCAATATCGCCATGAATGCGGGCGGCAAGAAGGCTGTGCTGTGGGGCACGGCGCTGGACAATCTGGCGTCGTGGCGCATGGTCGACCCGAACGGTGACTGGCTGGAAGTGACCCGTCTCGACCATAATCTGTCGAAGATCCACGATGCGCCGCTGGCCCGTTTCAAACTCGAGTGGACCCATCCGAGCACGCGCGGTGAAGCCAAGGGCGAACCGTTCAAAACGGAAGTGCTGGAAATCGAAGGCCGTAAATTCCGCAAGGAAGGTCTGGGCAAAGATGTGACCGACAAATTCCTGTCCGGTCTGCCCGGCATCCAGAAAGAAGGCTGTGATGGTCTGATTACTTCGGGGCGCTGGATTCTGCACAAGATGCCCAAGCATACCCGCACCGTCTGTCTGGAATTCTTCGGTCAGGCGCGCGATGCGATCCCGTCGATCGTGGAAAT
The DNA here is from genome assembly GCA_027490725.1 of Oxalobacteraceae bacterium. Taxonomy (GTDB): domain Bacteria; phylum Pseudomonadota; class Gammaproteobacteria; order Burkholderiales; family Burkholderiaceae_D; genus Rugamonas. The sequence goes on from JAIXXN010000012.1 coordinate 30,733, forward strand.
CAAGGATTACCTCGACAGCCTGCCGGCCAAGGGCGAGCAGTTCGCCACCCTGCGTCTGGCCGGTCTCGAGCATCTGGACGAGCGCTATCTGCGTGCGGTCGGCTACGCCACCAAATCGAAACGCGGCGTGCTGCCGAAGATGGCGCTGTTCGGCGACATCGTCGGTGACGATGAAAACGCCGTAGCGCTGGCCGCGTCGGAAGTGATCCGGATTGCCAACACCCGCGTCGGCGAGGGCTTTGTGGCCGTCAGCCCGGAAGCGCGTAAAAAATTCTGGCTCGATCGCGCCCGCACGGCAGCGATTGCCAAACACACCAATGCCTTCAAGATTAATGAAGACGTGGTGATTCCGCTCAACCGTATGGGGGAGTACACCGACGGCATCGAGCGCATCAATATCGAACTGTCGATCCGCAACAAGCTGCAACTGGCCGAGGAATTGCAGCAATTCTTCGCGGCCGGCAATCTGCCGATCGGCAAGAGCGACGACGCCGACGATGGCGTGGGCGATGAAGAAATGCTGGGCGACCGCGTGCAGCAAACCACGGCACTGCTGACGCAGGTGCAGGCACGCTGGACCTATCTGCTGGCCGAGCTCGATCAGCCGCTGGGCGCAGCGCTGCCGCAACTGGTCGCGCTGGGTCTGGAGCGCCTGCTGCCGGTGCTGCAGGAACGTCTGGCGGCGCAGCCGCAAGCGACGCTGTTCGACGTGGTGCAGGACCGTACCGTACGGATCAGCTGGAAACAGGAAATCCGTGCCAGCCTGCGCCAGATCTTCAATGGTGCAGCGTACAAGCTGATCCTCGATGAAGCGAGTGCCATTCACAAGCGCGTGCTGCGCGGCCGGGTATTCGTGGCCTTGCACATGCACGCCGGTGACGGCAATGTGCACACCAACTTGCCGGTCAATTCCGACCACTACGAAATGCTGCAACTGGCGCATCAGGCCGTGGCACGCATCATGAAGCTGGCCCGTTCGCTGAACGGCGTGATTTCGGGCGAGCATGGGATCGGCATTACCAAACTGGAATTCCTGACCGAAGAAGAAATCGGACCGTTCCGCGCCTACAAGCAGCGCGTCGATCCGGAGGGGCGCTTCAACAAGGGTAAGCTGCTGAATCTGGAAGGCATGGAAGCGGATCTGAGCAATGCCTACACGCCATCGTTCGGGTTGATGGGCCACGAATCGCTGATCATGCAGCAGAGCGATATCGGTGAAATTGCCAACAGCGTCAAGGATTGTCTGCGTTGCGGTAAGTGCAAACCAGTGTGCTCGACCCACGTGCCGCGCGCCAATCTGCTGTACTCGCCACGTGACAAGATTCTCGCGACTTCCTCGCTGATCGAAGCCTTCCTGTACGAAGAGCAGACCCGCCGTGGTATCTCGATCAAGCACTGGGAAGAGTTCGAAGATGTGGCGGATCACTGCACCGTCTGCCATAAATGCGTCACCCCATGTCCGGTGAATATCGACTTCGGTGAGGTGTCCATGAATATGCGCAATCTGCTGCGCAAGATGGACAAGAAGAGCTTTAATCCCGGCAAGTCGGCGGCCATGTTCTTCCTGAATGCCACCGATCCGGCCACCATCAACGCCACCCGTGCGGCGATGGTGGGCGTCGGCTACAAGATGCAGCGTCTGGGCAATGATTTACTGAAGAAATTCGCCAAAAAGCAGACCAAGGCACCGCCGCCGACCGTGGGCAAGCCGAAAGTGCGCGAGCAGGTGATTCACTTCATCAACAAGAAAATGCCGGGCGGTCTGCCGAAGAAAACCGCGCGTGCTCTGCTCGATATTGAAGACGACAAGGTGATTCCGATCATCCGTAATCCGCAGAAAACCAATGCCGATACGGAAGCCGTGTTCTACTTCCCGGGCTGCGGTTCGGAGCGGCTGTTCTCGCAAGTGGGACTGGCCACGCAAGCGATGCTGTGGGAAGTGGGCGTGCAGACCGTGCTGCCGCCGGGCTATCTGTGCTGCGGTTATCCGCAACGCGGCGCCGGCGAGTACGACAAGGCCGAGAAGATGATGACGGATAACCGCGTGCTGTTCCACCGCATGGCGAATACGCTCAACTATCTGGACATCAAGACGGTGCTGGTGTCGTGCGGCACTTGCTACGACCAGCTGGCGACCTACGAGTTCGACAAGATCTTCCCGGGCTGCCGCATCATGGATATTCACGAATATCTGATGGAGAAACAGGTGCGTCTGGAAGGCGTGACGGGTACCCGCTATATGTACCACGAGCCATGCCACACGCCGATGAAGCTGCAGGAAGCGACCAAGACCGTCAATACCCTGATCCAGACGCATGACAACGTCAAGATCGAGAAGAATGACCGCTGCTGTGGCGATTCCGGCACGCTGATGATTGCCCGTCCCGACATTTCCACGCAAGTGCGCTTCCGCAAGGAACAGGAAGTGATCAGCGGCGCCGACAAACTGCGCGCCGACGGTTTCACGGGCGAAGTCAAAATCCTGACCAGCTGCCCTGCGTGTCTGGGCGGGGTATCGCGCTACAGTGAAGATGCCGGTACCACGGCGGATTACATCGTGGTCGAAATCGCCAAGCATCTGCTGGGTGAAAACTGGCTGCCCGAGTATGTGCAGCGCGCCAATGCGGGCGGCATCGAACGGGTGCTGGTGTAATGGCTTGCGATCTTTGCACATTGCTGGCGGCGCCTGCAGACGGGGTGCTGATCTGGCGCGATCGGCAACTGTCGGTGATCGCCGTCGACGAAGCTGAATATCCGGGCTACACGCGGGTAGTGTGGAATGCCCATGTGCGTGAAATGACGGATCTGAGCGTCAGCGAACGTCAGCATGTGATGGCGGTCGTGTGGGCGGTGGAAGCGGCCCAGCGCGCTATCATGTCGCCGGATAAAGTCAATCTGGCCAGTTTCGGCAATATGACGCCCCATGTACACTGGCATGTGATTCCCCGCTATGCTGGGGATGCCCATTTCCCTCAGCCGACTTGGGCAGTGGCGCAGCGCGCCGCCGATCCGGCCGTGCTGGCCGAACGCCGCGCGCTGGTTGCGGCGCTGCACGCCGCCATCAAGCAAGCTCTACAAGGATAAGCATGCGCCATCAAGCTACCGGACTGACGGTCCACAACCAGTCGCGCCGCCTCGACGTGGAATTTGACGACGGCGCAAGTTTCTCGATTTCCTTCGAGTTGCTGCGCGTGTATTCGCCCTCGGCCGAAGTGAAGGGCCACGGCCCGGGTCAGGAAACGCTGCAAGTGGGCAAGCGTGAAGTGGGTATCGCCGGCATCGAGCCGGTCGGCAACTACGCGATCCAGCCGACCTTCAGCGATGGCCATAACTCCGGTCTGTACACCTGGGACTATCTGTATCGGCTAGGTCAAGAACAGGACAGCCTGTGGGCCGACTACATGGCGCGTCTGCATGCGGCCGGTTTCGACGGCGACACTGGCCGCGCGACGGGCACCGTACTGCCAGGCAGCTCGGCAGCGCCGGCAGGACACCACGGCTGCGGCCACAAGCACTGATTCACCGGGCGGCCGGCAGTAGCCGATACGGCAACCCTGCCGGCTTGCCCCACTGTACTGCGCCATGCTGTCGGGCGCAGAGCCGTCTTGTATAATGCCGGCAAACTAACAGGCCTGCCTACCATGACCAATACCACTCACTTCGGTTACAAAACTGTCGCGGAAGACGAAAAAGTCCGCGAAGTTGCCAAGGTTTTCCATTCTGTCGCTGCCAAGTACGACATCATGAACGACGTCATGTCGGCTGGCCTGCACCGTCTGTGGAAGACGTTCACCATCGCGCACGCGGGTGTGCGTCCCGGCTTTAAATGTCTGGATATCGCCGGTGGTACGGGCGATCTGGCCAAGGTCTTCGCCAAGCAGGCGGGGCCGACGGGTGAAGTCTGGCTGACCGATATTAATGAGTCGATGTTGCGGGTAGGTCGCGATCGCCTCTTGAATCGTGGCCTGAACACCCCCACCTTGCTGTGTGATGCGGAAAAACTGCCCTTCCCGGACAATTATTTCGACCGCGTCAGCGTGGCGTTCGGCTTGCGAAATATGACCCACAAGGATGTGGCGCTGGCGGAAATGCGCCGCGTGCTGAAACCGGGCGGCAAGCTGCTGGTACTGGAATTTTCCAAAGTGGCGGCACCCTTGCAAAAACCTTATGATATTTATTCGTTCAAGGTCTTGCCCTGGATGGGCGCGAAGATTGCCGGTGATGCCGATAGCTACCGTTATCTGGCAGAATCGATCCGCATGCATCCGGATCAGGATACGCTGAAGAGCATGATGGAACAGGTCGGGCTGGAGCGGGTCCAGTATTTCAACCTGACGGCAGGTGTGGCCGCTTTGCACACTGGTATCAAACTGTAATTTCATTGAGGATGTCCATGAAACTGAAGCAACTCCTGATTGGCGCAGTACTGGCCGTTTCTGCTATGTCGATGCTGGCTGAAGCCACCGCGCGTCCGATGGGCGGCGGTCGTTCGATCGGTCGTCAGTCGCAGAGCGTCAACCGCATGCCTCCAGCCGCTGCACCTCAGCAGGCTCCGCGTCAGGCAGCCCCGGCTGCGCCTGCACCGGCGCCGGCCGTACCACCGAAACCGGCTAGCCCATGGAAAGGCATCCTCGGCGGCGCGCTGCTGGGTCTGGGTATTGGCGCACTGTTCTCGCACTTCGGTCTGGGTGGCGCCATGGGCGGCATGCTGGGCTCGATCATCATGCTGGCCCTGCTGGCTGGTGTCGGCGTGTTGCTGTTCCGCATGTTCCGTCGCAAGTCGGCACCGGCACCGGCCGCTGCCGGTATGCCAGCCGGCTTTAACGGCAACTACGACCAGAATCAGGCGTATGCCCAGCCAGCTGCGACGGCAACGCCGGAAATCGGTTCGCGTCTGGCCGGCGAAGCCCCTGCGGCTCCGGTAGCGCCGGTAGCGCACACCCCGTGGGGTGTGCCGGCTGACTTCGATGCAGCGACCTTCCTGCGCGTGGCCAAAGGTAACTTTATCCGTCTGCAAGCGGCCTGGGACAAAGGCGATGTGGCCGATATCCGCGAATTCACCACGCCGGAAGTGTTTGCCGAGCTGAAGCTGCAAATCACCGAGCGCGGCGCCCAGAAGGATTACACCGACGTGGTCACCATCGACGCGGAACTGCTGGGTATCGAAACCAGCAATGACGAGTACCTGTCCAGCGTCAAATTCAGCGGCTCCATCAAACCGGCGCCGGACGCGCTGGCCGAGCCGTTCCACGAAGTGTGGAATCTGGTCAAGCCGGTATCGGGCAACGGTGGCTGGCTGCTGGCTGGTATTCAGCAGCTCGCTTAATCGCCGCGCTTTGCGGCAAACTGGTAAGATCAAGACCGCCCGACTTTCGGGCGGTTTTCTTTTGCGGTTTTGTTTTGATGGTATCCGAATGATTGCACCGAATCTGGGCCTATTTACTGCGGCAGCGCCGGCCTGCGCTGCCATCAACCACTTGCTGGCGCAGGAGCCGGCGGCGCGTGCCGCCTTGCTGCGCCACAGCGGCAAGGTTGCGGCCATCGATAGTGGCGCCGTGGTGCTGCGCCTGCAAGTGACGGCGGACGGCTATCTGCAGCCTGCCGAGGCAGAGAGCGAGGCGCGTGTCACCATCAGTCTGAAGCTGGCCGATGTGCCGCTGATGCTGCAGAACCGCGCCCGGGCGTTTTCCTATGTGCAGATTGCCGGTGACGCCGAACTGGCCAATACCATCTCGACGCTGAGCAACACGCTGCGCTGGGACGCCGAACAGGATCTGGAAAAAGTGCTGGGGCCGGTGGCCGCGGTGCGCATGGTGGCGGGCGCCAGGTCGGCCTTCGAGATGCTGCGCACGGGGCAGCGCAAGCTGGCGGAGAATGTTGCCGAATTCCTGCTCGAAGAACGGCCGGTGCTGGTGCGTCCGGAAGTGGTAGAGGGCTTTTCTGCCGACGTGGTGCGCTTGCGCGACGACGTGGAGCGGGCTGCCAAACGGCTGGCTAAGCTGGAACAGAAGTTAGAACAAAAGTTAGAACAAAACACGGGCTCGCACTAATGCTGAAATTTTTACGATTACTGAAGATCCTGCGCGTTGCGATCCAGTATGGTCTGGATGAAATTGCGTTTGCCGAGCTGAAGAAGCCACGCATCGCTAAACTGATTGAAACGCTATTCTTCTGGCGCGACCTGTCCGCCCCGCGCGGGGTGCGGCTGCGCATGGCACTGGAAGATCTGGGCCCGATCTTCGTCAAGTTCGGTCAGGTACTGTCGACCCGGCGCGACCTGATTCCCGGCGATCTGGTGGAAGAGTTGTCGCGCCTGCAGGACCGTGTGCCGCCGTTCCCGACCGAGCTGGCGATTGCGCAGATCCGCAAATCGCTGGGCGCCCATCCGGACGAACTGTTCGCCAGCTTCGAGCGCACCCCGGTGGCCTCGGCCTCGATCGCGCAAGTGCACTTTGCCACGCTCAAGGATGGCAAGCAGGTGGCCGTCAAGGTGCTGCGTCCGGGCATGAAAAAATCTATCGATGACGATGTCGCGCTGATGCACATCGCTGCCGAGTGGGTAGGGCGCTTCTGGGCCGACAGCAAACGTCTGAAGCCGAAAGAAGTGGTGGCCGAATTCGATAAATATCTGCACGACGAACTCGACCTGATGCGCGAGGCGGCCAATGCCAGCCAACTGCGCCGTAACTTCGCCAATTCCGACCTGCTGCTGGTGCCGGAAATGTACTGGGATTACTGCTCGAACAGCGTGATCGTGATGGAGCGTATGCACGGCATACCTGTTTCGCAGATCGACCGGCTGGCCGAAGCAGGCGTGGATCTGAAAAAGCTGTCCAGCGATGGCGTGGAGATTTTCTTCACGCAGGTATTCCGTGACGGTTTCTTCCATGCTGATATGCATCCGGGGAATATTCTGGTGTCGGTCGATCCGGCCAGTTTCGGTCGCTATATCGCACTCGATTTCGGCATCGTCGGCACGCTCAATGACTTCGACAAGGATTACCTGTCGCAGAACTTCCTGGCTTTCTTCCGGCGTGATTACAAACGCGTGGCGGAAGCCCACATCGAATCGGGCTGGGCGCCGAAAGACACCCGCGTCGACGAACTGGAATCGGCGGTGCGGGCCTGCTGCGAACCGATTTTCGATCGTCCCCTGAAAGACATTTCCTTCGGCCAGATTCTGCTGCGTCTGTTCCAGACTTCGCGCCGCTTCAATGTCGAAGTGCAACCGCAACTGGTGCTGCTGCAAAAAACCCTGCTGAATATCGAAGGGCTGGGGCGCCAGCTCGATCCGGATCTGGATCTGTGGAAAACCGCCAAGCCCTATCTGGAAAACTGGATGGCCGAGCAGGTGGGGCTGAAAGGCATGTGGCAGCGCATGAAGGCGGAAGCGCCCCATTACGCGCACGTGCTGCCGCAACTGCCGCGTCTGCTGCACAAGGCACTGGCACAGCAGGCCGAGCCGGTTGCCGACAATACCGAACTGATCAAGGTGCTGATTCAGGAACAGCAACGCACCAATCGTCTGCTGGCGCTGGTGGTGTATTTCGCGCTGGCGTTTGGCGGCGGGGTGGCAGTGCTGCAACTGTATCTGCGCTGGCAGCATCTGGCTGGCTAGCGCGGGAAGGGCAGGACGATGGTCGATTTTACCGAGCGCGATCCCGCTTCCCCGGCGTTCTGGGACGAGCGTTTTGCGCGCCAGTTCACGCCATGGGATCGCGGTGCCGTACCGCAGGCATTGCAGGAACTGGTGGCCAGCAGTGCACCACGGGTTAGCCTGATTCCCGGCTGCGGCGCTGCTTACGAACTGGTGTGTCTGGCCGAAGCGGGCTGGGATGTCACCGCCATCGACTTTTCGCCGAGCGCGGTGACGACTGGAAAAGCCGTGGCCGGAGTGCATGCGGCACGCGTGGTGCAGGCCGATTTCTTTGCGTGGCAGGTCGCGCCAGCGTCGCCGCCCCTGGAACTGATCTACGAACGGGCGTTTCTGTGTGCCATGCCAGCGGCCATGCGGCCGCAGGTAGCGGCGCGCTGGGCCGCCTTGCTGCCTCCCGGCGGCTGGCTGGCCGGGTATTTCTTCTTTGACGACCAGCCCAAAGGCCCGCCATTCGGGATCAGCCGCAGTGCACTGGACGCTTTGTTGCAGGCCGATTTCGAGTGCATCGTCGATGCGCCGGTCAGCGATTCGATTGCCGTTTTTGCCGGTAAAGAGCGCTGGATGATCTGGCAGCGACGCGCCTGAACCGCGGCGGCTGGCAGGCTGACAGCAGGAAACCGGCAAGTGGCGGCTAAAAAGCTTTATAATTCAGGGTTTTGATGATTTTTGCGGAGTAATAGATGCCGATCTACGCTTACCGCTGCGAAGCCTGCGGTTTTGCCAAGGATGTTTTGCAGAAGATTTCTGATCCCCAGCTGACGGTTTGCCTGTCCTGCGGAAAAGAAAGTTTTAAGAAACAATTGACTGCAGCTGGCTTCCAGCTCAAGGGCACTGGCTGGTACCAGACCGATTTCCGTGGTGGTACGCCACCGGCAACGGGGATTTCCACCGGACCAACGGAAGGCGTCAAGCCGGCTGCTCCCGCTGCTGCGCCTGCTGCACCTGCTGCAACGTCGGGCGGCGGCGATAGCGCTTGAGTCAGTCTGCCTGCGCGCGACCCTGCGGTCTGGCTACAGCAATGTATAACTCCCACGAGTAGGAACTATGCGTAAATATTTCATTACCGGCTTACTGATTCTGGTCCCCCTGGCGATTACCGCCTGGGTGCTGAATCTGGTGATCAGCACCATGGACCAGTCGCTGCTGTTTGTGCCGCTGCGCTGGCAGCCGCGCACCCTGTTCGGCTTCGATATTCCCGGGCTGGGCACGGTGCTGACGGTACTGATCGTGTTCTTTACGGGCTTGCTGACCAATAATCTGGTCGGTAAATATGTGGTGCGCCTGTGGGAAAAGCTGCTGACCCGGATTCCCGTGGTCAGCTCGCTGTATTCGAGTGTCAAGCAGGTATCCGATACGCTGTTCTCCTCGTCCGGCAATGCTTTCCGCAAAGCGGTACTGATTCCGTATCCGCATCCGCAATCGTGGACCATCGCGTTTCTGACCGGCACGCCGGGCGGTGACGTGAAGAACCATCTGGTGGGCGATTTCGTGAGTGTCTACGTACCGACAACGCCGAATCCGACCTCGGGCTTTTTCCTGATGATGGCGCGCAAGGATGTGGTCGAGCTGGACATGTCGGTGGACGCCGCACTGAAATACATCGTCTCGATGGGTGTGGTGGCGCCGGATGAAGCGCCCGAAGCCATCGAAACGAAGCAGCAATAAGCAGCAAAAATACAGCATATCGTCACTACGACAAGATCAAGATTAACTGAGTAACCTAACCTGAACCGAGAAATTACAATGTCCTCAATGCGTACTCACTACTGCGGCCTCACTACCGAAGCGCTGCTTGGCCAAACCGTCAGCCTGTGCGGCTGGGTACATCGTCGCCGTGACCACGGTGGCGTGATCTTCATCGACCTGCGCGACCGCGAAGGTCTGGTGCAGATCGTGTGCAATCCGGAACAGGCCGAAGTGTTCAAGGCCGCTGAAGCGGTACGTAACGAGTTCTGCCTGCGCGTCACCGGTGTGGTGAAAGACCGTCTGGCCGGCACCGTGAACGCCAACCTGAAGTCGGGCAAGATCGAAGTGGTCTGCTCGCAACTGGAAGTGCTGAACGCCTCGGTGGCCGTACCGTTCCAGCTGGATGATGACAATCTGTCGGAAACCACCCGTCTGACCCACCGCGTGCTGGACCTGCGTCGTCCACAGATGCAGAACAACCTGCGTCTGCGCTACAAAGTGTCGATGGAAGTGCGTAAGTATCTGGACGAACTGGGCTTCATCGATATCGAAACTCCGATGCTGACCAAGTCGACCCCGGAAGGCGCGCGCGACTATCTGGTGCCATCGCGGGTTAACGCGGGTAACTTCTTCGCGCTGCCGCAATCGCCACAGCTGTTCAAGCAGCTGCTGATGGTGGCTAACTTCGACCGTTACTATCAGATCACCAAGTGCTTCCGCGACGAAGATCTGCGCGCTGACCGTCAGCCAGAATTCACCCAGATCGACTGCGAAACCTCGTTCCTGACCGAACAGGAAATCCGCGATCTGTTCGAAGACATGATCCGTAAAGTGTTCAAGAACACCATGGACGTCGAACTGCCTAACCCGTTCCCGGTGATGGACTTCGCCGAAGCGATGGGCAGCTACGGTTCGGACAAGCCGGACATGCGCGTGAAACTGAAATTCACCGACCTGACCGAAGTGATGAAAGACGTCGACTTCAAAGTCTTCTCCGGTGCAGCCAACATGCCGAACGGCCGTGTAGTCGGTCTGCGCGTACCGAAGGGCGGCGACATGCCACGTTCGGAAATCGACGCTTACACCCAGTTCGTGGCCATCTATGGCGCACGCGGTCTGGCCTACATCAAGGTCAACGAGAAAGCCAAAGGCCGTGACGGTCTGCAGTCGCCGATCGTGAAAAACCTGCACGATGAAGCGCTGGCCAAAGTGCTGGAACTGACGGGCGCAGAAGACGGCGACCTGATCTTCTTCGGTGCTGACAAAGCCAAGGTGGTGAACGATGCCATCGGCGCGCTGCGCGTCAAGATTGGTCACTCGGAATTCGGCAAGAAAGCCGGCCTGTTCGACGACGTCTGGTCGCCGCTGTGGGTGATCGACTTCCCGATGTTCGAATACGACGAAGAAGCTGACCGCTGGACCGCGACCCACCACCCGTTCACGGCACCGAAAGACGGCCACGAAGACATGCTGGAAACCAATCCGGGTGCCTGCATCGCCAAGGCCTACGACATGGTGCTGAACGGCTGGGAACTGGGTGGCGGTTCGATCCGTATCCACCGCGAAGAAGTGCAGTCGAAGGTATTCCGCGCATTGAAGATCGATGCCGACGAAGCCCGTCTGAAATTCGGCTTCCTGCTGGACGCCCTGCAATACGGCGCGCCTCCGCATGGTGGTCTGGCTTTCGGTCTGGACCGTATCGTGACCCTGATGACCAAGTCCGATTCGATCCGCGACGTGATCGCCTTCCCGAAAACCCAGCGCGCCCAGTGCTTGCTGACCCAGGCGCCATCGGAAGTGGACGAGAAGCAGTTGAAAGAACTGCATATCCGTCTGCGTGCTGCTGAGCCAAAGGTTGCTGGCTAAGTCTGTTGAATGAAGAAAAGGCGCTACGGCGCCTTTTCTTTTATGATGTCGAGCATGCCTTATAAAATTCCCGAATCCGTCCTGGTGGTGATTCACACCGCCGACTTGCAAGTGCTGCTGATCGAACGTGCCGACAAGCCCGGTTTCTGGCAATCGGTGACCGGCTCACTCGACGCGCTTGACGAAGCCCTGTTAGGCGCCGCCACCCGCGAGTTGCATGAAGAGACCGGCATCGTCGCCGACGGCCAGCAGATCGTCGTACGCGACTGGCAGCTGGCCAATATCTACACCATCTATCCCGTCTGGCGGCACCGCTACGCTCCCGGCGTCACGGAAAATACCGAGCACGTCTTCAGCGTACAAGTCCCGCGCGACATCGCCATCACCCTCGCGCCGCGCGAGCACATCAACTACCAGTGGCTGCCATATCTGGAAGCTGCCGACCGCTGCTTCTCCTCCTCCAACGCCGAAGCCATCCTGCAACTGCCGCGTCACCTGTAAAACCGTTGCCAAGAACCGGGGTCAGATCCGACATTCGGACACGAACTCAGCTGTCATGTTCTGAGAACCGGGGTCAGATCCGACATTCGGACACGAACTCGGCTGTCATTTGAGCGGCATGCCGAGGCCCGGCGCCTTGATGGTCTGATGCAACAGGAACCCCGGCATTGCTTCGACTAGTCCTGCCAGTGGTGCGCTGCGTTTGGGCATCGGAACATGCAACGGTTGGCTTAGAGTGGCCAATCCAAGCTGCTGTCTACCCTCTACTGTCGAGTGCGTGTCCGGATGTCGGATCTGACCCCGGTTTTTATGCGCCGCAGTTCCGGACTCAGGGTTAGAATGAGACTATGAGAATCCGTGTCGCTACCTACAATATCCACAAGGGCGTGTCGGCTATCCGCAGTGAACCGCGGGTGCTGGCGTTGAAGCAGGCTATCAGCCAGTTCGAGGCTGATGTGGTTTTTTTGCAAGAGGTGCAGGGCCAGCATGATCGCAAGGCGGCCAAATATGGCGCCGATCATCTCGGTCATAAGCATTGGCCTGCTGCGGCGCAGCACGAGTATTTTGCCGGCGAAACGCGGCATGGCCACGCGGCCTACGGTATGAATGCCGTGTATGACCATGGCCACCATGGCAATGCGCTGCTCAGCGCGTTCCCGATCGCGAATAGCCGTAACCATGATGTGTCCGATCATGCGTATGAGCAGCGCGGCATTCTGCATTGTGTGCTGGAGACGGCACGCGGTGCGGTGCATTGCTATGTGGTGCACTTCGGTCTGTTCGAGGCGGGACGGCGCCGTCAGACGCAGGCGCTGATTGCGGCTGTGCAAGCTTCGGCCCCCGATGGCGAGCCGGTGATCATTGCTGGCGATTTCAATGACTGGCGCAATAGTCTGGGCGGCGAGCTGCGCAACGCACTCGGCGTGGTGGAGGCGTTTGACCAGATCGGCAGTGCGTCGACGCTAGGCGATCTGGTGCGTACGCTGCGCGGCAAGCATCGACTGGCGCCAGCCCGGACTTTTCCTGCCGCACTGCCGTTTTTCCGGCTCGATCGCATCTATGTGCGCGGCTTCCGGGTCGAGACGGCGCAAGTGCTGCATGGCAACCTGTGGGCCAAACTGTCCGACCATGCCCCGATTGTGGCCAATCTGACGCTGGCCTGAGTGTATGCCGACCGTTAATTTTCTCGGGGATAATGACGTGCGCCTGCTGCATACGGGCGCCGATTTCTTCCCCGCGCTGCTAGCGGCCATCGGCGCAGCGCAGTATGAAGTCTATTTCGAGACCTATATCTTTGCCGATGATGCGACCGGGCGTGCCGTACTGGCCGCACTCAGCGACGCGTCACGGCGCGGCGTGCAGGTGCGCATGATTACCGACTGGTGGGGCACGGGACGGCGCCGCATCGCCCAGATGCATGCGCAGCTGCGCGCGGCCGGCGTCGAGCACCGTATCTTCAATCCGTGGTTTAAGCGCGGCGTAACGCGGACCCACCGCAAGCTGTGTGTGGTGGATCAGTCGCAGGCCTTTGTGGGCGGCATCAATGTCAACGATGACATGTTCTGTGACTATGACGGCAGCATCAGTCTGGCAGCGCCGCGCTGGGATTTCGCCGTGCAGGTGACGGGCCCGCTGGTGACCACCATCCATCTGGAAATGCAGAGTCAGTGGCTGCGACTGGGCAAAATGGGCCTGTTCCAGCGCTTCGAGCTGTACCGCGATTTGCGCAAGGTGCAGAAAAAAGCCGTGCAGAATATGGTGCAGGCCGGCTTTGTGGTGCGCGATAATCTGCGCAACCGGCGCACCATCCAGCGCGCCTATCTGCAGGCGCTGGGGCAGGCGCGCCACAGTGTGCTGCTGGCCAATCCGTATTTTGCGCCGGGCGCCAAGTTCCGCCATGCGCTGGCGGCGGCCGCCGAACGCGGGGTGCAGGTGACGCTGCTGATCGGGGTGGGGGAAATCTGGCTGCAGGATGCGGTCGCCCATTCCTTCTATCCGAAGCTGCTGGCGTCCGGCGTGAAAGTGGTGGAATACCGCAAAACCCAGTTGCACGCCAAGGTGGCGGTGATCGATGATGACTGGGCTACGGTGGGTTCCAGCAATGTGGACGGGCTCAGCCTGTTCCTGAATCAGGAAGCCAATGTGGTGATCAAGGACGCCGCCTTTGCCAACAGCCTGCGCCAGCATATCGAGGCAGCGGTGGCCGAGGGCGTGGTGATCCATGGCAGTGATTTCGAGCACGTGGGGCGCTGGCGCCGGCTCGGCTACGAACTCGCTTATTTTGCATACAAGATGGTGATGCGCATCGTCGCAGTGGGGAAATACGCCTGATGGATAGTGTCAGACTCGATAAATGGCTGTGGGCCGCACGCTTCTTTAAAACCCGCTCGCTGGCCACCGAGGCCGTCGATAGCGGCAAGGTGAAGCTGGGTGGCGACAAGGTGAAGCCGGCCCGTGCCGTGCGCATCGGCGATGTGCTCGATATCGACAACGGCGCCGAGCGCTGGGAAGTCGATGTGATGAATCTGTCCGATGTGCGCGCCGCGGCCCCCATCGCGCGCAATCTGTACGAAGAGACCGACGCCAGTGTGGCGCGGCGCGCCGCGGTGGCCGAAAACCGTCGCATGTTCCGCGAACCCAGCGCCGATTTCAAAGGCCGTCCTACCAAACGCGACCGCCGCCAGTTGGGCAAGCTCTAGTATAGCAGCGAGCGGCCTTTCCTAGCACGCTCGTGCTGAATTTGCTGCGACGCATCAATAGAACCGCACCTCTAACAGTACTGTTTGACTTTTACTCCCCGGTAGATAATAGTACGAGCGTTCGCAATTCTTTCACACGGAGTAAATTTAACTAGCGCAGAATGCTGTTTCTTCTCCTAGATTAATTTTTGCCTTGGGACGTAATCTTATTAATACCTCAACTAAATTTATGCGCAAGGGTGAGCTGACACGGGCCGCAATTCTGGACGTGGCACTCGATCTGGCGAGCCGTGACGGTCTGGAAGGTCTGACCATCGGGCTGCTCGCGGATAAGATGAACATGAGCAAGTCCGGCGTGTTTGCACACTTCGGGTCGCGTGAAGATTTGCAGTTGGAAGTGCTGAAGTTGTATCACCATCGCTTTGAACAGGAAGTGTTCTTCCCCAGTGTTAAGGAACCACGCGGTATCCAGCGTCTGCAGTCGATGTTTGCCCGCTGGGTCAAACGGGTCAGTGTGGAAGTGGCTTCCGGTTGTATCTATATCAGTGGCGCCGTCGAGTATGACGACCGGCCCGGTCCCATCCGCGAAGAGCTGATGGCCATGGTCGGCGCGTGGCAGGGAGCTCTGCTGCGCTGCGTGAAACAGGCAGTGGAATGCGGCGATCTGAAAGCCGACACCGACCCGCAGCAACTGGTGTACGAGATGTACGGGCTGATTCTGGCTCTGCATCACGATGCGCGTTTCCTGCGCATACCGGGCAGTCTGGCACGGGCGGGGATCGGTTTCGAACGTCTGTTGGGTACGTATCGCAATCCGCAATCACCGGCAGCGGTGGTCGCACAGCACTAAAGCGCAGCATTTACCAAGCTCACCAATTAGTACGCTTACCATTTAATTTCGTAGTCACTACAAAAGCCATCAGGAGAAAATCATGGGTCAATACGTCGCACCAATCCGGGATATGCAATTCGTTCTGCACGAGTTCCTGAACGTGGAAGAAGAACTGAAAGCACTGCCCGACTACGCCGAAGTCGATGCCGACATCATCAATCAGGTGCTGGAAGAGGGCGGCAAGTTCACCTCGGAAGTGCTGTTCCCGCTGAACCACTCGGGTGACCGCGAAGGCTGCAAACACGACGCCGCGACCCACACCGTGACCACCCCGAAAGGCTTTAAAGAAGCCTACAAACAGTACGTCGAAGGCGGCTGGGCGGCACTGGCTTGCGATCCGGAATACGGCGGTCAGGGCCTGCCAGTAGTACTGAACAACTCGTTCTACGAAATGCTGAACTCGGCGAACCAGGCCTGGACCATGTACCCAGGTCTGTCGCATGGCGCCTACGAGTGCCTGAAAGAACACGGCACCGCCCACCAGAAAGAAGTCTATCTGCCGAAACTGGTATCGGGTGAATGGACCGGCACCATGTGCCTGACCGAACCACACTGCGGTACCGATCTGGGTCTGCTGCGCACCAAGGCTCTGCCACAGGAAGACGGTTCGTGGCTGATCACCGGTAACAAAATCTTCATCTCGGCCGGCGAACACGATATGGCCGACAACATCCTGCACCTGGTGCTGGCCCGCGTGCCGGACGCACCGGAAGGCTCGAAAGGTATCTCGCTGTTCCTGGTACCGAAGTTCCTGCCGAACGCTGACGGTTCGGTCGGTGAACGTAACCCGATCACCTGCGGCGCCATCGAAGAAAAAATGGGCATCCACGGTAACTCGACCTGCCAGATGAATCTGGACGGCGCCCGTGGCTGGATCATCGGCCAGCCGAACAAAGGCCTGAACGCCATGTTCGTGTTCATGAACGCCGCCCGTCTGGGCGTGGGCATGCAGTCGCTGGGTCTGACCGAAGTGGCTTACCAGAACGCACTGATCTACGCTAAAGACCGTATTCAGATGCGCTCGCTGTCCGGCGTTAAAGCACCGGAAAAAGCCGCTGACCCGATCATCGTGCACCCGGACGTACGCCGCATGCTGCTGACCGGTAAAGCCTACGCCGAAGGCGCGCGCGCTTTCACTTCCTACGTAGCACTGCAGATCGACCGCGAACTGCACCACCCTGACGAAGAAGTGCGTAAAGACGCCGCTGACGAAGTTGCGCTGCTGACCCCGATCATCAAGGCCTTCATCACCGATAACGCGTGGATCGCGACCTCGGAAGCCATGCAGGTATTCGGCGGCCACGGCTACATCTCGGAGTGGGGCATGGAGCAGTACGTGCGTGACGCGCGTATCAACCTGATCTACGAAGGCACCAACACCATCCAGTCGCTGGATCTGCTGGGTCGTAAGATCCTCGGTGACAACGGCGCCAAGCTGCGTAAATTCGGCGAAAAAATCAAAGCCTTCGTGGAAGACAACGGTACCGATGAAGCCATGAGCGAATTCGTGACCCCGCTGGGCGATCTGGGCGACAAGGTCACCAAACTGACCATGGAAATCGGCATGAAAGCCTTCCAGAACCCGGACGAAGTCGGTGCTGCCTGCGTGCCTTACCTGCGCGTAGTCGGTCACATGGTGTACAGCTACTTCTTCGCACAAATGGCGAAGATCGCGCTGGCCAAGGAAGACAGCGGCGACAACTTCTACAAAGCCAAACTGGCGACCGCACGCTTCTACTTCGCTCGTCTGCAACCAGAAACTGCAACCTTGATTCGTCAGGCACGTTCGGGTTCGGCCAACCTGATGGCCCTCGACGCAGACCTGTTCTAAGATCTTTAAGGATACGACATGACCAATTTCATCGTTAAAAAAGTAGCCGTGCTGGGCGCCGGCGTGATGGGCGCGCAAATCGCCGCGCATTGCATCAACGCCAAAGTACCAGTCGTGCTGTTCGACCTGCCTGCAAAAGAAGGTCCGAAAAACGGTATCGTGCTGCGCGCGATCGAGAACTTGAAAAAGCTCTCGCCTGCACCACTGGGTAATAAGGACCACGCTGGTCTGATCGAAGTCGCTAACTATGAAGACGACCTGGCCAAGCTGGCCGAGTGCGATCTGATCATCGAAGCGATCGCCGAGCGTCTGGACTGGAAACACGACCTGTACGCGAAAGTCGCTCCGCACATTGCACCGAACGCGATCTTCGCTTCGAACACCTCGGGCCTGTCGATCACCAAGCTGTCGGAAGGTTTCGACGCGGATCTGAAATCGCGCTACTGCGGCGTGCACTTCTTTAACCCACCGCGCTATATGCACCTGGTCGAAATCATCCCGACCGAGTTCACCAAGCCGGAAATCAGCGACCAGCTGGAAGGCTTCCTGACCACCACCCTGGGCAAGGGTGTGGTGCGCGCCAAAGATACGCCTAACTTCATCGCTAACCGCGTCGGCGTATTCGGTATTCTGGCCATCGTGCACGAAGCCGAGAAGTTCGGTCTGTCGGTCGACGTGGTCGACGACCTGACCGGCGCCAAGCTGGGTCGCGCCAAATCGGGCACCTTCCGCACCGCGGACGTGGTCGGTCTGGACACCATGGGTCACGTAATCAAAACCATGCAGGACTACCTGCCGAACGATCCTTTCGCGGCTGTCTACAAAACCCCGGCCGTGCTGGCTGGTCTGGTAGAAAAAGGCGCGCTGGGTCAGAAAACCGGCGCCGGCTTCTACAAAAAAGTTGGCAAGGAAATCCAGCGTCTGGACTTCGCGACCGGTGAATACGTCACTGGCGGCGGCAAGGCTGCCGACATCATCGCCCGCATCCTGAAAGAGAAGGATCCGGTCAAGAAGATGAAAGCACTGCGCGAATCGACCAATCCACAAGGCCAGTTCCTGTGGGCGATCTTCCGCGATGCCTTCCACTACATCGCTATCCATCTGGACAGCATTGCCGACAACGCCCGCGAAATCGACTTCGCGATGCGCTGGGGCTTCGGCTGGAACGTCGGTCCGTTCGAGACCTGGCAAGCAGCCGGCTGGTCGCAAGTGGCGACCTGGGTCAAGGAAGATATCGACGCTGGCCACGCACTGTGCAATGCACCGCTGCCAGCCTGGGTATTCGAAGGCCCTGTGGCGGAAAAAGGTGGCGTTCACACCCCTGAGGGTTCGTGGTCGGCCGTATCGAAATCGTTCGTGCCACGCTCCTCGCTGGCCGTGTACGAGCGTCAGCAGTTCCGCGCACCGGTGTTTGGTGCCGGCGCCATCGATGGCCGCACTGCCGGTACCACCGTGTTCGAGGACGACTCGGTACGCGTCTGGCACAGTGGCGACGAAGTGCTGGTGATCTCGCTGAAAACCAAAATGCACGTGATCGGTCAGGGCGTGATCGACGGCTTCAAACTGGCATTGGCCGAAGCCGCCAAGAACTTCAAAGGTCTGGTGATCTGGAGTGCCGACGCAGCCGAAGGCGGTGCCTTCTCGGCCGGTGCCGACCTGCAATCGGCGCTGCCAGCGTTCATGCAGGGTGGCGCGAAAGCGGTCGATCCGATCATCCGCGAACTGCAAGACACCTTCATGGCGATGAAATATTCGAACGTGCCAGTGGTGGCAGCAGTGGCCGGTCTGGCACTGGGCGGCGGCTGCGAAATGGCGCTGCACGCATCGAAGCGCGTGGCCTCGATCGAGTCCTACATCGGTCTGGTGGAAGTGGGCGTGGGTCTGATCCCTGCCGGTGGTGGTCTGAAAGAAGCGGCAGCACGCGCTTACAAAGAAGCCAAGGGCACCGATATTCTGCAATTCCTGAAAACCGGCTTCACCAACGCGGCCACCGCGAACGTGTCGAAATCGGCTCTGGAAGCACAGGCCATGGGCTACCTGAAAGAAGACGACGTGATCGTGTTCAATCCATACGAGCTGCTGCACGTGGCCAAGGTGGAAGCGCGCGCCATGTTCGACAAGGGCTACCGTCCGCCGATGAAAGCTCCGGTACAAGTGACCGGCCGCTACGGCTACGGCACTATCAAGGCGCAGCTGGTGAATATGCGTGACGGCGGTTTCATCTCCGCGCACGACTTCAAGCTGGGCGAGATGATTGCCGAGATCGTGTCCGGTGGCGATATCGACCAGGGTTCGTTCGTGAGCGAGCAGTGGTTCCTGGATATGGAGCGTAAAGCTTTCCTGGAACTGCTGAACCATCCGAAAACCCAGGAACGCATCATGGGCATGATGCAGACCGGTAAGCCAGTACGCAACTAAGCAGTGCGCAACTAAGCGACGCTTCTAAGTTATGTCGATCCTGAGCCTGATTTTTAAAGTATTACTGCGTGTGAGACCGAGCATGGTATATGACCGTATCAAGCAACAGATGATGGATACCCTGCCACTGGTACGCACGCTGGGCATCACGATCGACACGATCGGCAACGGCACCGCAACGGTGTCGATGCCGGACGACCAGAAGCTGCACAACCACTTGGGCACGCCGCACGCCGGCGCGCTGTTCACGCTGGCCGAAACGGCCTCCGGAGCGGCGATGGCGGGCGGTTTCGCTGAGCTGATTCCCAGCCTGCGCCCTGTGGCCAAGGAATCGCGGATCCAGTACCAGAAGGTGGCCAAGGGCGCAACGCGCGCCGTAGGCCGCGTGCCCGGTGATCTGGCCGCGCTGAAGGCCGAGTTGAAAGCGCAGGGCAAGGTGGCGTTCCCGGTGGAGGTCGACATTTTCGACGCCGCCGGTACGCTGGCCGCACAGGTTCAAGTGGAATGGTATTTATCCGAGAAGCGTAGCTAAGCATCGCAACCGACTTCGATCAAAAATTTTTGAAAGAATAAAATGAGCAAACAAATTCAAGACGCCTACATCGTCTCCGCGACCCGCACCCCGATCGGCAAAGCGCCACGCGGTATGTTCAACAAGACCCGCCCGGACGATCTGCTGGTGCGCGTTCTGCAATCGGCACTGGCGCAAGCGCCTGGCCTCGATCCAGCCCTGATCACCGATGCCATCATCGGCTGCTCGTTCCCGGAAGCGGAACAGGGTTTCAACATCGCCCGTCAGGCTGTGCTGCTGGCTGGACTGCCGAAAACCATCGGTGGCGTGACCGTCAACCGTTACTGCGCTTCGGGTATCACCGCGCTGGCCATGGCCGCTGACCGTATCCGCGTTGGCGAAGCCGATGCGATGATCGCCGGTGGCGTGGAATCGATGTCGATGGTACCGATGATGGGCCATCACCCATCGATGAACCTGAACATGTTCACCGACGAAAACGTCGGCATGGCTTACGGCATGGGCCTGACCGCTGAAAAAGTGGCGACCCAGTGGAAGATCTCCCGCGAAGCGCAAGACACCTTCGCCGTAGAATCGCATCGCCGCGCCATCGCTGCCCAGCAGGCTGGTTTCTTCAAAGATGAAACCACCCCGGTAGAAATCATCACCCGTACCCCGAATCTGGTGACCGGCCAGATCGATATCAAAACCCGCACCGTCGATACCGACGAAGGCGCACGTGGCGATTCGACCGTGGAATCGCTGGGCAAGCTGAAGCCAGTGTTCGCCGCCAAAGGCTCCGTCACTGCTGCGAACAGCTCGCAGATGTCGGATGGCGCCGGCGCGCTGCTGGTGGTGTCGGAGAAGTTCCTGCGTGAACACAACCTGACCCCGCTGGCCAAGTTCTCCTCGTTCGCTGTCAAAGGCGTACCACCGGAAATCATGGGTATCGGTCCTAAGTTCGCGATTCCGGAAGCCTGCAAAGCCGCTGGCATCACCCAGGACCAGCTGGACTGGATCGAGCTGAACGAAGCTTTCGCCGCACAGGCGCTGGCCGTGATCGGCGATCTGGGTCTGGATCCAGCCAAGGTCAACCCGATGGGCGGCGCGATTGCGCTGGGTCACCCACTGGGCGCAACCGGTGCGATCCGCGCTGCCACCGTGGTGCACGCACTGCGTCGCAACAACCTGAAATACGGTATGGTGACGATGTGTGTTGGCGCCGGTATGGGTGCCGCAGGTATCATCGAACGCGTCTAAACGCAGCACGGCTTTACACACGACGTGAGCGCTTAAGCGCATCAGTCAGAAGGGCGCTCGGATTTTTTCCCGGCGCCCTTTCACTATTGGAGACAGCATGGATATTTTGAGCAGCATTAGCAACGGCGTCCTGACGCTGCAATTCAACCGCCCGGAGCGCAAGAATGCGATCACCTCAGCGATGTATCAGAGCATGGCCGACGCCCTCAATGCGGCCGAGCAGGATAGCGCCGTGCGCGCGATTCTGATCTGCGGCACGCCGGAGATTTTCACGGCCGGCAATGATCTGGAAGACTTCATGAAGTCGGCCCGTCCCGATGATGGCGGCGGTATCGAAGCACGTCCCGTCTACCAGTTCATGATGGCCCTGAGCGGCGCCAGCAAACCGGTGGTGGCAGCAGTGGCCGGTGCCGCAGTCGGCATCGGTACCACGCTGCTGATGCATTGCGATCTGGTGTATGCTGGTGACAATGCCAAGTTCTCCATGCCCTTCGTGCAACTGGGGCTGTGCCCGGAATTTGCGTCCAGCCTGCTGCTGACGCAGATCGCCGGTTATCCGCGCGCCGCTGAAAAGCTGATGCTGGGCGAAGCGTTTCTGGCGCAGGAGGCACTGGAGATGGGGCTGGTATCGAAGATTCTGCCGGCCGCCGAACTGCGTGCTTTTGCCGAAGCGCAGGCCGCCAAGCTGGTGGCACTGCCGGCCAGTTCGCTGCGCGTCACCAAGCAGCTGATGAAGGCAGCTCGCAAGGGCCCGGTGGCGGATGCGATTGCCGCCGAAAACGTGCACTTCGGCGCGATGCTGATGGCACCGGAAGCCAAGGAAGCCTTCATGGCCTTCTTCCAGAAGCGCAAGCCGGACTTCAGCCAGTTCTCCTGAGCGGCGCTGCTACTACACGATGGCGCAAGCGCGCGGCGCAAGCGCGCGGCGCAAGCGCGAGGCGCAAGCGCGTGGCGCGCTGGCCGCCAGCGTGCCGGAATGTGCGGGAATCTGCCAGATTGTGCGGCGGGGCGAGGCGTCAGAATTCGCCGTAGCGGTTGCGGATTTCGGCCAGCACGCCCTGTTTTTCCAGCCGCGTGATGGCGGCATTCAGCAGTTCCAGCTCGGCTTCGGTGGTGGTGTTCTTGTTGAGCATCAGATGCACCGGGGCGCGCAGCACACTCACGGGCAGAGGACTGATCGCCAGTCCGAGCTCGCGCGCTTCGTAGCGTAGTGCGGCGCTGTCGCCGAGGATCAGGTCGGCGCGCCCCGCCTCCAGCATGCGTACGCCTTGCTGGAAATTGATGAAGTTACTCAGATGGCCGGCAGCCAGCAACTGCGGCTGCAGTTTTGCATAGGCCGCGCCATACCAGCCCACCTTGGGCGCCAGCAGTGATACCTGCATCGTGGCCAGCGCCTCGAGGCTGCGTAAGTGCTGGTAGCGCGGCAGTTGCTCGCTACGCACGAACACCCCGACGGTTTCGGTGCGGTAGGGAATGCTGAAGCGGGCGATCTTGCGCCGTTCGGCGGTATCCGAGGCGGCCAACAGCACATCCAGTGCACCTTGTTCGAACTGGCGCTGACGCCGTGCGGTGGGCAGTTCCGGGAGCAGTTGCAGGATACAGGCCGCTTCACGGAAGATCGCTTGCGCCAGTTCCAGATCCAGTCCCGTCGGCGCGCTATTGGGCTTGCTGTAGACGTAGGGCGGCCACTGCTCGAGTGCTATTTTCAACTGGCAGGGCGCTGCTTGCGCCGGCAGTGCGGTCGCATACAGCAGTGCCATGGTGGTGCCGACGTTACGGGCGTGCATGGGGAACCATTCGTTGTGCTGTCATGACAATGTGCCAGAAGCAGGCAGAAAGTCAAGCATACGGCAGTTGCTGTGACCCGGCCAAACGCCGCTACCGGCCAGTGCGGAAAGCGCTTACTATGGCGCGGGGGCTGCAGCCCGCATTGCTACTTTGCTACGGAGAAGTCCTTTGGTTTCTGCTCTTGAAATTGCGGCGAATGCCGTGATGACCGTGTCGATTGTGCTGGCCGGGCGTAACAGCCTGCATTCGTGGTGGCTGGGTGTGCTTGGGTGCAGCCTGTTTGCGCTGTTGTTTTATGACGTCAATCTGTATGCCGATGTGGCCTTGCAGTTGTTCTTCATCGTGACCTGTGTGCTGGGCTGGTGGCGCTGGCGCCGCGGTAATGCGGGTCAGCCCGTGCCGATCCGGCGTGCACCGCGCTCAGGCCTGCTGTGGATGAGTGTGATTGCCCTGCTGGCGACGGCCGGCTATGGCCTGCTGCTGCAGGCCTACACCAATGCCTATGCGCCGTTCGTCGATTCGGCGGTGCTGGCATTCAGCATCGTGGCGCAGTTGCTGCTGATGGGGCGCCGCATCGACACCTGGCCGTTCTGGCTGCTGGTGAATACTATTTCCGTGCCGCTCTACCTGAGCCGCGGGCTGCAACTGACGGCTTTGCTGTATGCAGCCTACTGGGTGAATGCGCTGGTATCGTGGTTTTTCTGGCGGCGCCAGCTGGAAGTTACCCCGTGCCCGACGCCACTTGCATAGAACGATCGACTTTGCTAATGCTCTTCTCTATGATGGTGTTACTTCGTAGAAAATAAGTAGTATTACTTAACCGAGAGGGCATCATGCAGTGGTACTCCGATTTGAAGATAGGCCGCAAATTGATCGTAGCTTTTGCCGTGGTGATCATGCTGGCGATGATGCTGGCACTGTTTGCCATCCGCGAACTCGGTGTCGTGAACAATGCCTCGACCGACATTGCCAACAACTGGCTGCCTTCGATCCGAACGGTGGGGCAGATTGAAGCATCGCTGGCGCGTTACCGGATTTCGGAATCGACCCACATCGTGCTGACTGACCACGCCGAAATGGCGACGGTGGAAAAATCCATGGCTACCCGCCTCGATACCCTGCGCAAGCAGATGACGGCCTACGAGGCGCTGATTTCCGAGCCGGAAGAAAAACGGGTCTACGCCGAATTCCAGAAGACCCTGGAGGACTATCTGGGCGTCAGCCGCAAATTGATCGCCCTATCGCTGGAAGACCAGAATGCGCAGGCAGCCACGCTGCTGCGCGGTGATTCTAGCAAACTGTTCCGGGCAGCCTTCGAACAGCTTGACACGCTGATCAAGATTAACGACGAGGGCGCGACGCGCTCCGATACCACTGCCGATCAGGTGTATGCCACTGGCCGCAACACCATCCTCACCTTGCTGGCGCTGCTGGTAGTGCTGGGCATGGCGCTGGCCGTGTATGTGGCGCGCGGGGTGGCCACGCCGCTGGAAGAGGCAGTAGGGATCGCCAGCCGTGTGGCGCAAGGTGACCTGAGTGCGGTGATCGTTAGCAGCACGCGCGATGAGACCGGGCAGTTGATGGACTCCTTGCGCAGCATGAATGACAGCCTACTCAAAGTGGTGGGTGAAGTGCGTCAGGGCACGGACACCATTGCCACCGCGTCAGCCGAGATTGCCAGCGGCAACCTCGACCTGTCGCGCCGCACCGAAGGCCAGGCCAGTTCGCTGGAAGAGACCGCGTCGGCCATGGAAGAGCTGACTTCGACGGTGCAGCAGAATGCCGACAATGCCCGTCAGGCCAATCAACTGGCCCAGTCGGCATCCGGGATTGCTAGCGATGGCGGTAAAGTGGTCAGTGAAGTGATTGCCACCATGGATGCGATCAGCGCGGCGTCGCGCAAAATTGTCGACATCATCAGTGTGATTGACGGGATTGCTTTCCAGACCAATATTCTGGCGCTGAACGCTGCGGTGGAAGCGGCGCGTGCCGGTGAGCAGGGACGCGGTTTTGCCGTGGTGGCGACGGAAGTGCGTAATCTTGCCCAGCGCAGTGCGGCAGCGGCGCGCGAAATCAAGACTCTGATCGATGATTCGGTGTTGCAGGTCGATAGTGGGACGGCGCTGGTGCAGAAAGCCGGTGCCACCATGGCCGAGGTGGTGTCCAGCGTGCGCCGGGTCAGCGACGTGGTGGCCGAAATTTCTGCGGCCAGCGGCGAGCAGAGTACCGGTATTGCCGAGGTCAACCGCGCGATTACCCAGATGGATGAAGTGACTCAGCAGAATGCGGCGCTGGTCGAGCAGGCTGCTGCAGCCGCCGGTTCCATGCAGGAGCAGGCGGCCAATCTGGCAGCCGTGGTCAGCGTGTTCCGCCTGCGCTAGGCAAGCAAGCCTGGCTGGTCGCTAGCCTGGCTTGCCCGTTTCGGCCGGCGAGCCGGGCGCAGCCGCCAGCAGTTGCTGCTGCGCCTGCCGATAGGCGCTCGGGGTCAGTCCGCTGCTTTCGCGGAAGGCGGTGGCAAAGTTGCCGGCATTATTGAAGCCCACTAGCAGGGCAATATCCTGCACCTCGATATCGGTTTCGCGCAGCAGATTCATGCCGCACTCGATGCGTGCGGCACGGATGTAGGCAAACACGGTCATGCCGGTGTGGGCGCGGAACAGTTGCGACAGTTTTTCCCGATAGGTGCCGACCTTGCTGGCGATCTCCGTCAGGCTCGGTGGTGCCGCCAGATTGTTCGAAATCAGCCGCTTCACGGCGTTCACCAGCACCATCTCCGGATCGGTCACCGCGACCAGCGTTGGGTCCGGCGCGGCGTCGTCACGCGGCGTCTGCGTCCGTACCCGCATGGCGAGCCCCAGATGTACCTGAATGCGGGCCGCCAGTTCGCCCGACGAATACGGTTTGCCGATAAAGTCGACCCCGCCCAGCGACAGTCCGAGGATGCGGTCTTCGGCGTTGTTATTGCCACTCAGAAAAATGATCGGGATGTCCTGGGTGGCGGCATTGGCTTTCAGCAAGCGACAGGCGGCATACCCATCCATGCCGGGCATGTGGACGTCGAGCAGGATCAGATCGGGTTGCTGGGCCAGCGCCAGTTGGTAGCCCTGCATGCCGTTGAAGGCAACGGTGACGCTGTACGGCAGTTCGCTCAGCAGATCGACCAGCATGCGCTGCTCGAACGCGGAATCTTCTACGACCAGGATCTTGCTCGATGGGGAAGGACTGGCTATCGGCATGGCCTCGGGACCACTTTGAAAAAGACGTTCGAGTATGGTTAAAATTACTTTATTACTTCAAGTTGCATAGTAGCGCTAAGCGCGCAAAAAGTTGACTAGTTTCTGTCAGTGCGCGCCACCGACCCCGACTAGCTTGCAAGATTGTTGTAAATACCCCCTCAACAGCGCTATTTTTCGCGCTTTTCTCCTCCAGCAAAACTGCTCTCGCTTATGGCAAAAGCACGGTTTTTTCGGATAGTTAATAATGAATTGCACTCGGAAATGATGCCGGAGACGCAATAGTACATACCTGAAATGAACCAGCAAACCTTGGAGTCCAGCATGAAACACACCGATTTTGGCAGCATGCCCTGTCCGATTGCCCGCAGTCTGGGAAAAGTGGGGGAGTGGTGGAGCATCCTGATTCTGCGTGATGCGTTTTACGGTCTGACGCGTTTCGATGAGTTCGAGAAAAGCCTGAAAATTGCCCCGAATATGCTGACGCGCCGGCTCGCTGCACTGGTCGAAGGTGGCGTGATGGAGCGTCGCCAGTATAGCAACCGGCCACCGCGTTTCGAATACGTGCTGACCGAGAAGGGGCGCGCCTTTAAACCGGTGTTGCTGGCGTTTATTGCGTGGGGTAATGACCATCTGGCACCGGAAGGCGCCAGCTTGCTGGTGGTGAGCCGCGAAACGGGTAAGCCGGCCGATCAGGTGCTGGTCGATGCGAATAGCGGGCTGGCCATCAATGACGAAGATTATATGTTTGCGCCGGGGCCGGCCGCATCGGAAGGGATGCGTAGCCGCCTGATGGAAATCGGCAAAATAGCCTGATTTTCTGGCCTGGCTTGTGGGTGGCGCTCCCGCTTTGGGGAGTGCCATTTTTTTTGCCGATTGGAAATGCAACAGCAGCTTGTCCGCGCGGCAAACTGTGGAATAATAAGGTCAGCGCAACCCTGCGCAGCCGATGGTGCTGGCGGTTCCTATCCCGAACCGCGAGTCCACAGTAAAGGAAGCTTTTTGGTGAATCTGTTTGCCCGCGATGAAGAGCTGGTGCCGTGGCAGGTGGCGCTGGCGGACAGTCAACTGTCGGGCCAGCAACGCTGGCCCCTGCTGGCGCAGCTAGCCTGGCACTTGCGCCAGCGCGATCCGATCCAGGCCCGCCGGCTGTGTGCCGAACTGACACCACTGCTGGTGCTGCTGCCTGCCCCGCAGGCAGCATTGCTGCGCTGTCGGGTGCTGCTGATCGACGCCGAAGCAGAGGCGCTGCATGGCCGCCTGAATGCCGCGCAACTGCTATGCCTGCAGGCACAGACCCAGCTGGAAGCGAGCGCGAGCGCGCTGCCGCGCGAGACGGCACTGGCGCGGGCCGACATCGACTGGCTGCTGGCCTGGCTGGCCAATGACCGCGGTGACAGTCACGCCGCTGCGCAGGCGCTGGCACGTGCAGCGCAGGCGGCTCGGCAGGGCGAAGATCCGCTGCGCATTGACGTCTTCGATGCGGTTGCCGGCATCTGCGATACCTTCAGCGACTGGCAGGCAGCACAGCAGCGCTGGGGCCAGCGTTTCGCCAGCGACCTGAGTGGCGTCGCGCCCATTGCGGCTGGCTGGATCAGTGATTTCTTCGGCACCTGTGCATTCCAGCGCAGCGAATACGGACGCGCCATCGGCCATCTGATGCTGAGTTTCGAGACGGCGCTGGCGAGTGGCCAGATTCGTCGCGCGATCGTCATCGCCACCAATATCGGCAATGGCTTTACCAGTCTGAATGCCCACGAGGCGGCGCTCGACTGGATGCAGCGCGGGCTGGATCTGGCACGGCCGACCGGCTGGCCGCTGAGCATCGGCATGTGTCTGATGCAGACCGCAGAAACCCTGCGCCAGCTGGGCCAGCGCGAAGCGGCGCAGACCTTGCTGCGCGAAGCACTGCACACCTTGCAACCCTTGTCCGGCTCGCGTGCCTACGCCGTGGCGCTCGAATATCAGGGGGATCTGGCACTCGATCTGGGCGATTATGCGGGCGCGCTGGACAGCTTTAGTCAGCTGGCGGTGCGCGGCGATGCCTTGCGCCAGACCGACTTCCAGAGCAGCGCGCGGCGCGGTCAGGCGCATGCGCTGTCACATCTGGGGCGTGCTGCGGAAGCGCTGGCGGCCGCCGAAGCGGCCTGGCAGCTGGCGCGCGAACATGTCGATGCGTCGGCCCAGATTGCAGCACTCAATGTGCTGGCCGATATCCATGCCGTCCATGCACTGGCGGCGCCACCGGCCATGCAGGCGGCCAGTCCGGTGCTGCACTACCTGCTGCTGGCGCTGGAGGTGGCCGCCACTATCGAAGGCTATACCGTGTCCGGCGCGCTGCTCGATGCGATTGCGCGCGAGTATGCGGCAGTGGGCGATTTTGCGCGCGCCTACACCATCTCGCTGCAGGCCGGTGCAGCACGTGAACAGATCCACAGCCAGCAGGCGACCAACCGCGCCATTGCGATGCAGGTGCAGTACCAGACCGAGCGAGCGCAGACCGAAGGCGAGCATCATCGCGAGCTGGCAGCGGCCGAAGCGCAGCGCGCCGAAGTACTGCAGCAAACCAGTGCCACACTGACGCACCTGAGCGCCATCGGGCAGGAGATTACCGCCCATCTGGATGCGGCGGCCGTGTTCCGCGCGCTGGACCGGCACGTACATGGTCTGCTCGACGCCACCCATTTTTCGATTTTCCTGCTGGACGCCGATGGCGACTGGCTGACCTGCGCGTTCGGCACGGAGGCGGGCCATCAGGTGCCGCCGGTGCGGGTGGCGCTGTCCGACCCGCAAGCCAATTCGGCGCGCTGTGTGCGCGAACGGCGCGAGATACTGGTGCAGCTGGGGGTGGCCGATCTGACGCCGAATCTGATTCCCGGCACCCTGCCGACACTGACCCTGCTGTTTGCGCCATTGCGAGTGGGTGAGCGGGTACTGGGGGTGATGACGGCGCAATCGCTGCAGGCGAATGCTTATGGCGAGCGTGAACGGCTGATCTTCCGTACCCTGTGCGCGTATGGCGCGATTGCACTCGACAACGCTAGCGCCTACCGTCAGGTGGCGGCGACCCTGAAGGCGCTTAGCGCCACCCAGGAGCAGCTGCTGGAAAAAAATCTGGAACTGGAGCGCGCCTATCAGGCGCTCGAAGAAGTCAGTCTGACCGACCAGCTGACCGGGTTGCGCAACCGCCGCTTCTTCCTACAGAACGTGGATGCCGACGTGGCGCTGAGTCTGCGCGCCCACGAGGTGGGCCAGCACCGCGAACTGACGCTGTGCGATCTGCAGGCGGCCAAGGATCTGGTGTTCTTCATGGTCGATCTGGATCACTTCAAGGAAGTCAACGATCGCTACGGCCATGCTGCTGGCGATTCGATTCTGGTGCAGATGCGCGAGCGTCTGCGTGAGGTGTTCCGCGAATCGGATTATGTGATTCGCTGGGGCGGCGAGGAATTTCTGGTTCTGGCGCGCGCTACCCACCGTGAAGAAGCGCATGTGGTGGCGGAGCGGATGCGCTGCGCGGTGGCCGAGCGCGACTTCATACTGCCCGATGGCGGCATGCTGGCGCGTACCTGCTCGATCGGGTTTGCCTGCTTCCCCTTCCTGCCCGAACAAGCGCGCCTGTTGTCATGGTCACAGGTGGTGGAGCTGGCCGATCAGGGCCTGTACATCGCCAAGCGTTCCGGTCGCAATGCCTGGGCGGCGCTGTACAGCACCGCCAGCACCCGTAGCGAAGGCGTGTTCCCGCGCCTGATGCAGCACCTCGAACAGGCGGTGCAGGAGGGCGAGGTGCGGCTGGTGACGAATCTGACTGGCCCGCTGAATCTGGGTGGCGAACGGCGCCGCGTCGGGCTGTCGAGCGATCTGGAAAACTAGCCCGGCGCTGGCGCTGGCACTGAGCTGGCACTGAGCCAGCACTGAGCTAGCCTGTGGCGGGCTTGTTATACTGGGCCTTCTGCCTGCCATCTGCTGCCATGACCATCACCCGCTGCCACTGGGCCAATCCGGCCAATCCGCTGTACCTTGCCTATCATGACGAAGAGTGGGGCGTGCCCTGCCACGACGAGCTGCGCCTGTTCGAGATGCTGAATCTGGAAGGGGCGCAGGCGGGTCTGAGCTGGGAAACCATACTCAACAAGCGTGCTAATTACCGGCTCGCCTTTGACCAGTGGGATGCCGGAAAAATCGCTGCGTATGATGCCGATAAGGTGGCGCAATTGCTGGCCAATCCGGGCATCGTGCGCAACCGTCTGAAGGTCGCTGCGGCGATTACCAATGCGCAGGCCTATCTGCGTCTGCGTGCCAGCGGAACGACACTCGACGCATGGTTGTGGGCCTATGTGGACGGCGTGCCCTTGCCGCCTGCTGCAGGATCGCGCCCCGCTAAAACGGCGCTCTCGGACCGGATCTCGAAGGATCTGCTGAAACTCGGGTTCAAGTTTGTCGGCTCGACCATTGTCTACGCCTACATGCAGGGTATCGGCATGGTGAATGACCACGACCCGGCCTGCTTCTGCCGGCAGCGGACATGATGGCGCAGCCGGACACCCGCTTAGCACCGCAGGTGCTGCTGGACAGTGACTTTGGCGACGGTGCGCGCTTCATGGCGGCGTGGCGCGCGCTGGCGCCGCAGCAGACGCTGTTCTATCTGGCGCTGGCAGCGCGCGTGCCGCCAGCATTGGCGATCGCCGATGCGCAACTGCGCGCCCTGTGGCCGCTGGATGTGCCGGGTTTTCATCGCATCGTGCTCGATGATGGGCGGGTAACGCTGGATCTGCTGGTGGGGTGCCAGAGCGAGCTGCTGGCGCAGCTCGAGGCGCGGGTGGATCAGTTCCGGATTGATGCAGGCCTGCCACCGGCACTGGCACGCGAACTGGCGCGACTGGCGCGTCCTGACGCGCTACTGCTGGCCGACGCGCCGGACCAGGCCTTGCAGACGGCCTTGCGCAAGCAGGGTTTTGTACAGCAGGCAGGTGAGGGCTACCGCGCCCTGTATCAGAGCCGCAAACCGCGTGCGCCTGCACCGCCCTTGCCTGCGGTGCGCGAGGCGATTGTGATCGGGGCGGGCGTGGCCGGGGCCTCGGCTTGCCATCGTCTGTGTGCCGCAGGCTGGCAGGTGACGCTGATCGAGCGACATGCCGAACCGGCGCAGGAAGCATCCGGCAATCTGGCAGGTATATTCATGCCGCTGCTGTCCAAGGATGACAATATTCCCACCCGCCTGACGCGCGCCGCTTTTCTGTTCGGACTGCGCGAGTGGCAGCGCCTTGGTGGTGTCGGCAAGGTGTTCGAGGGCGCTAGCTGCGGTGTGCTGCAACTGGCGCGCGATGCGCAGCACGCACTGGTGCAGCAGGACGTGGTGAGCAGCTGGAATTATCCGCAGGAGTATGTGCGCTGGCTTGATGCCGCCGCTGCCAGCGCTTTGCTGGGCGGGCCGACGCCTGACGGTGGCTGGCTGTTCGAGCAGGGCGGCTGGGCGCGCCCCGGCTCGCTGTGCGCCGCCTTGCTGGACGCCTGCGGTACGCGCCTGCAACGCCGTTTCAGTAGCGAGGCCTTGCGCCTGCAGCGTCATGACGGGCAGTGGCAGGTGTTCGGCGCGGGTGACAGCCTGCTGGCAGAGGCGCCGACGGTGGTGCTGGCCAACGGCGGGGCAGCGCTCGAGATCGCGCAGTCGGCGCAATTGCCGCTGACGCGCTTGCGCGGGCAGGTGACGCATCTGGCGCAGGAAAACGGTCCGCGCCTGTCGCTGGCGGTGTGCCGCGAGGCGTATGTGACGCCGCCGAATCAGGGCATCATCTGTGCCGGGGCTACCTATGACCGCGATGATGACAAGGCGCTGCGGGTCAACTGCCAGCAGGAGAATCTGGCACGGCTGGCGGAAATCATTCCCGGTGCGGAAGTGGCGGCGCTGGCTGCGACTGCCCCGCTGGCAGGGCGGGTCGGCTTCCGTTGTGCGGCGCCGGATCGCCTGCCGCTGGTCGGGCCGCTGCCTGATTACAGCAGCACGGGGCGGGTCGAGCGCTTGCGCGATATGCCCGCGCATCCCGGCCTATATAGTCTGCTCGCTTATGCCTCGCGCGGCATCATCTGGTCGACCCTGATGGCGGAGCTGCTGGTGTCCCAGCTGGAGCAGCGCCCCTTGCCGCTGGAAGCGTCGCTGGTCGATGCGCTGGCGCCGGGACGTTTTCTGCTCAAACAGCGCCGCCGCGCATGATGCAGGGGGAGCTGGCGTCTGCGCCGGGCGTTGTGGCGGCACAAACACGGTGCTGGTAGTGGCAAAATCAACCGGCTATAATCGGGCGGGTTGGACACTACGCTGCGCACCTTGCGCCGTCCATGGAGACCACGACGATGGATGAATACGAAGCGCCGCAGGATCAGGGCTCGCCGGAACTGTATATGTTCCTGGCCTCGACCGCGCATGATATGAAAAATTCGATCAGCGTCCTGAGTGGCACGCTGGAAAATCTGCTGGCCGATGCGATTGCCGGAACCACTCCCGTTGCCAGCGAGGCCGCTGCGCCCGACTACACGCAACTGGCGCAGATGCTATACCAGACCAAGCGCCTGAACGATAACCTGATGCAGTTACTGGCCTTGTACAAGGACGTCGGTAAGCCCGGCTATCCCTTCGATGCAGTGGCGAACAGCATCGATGAGCTGGTGCAGCAGGTGGCCAGTCAGGCCCGCGTGCTACTGCGCTCGCGCGGCATCACGCTCGATATCGACTATCCGCCAGATGCTATCTGGACTTTCGATGAAGACCTGATTATTGGCGTGCTGGTACATGCGATCAATAACGCGATCCGCTATACGCGTGACCGGCTGCGACTGGCGATCCGTATCGATGGCGACTATCTGGAAATCCGTGTGGAAGATAACGGTTCGGGCTTCCCTGCGAGTATGCTGGAGGCGGGCGCAAATGCTATGAGCGAACAGCGCAGCGCGCTCAATTTCCTTAACAATAGCAGTGGTCTGGGGCTGTATTTTTCCAGCGAAGTGGCGAAGATGCATAAACACCGTCAGCGTCACGGCAGCATCGCACTGGAAAATAGCGGCCCGCTGGGCGGCGGCTGTTTCGTCTTGCGACTGCCATGAGCGTCCACCAGTTTGCCGTGTCCAAGGAAGTTGACTGGGCCGAGAAGCGCTATCTGCTGGTCGATGATTTTGTCGGCATCCGCCAGCTGTTGCGTGAATCCTTGCGCAATCTCGGGGCCAAGCATATCGATCAGGCGGCCAGCGGTGGCGAGGCCATGGTCTTGCTGGGCAAAACCCGTTATGACGTGGTGCTGTGCGATTACAACCTTGGCGATGGCAAGAATGGCCAGCAGGTGCTGGAAGAAGCGCGCTTGCGCAATCTGCTACTGCCCAGCAGTGTGTGGCTGATGGTGTCGGCGGAAAAGAGCGTCGAATCGGTGATGGGGGCTGCCGAGCACCAGCCCGACGCGTATCTGATCAAGCCGATTAGCGAAGGCGTACTGCTGACCCGTTTGAACCGGGTCTGGAACAAGAAGCAGATTTTCCGTGAAATCGATCACGCCTTCGCGGACAAGGATTTTCTGCGTGCCGCCAAACTGTGCGATGAACAGATCGCCAGTAATCCGCTGCACGAAATTGATCTGCTGCGCATGAAGGCGACCCTGCTGCTGAAAAGCGGCGAACCGGAAAAGGCCCGCCGCGTGTACGAGCGCGTGCTAGAAGAGCGGGATTACAACTGGGCGCGCTGTGGTCTGGCGCGGATCCTCATGAACAATGGCGAAGTGGCCTCGGCGCAGGCGATGTTCCAGTCCGTGATTGCCGATAACCGCTTCTATATCGACGCCTTCGATCAGCTGGCAGCATCCTTGCTGTTGCAGGGGAATATCGAGGAAGCCTACAGCGTGCTGGAAAAAGCCGCCAAGCTATCGCCCAATTCGGTGCTGCGGCAAAGTGCGCTCGGCCAGAATGCGCTCAAGCTGGGGAATATTCCGGTTGCCGAAAAGGCCTTCCGCAAGTGTATCGACATCGGCGAATACTCGGTGCGTAAAACTCCCGATGCATTTTTTGGTCTGGCGCGGGTGTGCGGTCTGAAGAACGATATCAAGGAGGCGCAGCGTTTGTTGAATGCGGCGATCCACCAGTTCGGCGGCGATCAGGTGGTGTTGCGCGCCAAGATAACCGAAGGGCTGGTGTATCACGAGAGTGGTGATTTCCGGCGCGCCCGCAAATCCGGTGATGAGCTGGAAGTCATGCTGGCTGACGAGAATCGCCAGCGGCCCGGCAATGCCACCTGTCTGGAAATGGCGACGCTGCTGTTTGCGGTGGGCGTCAAGGAAGCGGCCACCACCTTGCTGTGTTTTGTGGCACGGAATAACCACGATAATCTGCCTCTGCTCGATCAGGTACAGCAGATTTTCGACAAGGCGCGTCTCAGTGAAGAGGGCGCAGAATATATCCGGGTGGCGCGCAAGGAAGCCACCGACATGATGAATACCGGTGTGCTGTTGTGGAAAACCGGCAAACTGGACGAAGCGGTCGAATGGATGCGGGTGGCGCGCAAAGCACTGCCGAACAATCTGCGTATTCTGTTTAATGCGGCGCAGATTCTGATTTCGAGTATGCAGCAGGGTGGCCATGATGCCGCGCTGGCCGATGAGGCGCTGGCGGTGCTGATGCACGTCGATGCACTGGCGCCGGGACAGCAGCGTTTTGCCCAGTTGATGGAGCAGCTGGCGCAGTTGGCGCCGATTTCCGGCGTAGTGGCGGCGACTGCCGCCAGCGAATTCGAAGCAGAGAATGGCCCGCTACCGGAATGACGACGGCGCGCAACAGCGCGGCGGGCGTGCTTGTCTGGAACGCTTCAAATGATTACACTGATTGATGGCGTGGCCCTGTCTGCGCCATGCGAGCAATCCCGAGCACCTACAAAAAGGGCAAATACCGATGCGCGATATCGCTAAGGAAGTCTACTCGAAGATGAAAATCGGTAGTGTGGCCTGGATCCGGCCCGTTGCCGCCAAGGGCGATACGCTGGAGGCTTTTCAGTCCGCCCGTGCCAGCGCCGAAGCGCTGGAGCAGGAAGGTCTGATCGATATCGAGAAAATCCAGCGTCAGGCCGATGGCCTGATTGACGCGATCCGCATCCAGCGGCTGGCCTGAGCCGGCCACTGCCGCCGTACCCTGTGGTCCGGGCGCGCTTGAGTAGGCGTGTCAGCTTAGGATTTGCTGCCGGCCGCTTTCGGGCGTGCGCTAGAGCGGGTGGTGGCAGATTTCGCGGCAGGCTTGGCAGCCGGTTTTTTCGCGGCAGCCGTGCTGGCGGGTGCCTTCGGTTTAGTTTTGGCTTTGGCCGGCGTGGCGGCAGGCACAGTGCTGGCAACGGCCTGTTTGAACTGATCCTGCAGCATATTCCACCAGACCGCCGGGTTGGCCATGGGCGCGCCAGTGCTGGCGTCGGACGCTGCGCTGGCACTGGCTTTGGGTGCTGCCGCTTCAGGTGCTGGCGCTGGCTGGGCCGGTTTCGGGGCTTCGGCGGCGGCCGGTTTGCTGGCCGGTTTGTCCGTGTCGGCATTGCGTGCGTGGTGGAAGAACGCCGAGACATAGGGATTGGCGTCGAAGATCGATTTGTCGCTGCCGGCCGGTTGCTGGGTTGCGGCGGCCAGACTGGCGCCGACCGATTTCAAGGTCGCGATGGTGCCGCGCTGGACTTCCAGTGCCTGAATACTCCCGCGCAGCATATTCATGTTCAGGTTCAGCCACGCTTCAACGGCTTTCAGGTCGTTGATTTTCTTGTCCAGTTCTTCGACCGACAGCGTCGGTGCGGTCAGACCGGGCACACTCATGCTGCCCCACAGGTTTTTGACGAAATCGAGCGTATCGTTCATGACAGTGGCGCCGGGGATGTGCGGCATTTGCGGATGGGTCATCGAATTCTCCAGTGGGTTCAGTGTTCAGCGTAGCAGATAAGTGGCTGGCCTTCAAAAGGTTTTGACAACATTTCCCGCAGGGGGCGCACTGCCACCGAACACGTTAAACTAGCGCCATGAGCCTTGCCACCCAATTCCTTCGCCGTCACCGTCGTTTGTTGCTGTTGTGCGCTGCCACGCTGCTGCTGCATCTGCTGGTGATCGACTGGGCTGGCAGCTATCTGGGCGGGGCGCGTCAAGGGCTGTCGCCCGCACCGGCCGCGCTGATGACGGCGCAGTTGCGTCTGAGTCTGCCGCGCCATGTGGCGACGCCGGAACTTGCGCCACTCGCGCCGCTAGCGGCTTTGCCAGCCGCCGCGCGACGTGCGCGACCCGCGGCGATTGCACCCCTTGCACCACCGGCGGCATCGGCCAGCACCGCTGTGGAAGCGCTGCTGGCCGATGCCGGCGCCATGCTGGCCGTGGCCGAAGCTCAGCCTCAGTCGCAGCCTCAGTCGCAAGCGCAGGCCGGTGCAGCGCAGGCGCAGACGGCAGCGGCAGCGCCAGCTGCGCCGGAACCAGCGGCGAGCGCAGGGCCACAGGAGATGCTGCCGCCACCGGCGATGCGGCGCTACAAAGTCCATCTGCCACCGTCGGCCGATTTTGATATGGAGGTGGTACGCATCGATGCCGATGGCACGCGCTGGACCGGTTCGGCCAGCATGCACTGGCACACCGATGGCAGTCAGTACGAGGCGTCGGTGGAGGCGGGGCTGAACCTGCTGGTAACCCGTTTGAATCTGCTGGTGATGCGCAGTCGCGGCAGCATCGACGATTTCGGCATCGCGCCCGCCACCAGTATGCAGAAGCGCGCCCGGCGAGCCGAAACGGCCACCCATTTCAACCGCGATGCTGCGACCATCACGTTTTCCGCTTCCGAACGCAGCTACCCGCTGCTGGTGGGCGCTCAGGACATGACGACGGTGCCGTTCCAGCTGGGGGGGATCGGCCGTGCCGACACCAACCAGTTTGCCAGCGACATCGATATGCAGGTTGGCGAAGACCGCGAGGCGACCATCTTCCGCTTCCAGCTGGTGGGCGAAGAGGAACTCGATACACGGCTCGGTAAGCTGGTAACCTGGCATTTGTCACGTCCGGCACGTCCCGGCAGCTATACTTCCAAGCTCGATATCTGGCTGGCGCCGGGCCTGAACTGGCTGCCGGTCCAGCTACGCAATACCGAAGCGAGTGGCGCGCTGACCACTCAGACGGTGTCCCGCATCACGACTAACGTAACCGGAAAATAATATGCAAGCATCGTCTCACCGTCGTCTGCTTACGCTGTGCGCTACGGCGCTGCTGTTGACCGTGCCGCTGCTGCGCGCGGCGGAAACGCCGGCCGGCGAACACCCGAGCATCAAACGTCCCTACAATCTGGCGCCGCCGGTCGATCTGGCCTACAGCATCAAGGCGAAGCAGCGCGGCATCAGCCTGAATGGCACGGCCAGCGTGCAGTGGCGCAGCGCCGACGGTAAATATTCGGTAAGCACCGAGAGCCGTCTTAGCCTGCTCGGCAAAATTCTGGAAAACCGCAGCGAAGGCACGGTCGACGAGTTCGGGCTGGCACCGCTGCTGTTTTACGAGAAGCGCTTCCGCAAGGAGCCGAGCCACACCAGTTTCAAGCGTGATGTCAAAACCATCACATTTAGCGAAAGCGACGATAGTTACCCGATCAAAGGGGGCGAGCAGGATCGCACCAGCATCCAGTGGCAGCTGGCCGCCCAGGCGCGCGCCACCCCGGAAAAGTTCAAACCCGGTAGCGAATGGGTGTATTTTGTAGCGGGAAGGCGCGATGCCGAGGTCTGGCGCTTCAAAGTGCTGAAAAATGAGGCAGTCCAGATCGGCGCGGACGAAGTGCAGGCCGTGCATCTGGTGAAGGCGCCACCACCCGACGCGCAGGGGCAGCAGGTTGACCTGTGGCTGGCCCCGGCGATGGACTGGATGCCGGTGCGGGTGCGCTTCAATGATGACGACGGCGACTTCGTCGACCAGACGCTGGAAAAGGCCGTCCGCAAGTAAGCTCCTGCTATACTGACGCCCCCCGCAATCGGGACGTGGCTGCCTGCAAATGGCGCAGTCTCTTGGTATGTTGCGTACGAACTGGTAAAGAATGATAGAACCTATAACAAGCGAGACCACGCACGAAGCGGCGCTGGATCAGCATCAGGATGGCTTGCAAGCCCACTTCCAGCCGAATTTTTCGGCCGACGAGATCGAGCAGGTCTACCACCTGAAA
Source organism: Oxalobacteraceae bacterium (assembly GCA_027490725.1). Lineage (GTDB taxonomy): Bacteria > Pseudomonadota > Gammaproteobacteria > Burkholderiales > Burkholderiaceae_D > Rugamonas. The sequence continues at coordinate 69,249 of JAIXXN010000012.1, forward strand.
CGCGCGCAGCCGCTGCTGCAAGTCTTCACGGCGCTGTTCCACGGCGGTTTTGATGGCGTACTGGTACGCCTGCTGGTGCTGCGCGAGCTGGCATCGGATACCGGCTCGTCGACCTTCTCGCGTGCCGATATCAATACCCGGCTGGCTTACCTGCTGCCGGAAAGTCTGGAAACGGTGCTGATGCGCCTGCGGACCAACCAGTTGCTGGCGTGGGATGCCCAGCAGGCGGTGTACCGTGTGACGCCAATGGCGCGGAATGTGCTGTCGGCTATCGATGGCTTGCTGGCGCTGGGCAATGACGAAGACCAGGCCGACATGGGCTTCCTGCTGTCGCAAGTGGCCGGTGCCCAGGTGATGGGCGGCGTGACGGTGGAGCAGTTGCATCACCTGCTGGGCCGTCTGGTCGATCTGACCGAAGAATTCTCTGACGCGATTGCCTCCGGTTCCGAATTCCGCCTGCGTGCTTCGCAGGCCAAATGGCATATGGCCTGCGACTGGGTAGAGAAGGGCTCGGAAATCCTGCGCGCCATCACCTCGGACGAAAAAGCCGATGCCGCCACCCACCGTGCGGCGCAGGCGATCGGCCGCGCCCAGTCGGCGCTGCTGAATATGCAGGGGATGTTCTCGCGTGCGCTGAACCAGATCGAGCGCCAGCGCGTGCATCTGGGTCAGTCCGGCCTGTCCACGACCGACATCAAGCGCTGGCTGCTGCTGCATGAAGATCTGGCCTCGCTGGCGATCGATGCCATCGATCAGCCGGTGGTGCCGCTGTTTATTACGCCTGCCGAAATGATCGACGTGGCCGAAACCGAACTGCTGGCGGACCGCGCCGCCAGCGCCGTGGCAGGTAGCCTGCCAGCCGGTACCGATGCGCCCACCACGGTGAGCGATGCGCCACCGATGCAGCGCGAACTGGATGACTGGCTGGAACGGCTGTCCGACTTTGCCGCGTTCGGCCAGCAGGCTGGCGCCGCAGCGTCAATGCCACATTCGGTGCAGGCGCACGAAACGCTGCTGCCGGCATCGTTTGCGGTGGCTTCCTACCGCGCCTCGCTGCTGCCCCTGCTGGGCGACGCGGACGAAGCACGCTTGCAGGGTGCAACCGCCGAACTGGCCCGTCTGCCGGTGACTTTCACGCCGACCGATGAAATGATCCAGCTGCCCGATCTGCACGTAGCAGCCATGTCGATGGCCTCCCTCTCACTTTCTCTGAACCCGCAAGGCGACAAGTCCGATGAATGACGATTCCCAAATTCTGATCGCCCGCCTGCTGACGCACCAGAGCCTGCGCCGTGACGACAAGCTGGTCAAGCGCGTGCTGTCGGATGAACTGTTCCGCGCCGAAGTCGATGCGCGACTGCTGGCCACCGGCCTGAAATTACTCGATAACGTGTATGCCGATCACGTCACGCTGGCGCTGCATCGCGCCATCGAGCCGAAGATTTTCGGCGCCCGCGATATCTGGCAGAACAATAACTTCGGGCTGTCGCGCGACGGCGTGGCCTTGCTGGTGGTGCTGTGGGCGCAGATTATTCTGCCCAAGCGCGAGCGCCAGGAAACCCACCAGCATGCCGATGATGACCAGAACGATATGTTCGGCGTCGAGAAGCCGCTGCCACGTGCGGAAGATACCTCGATCGGGATCGCCTACAAGGCGCTGCTGGCCGACTTCGGCGACAAACTCGGCAAGAAGACCCGCCTCGATATGAATCTGGGCATTCTGGCCAAGCTGGGCTTCATCGAACGACGCGGTGACGTGATTGTGGAAGGCCCGCTGCTGGACCTGATGATGGATACCGACTTGCTGAAAGAGCGCATCATCAACGGCGCGCTGGCCGATGTGTTCAAGCGTTCGCCCGCGCAGATTATTCCCGTGCCGCGCCAGTTCGTGCCGCCCGTACAGGAAGCCGATGTGGCGGCTGACGCAGTTGCCGACGCAGTTTCCGATGCTGCCGTCCCTACCGATGCCGAGGTGGACGCCGACGCTGCCAGCGGCAGCGACAGCGCCGCCGATACCGAATTTCCAGACGAGAGCTAAGCCATGTTTCACATTAAATCGTTAGAGCTAGTCCACTGGGATTACTGGCAGCGGATCAAGAATATTCCGCTGGACGCAAAGATTATTACCATCGCCGGCCAGAATGGCTCGGGCAAGACCACGCTGCTCGATGCACTGCGTACCCTGTTCGGTCTCGATTGCTCGATGGGCCGCACCTACAAGCACTATGCGCGCCACAGTGGCCAGCAGACGGCCTGGTTGCGCGCCGTGGTGGATAACCGCGCCGTTGGCAAACAGCTGTCCAACCGTCCGTTCCGCAGCTCCGGCTTCTTCAGCGACGATGAAGTGACGCTGTTCTGCCAGATCCAGAAAAACGGTGGCGACTGGAAGCGTCAGTACCTGATGCGGCCGGGGAATGTGCAGATCGAAGACATCGGCGAAGCCGGTAACGACTGGCTAGGGGTGGAAAACTACCGTAAGCGGCTGGCCAATGCGGGCCTGTCGCCGGCGATGGCAAAAGTACTGGCGCTGGAGCAGGGCGAAACCGACAAGCTGTGCGAATACGCGCCGCGTCAGCTGCTCGATCTGGTGTTCCAGGTGTTCGGCGACAAGGAAGTGCTGGATGCCTACGACGAAGCCAAACGTCACCAGCGCGATACGGAAACGGAGCTGAAGCGCTTCGAGGCCGAACTCGAGTCGTCGAAAACCAATCTGGAAGGTTTGCGCCTGCGCGTCGCCAACTATCACCAGTGGGAATCGCTGAACAAGGAGCGCCGCAATCTGCAGGAAGAAGTGCTGCCGACGCTGGAATACCACGAGGCGCGTGAAAAGCACGCGGCGATCAGCCGGCAGTTGCGCGATGCGCGCAAGCCGCTGATGCAGGCCGACCAGCAGTTGACGGATAAGCGCAATGCGCTGGCCGCACAGGCCAAGGCGCTCAGTGATGCGCAGCAGACGGAAACGGTGCTGGAGCAGGAATCGACTGCGCTGCAAAGCCGTCTGAATCTGATTAACGGCAAACTCAAGCCGCTCGACTCGCTGCTGGAGCAGAAGGCGCGTCTGCAGAAACTGGCCGCCGATGCCGGTGCCGATCTGGCCGAAGTGGCGCAGCAGTTGCAGGAAAAAGAAATCGAACTGGCGCGCCAGCGTATGGCGCGCGATGCGGTGGCGGCGAAAATCGCTGGCGAACAGGCCACCATTGCGGCGCTGCAGGGCAAAACTGCCATGCCGGAGCCGGAGGTGCAGCGCGCCATGCGTCGCGCCCTGAATGATGCGGGCATCAGCCACGCCATGTTGTCCGACATCGTCGAGGTGACGGACGCACGCTGGCAGGGCGCGATTGAAGGGGTGCTCGGTGGTTACGCTTCGGTCGTGCTGCTCGATAAAGCCTCCGACGCTGCGGCGGCCTACCGTCTGGCGGAGAAAGAGCGCTATCGCCACTTCATCGTGCCAGATCTGGTGCATGCGCCAAGCGTCAAAGACGACAGTCTGATGTCGGTGCTGAAGTTTTCTGCGAAAGTGCCGGCCTGGCTGGTTGAACAGCTGAGCCGCATCACCCGCGTCGATAGTGTCGATGCTGGCGCCAAGCTGGGTAGCCACGAAGAATGGATTACGCCGGACGCCTACCATCGGGAACGTCGCGGTGGCCGTTCGCTGTTTGTGGAAGCTTCGCGCTACCGCTTCGGCTCGGCCGGGCGCAGCCAGCGTATGGAAGCGATCCAGAAATCGCTGCCGGCACTGGAAGCACAGGAAGATGGTCTGACCCTGATTGTCTCCAAGCTGGCCTCGGAAATCAGTGCGCTCAAGAGCCGTCTGGCTGGTGTCGATGCGGCCAAGGAACTGGCGGCACGTCAGGAAGAATTCGATGAAGCGGCGCGTAACGCCGTGCCGCTGCGCGAGGAGCGCATCGAAGTCGGTTCGCGTCTGGGTGAGCTGCAAACGCTGATCAAGAATGCCGTGGTAACCCGCACCCGTGCCGACACCACCTGGCAGAATGCCCGCTTTGCACTGTCCGAATCGGAAGCCGGTCTGCGCTTGAATAACCGCCGTCAGATCGAGCAGCGCAGCGAACATGCGCGTGCCCTGCTGGTACTGCGCAAAAGCTGGCGTCATCTGCCGAAAGGCTGGAAGCGTCAGGCCCGTCGTCAGGCGCTGGCCACCGAACACCAGAACACCCATCAGGTGACGCTGCGCGTACACAGTCTGGAAACCAGTCTGGCACGCAGCGACTGGGAACTCGATGCCACCGTGATCGACCAGTACCAGCGTCTTAACGACCAGCTGCATGGCCGCCAGAGCGAAACCGAGGAGCGCCGCTACCAGAATAACCGCGCCATCGAAGCGACCGGCAATGCCCGTGGCGCATATATGGAGCGGCTGCGCTACACCATCAAGACCTATGCCAAGAACATCAAGGAACTGGGCGAACTGGCCGGCATTGAAGTGCATGCCGATCCGGTACGACTGGAGAACGATGACATGCTGCTGTCGCAAGCAGGCCTGCACGTGCGCTTCAAGTTCGACGGCAAGGGCATTATCGGGATGAATGACGGCGAGGCGTCAGGCGGCCAGCAGGTGATGAAATCACTGGTGCTGCTGATTGGCTTGCTGAAGTCGGAAGATGGTTCTGGCGGCTTCGTGTTCATCGATGAACCGTTTGCTCACCTGGATATCCGTAACATCCAGCTGGTTGGCGAGTTCCTCAAGAACACCGATGCGCAGTATCTGATGACGACGCCGCTGACGCATAACACCGACGTCTACGACCCTTCCGAACTGACGCTGATCACCAGCAAGAAGAAGAAGGATACCGAGTGGGCCCAGCCGATCTTTGTGCTGCAGCGCCGCCCGGTCGAGGCAATTCCGCTGGTCTGAACCAGCGCGCTGGCCGGACGCCTGACGCGCCGGCCAGCGGCTTGCCAGCGCGTCCTTAGCGCGTCCTTAGCCTTACTTGATGTCGAAGATATCGATCGGGCGTGGCACCGCTTTGGTGTTACGCCGCCAGCGGATCAGGTGCAGCGCGAAGGTCAGGTAAAAGCCCCCCAGCATACCAAACAGCACTGCCGTCACCGGATTGCCGAGGAAGTCGGGATCGAGTGGCAGCTGGTTGTGCATATGCAGATAGGCCTCGAACAGCCGGTAGATCAGGCGGCTGATGAACAGCATCAGTACCAGCAGGCTGATACGGCGGTTCGGTGTATAGAAAAACCCTTCGGCGGTATTCGCCAGACGGGTGGTCTGTACATTGCGCCGTCCCAGCAGCACGCCCAGCGCGACACCGGCCAGCAGGGCGCCCAGCGCTTCCCATTTTCCCAGCAGGGTCGCGGCGATCACGCCCAGACCAGCAGCGCTGATCACTGCCGTGCTGTAATGACGCCATAACTCGGAGCGGGTACGCCCCAGCATGATCTTGAGACGCGAATAAATGCGCCACACGGCCAGAGGCACCAGTAGCAGCAGGGTGATGGTGGTCATTTCCATAGTGATTCCAGCAGCAGTCGTAGTCAGATTCGTCAGAAAAAACCGGCAAAAAACCGGCGCACCGCGATTGTACGCCAGACTGCGGCCGCGCAGCCTTGACATTCATTTCTGGCGTCAGCACACTGGGCTGTGGCGTTCAGACCAACTGCGCCGGCACCAAGGATCCCCATGACTCAAGTTTTATCCCAGCTGCCTGTGACGGCGGGGCTGCTCGCGCCGGCCCCCCATACTGGCGTGCAGCCCGATGGCTACGGTTTGCCGCCACTCTCTTTGCAGGAAATCGTCGATGCGCCGCGTACGCCCTCGCTCAGTTTGAGCCCGCAGCGTGACTGGCTGGCCGTGGTACAGACTCCCGCCTTGCCCGGGATTGCCGAAGTGGCGCAGCCGGAATTGAAACTGGCCGGGGTACGCATCCATCCCCGTAGCTGCGCCGCGGCGCGCTACTCCTTCGGTACCGACCTGTCGCTGCTGGAGCTAGCGAACCAGCAGCCGCGCCGCCTGCGCGGCCTGCCCCGCACGCTGCGGCTGGCCGATCTGAGCTGGTCGCCGGACCAGCGCTATCTGGCGTTTTCCAATCTGGCCTACAAAGGCCAGCGCGTGGTTGTGGAACTGTGGCTGGTCGATATCGCAGAAGGCAGGGCACGCCGGCTGTCGGCCCAGCCTTTGTCGACCGTGCTGACGCGCGGCTTTAGCTGGCTGCCTGATAGTAGTGGCCTGCTGGTGCACTGGCGTCCGGCGCATTGCGGCAAGCCCCCCGTCTCGGACGGTATCCCGCGCGGGCCACAGATGCAGGACACGGATGCCACCGGCGCTCCGCGTCAGCTGCGTACCTATCAGGATCTGCTGAAGAACCAGCACGATGCGCAGCTGTTCGAGTATTACATCACGGTGCAGCTGGTGCGCCTCGACCTGCACGGTAAGGCGCAATTGATCGGCGCACCGGCCGCTTATTCCCGCAGCGCGATTTCGCCCGATGGCCAGCATCTGCTGACCCAGTGCATCACGCGGCCGTATTCGTATCTGGTGCCGGTGTCAAATTTTGGCGAGCGGATCGAGGTGCGTGATCTGGCCGGAACGCTGTTGCATAGCGTGGCCGAGTTGCCGCTGGTGGAAGGCCTGCCGCAAGGCAACGATGCGGTACCGGCTGGCGTGCGCAATCTGGGCTGGCGGGCCGACGCTGCGGCCACGCTGGTATGGGTAGAAGCACAGGATGGTGGCGACCCGGCGCAGCCGGTGCGCGACGGCATCCGCGACGTGGTGTACCAGCACGCAGCACCGTTTGCGGAAGCTGAGGCGCCGACAGTGCTGGCGCGCCTGACCATGCGTTACGCCGGGATCGCCTGGGGCCGCGGCGATGTGGCCCTGATCAGCGAGCGCTGGCACAAGACGCGTGCCTTCCAGCGCTGGAAGCTGCAGCCCGATCAGCCTGACCACGCACTGCAACTGATTTACGCCGGTTCCTATGAAGATCGCTACAGCAGTCCCGGTGCGCCGGTGCTGCGCGCCGATAGCAAGGGTTTTGCACGTCTGCTGATCGGGCCGGACAACACGATTCTGCTGGATGGTGCGGGGGCGACGCCGGAGGGCGATCGGCCCTTCCTCGATCGCCTATCGCTCGATAGCGGGCAGAAGGAACGGTTGTTCCAGAGCAGTGCGCCGTATTTCGAAAACGTGGCAGCGGTACTGAATCAGGACGGCACGCTGATTCTGACCTCGCGGGAATCGCCCACCGAACCACCGAACTACTATCTGCGCGATCTGCGCCAGCCGGCCGACCGGCAACTGGTGGCGCTGACGCAGTATCCCCATCCCACGCCGCAACTGCGCGATGTGCAGAAACAGCAGATTCGTTACCAGCGTGCCGATGGCGTAGCGCTGACGGCGACGCTGATGCTACCCTCCGGTTACGAGGCGCAGCGTGACGGACCGTTGCCGCTGCTGATGTGGGCCTATCCGCAGGAATTCAAATCGGCCGATGCGGCCAGCCAGACCACGGGCTCACCGTACCGCTTCAATGCGGTCAGCTACTGGGGACCCGCAGCGTTTCTGGCGCTGGGTTATGCGGTGCTGGATAATCCGTCATTCCCGATTATCGGTCGTGACGAGGAAGAACCGAATGACAGCTACCTGCCGCAACTGGTGGCCGATGCCGAAGCGGCGGTGGCCGAAGTGGTGCGGCGCGGCGTGGCCGAGCCGCATCGCATCGCCATTGGCGGGCACTCGTATGGCGCCTTCATGACCGCCAATCTGCTGGCGCATACGCGTTTGTTCCGCGCCGGTATTGCCCGCAGCGGTGCGTATAACCGCAGCCTGACGCCGTTCGGCTTCCAGTCCGAGGAGCGGCCGTTCTGGCAGGCGCCGCAGGTGTATCAGGCGATGTCGCCGTTTAATCATGCGGACCGTATCAAGGATGCTCTGCTGCTGATTCACGGCGCCGAGGATGCCAATAGCGGCACCTTCCCGGTGCAGAGCGAGCGTATGTTCCAGGCCATCAAAGGATTAGGCGGTACGGCGCGGCTGGTGATGCTGCCCAATGAGGCGCATGCCTACCGGGCGCGCGAGTCGATTCTGCACATGCTGTACGAGACCCATCGCTGGCTGGATCGCTACGTCAAACATGCGCTGCCTGAGGTACCAGAAGGCGTAAAATAAGGACATCCTCAAGCAAGGAGAATCTCGATGTTGATGCCTAACCTGGTTAGTCCCGCGTTGCCGCCGGCATACTCGCAGTTTGCGCACCGTGCCCCCGATCCGGTGCCGGCCGATGATCCGGCACCGCCAGCGATTCCCCATCCGGTGCCGCAGGATGATCCGGTACCGGACCACAATCCGAGTTAATCAAACGCCCAGTTGTACAGCACGTCCAGCGCATTGTTGGTGCCGGTCTGGAATTGCAGGGTGATGCGCGGATTCAGCTTGTATTTGAGTTTGACCAGACTGGTGGCGGTACCGGCACCTTGCTCGAAGCTCAGATAGGCACGTGCCGACAGGCGCTTGCCCACCGTGACCACGGTCGATTGCAGGCCGGTAGCGGAACCGGCAGCGCTGCCGGCTGCCTGTCGCACGCCCAGTTCATCGACCCCCAGCGCATTCGCCAGCCGTCCCTGACCACTGCCGAACAGTGCACCGGCTGCAGCACTGAGTAGCGCCATATCGTTACCGCCGGTGTTGTCGATGCCGTGACCGAGTACCAGCCAGGCCAGCTTGTCGCTGTCCGATACATTCGGGGTGGAGACCAGTTTGGCCACCGGCGCCAGTGCTGTGCCGCGCACTTCCACACCGGCTTCCACATTGGTGTCGCTGATCGCTTCGCCTTCCGGTCCGTGCCGCACGGCGAGAATATTCAGGCCGGGGTTGTCGTAAGCACCGCTGAAGTTGATGACGCCGCGCTCGATGCTCAGTTGCTTGCCATACGCGGCGTAGGTGCCGCTGACCACGCGGATGCTGCCCTGTACGCGCGGCGCGCGCCGTTCGCTGACGCGGATGCGTAGAGTCCCGGCCAGCTGGGCGTTGAGGCCTTTGCCTTTCAGGTTGAAGGCGTCGCCCAGATCCGCTTCCAGATCAATATTCAGCGGCTGGCCCTGCGGCGTTTTGGCGGGTGCGCTGCCACCGCGACGCAGGACGATCACATCATCGCTGAGGGTAGGGGTATTTTCGCTGGCCAGTTCGATGCTGGCCCGTTCGGCGCGGAATTTGCCATCGAGCTGGAAATGCTGGGCGTCGCGCGTGAGCGTACTGCTACCACTGAGCACCAGAATCCGGTCCGGACGGGCCAGTACTTCCAGCTTGTCGGCCGTGAGCTTGAGGTTCATGCTGGCCTGACTCTCGGCGTAGCGCAACCAGCCGGTGGCACTGGCGCGTCCCTCGGCACCATCGAAGTTCAGGCTCTGCAAGGTCAGCTGGTCACCATTGATACGCGCCAGCAGCTGGCCGTTACGCAGCTTGATGCCCTGTTCCGGCAGGTTGAGGAGCAGCTTGTCGCCACTCACCTCGCCATTCAGTAACGGTGCTGCGAAGCTGCCGCTGCCCGCCACGTTCAGCTTCAGCGTGCCATCGACTTCCATGCCCGGTTGTCCTGCCAGTGGCGCCAGCCAGGCAATCGAGCCGATACTGGCGCTGCCGTTCAGGGTGAAGCGGCTGTTTTCGCTGAGGTGGCCGTCGACCAGTCGGGTGCTGGCGTCGAAGCGCGCCTGACCGGCACGGCTGCCATCGAGACCGAGTTGTAAGCGCAGATTGCCGTCGCTGATGTCAGCGCGCGCATCGAGCAGGCGCAGGCCCAGTGGCTGCGGCAGATCGGTGCCGGTGATGGTGAGGTCGCCGGCTTCGCGATACACCCGCAACATGCCGTCCAGTGCCGGTGTGGCACCAGCCTGCAGCGCCAGCGCCCATTCGCCGCCCAGCGTCAGGGTGCTACGTACCAGGTCGTGCCAGGCCGGCGAGAGCTGGGCCAGATAGTTGGCAGGGATGCCCTGTGCCTGTCCCTTGCTGCGCCAGCTGGCACCGTTCTTTTCCAGCTGGTCGAGCCGGATGCTGCCTTCCGGCAGATCGATGCGGGCGGCGCCCAGTCGGATCTGCTGCGGATGGAGCAGGCCGGCGACGCCGCTGCCACTGGCGACCGCTAATTTGAGTGCTGCCGGCGCCGCTAGCGTGAAAGCGTAGCGGCCACGGTTCTGCAGGGTGTTCAGGGTGCCGTTCCAGTTATCGCTGGCCCAGTTACCGGACAGGCGCAGGTTCGCATCGAAGTCGGCATTGCTGGCCGCCAGTTGCAAGGTGTGGGCGCTGCGGCTGCCCGAGCTTTGCAGGCGCACACGGTTCAGGATCAGGTCCGGAGAACTGAGACGGCTAAGTTCGAGATCGGCCAGCATCGGTACGTCGCTGCTACTATCGGTGCTGCCCAGTGTGGCGCTGCCACGGATGCTGGCGATCTGTCGCGCGCCGGGCAATTGCAGCTTGGCGCCATCGACGCTGAAGCCGAGCGCCGGTCTGGCGCTGCTGCCGGCCAGCGTGCCGGCTGCATTGAGCGTGCCGCCGAACTGTGGTCCGAGTACGTTCAGCTGTGGTGCGCTGAGTTTCCATGCCAGCTGGTCGCCGGTTTTGCCGAAGCTGCCTTTGGCCGTCAGCGCCATGCTGGCCAGATGCAGGTCGATGTCGGCATTGCTGAGACGTGTGCTATCGAGTTGCAGCGCGGCGCGACCGCTGAGCGGCGCGCTGCCGAAGGTGGAGGGCTGCAGTTGCATGCTGAGGCTGGCCCGCCAGTCGCGGGTCAGTCTGGCCTCGGCGCTGAAGCCGGCCTGAATGCTGCCGCCCTGCAGACTGCCGAAAGCGGCGGGATCGACCTGCTGCAGTGTCCCCTGCAGGCTCAGTCCGGGAATCCGCTGTTTGCCGCTTAGTGCCAGTGTGCCGCTGGCGTGGATCCGGCTGGCAGGGTTGGCATGACGGGCAGCGCTCAGTGCCAGTGCGCTGGCATCGAGTTCGAAGTTGCTGCGTGGTGCTGCCAGGCTGCCGCTGACGGTGCCGCTGGCCGTGGCGGCGCCCGTCAGTTGCGGGGTGAGGGCGCTCAGTTGCGGCGCGTCGATGCGCCAGCGTAGCTGTTCGCCCGCGGCGCCGAAATTGCCGTTGATGCTGGCGCTGTTCTGCGCCAGTTGCGCGCGCAGCGCCACGCCGCTCAGGTGGCGCGCGTCGGCATGCAGCTCGCCGTTGCCGGTTAGGGCATGGCCGGCCAGCTTGCTGGCCTGCAGATCAAGGCTGGCCGTCGCTTGCCATGCCGGTGCCAGTTTGCCGCGTACGCCCAGCACCCCATTCAGGTCACCGGCAGGCAGGCGTGGTCCCAGTGCCGCCGGATCGAAATGCTGGCTGCGCAGGCTAAAGGCAAAGTCGCGCGGCGCCAGCATGGCAGCCTGTCCGCTGACGCTGATGCTGCCCCGCCGGGCCTGCAGGCGCGCCTGTTGCAGCTGGAATGCCGTGGCGGACAGACTGGCCTGAACATCGAACTGCAGATCCTTTTGTGCCAGTCTGGCGCTCAGGAGCTGCTGCGCCGCTTTGCCACTCAGGGTGATCTCCCCGGCCAGACGGGTGGCGTGCAGGCTGCTGTGCAGCTTCTGCAGATTTAACTGCTCGGTGTGCAGCGACAACTGCGCCGTGGCGGGGGCAGCTGGCTTGCTTTGCGCCGTATTCTGGCGCAGCAGTCCACTGCCGGTGAAGCGGCCTGCCGCACCGAGATCGATGAGTATCTCGTCCAGTGCGGCAGCTTGCAGCGTGCCGCCGAGTCGTGCTGCCAGGGTCCGCAGGGGCAGCGCTTGCTGGTCGATGCTGCCGCTCTTGCCACGGTTTTGCAGGGACAGCTTGCCGGACAGTTGCTGGCGGGTGTTCAGCGCTGCCTGTAGGTCCAGATCGAGCAGTGCTTGCGGCCAGCCTTCCTGCAGGCTGGCAGGGTCGATGCCACGCGCCTGCAGCGCGAGGCTGCGCAGCATCAGCGCGTCAAACGGGGTCAGGGTGGCCGTGGCGTCCAGCGTGGCGCTGTGCAGGCTACCCTGCGCTTTCAGGTTCAGGTTCGCCAGCGTGCCGCCGGCGTTGACGGCCAGGCTGGCGCCACTGCTATGTTTCAGGGTTGCCCGGCCTTGCAGCGGGTAGGGTGCTACGGCACTGAGTTCGAGTTCTGCGCCGAGCTGGCCGTAGTCGGTGCTGGCGGCAGCGTGGCGCACTTGCCAGCGCTGCCCATCGGCGTCGAGCTGGAAGCGTAGATTGCGCAGCACATTGCTGCTGCCGGCGTCGAGCAGCGTGAGCTGGTCGAGCCGGGCATCGGCCAGATGCAGGCTAAACGGTAAAGCCAGCGAGGCCGGCAGGGTGGCCGGCGCGGATGCTTTCAGGCTTTGCACGGTCAGCGTGGCGACGTGTAGTTCGCTGACGGCCAGACCGGCAGAAAAATACTGCAGTGGCGACCAGTTGATCGCAATCTGTCTGGCCGTGATGACGCTGTCCTCGCTGCGGTAGACCAGCTGGCCGATCTGCATGCGGTGGTAGAGCGAGCCACTGACGTCGCTGATGCTGATCTGGCCGCCGCTGGCCTGGGCAATGCGCTGCACCAGTTGCTGCAGCGTGGTTTCGCGCCCCAGCAGCCAGAGGGCTCCCGCCAGCAGTGTGAAGAGTAGTGCGCCAGCGATTAGCAGGCGGCGCAGCCAGCGACGCGGGGTGGCCACGCCAGACGCGCCGGGCGCCGCGGTGACAATCGCCGGAGCCGCCGCTTGGCCTGGCGTGTCGGGAGGCTGTCCCGTGCCGTCCGGAGGAAGGGATACGCTCATCAGAAAGTAAACCCTAGCGAGAAGTGCAAACGGTATTTGTGGACCGCGTGGCCATAGGCCATGTCGACGTTGATCGGGCCGACCGGACTTTTCCAGCGCGCGCCCAGCCCGTAACCGGCTTTCGGACGCAGGGTGCTGAGCGTATCGGCGGCATTGCCCAGATCATAGAAAACCGCCGCGCCCCACGTAGGCTGGAACCAGTGCTGGTATTCGGCGCTGGCGGTGCCCAGATAGCGCCCGCCTGTGATGGCATCGCCGACCCGCAGGCCGAGCTCCTGAAAGGCGTAGCCGCGCACCGACTGATCGCCACCGGCGCGGAACAGGTAGACCGCCGGTACGCCATTTTTACTGCGCGACGCCAGCACGCCCGCTTCGGCGCGCAGGATCAGCTTATCGCTGCTGCCCAGCGGCGCGTACAGCACGCCGCGCGCATAGCCGCGCACAAAGGCTTCATCGGTCAGCAGCGGCAGCAGGGCACCACCGAGTTGCGCGTTCAGGGCATAGCCGCGGCTGGGGAAGAGCAGGTTATCGAGTTTGCGCCAGGTGACGCCGTAGGTGAGCGGCAGACTTTTACTGGTGCTCGAGGGCGTGCCATCCACGGTTTTGGTTTCGGTCAGCAGTTCCAGCGACAGATTGCGTTCGAGCAGCGGGGTGCCCCAGCTGCGTTTGGCGGCCACACTGGCCACGCTGGTGATTTCTCCGGCGATGTCGCTGCGTTCGAAGGCGGCGCCGAGGCTATCGTTATAGCCCTGTGCCGTGGTGGGGAAGTACAGTGTGCTATGCGCTGACTGCTTCTTGGTTTCCATGGTCACGGCGCTTTTCATGCGCAGGCCGAACACCGACAGGTCGTCGTAGGTGAGCGAGGCACGATTGCCGGTATTGGTACTGAAACCCAGACCGGCGCTGACATTGCGCTGTTTGTTTTCGACCACCCGCACCAGCAGCGGTAGCGCGGGCATGCTGGCCTTGTCGGGCGCTGTCGCTGCTGCGCCGGATGCCAGCTGTTCGCTGAGCAGGGCGCTGCTGTCGGCACTCACTTCCACGCTGCTGAAGTAGCCGCTGTCCTGCAGGCGGGTTTGGTAGGTTTGCAGTGCCGCCTCGTTGTAATAGTCGCCCGGCTGGATCGGGTTCAGATTGCTCACCACCGAGGGCGGATAGCGCTTCAGTCCTTCGATGCGCAGTTCGCCAAAGCGTAGCTCCGGGCCGCTATCGAGTACCACGCGCAGTAGCGCCAGATGCTGGTCCGGGTCCACGGTGGCGCTGCTGTCGCTGATCTGGGCGCGCGGGCAGCGGCTCTGCACCACCTGCCGCAGCAAGCCCCGCTTGGCCTGTTCCCAGTCGTTCTGGCGGAAGATGTCGCCCTGTTTGAGCAACCAGCTGGCCTTCAGCGCGGCCGGATCGAACTGCTGATCGGCCGTCAGGCCCGCTGCCGGGCTAAAGCCTTCCAGGATCAGTTCGACGTCGCCGACCCGTACCGGTTCGCCCGGGGTGACGCGCAACTGTACGCTGGGGGTGTCGCCATCGCGTTCCAGCGTGGCGCTGATCTCGGGCGCGTAATAGCCTTCGGTGGCCACCAGCGTGCGGATCTGTTCGGGCGCGCCGCGCACCAGGCGCTGCAACTGTTCCAGATCCATGCGCGGACTGTCGCTGAAGCGCTGCAGGTCGAGATTCTGCTCCAGCAGGGTCGCCAGCGGCGCCGGCGCGGTGATCCGCACGGTGTAATGCAGTCCCTGCGCAAAGGCCTGCGGCGCGCTGCACAGTAGGGCGCACAACAGCGCAGACCCCGCATATGCGGGCCGATAAGCCACTTTTGCCACAACTTGTGCCAAAATTCGTGATCCTGCCGATAATTTTGCGGGCAATGCCGGTAGCATGAGACTCCAGGAGGGGTAAAGCAGAATGCCATGTTACCGGATTGCCCCGATTGATGGCGTACTTAATAACCTTGCATACGCTTGCGAGCACTTGAAAGAACACTGTAATGCTGTCTACCGATACCGCCCTGGTCCTGTTTAGCGGGGGGCAGGACTCCACCACCTGTCTGGCCTGGGCCTTGAAACATTATGCGCGCGTGGAAACCATAGGCTTTGACTATGGCCAGCGCCATGCCATCGAACTGACGGTGCGCCCGACTGTGCGTGAGCGCCTGCGCGCCCACTCGCCGCTGTGGGCCGAGCGACTGGGCGAAGATCATATGATCGACCTGTCGCTGCTGAAGGATATCGCCCAGACCGCGATGACCCACGATATCGCCATCGAAACCCAGGCCAATGGTTTGCCCAATACCTTTGTCCCGGGGCGTAATCTGCTGTTCATGACGGTGGCGGCGACGGTGGCATACCGGCGCGGCCTGTCAGTGCTGGTGGGCGGCATGTGCGAGACGGATTTTTCCGGTTACCCCGACTGCCGTGACGACACCATGAAAGCCTTGCAGGTGGCCCTGAATCTGGGCATGGATAGCCGTTACAAGCTGGAGACGCCGCTGATGTGGCGCGACAAGCGCCAGACCTGGGAACTGGCCCATGAACTGGGCGGTAGCGCGCTGGTCGACCTGATCCGCGAAGGCACCCACACCTGCTATCTGGGCGAGCGCGGCGCGCTGCATGACTGGGGCTATGGCTGCGGCACTTGCCCTGCCTGCGAATTGCGTGCCCGTGGTTACCAGCAGTACGCCGCTGGCGCCGTGTAAATGAAGCTGCGGCTACGCCAGCGATTGCAGCACGTGCTATCACCGCACGTGCTGGCGACGCTGGTGCTAGCCGCCTGTCTGGGGGCCACGGCCGCGCTGTGGCAGGGCGCGCGCAGCGATGCCGAACACGAAGCCCGTAATGACTTCGCGATCCGGGTGCGCGAGCTGGTCAACCATCTGGACCTGCGCATGCAGACCTATGCGCAGGTGCTGTATGGTGTGCAGGGCCTGTTTGTCAGTTCCGATCAGGTTAGTGCTGCCGAATTTCACACCTATCTCGATGGCCAGCACCTGCAGCAGCATTTTCCCGGGATTCAGGGTGTCGGCTATATGGCCCGGCTGGTGCCGCAGCAGCTCGACGCCCACGTAGCGCAACTGCGCCGCAGCGGGATGGTGGGCTACCGCGTGCATCCGGCCGGCGCGCGCGACTGGTATGCCGCGATCACCTATCTGGAACCATCCACCGGGAGTAACGCACGCGCGATAGGCTACGATCCCGCTTCCGATCCCGTGCGCCGCGCGACGCTGGAGCAGGCGCGCGATACCGGCCAGCCGGCATTGAGCGCGCGCATCCGGCTGGTGCAGGAGCACGAGCAGGAAGCGCCGGTGCAGGCCGGCTTCCTGATGGTCTTGCCGCTGTACCGGCATGGCGAACCCACCGGCACGCTGGCCGAGCGCCGCGCCGCCATCCGCGGCTGGGTGTATGCACCATTCCGCTTGCAGGATCTGATGACGGGGCTGGGCGGCCTGCATGCGGCCGGACTGGATGTGGAAATCTATGACGGCAGCACGGTCAGCGCGGCGACCCGCATGTATGACAGCCAGCCCGACGGGATGGCGCGCTCGCATAGCAGCGCGCAGCAGTTCGCCATCGGTGGCCGGGTCTGGACACTGCAGATTGGTGCCATACCTTCCGGCGCCGCAGCGACCAGCAAGGCCACCCTGATCGGTCTGACTGGCACGCTGTTTAGTGTCGTGCTGGCAGCGCTGACTTTCCAGCTGGCGCATAGCCGGGTGCGGGCGCGCGCTGCCCAGCGCTACGCAGAAACGCTGGCCAGTGAGCTCGGTGAGCGTGAACAGGTGCTGCTGGCGCTGGCCAGTGACGAGCAGCGCAGTCAGGCCACCTTGCGCAGTATTCTTGATTCGACCATGGATGGCATTCTGGTGGCCGACCTACAGGGCGGCATCCTGAATGTAAACCGGCGTCTGCGCGAATTGTGGCATTTGCCGGATCATCTGGACTGGCAGAGCGATGGCGCGGCCTTGCTGGCGCACATGGCGCAGCACCTACGGCTGCCGGTACAGGCGCCCTTGCTGACGCCCGCCGCATCCGGTTTGCCCGGCTGGCCGGCCGGTGGCGAACTGGCCTTGCTACAGTTGCGCGATGGCCGCGTGATCGAACAGCATAGTCGCAGCCTGCAACTGGGCAGTATGGCGGCGCGCCTGTATTCATTCCGCGATATCACCGAGCGCACCCGCGCCAGCCAGCGCGAACAGACCCGCCGGCAGGTGCTGGAACTGCTGTCGACGGGGGCGCCCTTGCAGACCATCCTCGAGAGTGTGGTGCGCGGTGTCGAGACGGGCAACGAAGAGATGCTGTGCAGCGTGCTGCTGCGCGAAGGCGATGAGCAACACCTGCGGGTGGGGGCGGCACCCAGTCTGCCGGTAGCGTTTAGCGCGGCGGTGCACGCCCAGGCTTTGCACGATATGTCGGGCCCCTGCAGTCAGGCAGTGCAGCAGGGGCGGCGGGTGATCATTGCCGATATTGCCGCGCTGAGCGCTAGCGCGGGGGGCGCTGACTATCGCAGCCAGGCATTGCAAGCCGGGCTGCGTTCCTGCTGGGCCGAACCGATCTTCGGCGCCAGCGGCAAGGTGCTGGGTGCGTTTGCGATCTATCACCGTGAAGCGCGTCTGCCGAGCATGGCGCATATCACCCTGATCGAGCAGGCCGCGCAACTGGCCGGCATCGCCATCGAGCAAGCCAGCGCCGCGCTCGCCCTGCGGGTTGGCGAAGCGCGCTTCCGCAGTCTGTACGACCATGCCCCGGTGGCGCTGTGGGAGCAGGACTGGTCGGCCGTGCGGCTGGCGCTGGAACAACTCGATCTGTCCGGCATCGATGATCTGGCCAGCTATCTGCAGGCAAACCCGGCGCAACTCGACTATCTGGCGGGGCTGGTACGCATCGTCGATGTCAACGCCGCCGGGCTGGCCCAAGTGGCGGCACGGGCCGACCGGCAGGATCTGGCGCAACTGACACTGGCGCAGATTTTCGACAGCAGCGCCATGCCGAATTTTGCGCTGGCGCTGGCTGCCCTGGCGCGCGGCCAGCATATCTTCAGTTGCGAAGGCAGCTTCCGCCGGCTGGACGGGGTGGCACGGCGCAATGAACTGACGCTGCTGGTGATGCCCGGCCATCACCACAGTCTGGATTTCCTGATCGTCTCGACGCTCGACACCACCGAGCGGCGCCGCATGCACGACGAGCTGCAGCTGCTGGCCACCACGGATGCGCTAACCGGCTTGCCGAACCGGCGCGAGTTCATGCGCCGCCTCGAAGAGGAACAGAGCCGCGTGCAGCGCGCCCCGCAACAGGGCGCCTGTGTGCTGCTGCTCGATGTCGACCATTTCAAACGTATCAATGATGAATACGGACATGCGGCCGGCGATCAGGTGCTGCAGCAACTGGCCGACCGGATGAATGCGGGGCGCCGGAAAATCGATATGCTGGGACGCATCGGCGGCGAAGAATTTGCCATCCTGCTGCCCGCCACGACGCCGGCCGCTGCCGCCCTGACGGCCGAACGCTTGCGGGCCTGGGTGGCCGAAGCGCCGATGCACTTGCCGGATGGTGTGGCGCTCGAGGTGACGGTGAGTATCGGACTGGCGCCACTCGATCCTGCCGATGCCGAGGGCGCGCATGCTTTGAGCCGGGCCGATCAGGCGCTGTATGCGGCCAAGCGGGCTGGCCGTAACCGGGTGCTGACGGCGCCGCTATAAGGCGGATCGGCCGGGAGTGTGAGTCCCTGCCGCTTCCGGTTGAAACGGGGTGGTGCTGAGTGCGACTGTCCGATTAGACGGCTTGATCAAGTGCCAGATGCTGGCGACGCTGGCGGCGATTGCGCATGAAGTAGTAGATGGCGACCACGATCATCAGGGGCAGCAGCAGTGGTGCCACGGCGGTGATGCAGACCATCGCCAGCAAGGCCATGCCACCGACCAGCAATACCCCCAGACCGGCGAACAGTACCCCGAGGAACACCGCTACGCCGACGCACACAACGGCCGCAATGGCCATGCCGCCACTGGCAAACAGCACACCCAGCACGGCGCCCATCGGGCCGTCAATCTGGTCGCCATCGATGTTGACGTTGATGCCGTCACCGATCAGAACCTGCCATATGGAAATGGCCAAGAAGGTGCAGATGGTGGCAATAAACAGAAATTTGGCAGTGCTTTTCATGATGGACCCCTATGGTTGCGTGTGTGCTCAGTGTTGTTCTTGTTTGCCGTCTGGCATGGTTGAACTGTACGCGGCAGCCCGCAGCGTCGCTAGCGATGTGCGACAAAGTGGCGATTTGGCGGGATGAACTGCAGCCAGGCGGTGGCGCCTTGCATTAGGTGCTTGCCGGCCTATACTGAAATTTCGGTTTCAGTATGGAGGACAGCATCATGGTTGCAGTCGAGCGAGTGCGGGCGGTCTGGCGGTGCATGCGGCACCTGTCCGGTGGCGGGCCTAAGAGTCCGCCGTCGGCGCCGCCAGCGATCCCGCCTATCATCATTAACCCATACACCTACCAGACGCCGCAGCCTGCCATCGACCCGCGTGTGACGCCCTTGCGGCCGCCGCCGCAGCCACCCGGACAGCCGTGTATTGCGCTACGTCGCACAGCGCGGCAAGCAGGGCAGGGGGAGCGCAGCAGGGGGCGCAGGGCTAGCCCTGGCGGATCAGTCGGGGCAGCGGTCGGCTAGGCAGTCGGGAAAGTGGTAGGTAAAAAGAACGGGGCCGGCGCGGCTTTCCTGTGCTGGAAAACCGCGCCGGCCCCGGGGCGATGGCAGCCCGGATATTCCGGGCTTGCTGTGTATCAGTAGAAGCATTCCTCGCTGGCAGGACGGCGGCGACGGCTAGCGAAGCCCACCAGACCCAGGCCAGTCAGCAACATCGCGTAGGTTTCCGGTTCCGGAACGGCGGCGATATAGGCGTGGTTATCCGTTTCGAAGGCATTGCCGGTCGACGAGAACGTCACGCGCGAAATGGTGGTGCCAGCATTGGTGGCAAAGTTCATGTAGAAACCATGGCTCTGATTGCCGTCCGCCAGCAGCGATGCCGCATGGGCCATGTCGGTGCCATTGATTTGCAGAATCTGCGTGTTGCCGCTGTACAGGGTGACGACGTTGTAGTTATCTGGCGAACCCATGTAGAAACCGAAATAGCTGGCACCAAAGCCGCTGAAATCGACGCTGGAAGTGCCTGGCTGACCGCTAACACCAACCGAGAAGTAGCGGGTGGCATCGCCCGGTGGCGGGGCCGACGTGCCTGGATGGCCGCCAACCGGCATGATGGCGCTAATTTTGTCGTAGCTGGCGAAACCGCTAGGCAACAGGCCGTCATCGAAGGTGATCACGGTGGCAGCGGAGGCGGTGCCGGTCGGGGTGTTGCCACTGGTGGCGGTGTAGTCTACGCCGGCGTGGGCGCTCAGTGCAGCACCAGTCAGGGCGAGGGCCAGCAGAGTTTTGGTCAGAGACATATTCGATTCCTCATGAAGTGGTCAGCCGGTTAAACACCGACACAGACATATATTTGCAGCGGGAAACTTGTGGTTCTAGATTGATAATAATAATATTCACGTGGCAATGTCCAGTGTTTTTTTAGCTATACTTTCGGTAACAATCGGCGGATAGCCTGTTTTTTATCGCTAAGTGTTTGATTTTTATCAGAATGACTGCGGCAACAATGGTCTGAAAAAATTCGCATTATTATTCTCTTGCGGAAATTTTTGTTGCGTTTTAACCCTCGTTATTGTCTTATTTTCTATAGTTGGCTGCTCGCCATCACGCGCTAAAGACCATTGTTGATCTGGCTCCCAGCGCTTATCATCCTGATCCCCGCCATTACAGGAGTTCCCCCATGGATCAAGACTTCAACGCCGACGTCGACGCCGACCAGCCCGTGCAGGAACCCCGCCTCTGGCAGGGCAATGGCTGGACCGCACGCGTGATCAAGAATGACGACGATGATGGCTGGGCGGTGGCCATGATTAAGGATGGCGAGCCGGAACCGGCGTTGGTAGGGCCGTGGACCATGGGACGCGACAAGAAAAATCCCAAGCCGCTCGATCTGCCGGCGTTCCACACGCTGGTGAAGACCGCCAACGAGGTGCTGCGCCGTCATGAACAGCAACTGCATGCGCAACTGCACAAGCAGGTGTATGTGAACGATGACGCAGGCCAGATCAAGGTCATGCTCGACATCGTGCCGGACGAGGATGATCCCTACGCGACCCTGACCGCCTGCGATGGCTTTGGCGAGCAGCTGGCGCAGGTGCGGGTAGCAGCGGATTTCAAACTCAGTGTGAGCAGCGCTGCCGCGTGGATCGCCGGCGGCTACCGGCGTCCCTGAGCACGCGCCGGCCGTGCTGTGGCGAGGTTCGGGCCGGATCCGCGGCTGGCTATGGCCGGCAGCAGAGGGAACTGCTAGTATTTCCCATGCTTGAATGCCCCTGCTAATCGTCCGCCTCAGGAAAATCGATGGAAAGTCGCCTCGCCCGTCTTGAAACTGTGCAATCCATGCTGCTGGAAATCGGCCAGAAGGCCAGCAGTTGCACAGATATCTCCGAATTTCTGCAAGCCGTGCATGCGGCGCTGGGGCGTCTCATGTACGCCGCCAATTTCTTTGTCGCCCTGAGCGATGCCGATGGCGCCGTGAATCAGGTGCGTTTCGTGTATTTCGTGGACGAACTCGATGACCCGCCCGGGCGCGATGAACTGTTCGAACTGGTGGCCGGCGAATCGCCGACCGCCGCCGTGATCATCAACGACCGCAGTCTGGTGATGACGGCCGCCGAGCATCACGCGCTACGCCGCGACAATGCCGGCTTCGGCATCGGCACCGTCGCCGAACACTGGATGGGCTGCCCACTGCATGATGTCAACCATCAGGTGCTGGGCGCCATGGTGATGCAGAGTTACGACAGTGCGCATACCTATAGCGAAGAAGATCAGGCGCTGTTCGCGCAGATCGCCAATCACCTATCGAGTGCGCTGCAAGGCTTGCGCAGCATGGACCGGCTGGAGCGCGCCGTGCAGGAGCGCACCGCGCTGCTGGCGCATGAGGTGGCGGAGCGGCGCCGTGCCGAAAACATCCAGCGCGCGCTGTATGAACTGGCCAATCTGTCGGCCACTGCAACCGGGGGCAGTCGCCTGAATATGCGGCTGCACCAGATCATCAGCGAACTGGTACCGGCGCAGAACTTCCTGATGGCCCTGTATCACCCGGACACCCGGGAAATCAGTATTCCGTATTTTGTCGATGAAAAAGACCAGCAGCCGCCCGTCAACCGCTTTGACTTCGGGCTGGGCATGTCGTCGTATATTTTGCAGCGCAAGCAGGCGCAGCTGCTGGACCGTGCCGGACTGGCCGAACTGATCGCCAGCGGAGCCCTGCAGCAGCCACTGGGCAGTCTGGAGATCGCCAGCTGGATGGGCGCGCCCATGCTGCTGGGCGATGTGGCGTATGGCGTGATTATTGTGCAGAGCTACGATGATCAGGTGCTGTACACCCAGTCCGATCTCGACATCCTCGCCTTCATGGCCAGCCATGTGGCGGTGGCGATTGCACGCATGCGCGCCGACCGCGAAATCCGCCGCGCCAAGGAGGCGCTGGAAGAGCAGAATGCGGCGCTGGAATCGGCACTGGAGTCGCTCAAGGAGGCGCAGGGCGAGCTGGTACGGCAGGAGAAACTCGCTTCGCTGGGACGGCTGGTGGCGGGGGTGGCACATGAAATCAATACCCCGCTGGGAATTTGCGTGACGGCGACCAGCCATCTGGTGGAAGAACTGCGCCTGACGCGCGAAGAGCTGGCCAATGGCGCGCTGGATGAAGACGGTCTGCAGCAATTCTTTGGCATTGTCGACCAGTCGCTACGCATCATGACCACCAATACCCAGCGTGCGGCGGCGCTGGTACGCAGCTTCAAACAGGTGGCGGTGGACCAGTCGGCCGATGATATCCGCAGCTTCAATCTGCGCCGCTATCTCGACGAAGTACTGCTGTCGCTGCAGCCCAAGCTGAAAGGCAAGCCGGTGACGGTGGAAGTGGAGTGTCCCGAGCAGATTAATATGGCCAGCTTCCCCGGTGCGCTGTCGCAGGTGGTGACGAATATGGTGGTCAACTCGCTGGTGCATGGTTTCGAGGCAGGCGAGGGCGGCACCATTCGCATCCACGTGACGGTGGACGATGAACTGGTCGAACTCAATTACAGCGACGACGGGGTGGGCATGGATAACGCGGCGCTGGCGCAGCTGTTCGATCCCTTCTACACCACCAAGCGTGGTACCGGCGGCAGCGGGCTGGGCGCACACATTCTGTACAACCTGGTGACGGGCGCGCTGGGCGGCACCGTCAAGGTACTCAGTTCACCGGGACTGGGCTTGCACTACAAGCTGCGCTTCCCCAAGATCCAGCGCAAGGTCAGCGCCTGAGCGGGGCTTAATCCGGGAAGCGCTGGTTGATGGCCAGTGCTTCGTCGATGTGCTTTACCAGCAGATCGACGTAAACCGGATCGAGGTGCTGGCCGGCCACTTCGAGCAGATAGGCAGTGACTTTTTCGATCGGCCAGGCTTCTTTGTAGCAGCGCTTGTGCATCAGTGCATCGAACACATCGGCTACCGCGACGATGCGCGCGTATTTGTGGATCTCTTCACCCTTCAAGCCTTGCGGATAGCCGCTGCCGTCGAATTTTTCGTGGTGCTGGTGGGCAATCACGGCGGCCGCCTTGAGGATGGGGCGCTGCGAACCGGCCAGTATCGATAGGCCGACCGTCGGGTGCTGCTTCATGATTTCCCATTCGGCCGCATCGAGCTTGCCCGGTTTGAGCAGCACCGCGTCGGGGGTGGCGATCTTGCCGATGTCGTGCATCGGCGCGGCGTGCTGCAGGATTGCCGTTTCATCGTCGCTCATGCCGCTGGCGCTGGCCAGCAGATGGCACACCTGCGACATGCGGCGCACGTGGTTACCGGCTTCATTGGAACGCGATTCGACCACATCGCCGAGGCGCAGAATCAGCTCGGCCTGGGTATCGGTGATTTCCTGGGTCAGCAGAATATTATCGAAAGCGATGGCCACACCAGAGCAGAAGATCTCCAGCAGCTTGGTATCGAGATCGGAGATTTCTTCCACACCTTTCAGGACCAGCAGCGAATGCTTGCCGCTGCTGTTGGGGAAGTAGCCGATATAGGTATCGCCTTCCAGTCGTGAAATCCGGTTGCTCTTGGCGTTATTTAACTGGGCCAGTAGTTCGGGGCTGATCAGCGGTCCATCGATATCGCCGATGCTGGCCAGAATTTCGTAATCGTTGGCGCCGCTGATCGCGGTGGCACCCCGCAGGCGTAGTAGCATGCTCTGTTCGAGGCGTAGCAGGGCCACCACCTGCTGCAGCAGACCGCTGGCGAAATCCTGCAGATTGCGTTGCTGGAAAATATGCGCCGACGCCGCGATCACCCGCTCCAGTCCCTCGCGGTAATGGAGCTGTTGCTGGCGGGCTTCCTCGACCTTCATGATGTCGCGGTAGGCGCGCAGGGCAGCGAAGGTGGTGGTGAACAGTTTGGTGCGATCGAGCTCGGTCTTTTCCTTGTAATCGTTGATATCGTAATTGACGATCACGCGTTCTTCCGGTGCCTGGCCGGGCTGGCCAGTGCGTAACACGATGCGGGTGAAGTGGTTGTTGAGGTCCTCGCGCATCCAGCGCGCCACTTCCAGACCGCTGTCCTCCTGCTCCATCACGACGTCGAGAAACACCAGCGCGATATCGGATTCGCTTGCCAGCACCCGCTTGGCTTCCTCGCCGCTGTAGGCGTGCACAAAGGTTAGCGCGCGCCCATCAAGGCGGAAGCGGCTCAGCGTCAGCTTGGTGATATCGTGGATATCGGGTTCATCGTCTACCAGCAGAACTTTCCATGGTGCTAGTTTAGGCGTCGACGGTGACAAAAAAGACATAGGAGCAGGTTCCGCAAAAGGGCACGACGTTTGGGTTATCCGATTGTAGACCGGGCTATGGCCGTTGACAACAAGCAACACACAGCAGTTGCGCGAGTGTTGTTGTAGCGGTCGCGGCGCGCCCAGAGCAGCTGCAACAATACTTCGTTTTTGGCAATATTGCCATCGCATTTACACAACAGTGTGGGCTCAGGACTGACCCCGAATAAAAAAAGCCCGCAAGGAGCGGGCGCTCGTTGCGGGCCGGGGACAGCTGGGGGAATCAGCTCAGGGTTGGCAGACCGGTCAGGTAGCCGACGGCGGCGCCGAAGCGGTCGCGGTAGTTGGCGCGGATCAGCGGATCGAGCGTTGCCTGCACCTGCTTGTGCAGATTCGAGTCCCAGTCACCTGGGTGCTGGAAGTTGCTCATGATGTAGGCAAAGCCGTTGATGTCATCAACCGCGTGCAGGCCGGTCGATTCGGCGCCCGCTGGCGTGGACAGGATGCGGGTCAGGGTTTTGGTGTCGACGTTATAGGCCCACAGGAAGTTGTTGACGTGCAGGCCGCTGTCTTCGCCGATGAACAGGGTACGCAGCTTCTCGGAGAATTTGATGTTGTCCGGATTGGCGATCTTGTCGGCGTTGGCGAGGTTGCCCAGCGCGTCAGGTTTGGCCAGATCTTCACCGACCAGCGCCGGCACGGCGGCCATATCGACCGGTACCCATTCGCTGTTGATGGTGGCGCCGGTATCGTCGCTCTGGCCACCTTTCAGGTTGAGGGCGTAGACCGCGCCGGCATTCGGGCCTTTGACGCTGATGCCACCGGAACCATTGGTCATGGCGGCCTGAATATAGCTCATCGCGGAATAGGCGATCTTGTCTTTGGCGTTGACGGTGGTGCCTTCCATTTTGGTGAAGCCCAGGCTGCCACCTTTGAAAGCGGCGTAGCGGTGGGTTTCCAGGAAGGCGGCGGCTTTTTCTTTACCGGCGACGAATTTCACCCAGTTGGTCTTGCCGCTAAACGGGATCTTGGTGTAGCTGGTATCGAGCGGGTCGCTGGTCTTGACGCTGACGATATCGGCCGCTTTCAGGCTGTCCGCCAGTGCTTTGATTTCGGCGCTGGTGGCGCTGCCCAGTTTGATCCAGCTAAGCTTGGCCGAACCGCCGGCTTCGGCCGTCAGCTGGGTCCACTTGGCGACGTACAGCGTACCGCTGGACAGATCCTGTGCCTTGTCGGCCACGAACATGAACAGACCGCCGTTGGTGGCGTCATCGCCCATCAGGGCGGTGCGCTCGTCCGGCATCACCTGAATCAGCTCGTGGGAGATACGGCCCATGCAGTAGTGCTTCTTGATGCTGCCGGTGCCGTCCGGATTGACAGTGATTTCCGGCATGTGGCCGTAGTGGTATGGATTGGCCTTGCTCGCATCGCCATACAGATTGGTACTGAAGGCAGCGAACTGGGTATTGCTGGCGATGCTGGTAGCGTCCGGCTCGTATTCTTCGCTCGACAGGTGGGTGTTCCATGGCGAACGCGAGGCGCCGCAGGTAATCCACAGGCCGTTCACAGCGCTGGTGTTGACGTTGTGGTATTTCACCAGCGTCAGCGCGCCCGTAGTCGGGTTCTGATCCAGCGTCAGCACGGCGATCGGCGACGGCAGCATGCCGTACATGGAGTCGCCCTTGACGTTGCGGGTGGCGTATTCAAACTGCACCACGGCGAATACAGCATTGCCTTTCAAGCCGGTGACGGTCGGTGCCGACAGTTTCAGCAGCGAGCTGCCGTCCGGGCAATCCGAGAAGAACTGGCGCTGGCCGGCATCGGTACGGTCGAGAATAGGCTGGTTGTTGATGTCGAAGTAGCCGCCCGACAGGATGGTGCCACCGCTACCGTTAGGTACTTGTGCGCCGGTGATGAAGAAGGTCTGGTAACCCAGTGCATAGGACAGGGTTTTGCCGTTCGAGTACACGGCGTTGAGTGCCGAGGCGACGGTGGTGGTGGCCATTTTGGCCGCATCGGCCAGCGTTGGCGCGGCCATGCCGCTAAAGCTCAGCGACATCAGCGTGGCAGCCGGTGCTGCGGTATCGCCGCCGCCACAGGCGGACAGCAGGGCTGCGGTGGCACTGCCACCGGCCAGTGGCAGCAACGGTGCGCCAGAGAGGAATTTAAGGATGCTGCGGCGGGACAGATCGAGCGACTCGGTCATGAGAAATCCTGTGGTGGTTAATGCCAGTCTGGTGAGCGCGCTGGGCGCGCTAGCTATGGTCCAAGGTGAGGAGCTGGCTAGTCCTCAACGGGCGCAATATTAATCATTCGATATGACCGCAGCATGACAAGCGGGCCACAGGATTTGGTAACAAAGCCTTTCAGTGGCGGCCAGCGTGGGGGAAAAGGGCTATATTGTCTGCACTAACTATGAAGGAGTCGGTCATGCGATTAATCAGTCGAAGCCTGCTGGCGGCAGCCTTGCTGGCGTGTGGCGCTGCATCGGCGCAAGTGAGCGTCAGCTATGTGAAGCCGGAAGATTTTGCCGATGTACCGCGCAGCGCGGTGGATCGCGAACGCATTCTGAAGGATTTCAGTGCCTATTTCGAGACCCTGTCGGCTAAGCTGCCGGCCGGTCAGGCACTGAAAATCGAGGTGCTCGATATTGATCTGGCGGGGCGTATGTGGCCGCGCCGCAATGGTGGCGAAGATATCCGTGTGCTCAGTGACGGTGCCGACTGGCCGCGCATGCACTTGCGCTACACGCTGGAGCAGAACGGCCAGACGCTGCGCAGCGGCGACGCGCAACTGTCAAATATGAACTATATGCAGCGCCTGAACCGCTACTGGGAGACGGATACGCTGCGCTATGAAAAACAGATGCTCGACGAGTGGTTCAATAAAACCATCGTGCCGAAGGTGTAGGTAGCAGCTGTCGGCAGGAGACGCGCCTAATCGAGCCGGTTCACCTGCGGGAATTTGGCGAGAAACTCTGGCGGCATGGGGGTGACTTTGGCGGTTTTGTAGTTGAAGAAGACAAAGCCGTATTTGGCCATGGCCACCAGCGTGTGGTCGGCCGGACGGCTAACCCGGAAGATGAGGTCGCCGCCATAGGCGTTGAAGTCCATGACGCCGACCTCGAAGGTGAGCTGGTCACGCGCATGGGCTTCGGCGCGGTACATGGTGGACAGATCGGTAACGATGATGCCCAGCCCCGTGCCATCGACCTCTTCCACGCCGTACTCGAACAGGAAGCGCGCCCGTGCTTCCGACAGCATCGAGATCATCGAATCGTTGCCGAGGTGATTGCCGGCGTTGATGTCGGTGACGCGTACCGTCAGCTGGGTGGCAAAACAGAATTGGTCTTCGGGGAAATCGAGTTGTAGACGGGCCATGCTTACCTCAGGTTGTGAGTCCTTATTCTAGCGCACGGCCCGGCGAACTCATAACTGCTCGGCGAGGAACTGCAGCGTATTGCCGTGTGCCAGTGCGGCACTGCGCTGGTGGTAGGAACTGCGGTGGTTGCAGTTAAAACCATGCTGCGCATCCGGGTAGACATGGATTTCCACCTGTTCCTGCTCTTCGAAGCGTTCGGCAATGCTTTGCACTGCGTCGAGCGGGATGTGGGTGTCGAACGCACCGAAGTGCATCAGCACCGGAATGCTGATTTCGCTGGCCCGATCGAGCGCATGCTGGATGCCGCCACCGTAATAGCATACCGACGCATCCACCAGACCATTCGCCGCCGTGTGATAGGCCAGCCGGCCACCGAAGCAGTAGCCGATAGCCGCTACGCGTGGCGCTACGCCTTCCAGCGCGCGCAGGGTGGTGATGCTGGCGCCGATATCGGCCTGTGCCAGTGCGAAGTCGGTGGCATTCATCAGTTCCACGGCACGCTGCCAGTCGGCGCCTTCATAACCGAGTTCGATGCGTTCGCCCTGACGCCAGAATAGGTCCGGTGCCAGCACCACATAGCCGTCAGCCGCGTACTGGTCGGCGACGTCGCGAATATGCTGGTTGACGCCGAAAATTTCCTGTAGCAGTACGATGCCGGGGCCACTACCTCCGCGTGGCAGTGACAGGTAGGCAGCAAAGCTGCCCTGCGCGCTATCGATGCTGATCCATTTGCTGTTGTTTTCCATAACTCGCTCCTGTGAGGGGATTTGATCTTAATCGGTTTGCGCCGCGCAGGCCGCGCTCCAGCGCGCTTGAGTGCACTGGAGCGGGATTCAGCGCCAAGTAGTACAGATTAGCGTTTGACCTTGCCGAAGGCGTCACCGGCCTTCCAGTACTGCATGGCCGGTGCATTGGCGACGGCATAGCCGAGATTGAGCGTGAACTGGGCTTGCTGGACCATGCCCGACAGATCCCAGTCCGGATGGTATTCATCGCTGGTCTGGTGGTAGTCCTTTTTGAAGGACACCATACGGGTGCTGGACTTCTCCTGCTCATGCAGGAAATCGAAGTGACCGTCGCCGGAGAACACCGCCGAGCCGACGTTAAACGCTGGCACGCCCGCTTTGGCGAAGTTGAAGTGATCGGCACGGAAGTAGGCGCCGGACAGGTCGGGAATGGTGGGCGCCAGCTTCAGGCCCATCTTGCGTGCGACCGTCCCCGCTACCTCGTACAGGCTGCTGCGTTCGGCACCGGCCACGCCGATGTCGCTGGTGCGACCGACGAAATTCATGCTGTCCAGATTCAGGTCAGCGCTGGTCTGGCTGAGTGGCCAGGCCGGGTTGCGCACATAGGCGGCGCTGCCCAGCAGCCCCTGTTCTTCGGCGGCAGGCCAGAGGAAGACCTGGGTGCGTTTGGCCGGATGCTTGACGGCTTCGGCAGCCATGGCCAGCAGGGCGGCTGCACCGGAGGCGTTATCGATGGCGCCATTCCAGACATGGTCATGGCCGTCGCCCTTGGCGACCCCCTCGTCCATACCCAGATGATCCCAGTGCGCCGAATACACCACGGCCTGCTGTTTGAGTTTCGGGTCGCTGCCCGGCACGATGCCGGCGACGTTGAACTGCTCGATCTGGCGGATCGCGCTATGCAGTTCGGCATGCACCGTCAGCTTCAGATCGACGGGACGGAAATCGCGCCGCTCGGCCTGCGCACGCAGGGTGTCGAGATCGAAGCCGCCTGCCGCAAACAGGGCGCGTGCCGTGTCTTCCTGCAGCCAGCCTTCGACCGGATTGCCGGCGCCGGCCAGATGGAAGCGCTCGTGGCTGAAGCCATTGGCAGGCACGCTCCACGGGTAGGAGGCGGATGGGGTGGTGTGGATCAGCAGCACGCCGGCAGCACCCTGACGCACGGCTTCCTCGTATTTATACAGCCAGCGGCCATAGTAGGTGTAGGCCTTGCCGGCGAAACGCTGCGGTTCCTCGGCGGTAGGCTGCGGGTCATTCACCATCATCACCAGAATCTTGCCCTGCATGGAGATGCCTTTGTAGTCATCCCATTTTTCTTCCGGGGCGATGGCGCCATAGCCGACAAACACCAGCGGTGCATCGATGCTGATATCGGTTTTGCCACCGGCTGTGCCAAACACGATTTCGCTGCCGTTCTGCGGGGTGATCTGTTTGCCGTCGGCGGCCTGGAAGCGTACGAAGCTGTTCGCCAGCAGGCGGGTACCTTCGATTTTGACGGGCAGCCGGTAACCACCATCGGCCAGCGGTTTGAGGCCGATGACGGCCGCCTGAGTCTCCAGATAACGCACTGCCAGATCGCCGCCGCGCTGGCCGGTACCTCGGCCTTCGAACAGATCATCGGCAAGTAGCGAGAGGTGGGCGCGTAGCGGCGCTTCGGTCACGGTCGGTGCCTGCTGGGCGTTGGCGTGGAAGGAAGCCAGCGCGAGGCTGGCGGTGAGGGCGATTAGCGGAAGGCGCATGTTTACTCCAGGATGTGTAAGGTGCAGCAGAAGCCGGATATCTTACTGTAGTTTCCAATAAACCCCGAAGACCCGGGGTCAAGACCGCGGGTCAAGACCGCGGGTCAAGACCGGGGTCAGATCCGACATCCGGACACGGCCTGATCTGTGAACGGGCAATTCGCGAGATTCAACGCGAATGCGTCGCAAACGCGTTGCGTCCCTATTTTTCAGGCAAGTGTGTGTTGGTGGGGGCAGTTGTAAGCGAGTGTAAGAGTCGGTAAGCGCTTGTAATAGCCGTCAACGGCAGGGTGGCGACAGCCGTTTTTTGCTCATGCGACACGGGATTGTCCCGATGCCGAAACCTAGAAAAGGAAATACATCATGACCAAAATCACCGCTTCCCTGATCGCCGGCCTGTTCGCAACCGCAGCATTCGCACAAACGCCCGCTGCAAGCACCGCTACCGCGCCAGTGACCCCGCCAGCTGTCGTCAAAGCTGAAGCGAAAACCGAAGCGAAGGCCGACCAGAAACTGGCAGTTAAAGCCGAAGCCAAAGCCGAAGCCAAGACTGAAGCCAAAGCTGAAACCAAGGTCGCAGCGAAAACCACTGAACACAAAGGCGTCGAGGTCAAAGCTGCGGAAGTCAAAACCGCGCACAAGATCGCCGACGTAAAGACCGAAACCAAGGCGGAGACCAAAGTCGATGCCAAGGTCGAAACCAAAGCCAAAGCACATGAGCTGAAGGCTGAAGTCAAGACCCATGAAAGCAAGGACGCAGCACCAGTTGTTGCAGCAAAAACCGAAGCAAAGCCAGTTGTCGCTAGCAAGTAATTCGCAAGTAATTAGCAAGTAATTAGCAGGTCATGCGCGAACTGGCGGCGAATCGGCCGCCAGCAAGCCGGAAGTAGATAGTCGCTGTTTTAATTAACTGTGTAAATCATATAAATCATTTTAAGGAAATATCATGAAAAAAGTTATCGCTACCCTGATCGCCACCCTGTTCGCTGGTGCTGCCTTCGCTCAAACTCCTGCGCCAGCCGCTGCGGCCAGCGCCAAAGCTTCGGCACCGGCAGCGCATGCTCCCGCAGCTGCGGCACCGGCAGCTTCCGCAGCACCGGCAGCTAGCACTCCGGATGCCAGCACCCCGGCCAAGAAAGTGAAACATCACAAGAAAGCCGCCGCATCGGCGAGTGCCTCAGCATCGGCTCCGGCTCCTGCCGCTGCTGCGCCGGCAGCCAGCAAGTAACTAAGTAAGTAAGCAAGTAAGTAAAGAGTTAAAGCTAACTTGGGCAGGACGTGCCGCCCCGGACCAGTATGGCCTGGGTGGCGCAGGAAGCAGGATGGCGTAAGTGAGCGGACAGGCTACGGCCTGTCCGTTTTTGTTATGGATGGGATAAACGCGGAAATACTGTGATTTTGGCCATTTTTTAGCCATTTTTAGCCAAAATCGGGCTGAAACCGGCGATACAGAGTAAACTACGCACAAATTTCTTTCGCAATTAGGCGATTCGAACATACCTGTGAGTGACGCCATGTCAGTATCCCCCGTTTCCCCCGTAACCCTGTTCTCCGAACTGAACCTGAGTGAACCTTTAATCAAGGCACTCAAGGACGTCGGTTACGAGTCTCCGTCGCCCATTCAGGCGGCCACCATCCCGCTGCTGCTCGATAACCTCGACGTGCTGGGTCAGGCGCAAACCGGTACCGGTAAAACCGCTGCCTTCGCGCTGCCGATTCTGTCGCGCATCGACATCCGTCAGACCTCGCCGCAAGCGCTGGTGCTGGCGCCAACCCGCGAGCTGGCGATTCAGGTCGCCGAAGCTTTCCAGACTTACGCTGCGCATATTCCGGGCTTCCACGTGCTGCCGATCTACGGCGGTCAGAGCTACGGTCCGCAACTGTCGGCACTGCGCCGTGGTGTGCACGTGGTGGTCGGTACGCCGGGTCGCGTCATCGATCACCTCGACAAGGGTTCGCTGGATCTGTCCAAGCTGAAAACGCTGGTGCTGGACGAAGCCGATGAAATGCTGCGCATGGGCTTTATCGACGACGTCGAGCGGATTCTGCAGGAGACCCCGGATAGCCGTCAGACCGCGCTGTTCTCGGCCACCATGCCGTCGGCCATCCGTCGCATCGCCAATACCTATCTGCGCAGCCCGAAGGAAATCACGGTCGCCGCCAAAACCGGCACCAACGAAAACATCCGTCAGCGTTACTGGCTGGTGAGCGGCATGCACAAGCTCGACGCGCTGACACGGATTCTGGAAGCCGAGAATTTCGACGGCATGATCGTGTTCTCGCGCACCAAGCTCGGTACCGAAGAACTGGCGCAGAAGCTGCAGGCACGCGGTTTCTCGGCAGCTGCCATCAATGGCGATATTCAGCAGGCGCAGCGCGAGCGCACCATCCAGCAACTCAAGGATGGCAAGATCGATATTCTGGTGGCGACCGACGTTGCTGCCCGTGGTCTGGATGTGGAACGCATCAGCCACGTGATTAACTACGATGTGCCGCATGATCCGGAAAGCTATACCCACCGTATCGGCCGTACCGGCCGCGCTGGCCGTAGCGGCGAGGCGATTCTGTTCATTACGCCACGCGAGAAGAATCTGCTGAAGTCGATCGAACGCGCGACCCGCCAGCCGATCAGCATGCTGGAACTGCCGACCATCCAGGCGGTGAACGATGTGCGTATCGCCAAATTCAAAAACCAGATCAGCGAAACGCTGGCGCAGGGCGAACTGGAACAGTTCCAGTCGCTGATCGAAGACTTCGAGCGCGAGCAGAATATCCCGGCGATTGAAATCGCCGCTGCGCTGGCGAAGATGGCGCGTGGCGATGTGCCACTGCTGCTCGACAAAAAGCAGCAAGTAGCTGCCGCGACCTGGGACGAACGTCCGGGCCGTCAGGTGGGCTTCGAGCGCGCCGACCGCGGTGATCGTGGTGACCGTGGCGATCGCGCCGAGCGTCCTGATCGCAGCGAACGCTTCCCGAAAAAGGAACGCATCGTGCGCGCCGCCGATCCCGGCATGCAGACCTTCCGCATCGAAGTCGGTTACCAGCACGGCGTCAAGCCGGGCAATATCGTCGGTGCGATTGCCAACGAAGGCGGGATCGACTCCAAGCACATCGGCCGTATCGAAATCTATGACGACTACAGCGTGCTGGATATGCCGGATGATCTGAGCAGCGATGCGCTGGCCCATCTGGCCGGTATCAAGGTCGCTGGCCAGCAGTTGCGCATTCGTCGTGATGGCGATGCAGCACCGGCATCGGCAGCACCGGCACCGGTAGCACGTCCGGTGCCTGCCCGCGCGGCAGCACCAGCAGCACCGGCAGCCGCGCCAGCGGTGAGCGCTTCGCCACTGGCCAAAGCTGCCCGTATCGAGCCGACCGAACTGGCTGACGCCGCACCCAAGAAGAAAAAGGAAAAGCCGGGCAAGGTAACGCTGCCGATGAGTGCCTTCCGCATCGAGGTGGGCAGCAACCATGCGGCCACGCCGTCCAACATCGTCGGCGCGATTGCCAACGAGGCGGGACTGGAAGCCAAGCATATCGGCCGCATCGAGATCTTCGACACCTATAGCATGCTGGAACTGCCGGATGGCATGCCGCCGGATCTGTTCAAGCATCTGGGCAAAGTCTGGGTAGGTGGTGCGCAGCTGAAGATCAGCCACGCCGACCGCATGCCGCCGGAATCGGGCAAATCGACTCCGCCGAAAAAGCCTTTGCCGGGCGCAAAAGCCAAGAAAAAGTATTAATCTGCGCTGATTTACAGCACATCAACAGCACATCAACAGCACATCAACAGCACATCGACAGGGCCGCAAGGCCCTGTTTTCGTTGCTGGCCTGCGCACGAAGCCGGTGCGGCGCCCTGCGCGTTTGCACCAAGAACAGGCTGGTTTTGCGCAGCGCGACGGCATTCCCGCAGGGGGAAGGGCCGAAATCCCCTCGCCCGGATGCTGGCGCGCTTATTGCATAGTCTTAGGCTTCTAGTATGAAAGGCGCGAGCCGGGAGTCGGCCATGGCCGCATTCTGTTGTCGAGGTAGCGATGTTGCAACGTAATGAGCTGCTGGCCTACACGCAGCCGCTAGCGCGCACCCTGCGCATTCTGTGGATCGATCCGCGCCAGCGTCACGCCTATCTGTTCGATGTGGCAGCGCAGGGCGCCGAGGTGGAACGCTGGCCACTGACGCGCATCCGCGCCGATCTCGAGGCTGGCCGTGCCACATTGCTGGCCAGTGATCCGCATCTGGTGGTGACCAGTCAGGAACTACTCCCCCTTAAACACCGGCAGTTGCGTGACCGCGCGTGGGAAATCATCGCGCCGCTGGTGGCCCAGGAACCTGCCATTTACAGCGCCCAGTTACGCGGGGCGCTGGTGGCGCAGGCGACCCGGCTACACAAGGTTTCGCACCCGACGGTGTACCGCTATCTGCGCCGCTACTGGCAACGCGGCCAGACCCCGAATGCACTGCTGCCGGATTATGCTAACTCCGGTGGCCGTGGCAAGGTCAGACAGGCCTCGGAAGGGGTTAAACGTGGCAGACCGCGCAAACACCCTAGCGAAGCGAGTGCCGGCATCAATGTCGACGATGCCGTGCGCCGTGTGATGCGGGTGGCGGTGGCCCGCTATGCGGCAAGCCATGCGCGCTTTTCGCGGCAGGGCGCCTATCGCCAGATGCTGGCCGATTTCTTCTGCCAGCGCGAGATCGATGCCGAAACGGGCCGCATCCGCACGCGGCAGGCTGCTCGCAGCTGCCTGCCGAGCTTCGGACAGTTTAACTACTGGCTCGATCAGGATGATGACCGGCCAGCGCAGGTGGGCGGACGAAAGTCCTTGCAGATTGCGGCTGCAGCGCCGCCAGAGCAGGCTGCGCTGGCACTTGCCAGCGCAGGCGCCGGACGCCCGGGCGCGGCGTTCTGCCTGACGGTGCAGCAGATCGAACTGCTGCTAGTGTCGCGCGCCAACCGGTTGCAGGCCATCGGCCGGCCGTGGCTGTATCTGGTGACCGATGAAGCCAGCCAGATGATTACCGGGTTCTATCTAGGCTTTGGCGGCGTCAGCCGGACGCATGCCATGCTGGCACTGGCCCATTGCGGCGCCGATAAAGTCGCGTTCTGTCAGCGTTATGGTCGCCCGATCGAGGCCGCGCACTGGCCGGTGCAGCATTTGCCGGCGAGTTTGAAATTGGCACCTGAGCTGGCATCTGAGCTTGAGCGTGGTGCTGCCGACGCGCTGCTGCTGAATAACTTCAATCTGCCGGTGTGCGTGGCGCTGGCCGGGCCGCAGGCTTGGCAGCCGGTGCTGGAAAAACGTTTCCGGCTGCTGGCGCCGGATGCGCGTGCCATGCCGGGATTGCTCGATGGCGTACTGGATCTGGACCAGCTGCATCGCCTGCTGGTAGACGCCATCCTGTATTACAACAATCGCACGCTGGTCGCCCAGCTGACGCCATGCCAGCGCTGGCAGTACGGGCTGGCCGAACGTGGCAATGCCTTGAAGACCTATCCCGAACAGCTACTGCGCTGCAGCCTGCTGCCGGTGAGCGATGCACTAGTGACTAGCGATGGCATCAGCCTGCGCGGGCAGTTGTACACCTGCGCGCGCGCTATCGAGGAGCGCTGGTTCGAGCGCGCGCGTGCGCGCGCAGCATGGCCGGTGCGGGTAGCTTACGATCCGGCCAATCTGGACCTCATCTATCTGCTCGATGCGGGCGCGCCGATGCAGTTCCACACCTGCCATGTGCTCGATAATGGTGCGGCGCAACACCTGTCGGAAGTGGAACTGGCACTGCAACCGCGCAGCGCAGCGCTGGTTTCGTCCCCATCCCTACGTGCTACTACGCACACCTGGGCCAGCTTCGTGAACTAAGCTGGTGCGTGCGCCTTCGGCGCCGTCTTCAAGTCTCCGGATTTTCAATTACCACTGGTCTGACGCATCGCCATGGTGCGTTGCCAGCGTGAGTTTTGCGCGCCCCGGCGCCAAGAAAAATCAGCAGGAAAAATAAAGTATTTAACTGGCGGCTTTCATCCAGCTTACAGCACTGCAGACAGTAAGCCTTATGCCATATGGCGCGCTTTCATTGTGAAGCAACTCTATTTGCGTATTCATGTGTGGCACACCGATTGCTAGATGGTAGATATCGCGTCGCAACTTACGCATCAGTCTTTTGGCAAATTGGTGAGGAAGCAGATGGAAAGCAAGACAGGGAAACAGTTTAAATCGTTTAGTTCCTTTAGTTCTCTTAGTTTACCTACGCGAAGGGACTTTCTGTATCGTGCAGCGGCAGTGGGTGGCACCGGCCTGCTGCTGAATACCATGAACGCGTGGGGCATGGGCATCGGTTCGACGGAATCGGCACCGCCAGCGCTGACTGGTAGTGGCAAGGGCAAGAAGGTACTGATTCTGGGCGCCGGACTGGCCGGCATGACCGCCGCCTACGAGCTGGGCAAGCTCGGTTACCACTGCCAGATTCTGGAAGCGCGCAGCTTTGCCGGTGGCCGCTGCCAGACTGCCCGTAAAGGCTTCAGCCTGACCGAACTCGGTGGCGAAAAACAGACCTGCGAATTTGATGAAGGCCAGTACCTCAACCATGGTCCATGGCGTATTCCGCTGCATCACCAGTCGACTCTGCACTACACGCGCCTGTTCGAAGTACCGCTGGAAGTAATGGTCAACGATAACGACCACTCCTTCGTGTATTCGGAAGATGCCGGAGCGTATTCGGGCAAGCGGATGCGCGTCGCCGAAATCAAGGCCGATATGCGCGGCCATGTTTCCGAACTGCTGGCCAAGTCGGTCAAGAATAATCAGCTGGATCAGCAGCTGACTGCCGACGATAAACGTCTGTTGCTCGACTATCTGGCGCATGAAGGCCAGCTGGCCGGCGCTGATCTGCAATACAAGGGACGCAGCGGGCGTGGCTACGCTGTCAATCCCGGCGCCGGTGTCTCGCCTGGTGCCGGCACGCCGTCCGATCCGCTGGGCTTCAAAGATCTGCTGGCATCGAAGCTGGGCAATGTCTACAGCGCGGTGCAGGACTTCCCTATGCAGAACACCATGTTCCAGCCGGTCGGCGGCATGGATGCAATCGCCAAGGCGTTTGAAAAACGCGTCGGCAAAAATATCCGCTATCGCTCGGAAGTTCAGACTATCCGTCAGAACGAGAAGGGCGTGACCGTGACCTACAAGGACACGGGCAGCGGCAAACTGGCCAGTATCAGCGCGGACTACTGTCTGTGCGCGATGCCGCTGTCGGTGCTGCGCCAGATCGATACCGATTTTTCGGAAAAATTCAAAAAGGCGGTGGCAACGGTTGCCTATGCACCGGTCGGAAAAATTGGCCTGCAGATGAAACGCCGCTTCTGGGAAGAAGACGAGCATCTCTACGGCGGTCATATCCTGACCGACCTGAAAGGTATCAACTCTATCTCCCTGCCGTCTTACGGCTGGCAGAAGAAAAAGGGCGTGCTGCTGGGGTATTACCACTACCAGAGGGCGGCGATCGAAGTCAGTGCCATGTCGCTTAAGGAGCGTGCCGCGTTTGCGGTGACCGCCGGCCAGAAGATTTTCCCGCAGTACAGCGAGAACTTCGAGACGGCGTTTTCCGTGGCCTGGCACCGCGTCCAGTACAACCTCGGTGGCTGGGCCGAGTGGACCGAGAAAACCCGCGCAGCTGCCTACCCGACGCTGGTAGAGGGCGAAGGCCGCGTGCTGCTGGCCGGCGAGCATCTGAGCTATCTGACGGGCTGGCAGGCTGGCGCCATCGAATCGGCGTGGCAGCAGATCGCCAAGATCCACGCGAGGGCCAGCGCATGAAAGAGGGACTGATCAAATTAGCGATGCTGCTGGTGGCGGTGATTGCCGCCGGTGCCTCGGCCCCCTCGCGTGCCGAGGGGACGGAAGGCAAGGCGCTGTTCCTGAAAAACTGCGCAGCCTGTCATCAGGCCACTGGCAAAGGCATCCCGGGCGCATTTCCTGCGCTGGCAGGGAACAAATTCGTGCAGGGGAAAAGTAGCGATGTGGCGACGGTGCTGCTGAAAGGGCGCGGCGGTATGCCGGACTTCAGCGACAGTCTGAGCGATCAGGAAATCTCCACCATTCTCAGTTTTGTTCGCAGTAGCTGGGGCAATCAGGCAGCACCACTGAGCGAGGCCGAAGTCGTGGCTTTGCGTGACGTGCTGCAGGTCGAACCATTTAGTAACGGTCAGATGTCCAACAAACATTGAAAGAGCACACAGCATGAAACCAGCACACAGCATGAAGCAAGTATCGAACATGAAGCAAGCCTCGAGCATGAAGCAAGTCTGCATGAAGCGGGTAATCGCAACCCTGCTGGTTCCGGCGGCACTGGCGCTGGCTAGCCAGTGTGCCAGCGCGGCGCCGAAGGCGGCCGAAATCGTCCGTCACAAAATTCCCGGCTCGGACTTTCCGATTGCGCTGGCGGTCACGGTACCGCCGACGGCCACGCTGCATTTTGTTAGTGGTCAGGTACCGGCCATCGTCGATGCCAGCGCCGCACCGGATTCGCTGGCAGCCTTTGGCGACACCCGCACCCAGTCGGAAACCGTCCTGAAAAAAATCAAGGAAATCCTGCAGGGCATGAAGCTCGATATGCCGGACGTGATCAAGATGACCGTGTATCTGGTCGGCGATCCTGCCAAAGGCGGCAAGGCTGATACCAAGGGCTTTATGGAAGCCTACACCCAGCATTTCGGCAGCACCCAGACCAATCTGCCGGCCCGCGCCGTGGTGCAGGTCGCCGCGCTGAGTAATCCCGGCTGGCTGGTCGAGATCGAAGTGCTCGCCGCAAAAAAATAAACCCACCGCTACCATTTTTCAATCAACGAGGATTCATTATGCACAAGGTCATACTCAAGACCGGCGTCGCCGCCGTGATGTCCACACTGGCAATGGGCTCCGCCTATGCCGTCGCCCCTGCAGTTGATGCCGTTGCCGGTTCCGCAGCCGCTGTCGCTGCCGCAGCGGATGTGGCAGGTGATGCCGCAGTCAGTGCCGTGATCGTGACCGGTACCCGTGCCACCGGCATGAAAGTGGAAAACAGCGCTTCGCCGATTCAGGTGCTGGACGCTACGGCCCTGCAGCGAACCGGCCAGCCCGATCTGATTCAGGCACTGGCCCAGAATCTGCCGTCGTTCACCGCGCAGGCCTTCGGTGGCGATACCGCCAATCTGACCCTGTCGGCACGTCTGCGTGGTCTGAGCCCGAACGATACGCTGGTACTGATTAACGGTAAGCGCCGCCACGGCACCGCCAATCTGGCCGTGCTCGGTGGCCCATACCAGGGTGGCGCAGCCGCTGACCTGAATTACATCCCGGTCGCCGCGATTGACCATATCGAGGTGCTGCAGGATGGCGCTGCCGCCCAATACGGTTCCGACGCGATTGCCGGGGTGATTAACATCATTCTGAAATCGAACAACCATGGCGGTACTGCGACCGTGACCGGCGGTGGCTATGTGGATGGCGGCGGTCGCACCAGTGATGGCTCTTTCAACATCGGCACCGAGCCGTTCAAGGACGCCTATCTGAGCATCACTGGCGAGTCCAAATATCACGGCTACAGCGATCGTGGCGGTATCGATCCACGCGTGATCACGCCAGCGAATATGGCGGCCTATCCGGGCATGTTCCAGCAGCCGGGTTACCCGCATGTCAACCACATTTCCGGCGATGCGCAATACCACCTGAATGTGCTGGCCGCGAACTTCGGCTACGACTTTGCACCGGGCAGCCAGTTGTACGCGATTGCCACCTACGGTCATAAGGAAGCCCGCGCTTACGAGAACTACCGTCTGCCTAGCCGTCTGCCGCTGGTGTATCCGACCGGCTTCTCGCCGAAGGAAACCCTGAAGCAGGATGACATCGCGCTGACCGCCGGTATCAAAGGCATGCTGGCAGGCTGGAATATGGACCTGAGCAGCACCTACGGCAAGGACACCAGTAAGATCGGGGTGGCCGATTCCGGCAACGTCTCGCTGTTCAAGGACACCGGTTCGACTCCGACCGTCTTCAAGGCTGGCGCCTTCATCGCCAGCCAGCTGACCACTTCTCTGGAAGCGAGTAATGAGTTTGCGATCGGCTGGGCCAAGCCACTGAACGTGGCCGCTGGTCTGGAACACCGCATCGACAAATACGAGATCGAAGCCGGTGATGCCGCTTCGCGCTACAAGGAAGGTTCGCAATCGTATCCGGGTTTCTCGCTGACGGACGCGGGTAGCCACCGTCGTACCAATCAGGCGGCGTATATCGATTTCGCCGGTAACCCGATCGCTGATCTGACGCTGGATCTGGCGGCACGCTATGAACATTTCAGCGACTTTGGTAGTGCCAGGGTCGGCAAGTTCACCACCCGTTACGATTTCTCGCCCGCAGTGGCTTTGCGTGGCACGTTCAGTAACGGCTTCCGTGCGCCGACGCTGGCCGAAGAGTACTACTCGGCCACCAACGTCAGCCCGACCAGCGCCTTCGTGCAGCTGGCGCCGAATTCGGCCGGCGCCAAGCTGGTTGGTGTCGATGGTCTGAAGCCTGAACACTCGACCAACTTCAGTCTCGGTCTGGTGCTCAATCCGGCCAGCAATCTGGCGATCACGCTGGATGCCTACCAGATTACGATTCGTGACCGCATTGTCGGTTCCGGCGCGCTGTACGGTTCCGGTGGCTCGGTGAATTCGCCGGCCGTGGTAGCGGCCATCAAGGCCAATGGCAATGTCCTCGATAGTACGGTGAGCCAGACCGGTATCAACATCTTCTCGAACGCGGTCAACACCCGTAGCCGTGGTCTGGAGTTTGTTGCGACTCTCAACGAGAGCTATGGCACGGCCGGTAAAGTTGACTGGTCGGTGGCGGCTAACTACAACAAGGTTGAAGTGGTGAAGATCAATCAGGCGCCGAAGCAGTTGCTGCCACAGACCCTGCTCGATCAGACCGCGATCTCCGATCTGGAAACGGCATCGCCTAAACTGCGTCTGAATCTGGGTGCACTGTGGAAGATCGGTAACTGGACCGTCAACCTGCGTGAAGCGATCTACGGTAAATCGTCGAACTACGGTAGTGAAGATGGTTCGGTCTATCACAAGACCGAAATCTCGACCGCAGCGATCACCGATCTGGAAGTGGGCTACAAGATCAGCAACGCATGGTCGCTGGCGGCCGGTGCCAACAACCTGTTCAACAAGTATCCTAACGGTGTGAATCCGCTGCTGCTGGCCGACCAGCGCGCTGC
>JAIXXN010000027.1 GCA_027490725.1 Oxalobacteraceae bacterium
CGAACAGGAACTGGATGCGGAAGCGCGCGCCAAAATGACGCCGCGCGAAAAGCTGGTGTACGTGAAGGAAGACGCCGACCGCGACGAAGCCAAGCGCCTGATGAACAAGCACCGTCTGGAACGCGTGCTGGTGGTCAATGACGCGTTCGAACTGCGCGGCCTGATTACCGTCAAGGATATCCAGAAGTCGACCGAACACCCGCTGGCATCGAAAGATTCCCAGGGCAAGCTGCTGGTAGGCGCAGCGGTTGGCGTGGGCGTGAAAGACGAGGAACGCATCGAGCTGCTGGTGGCTGCGGGCGTGGACGTGCTGGTGGTCGATACCGCCCACGGGCACTCGCAAGGCATTCTGGATCGCGTGAAATGGATCAAGACCAAGTTCCCGCATGTGGACGTGATCGGCGGTAACATCGCCACCGCCGCTGCTGCGAAAGCACTGGTCGAACACGGTGCCGACGCAGTCAAAGTCGGTATCGGCCCTGGCTCGATCTGCACCACCCGTATCGTTGCCGGTGTCGGCGTGCCGCAAATCACCGCGATCTCGAACGTGGCCGAAGCACTGGAAGGCACGGGCGTGCCATGTATCGCTGACGGCGGTATTCGCTTCTCGGGCGATATTTCGAAAGCACTGGCAGCAGGCGCTTCGACCGTGATGATGGGTTCGATGTTCGCCGGTACCGAAGAAGCGCCGGGCGAAGTGATTCTGTATCAGGGCCGTTCGTACAAGTCCTACCGTGGTATGGGCTCGCTGGGTGCGATGTCGGATGGTTCGGCGGATCGCTACTTCCAGGATGCCAGCATGAAGGCTGACAAGTTCGTGCCGGAGGGTATCGAAGGCCGTGTTGCCTACAAGGGCAGCGTACTGGCCATTATCTTCCAGCTGGTCGGTGGCGTGCGTCAGTCGATGGGTTACTGCGGTTGCGCAACCATCGAAGAACTGCGTAACAAAGCCGAGTTCGTCGAGATCACCTCGGCCGGCATGCGCGAATCGCATGTGCACGATGTGCAAATTACCAAGGAAGCGCCGAACTACCGTTCCGGCGACTAAGTCCTTGT
Organism: Oxalobacteraceae bacterium; assembly: GCA_027490725.1. Lineage (GTDB taxonomy): Bacteria > Pseudomonadota > Gammaproteobacteria > Burkholderiales > Burkholderiaceae_D > Rugamonas. The sequence goes on from JAIXXN010000027.1 coordinate 1,057, forward strand.
TCTCACACCGGCGCTGCTCGCAGCGCCGGTGCTGACCTCTTTCCATCTCTCCAGTAGCTTATCCATGCACTCAAAAATCCTCATTCTCGATTTCGGCTCCCAGGTGACCCAGCTGATCGCACGTCGCGTGCGCGATGCCGGCGTGTTCTCGGAAGTGTACCCGTACGATGTCAGCGACGAATTCGTGCGCAACTACGGCGCCGCCGGCGTGATTCTGTCCGGTAGCCACAGCTCTACGCTGGAAGGCGATGCACCGCGTGCTCCAGCCGCCGTATTCGAACTGGGCGTACCGGTACTGGGGATCTGCTACGGTATGCAGACCATGGCAGCCCAGCTGGGCGGCAAGGTTGAAAACGGTCTGGTGCGCGAATTCGGTTACGCCGAAGTGCGTGCGCGCAGCCATACCAAGCTGCTCGACGGCATCAATGACTTCGTCACCGACGAAGGCCACGGCATGCTGAAAGTGTGGATGAGCCACGGCGATAAAGTACTGGAAATGCCGCCCGGCTTCGTGCTGATGGGGAATACCCCGAGCTGCCCGATTGCTGCGATGGCGAACCAAGAAAAAGGTTTCTATGGCGTGCAGTGGCACCCGGAAGTGACCCATACGGTGCAGGGCAAGGCCATGCTGGGCCGCTTTGTGCACGAAATCTGCGGCTGCAAATCGGACTGGAATATGCCGGATTACATCAGCGAAGCGGTGGAAAAGATCCGCGCGCAGGTGGGCAGCGATGAAGTGATTCTGGGTCTGTCGGGCGGCGTGGATTCGTCCGTGGCCGCCGCGCTGATTCACCGCGCCATCGGCGACCAGCTGACTTGCGTGTTCGTCGATCACGGCCTGCTGCGTCTGAACGAAGGCAAGATGGTCATGGACATGTTCGCCAAGAATCTGGGCGTGAAAGTGATCCGTATCGATGCCGAAGACCAGTTCATGGGGCATCTGGCCGGTGTTACCGATCCCGAGCAGAAGCGCAAGATCATCGGCCGCGAATTCGTCGAAGTGTTCAATGCCGAATCGGGCAAGCTGACCAATGCCAAATGGCTGGCGCAAGGCACCATTTATCCGGACGTGATCGAATCGGCCGGTAAAGGTAAAAAAGGCCAGACCATCAAGAGCCACCACAATGTGGGCGGTCTGCCAGAACACATGAAGCTGCAACTGCTGGAGCCGCTGCGTGAGCTGTTCAAGGACGAAGTGCGCAAGCTGGGCGTGGCGCTGGGTCTGCCGCATGATATGGTCTACCGTCACCCGTTCCCGGGCCCGGGTCTGGGCGTGCGGATCCTCGGCGAAGTGAAGAAGGAATATGCCGAACTGCTGCGTCGTGCCGATGCCATCTTCATCGAAGAACTGCGCAACACCCCGTACGAAGCGGTGGTGGTGCCGGGCTTCGATCAGGACAGCGTGCCGGCCAACTGGTACGAAGCGACCAGTCAGGCGTTTGCCGTGTTCCTGCCGGTGAAATCGGTGGGCGTGATGGGCGACGGCCGCACCTACGAATACGTGGTGGCACTGCGCGCCGTGCAGACGCAGGACTTCATGACCGCGCACTGGGCGCACCTGCCGCACGCGCTGCTGGGCAAAGTGTCGAACCGCATCATTAACGAAGTACGCGGCATCAACCGCGTGGTCTACGATATCTGCGGCAAACCACCTGCGACCATCGAGTGGGAGTGATTTAGGGATCAGCAGAGCGTGGCTCTGCTTGGTTCGAATCACCAGCTAAGCCCTTGACTTTCAGGGGCTTTTTTTTATTTGTATTCGGCAGTATCTGGTAGGAGCAAGCAGCCTTATTCTGCCTCCTACTCGACTGATAGTGTAGTTTGTTAAGTAGCAAGGGAAGGGGCTAAGTCATACAGGAATCAAAGCGGCCTTTCCCCATCTTTACCAATATTTTCGCTGTGAGTATTTTAGCTTTACAAGCTATTTGTCGTTGTCACACCAATTTGTCAATATTAGTGCCGATCTTGCTATTATCGGAAGGCGACTGCGTCTTGTGAGAAAAATCATAGATAAGCTGTTCTTCCGCGGAGACTTTTCCGTCTTGGTCGGAGTCGGCAGCCTCGTATGTTTTAGTCGCACTGCTTGCAATCCCGGCTTGCGCGCTACTAGCACCACCAGCTCCACTAGGACCTCTCGAGCCAGTACCACCTGCTCCATCAGGACCTTTCGGATCAGCACCACCAGCCCCCCTGGTAGGAGGCGGTGGCCCAAAATTACCGTTTTTGATTGCACTTTCTAAGTCCGATTGAGTCACGGATCCCGATTTATTCTTATCGATTACATCGAATTGTTTGGTTGCGTCATCTTGGGATACCCCCTTGGTTTCAAGACCAGTCACGAATTCGCTTTTAGTAAGTTTGCCGCTCTTGTCGGTGTCTAGGTCACCGAATACTTTCGCAGCAATGCGGGCCGCGCCCTTGGTTGGATCGAATGGAGTCGCTTGGACGCTGCTGCTTGAAATGCTGCTGATTGCTGCCGTCATAATGAATACTCCTTATTAAATTAAACAGGTATATCCAATTAACGACTCGCTCCTGATAGTCATTATCCAACTGGACGTAAAGATGCGTAAAGTTCGATGACCCTGCATATAAGATTTCCGAGCAGAAATACTTGAGCGGGGGGGCGTAGTGCGTGGTCTCGTGCCCCATCGAGTTACTGAACTAGGCACCTGATTTTCAGGATTTTTTATTTGTCTGGCAGAAACAATAGTGTAGCAAGTATCAACGCGATCTTTTAGCGACAGGCCGCACCACATCGCGCTTGTATTGCCTAAATATTGTGCGATAATTGCCGTGTGGATACAAATCGGCACAGCCAGGCTGAATAATGAAACGTCAACATTTGACAAAATTTAAGGCCTCTGCCGTTGCGGTGCCGGTGCTCACCCTGTGGGCGGCAGCCTTGCTGAGTGCATGTGGAGCTGGTGGTCCGGATAACGCCGCCGAGCCACGCATGGTATTGGGCGCAGCGCCGCTTGCAAGCAGCACGACCACGCTACTACTGGATCCCGCTACACTGCCGGACGAAGACGCCCAGCGCATGGCGCTGCCGTCGTTCCACATGGCGCCGGTGGAGCTGGAAGCGCCGGGCGAGCAGGCTGACAGCGCCACCGCGCCGGTGCACGCCCAGGCTATCCCGACTGAATTCCAGCACCTTTCGACCCGCCGCCTGACTATGCAGCAGCTGCACGGCCGGCACGCTGAAGCCATGCGTAGCCTGAGCCCGCACGCGCTAGCCACGCCGGCTGCTTCCGCCAGTGTGGTGGCGACTTACACCCCAGCCCAGATCCGCGCCGCCTATGGTTTGCCAGCGCTGCCGGCGCCCGGTACTGCATTGACAGCGACCCAGTCGGCCCAGCTAGGCGCCGGCCAGACCATCTACATCCTCAACGCCCAGCATGACCCGAACGTGGTCGCCGAACTGGCCGCGTTCAACAGCAAATTCAGCCTGCCTGCCTGTACCACCAAGACCATCGCCCCCACGGCAAGCCTGCCACTCGCGGCTGCTTCCACCAAAGGCTGCGAACTGGCCGTGGTGTATAGCACCGCCAGCGGGGGGATGACTGCTAGCCAGCCCGCCTACGACGCCGGCTGGGCCAGCGAAATCGCGCTCGACGTACAGTGGGCGCACGCCACCGCGCCACTGGCCCGCATCGTGCTGATCGAAGCCGCGGATGCGAGTTACAACAATTTGTTGGGCGGTGCCAAGCTGGCTAACGCGATGGGGCCGGGTATCGTCTCGATGAGTTTTGGCGGCGCGGAAAGCAGCGCTACCAGTGCTTCCTACAGCGTATTCGCCGCCCCCGGCATGACCTATCTGGCCGCTACCGGCGACTCCGGCGCTGGCGTGTCGTGGCCAGCGGTCGCACCGCAAGTGCTGGCGGTCGGTGGCACTACACTCAGTTTCAGTGGCAGCGGGCAGCGTTCCGAAGTGGCCTGGTCCGGTACCGGGGGCGGCGTCAGCCTCTACACGGCGACGCCGAGCTACCAGTCCAGCGCCGTGACGGGCATGAGCACGCCTGCGCGCCGTACGGTGGCCGATGTTGCCTTCAATGCCGACCCATCGTCTGGTCAGTACGTGGCGATGATTGCGCCCGGCGCCAGTACGGTGCGCTGGGGCAGCGTGGGCGGCACCAGTCTGGCGACGCCGCAGTGGGCCGGTCTGATCGCGGTGGCGAACGCGATCCGCGCGCTGAACGGCAAATCGGTGATGGGCGCACCGCACGCGGCCTTGTATGGCGGAATCGCGAGCGTGCCGGGCAGCTACGCCTCGGTGTTTACTGATATCACCGCCGGTCGTCATGGCAGCTGCGCCGCCTGCAGCGCCGACGCCGGCTACGATCAATTGACGGGGCTGGGTACGCCGAATGTGGCTAGCCTGCTGTCGACGCTGTCGGGGTTGACCATCGCCGCCGCACCGCAGGTGGGGGCGGCCAGCATCAAGGGCACGGTCGGCACAGCGTTGTCCTTCACGGTCTCGACGGTCGCAAGCAATCCGCTCAGCTATACACTGAGCGCGGCGCCATCGGGTATGAGCATCAGCAGCGCCGGCGTGGTCAGCTGGGCGACGCCCGTGGCCGGAACCTACAGCGTCACCGTGACCGCCAGGGACAGCAAGACCGGCCTCAGCGGACAAGGCCTGTACAGCATCGTCATTGCGCCCTTGCCGGCGCCGGTGCTGACTCCAGGCACCATCAGTGGCAAGGTGGGCGTGGCACTGTCGTTCTCGGCGGTGGCCAGCAGCGCTAATCCAGTTACTTATGCGCTGAGCGGCGCGCCGGCTGGCATGGCGATCAGTAATGTCGGTCTGGTCAGCTGGGCCAAGCCGGTGGCCGGCCTGTATTCCGTCACCGTCACGGCCAAGGACAGCAAGACTGGCACTAGCGGCCAGGCTAAGTACACGGTGCAAATCGTTGATGGCGGCCCGGTGATCACGGCCGCGGCCATGACGGGCGTGGTGGGTAAGCCGATGACGGGCTTGATCAGCATCGTCGACACTGGCGCCAGTTCGGTGTCGATCACGATCACCGGAGCGCCGCTGGGTATGATGTTCCAGTCCAATGGCCTGAGCGTCACACCATACTGGAACGCGCCGGTGGCCGGCAGCTATCAATTGAAAGTGTTAGTGACTGATAATGCCGGACGCAGTGCCCAGGCGACGATTCCGGTAACGGTGGCGGCGCGCTGACTGACCTGACAAGCTTCGCGTATCAACTGGCGTTGCGTTTTATAATTGGATAATGGCCTCGAGATCGGGGCCATTATTTATTCCGGTATAGCATTGGGGCGCCGTGTGTTCTCCGCGAGAACCAGCATGCCCAGCGCCCGGTTTGTCACCCACTGAGAAGAAACTGCAATGATGAATGACCTGCTCGAAGAAATGCTGTTTTGTGAATTTATGCTCGTGTGTGAATCGTATGATTGCCGAGCATTCTTTGAATTCGAGGAAGTCGCCCACGATCCGATGGAGGCGTGGTCCAAGCGCGCGGCGGTCGCAGCGAGGGAGTGCGGCTGGACCATTGGCCACACCGGACTCGTTAAGTGTGCAACATGCGCCGCGCGGGTCGACTGATGCCCTTTCGGCGGGGTTACGCTTGGGCCTTACGGCGCCGCGCAACGGCACCAATCAAGCCCATACCTGCCAGCAGCATTGCGTAGGTTTCCGGTTCCGGTACCGCTGATATCGTCAGCAGACTCGCCGAGTTGATACCGGCACCGGCACTGTTAAGTCTCGTATATTGGAAGGTATTGTGGATCACCCCGGAGCCAAGGGCGGTGGCCAACATGGAGTTAGCGTCCGCTACGACAGCGTTGCTTAAGTTGTTAAAGCGCAGATTGCCGCTCAACAGATTCCCATTGTCATTGTTCAATTCCCATAAAGCCAATTGAAATGCCTTGGCCTTCGGGGCGGGGTTGTTGAGATTGCTGCCCATTACAGTGGTGTAATAGTTCTCATATAAGCGCTTGACGGCATTGCTCGCATTAAAACTCGTCGCGGTATAGTGGTTCGATGCATTACTGAAAGCGATTGTCGGTGTTAAGGAGAACGCCCAAAAATCTGTTGCGCCGAAGTGCGCTTCCCAGATGCCCGGGGTGACGCTGTTGCCGCCAAACCCACCGCCCGTCGCGGTGAATTGGGGGCCGCCGTGAAGTGTGGCGGTCAGATTGACTACCGCCGCCGTGGCGCTAACACTGCTGGTCGCCAGCAACAACGCCACAATACTGGCCTTGCGAACTCTGCCATTAATCTTGATTCGGGCAAGCTGGGCTACATTGGCGTAAATAGCATCGCTACTGGACTTGAATACGGACAGAATTCTTTTCATTTTTCGCTCGTTAAGTTAATAGAATGGCAGTAATGATTGCTATTCTACATCATATATTTCCGTACAAACACAGTAATCTGACAATTTTGTGTAATTTTTGCCACGCCTGACAGCGTAGACCGTGCGCTTGGAACGGCAAGGCCGGTAGTTGCTCCGAAAATCACTGAGGGCTTGGCTACCGGGGCCTGAGCCGCCTATATGCCGCAGCGATAGCTTTGTCTTTAATGTTGCTGTTTTGCTAGCATATCTCCAGGGAAAATGTTATGGTTGCGCGCTGATCTTTCATCGCTTTCGCCATCCTCTATTTATGCCTATACCGCTCCGCCCATCTCTGTCCGTTCTTTCCGCCGCCATCGCCGCGCTGCTCCTGAGCAGCCACGCCCGGTCGCAAACCGCCGAGGCTGTGCCGTCTCAGTCCAAGCAGGAAGCCAAGCCAGCGGCAGCCCAACTAGCGGCCCAGCCTGCCGCTGCAACGCAAGACGTGCCGCCCACCGCCGTGGTCAATGTGGTCAGCGAGCGCCAGACCAATCGCATCGACCGTCAGGTGTACGACATTAAGAACGACGCCAGTACCGCCGGCTCCTCGGTGGGGGACGTCCTGAATAATGTGCCCTCCGTGAATGTCGACCCCAATGGCACCGTACGTCTGCGTGGCAGCGAACGCGTTACCGTGCTGGTTGACGGTAAGCCGGTCGCCCAGATGCAAGGCGAAAACCGCGCCGCCGCGATCAACGCGCTGCCGGCCGAGAACTACGAGTCGGTTCAGGTGATTAATAACCCCGGCGCAGAATATGGCAATGAAGCGGGCGGTGGCCCCATCCTGAACCTGATCTCGCGCCGCTACACCAAGCCGGGCGGCAACGGCAGCCTGGCGGGTAACGTCGGTCCGGCAGGGCGCAAAAACGCCTTCGCCAACGGCAGCTATAGCGCTGGCTATGCGTCGGTGAACGGCAGCTTCAATTTCCGCCGCGATGGCAACGACACGGACACAGACTACCTGCGCGAGCGCATTGATCCGGCGAATGGCAGCATCAGCCGGCTGCGCCAGAGTTCGCAGCGCAGCGGGCTGACAGACTTTATTCAGGGTGGAGTAGGTGGGCGCTACAACTACAACGAGCGTGACACACTGACTGCTTCGCTGTCGCTGAACCAGCGCGGCAATGATGCGCGCACCAGCGAACATCTGACGGACTTTGCGACCGGCAGCGTGCCCGTCACGGATTATCGGACCCGCCGCAGCGCCAGCGGTGACGCACTCAATCATGAATTGGTCTCCGGCTGGGAGCGCCGCTTCAACACGGATGGCGAGAGTCTGAAGGTAGATCTGCGCCATTCGTCCAACACCAATAACGTCGACACAGCCGCCTTGTATCAGCCGCTTGCGCTGCCGCTGATGGGCGCACCGGTGCTGCGCAACTATACCCAGAACGTCGAAACCCGGGTGCGCCTGACGGACCTGAGCACGGACTACTCGGGCAAAGTGGGTACTGGTTTCCTGACGGCGGGTGGTCGCTGGCAGCGCACCCGCCAGACCAGCGACTACCGCTATCTATTCCTCGATAGCGGCAGCCTCGACACCCGTCGTAGCAATCTATTCGAGCTCGAGCAGGATGTCAGCGCTGCCTACGCGACCTATGAGCTACCGATCAATAAGCTGTGGTCGTTCAAGGGTGGTCTGCGTGCCGAGCATACCGAACTGAGTCTGGATCAGGTGAGCAGCAACATCCAGTCCAGCAACAGTTACACCAACTATCTGCCGAGTTTGTTCCTGACCTATAAGCTGGATCAGTTTTCCAATCTGCGCTTCTCGTATGCGGACCGGATCTCGCGTCCGGCTTCCGGTGACTTGAATCCCTTCGTCAATTACCTCAGCGAATACAGCGTTAGCGCTGGTAATCCGCGCCTGCTGCCTGTCAAACTGCACTCGCTGGAACTGGGCTACGAGACCAAGATCATGGGCCTGATGCCGGCTAGTCTGCGCGGCTATCTGCGTCACGAATCGGACGTGATTACCGAGCGCCGCAGCTTTGTCAGCCCGACCACGCTGCTGACGAGCAAACAGAACGAAGGCGATCGGGCGGCCGGTGGTGTCGAGTTTTCGCTGATGGCCATGGTGCCGCCGAATATGAAGTGGAACGGCATGGCGCTGCCGGCTATCCGGTTTATGTTCAATGGTAACTGGGGCTTCGTCGAGCAGGACCGTCTGGGAACGCTGGGGCCGACCGGCGACAAACGCCGCACGCCGACCTTGAATCTGCAGGGCGGGGCGCAGTGGACGATTACGCCGGAAAATACGCTGAGCTTCATGACCTTCCGTCAGGGCAAACAGTTGTCTGGAGAAGGCTACCGCGAGCCGTTTAGCGTCGTGAACCTCGCGCTCGAGCACAAATACTCGCCGCGCCTGTCGCTCAACATCCGTGCCAACGATGTGTTCCAGAGCACCAACCAGCATTTCCGCGTCGACACGGATACCTTGCGTGACCGCAGCGATGTGAAGGTGCACCAGCGTCGCTTGTACGTGGGCCTGCGCTACACCTTTGGCGGTGTGACGGGCAACGATTCGGTGCGCAATGCGCTGCAGGCCGCCGGCGTCAATCCGGACAGTCAGGTGGCGAAAGATGCGCTGCGCATGATGCAGGGTGCGCCGAGCACCCCGGTGCAGTCTGACAAGCCGGCAGCGGCGAAGAAGGATTAAGGCCGTCGGGCTGGCATGGTCTGTGGCGGCGCAGCGCGCGCTGCGTCCGGGTTCGCGGTAGCGACATCAGTCTGGCGCACTGCGCAGCAACGCGCCAGATCTTCTGCTTCTCTGCAGCGTTGTGCGGCCTGCAAAGTCCTAGGCGAGGGCTAGTCGCGGCAGCTTGCGGGTGGCCGACGCCTGAGCGCTGGACGGCCTGTGCGTCACGCGCGCAGTATTTCCGGCGTCCAGCTGGAATACGCTGACCAGGCGGGTCAGGCTGTGGGCCTGACTCTGCAGCGATTCGGAAGCGGCAGCGGCTTCTTCCACCAGCGCGGCATTTTGCTGCGTCACCGAGTCGATTTCGCTAATGGCCTGATTGATCTGCTCGATCCCGGTATCCTGCTCTTCTGTCGACGCGGCGATATCGGCCATGATGTCCGTGACCCGTTTCACGCTGGCGACGATCTCGTCCATCGTGATGCCCGCTTGACTGACCAGTGTACTTCCCCGCTCGACCTGCTCCACGGAATCGGAAATCAGCGTTTTGACCTCTCTGGCAGCGCTGGCGGAGCGCTGCGCAAGGTTGCGGACTTCGCTTGCGACCACGGCGAAGCCGCGGCCCTGCTCACCGGCTCGGGCTGCTTCGACTGCGGCGTTCAATGCCAGGATATTGGTCTGGAAAGCGATGCCGTCGATAACGCCGATGATATCGACGATCTTTTTGGCCGAGGCATCGATCGCCCCCATGGTGGCGATTACCTCGGTCACCACATCGCCGCCTTTGACGGCGACGTCGGATGCCGACACGGCTAGGGCATTGGCCCGGCGGGCGTTATTGCCGTTCTCGCGTACCGTTGCCGTGATTTCTTCCATGGACGAAGCCGTCTCTTCCAGTGCCCCCGCCTGCTGTTCGGTGCGCGACGACAAGTCCTGGTTGCCGCAGGCAATCTGGCTAGTGGCTGTGCTGATGGTCTCGGTACCCGCACGCACCTGACTAACGATATCTCGCAAGCTATCGTTCATGGCGCGCAAAGCGTCCAGTAGTTCGCCCGTTTCATCTTTTGACGTCGCTTCAAACTTGCTGCTTAAATTGCCGGCCGCGACCGTTTGCGCGACCAGCAATGCCTGGCGCAGCGGCAGAATAATCGAACGGGTCAACAGATAAGCGACCAGCGCCGCCAGCACCGTTGCCGCGACGGAGAGGGTGATCATGATGGTACTTGCGGCGCTGGCGGTCGCGTCAGCTTCCTCGGCAAGGTGTTCCATCGCCTTGGTCTGCATGCCCATAAAGTTGCTGATTGCGTTCAGATACGCCGTTTGCGGTGGAATGATGTCACTGATCAGATATTGACGCGCAGCGTCGCTCTGGCCGGTATTAATCAGTTCGATCAAATGGTGTTCGTGTTGTCTGAACGTCTCGCGGGCGCTGAGCAGTGACTGCAGCGCTGCTGTCCCTTGCTCGGTATGCACCATGGGACGAAGTTTATCGAGCGCAGCTGCGATGACAGGCCCCGAAGCGCTGACTTTGTCCAGTTCACGCGTGGTGATTTCCCGTTCGCCGGCAATCATTGCAGTACGCAGCGCGCGCGACTGCCGGTTGACTTCATTTTCAACGGTATGCAGCAGCGCAATTTTTGCATAGCGATCACGCACGATGACGTCGGCATCGGCATCCAGGGTGTGGATCCGGTTGATGCCAAAATTTGCCACGACTATGAGCAATAGGATGACGATGGAAAAGCCCCAGGCCAGCCGGGTGCCGATCTTGATGTTGTTGATGGCGGTCATGTTGTGCCCCCTAGTATAAAGTGCATCAGCTGCGATACACGTTGCGCATGTTTGCCGGCGGCTGCGGCCGGGCGGTTGAGTGCGGCACTCCGGGGGCGGGGGAGCGATTGGTATAGCTCAGCGGAAGCGGCCTGATTTAGCAAGCCGGTATTTCCATGTGGTAACTTAATATAGCAAAAAAATGCGGCGACGTCTTAATTGCTTTCGGCCATAGATGTCGTGTGGAGGGCTGATGTTGCTTAACTGCAACGTCAATTTTGCAGGAAGGTGTCATGCCGGGACGTTAGCGGTGAGCGTGTTACTTACGGTGCAGGGTGGCCGCTCGCCCCTTTGCCGGGCATGCCTCGATGCTGTAGTGAGCGGCGCGCGGCGACATGTCTCATCCGGCCGGCGGTTGCTGCATGCCGCGCGGGAAAGTCTGGTGATCGCATCCTCCGGCGCGGCATTGGCATGGCTTCAGTCTTCGATCAGACAGCCATCCGGCAGGTATTTCTTATATTTTTCCAGCGAAGCGACGATGGCTGCGCGGGAAATGTTGTAAAGGAAATCGTCAGGTGTCTCGCCCGTTTTGACTGCGCCAAATCGTTCGTGGAACTTCCACACGGATTGATTGCCTTTTCTGACGTCGAAGTGGGCTTGCTGGAAGCCCATACGGAGGGCGAAATGATAAACCAGCAAGGCCGACTCGATTGCGTAGCTGCTGGGGGTGCCATCCTTCAAAATCCAGCTGCCCCAGCAGAACGAATCATTGACGATGTCATACAGGCGCACGGTGCCGACTGGTTGGAGCTGCCGGTCGAGTATCATAAAATACACTTGCTCGGAGTCAGCGGCATATTTCTCCAGCCAGGCCTCCTGCTGTTTCACGTCACTCGATGTTTTCGAGATGTGGGTCGATTTCTTCGCATCGGTGCGCAGGTCCAGAATAAACGCCGCATCGTCTTTTGTGGCGTCTCTAAAAATGAGATTGTTGCCGACGATTTTACGCGGCTTGCGGAAGACCGGGCGGGTAGCGCTCGTGCTTGCTTGATGGTTGGCCAGGTCCGGATCGCTCATCGCAGTGTCGCTGCTGTGGGGGGTATGTTCCATTGCCGTTCTCTTCTAGTCGAATGTCCTGAGAATGATTCTACGTCCCACGCTTGCTTGTGGGAAGCGAAACCGCCACCGACTCTCCAGACCGGGGTCAGATCCGACATTCAGACACGAGCTCATCCCATGCCAGGGTCCAAGGCCGGGGTCCAAGGCCGGGGTCCAAGGCCGGGGTCCAAGGCCGGGGTCAGATCCGACATTCGGACACGAACTCATCCCATATGTGACGGGTGAGCGGCGTAGGGAGTCACACACCCGTCAACTGCGCCGATTAGCACCGGCGTGGTGGGCGAAAAATAGGTTTTATGCTGGGCTCGTGTCCGGATGTCGGATCTGACCCCGGTTAGCGGTGAGCCTCAGTCCTTGTTGCGCATCCGGATGACCCATGCGCCGGCGACGACCGTGAAGGTTAGCACTATACCCACGATGATCCAGAAGCCATTCGCGTGTTGCGCAAGTGGTATGCCGCCCACATTCATGCCTAGCAGACCCGCGATGATGTTGATCGGCAGGGCGAGTACTGTCACGATCGTCAGTACGAATAAACTGCGGCCGGTTTCTTCATTGACCCGCGCTGCAATTTCCTCCTGAAGTAATTTAATCCGCTCTTGTAGCGATGAGACGTCGCTGAGTACGACCGAGAATTCCTCGCTAGATTGGCGCAGTTCTTGTGTGTCGAGCTCCGACATCCATGCCGGTGGCCGCTGCAGCAGGCGAAATAGGGCCGCAGGTTCCGGTGCCAGCAGGCGCTGCAAGCGCACCAGGAAGCGGCGCATGCTGCCGAGGTCGGCCCGTTTGGCGCGTACCCGTCCGGCCAGCAGTGTATCCTCGATGGCATCGACCCGTTCGATGGCGGTGCGCACAATATTCACCAGCACATCGGCCTGATCGCGTAGTAGGTGGACCAGTAATTCGACCGAGGAGCGGACGATCTCGCCGCGCCGTACCGCCTGATGCAAGCGCTCAATCGATTGTAGCGGGGTACGCCGTGCGCTAATCACCAGATGCGGCGCAACGCCGACCCACAGGGTGGATATATCGGAGGCATCGAAGGTGAACTCGTGCAGTACATCGTTGACGACGGCGATCAGGGCGTTATCGGCCAGCTCGATACGGGTGGAACGCGAGCCCTGATGCAGGGTCTCGTAGAATTCATCCGACAGTCCCGCGTGGGCTCTAAGCCATTTTTCGCTGGCGGCATGGGCGAGGTTGAAATGGAGCCAGGCAAATTCTCCCTCCTTGCGTGCCGACCCGCTGAGCCAGGCAGCGGCCTCGGTAGAATTGAGTGCCTTAGTCACGCGCTGATCAGGGCCGAGTAGATAGCCCCATACCATTCCAGAAGTGTCTGATCCGTACGTTACGTCCAATGCTTCCATGTTCTTCCCAAGGCCGGTTTCCGAGATGCCGATTGTAGCCGACCAAGGGGGCTGGAGTAATCGCCACTTACCCAAAAAATAAGCATACAGCGAGCCAGCAGCGATGCTTGCAGGTCAGCCCGTGTACTGACTGATGCGGACAACTTGCAGAAAGCGGCTGCAACTAGCGAGCTAGCGCGCTTTCCGAGATACACGGACTGGCGCTGCCGGTAAAGCGGGCGTGGCCGGCGGGGTTACGCTAGAGCTCGTGTCCGGATGTCGGATCTGACCCCGGTTTTTTTTGGGGGGCTATCACTTCGCTTGCAGTCAGCAATTACTCGCAGCACTCGCAGCGCCATAAGGTCCGGTGACCCGGGGTCAGATCCGACATCCGGACACGCTCTCTTGCGTAGTGGTCTTGTTCCCGCTGGTGCCGCGGTCTGCCTTCGTCGCACCTTGAGCGCTTCCCGCAGTGGCGCGCTGCCGGAATAGCATTCAGCTCGGCGCGGATTTTTGCTATGATGCTGCTGGTTTCAAAACGGAAGTAATGAATGGCTCCAGTGTTATCGACAGCATGGCTAGCAGCTGCGCGCAAGCGCGGCTATTGGCGTTCGGCTGTCGCCTTGCTGGCGGCATTCAGTTTCCTGCTGCTGGTCTCCGCTTCCGTTACCCACGTCCATAAGAGCTCGGCCACCATCCATGATTGCGCAGTGTGCGCCGTCGTGGCCGACAAGCTTGCCGATACGCCAGTGCCACCGGTGCTGGTGCATGACCTGCAACTGCCTGACTTTCTGCTGCCAGCGGCGCGCCTTGTTGCGCCGATGTATGCGGCCGTGCAGTGGTTGCCACCGGGCCGCGGTCCACCTTCTGCCTCTGTGTAGTTCTACAACGTCGATTAATTATTTCGGGTAATGCGCCGGACTGCGCGCGTCTGCCCGAGTCGTTCGCTATTCACTATTCAGAGGTTTCATATGCATCAGCTTCCTAAGCTGGGCCAGCTTGCGCTCGCCCTGTCCACTGTGTTCGTCCTGACTTCGAGCGGCCTCGTATATGCCGCAGCTTTGCCGGAAAATGCGCCCAGCGCGGACGGCGCGTCCGCTGCGGAGGCCGCGCCATCCGTCGACCAGCAGGTGCTGGTTCAGGGTGCGCGGCAGAAGTACCGCGCGCTATCAGCAACCGGCGCCACCAAAACGGACGCACTGCTCAAAGACTTACCGCAAAGTGTGCGGGTGCTGACAGCTGATTTGCTCAGCGATGCGGGCGCGACCAGCCTGTCCAGCGCACTCGACCTCGCCAGTGGCTTCAGTCGCCAGAGTAATCTGGGCGGCCTGTGGGACAGTTATGCCGTGCGAGGCTTTACCGGCGATCCGAATTTCGGTTCGGATTATCTGGTGAACGGCTTCAGTTCCAGTCGCGGTTACAACGGCATGCGCGATATGGCCGGCAGCGCCAGCGTGGAAGTGCTGAAAGGTCCGGCGTCGGCGCTCTACGGGCGCGGCGAACCGGGCGGCACGGTGAATATCCGCACCAAGAAACCTGGCTTTGATCCGGCCTACGGGCTGGATCTGTCACTGGCCAGTTTTGCCAGTCGGCGCCTTGCCGCGGATCTGACGGGGCCACTGAGCGAGCATCTGGCCTATCGCGTCAACGCCGCGACACAGCAGGGCAATAGCATGCGTGACACCATACAGAGCAAGCGCGATTTCCAGTCGGCCTCGCTGCTCTGGTTGCTGGGCGAGCATACCCGCGTGTCGTATGAACTGGAGCATACACAGCAGCGTGCACCGTTCGATCGCGGTGTGCTGGCCGTCAACGGCCAGCTTGGTGCCGTGCCACGCGAGCGCTTTCTTGGCGAGCCGGCCGACGCTGCAGTGACCATGCATAGCCTCGGCCATCAGGTCTTCATCGAACATGAGTTGTCCGATCAGTGGAAACTGCAATCCGGCCTGTCCTACCGCGACAGCGCAATCTATGGCTATTCGACGGAAGCGAGTGCCTTGCAGGCCGATGGGCATACCCTGCGCCGCCAGCGACGCCTGCGCGATTTTTCGGCGACCGATCGTTCCGGGCGGATTGAACTGCTGGGCACGCTATCAACGGGGGCGCTACGCCATGCGATGCTGTTCGGGATCGATGCCTATGCCTTCGATGACCGCCGGGTGCAATGGCGCCGCAACCCTTCCGCCAGCAATCCGTATGCGATCGACATTAATCTTCCCGTCTATGGCGGCAAGGCCGATCCGCTGGCACTGTCCATCGATACGCTGGAAAATCAGCGCGCCCACGCCGTGTACTGGCAGGATCAACTGGATCTGGGTGCGCAATGGAAGGCCCTGATCGGTGTGCGGCGCGATGCCTACGAGCAGACGGTGCAGAACTACCGTAGCCGTGCCAGCAATGCAATGCGGCTGAGCGCCTATAGTCCCCGTGCCGGACTGGTCTATCAGCCGGTCGAGCTTGTATCGCTGTACGCCAGCGTGGCACGCGGCTTCCGCCCGAATAGCGGCATCAGTATCGAGAACCAGGGCTTCCCGGCCGAGCAAAGTCAGTCCTACGAGGCGGGCGCCAAACTGGACTCGGCCGACGGGCGGCTCAGCGCAACACTGGCTGTGTACCGCATCAGCAAGGAAAACGTGCTGACCACCAATCCGGTGAATACCGATTACTCGCTGCCAGCCGGTGAAATGGCCAGTCGGGGCGTCGAGCTCGATGTGGCCGGCGAGCTGGGGCGCGGGCTACGCCTGTCCGCCAGTTATGCCTACACCGATGCCCGCGTGACGCGCGGCGATCAGTTGATTGTGAGCGGTAGCCGCTTCCCGAATGTGCCGCGGCAGAGTGCCAGCCTGCTGCTCGCGCAGACCTTCAAGCTCGGTGGCAGCCCCGCCATGCTGGGTGGCGGCCTTGCCTATGTGGGCGAACGGCTGGGTGATGTAGCGTTCAGTAGCGGGTTCAAGCTGCCTGCCTACAGCACTGCCAGACTGATTTCCTCATGGTCGCCCACCAAGGCACTGAAAATCTCCCTGAACCTCGACAACATGTTTGATAAGCGCTATTACGCCAGCGCCTACAGCCAGCTCTGGGTGGCGCCGGGGCAGGCGCGCACGGCGACACTTAATCTGCATTATCAGTTCTGAGGGGAAGGGCGATGACAGCTATCAATCCGGGCGTGCGCACGCGCATCGCCGTTATTGACGTGCTACGCGGACTGGTGATGCTGCTGATGCTGGTTGATCATGTACGCGAGTCGTTTTTTGCGCAGCATGCAGTGAGCGACCCGATGGTGCTCGCCGACACGGATCCTGCCCTGTTCTTTACCCGCACGGCGGCACATTTCTGTGCGCCGCTGTTCGTGTTTCTGACGGGTTTGTCCGCCTGGCTGTATGCCCATCCGGCCAGCGGGCCACGCGACGCCACCGGTTTTCTGCTCAAGCGCGGTGTGCTGCTGGTGGTGCTGGAGCTGACGCTGGTGAATTTCGCCTGGTACGGCGTGTGGCCGCCGGCGACTTTATTTTTGCAGGTTATCTGGGTCATCGGGCTGGCCATGCTGGCGCTAGCCTTGCTGCATCGCCTGCCACGCCCGCTGCTGGCTGGACTGGGTGTGCTGATTGTGGCAGGACATAATGCGCTGGCAGGCTGGCAATTCGCGCCGACCGACTGGGCCTATCCGGCCTGGACGCTGCTCTTGCATCGCGGCTATCTGGTGAGCGATGCCGCGATGCAGATCAAGGTCAGTTATCCGCTGCTAGCGTGGATAGGGGTGATCTTGCTCGGTTATGCGGCTGGGCCGCTGTATGCCAGTGACATGTCGGTACAGCGGCGTATCACGCTGTTGCGCCGCGGCGGCTGGTCGGCCTTGCTGCTGCTGGGGGTGTTGCGGGGCTGGAATCTGTACGGGGAAGCGCTGCCATGGCAGCAGGGCGCCGATCTGCTGCAGACGGTGATGTCGTTCATTAACTTCACCAAGTACCCGCCATCGCTCGACTATCTGCTGTTCACGCTGGGCATCGCCGCGCTGCTGGCAGCGTGGCTCGAAGCGCGGGAAAATCGCTTTACCCGCTGCTGCGCAACCCTGGGTGGCGCGCCCATGTTCTACTACTTGCTCCATCTGTACGTCTTGCTGATTGCCCAGAAGCTGGCGCTGGCCTGCTTTGGCGCCAATTACGCCGGCCGCCGGGTGGTGGAGCAGGTCTGGCAAGTCTGGGGGCTGGCGCTGGTCTTGCTTGTGCTGCTGTACCCCCTGTGTGCCCGGTTCGCCCGCTACAAGCGCACGAGTCAGCAGGCATGGTTGCGCTACTTGTAGCGAATTTCTAAGCAACTGCGCAGGCGCGGGACGCCGATTTGTCGGCGTCCCGCCACAAGTTTGAAAGGATGAAGCGATTTGCGTGGCCTGACGAGCCATCCACTAGTCCGCGCGAGCCAAGGGCCGAGTGATCGGATGCGCGTTATTTACTTTTGCGTAAGATGACTTATTTACTAACTGCACAGCCGTACACCCGGTCTGGTGGGTGACGCGCCGGCGCGGAAGGTAATCAATCCCATCGGCCTTCTTGCTCACCACTGACTGGAGAATATCGTATGTCTTACATCCGCTTTCCTAAGTCCTTGCCTACGCTGTTGTGCACACTGCTTCTGCTGGCCTGCGCTCCCCGGACCAGTGCCAGTACGCTGAATCAGAACGTCTCCTGGACCATCGACCGGCCCGGTACAAGCGCGCTCTACCGTGTCGTGGCTTATGGTGACTCGATCTTCGCCGGCTACAACGGCTCGACCCTGAACGCGGCCAAGTACGCGGCGCCGACCGTCGAGGCGGAATACCTGTCGGCCCTGTGGAAGGCCGATGTGGAAAGTGTGCGCCGTACCAAGTCGGGTGCGGTCGCCGCAGACGTCTACAACAACAAGATTGTCGCCGAGCGCTCCTACATGCAGGCAAGTAATACCAGGGTGGTGGCCTTTGAAATGTGTGGCAATGATGGTTTGCAGGCCCGTACCAATTTCATATCCCAGTCCGGCACCTGCGATGACAGCGTTCTGACTGCGGCGGAAAACAGTTGCAAGACCTATGTTGAGGCAGCGATGAACTACATCAACGCCAACGCCTATGCCGGTGTCAAGCTGAAGCTGGTGTCGAATCTGCATTACCCGGGCTACGCTGCCGACAAGGTACAGAGCTCCTGCAAGGATCCGTCCTCCGGGAAAACGGTGAATATGCAGGATAAGTTCCTGCTGGCGCTGGCCAGAATCAACTACAGCATGTGCGATCTGGCGCGCCAGAAAGGGTTTGTCTGTGCCGACAACTTCGCCCAGTATATGGGGGCCGACTACGATAGCAATGGCGACGGCAAGGTCGATTCCGACGCGCTACGCTATGTGGCTGGAGAAAGTCAGGCAAGCTATGTCACCCGGATTACCAGCACCTTGCGCGCTACCTTGCGCGACGCGAATAGCCACTTTGTCTCCTCTGGTAGTAGCTACGATTACATCCAGTCGGACGACACCCACCCCACTTACACTGGCGCCTCGGTGACAGCCGGGCTGTTTGGTGGCAGCAGTGGATCGGGTGCCCCGCGTTACCCCACCATCTCCGGCGGCAAGAATCCGATCTGGAATCAATACGGCCATGAGCGCATGGGCTGGGCGGTATCAACGTATAACATTGCCACGCCGTGATGCGCGGCAATGTTGAGGCACCGGCGCCATCTGGCGCCGGACGTGGCTGGCGCCAGCGCGCCGCTTGGCTGGTCGGGCTGCTGGTGGCGGTGATTGCCACGGCTTACGGGCTGTATTGGCTCGCGGTGACGGGCACTGGCGGCATTGAAGTCAGCGCAGCAAGCGCGCCTCCCGTCGACGTGGCAAGCGTCCGTAGCGCCGCCCCGCCGCCCGTATTGCGTCCAGCCAGCAGCGCGCCGCGTCCGAATCCGGTCGAGGGCGACGCCGATCCTTCACGTGATCTGAAGAGCTATCTGGTGCGGGGCGAAACGCCCGCTATGCCCGAGGTGATCGAACGCTTACATGAACGTGGGGTTACTACGGGACTGGGTGCCTTCTCGCCGCCGGGAACCCGGCCACCGCTGATGGGACTCGCCGTGCCCGAGGAGTTCGAACTGCCGCCCGGCTATGTGCGTCACTATCAGGCCACGGATGACGGTCAGCGCATCGAAGCGGTGCTGATGTTTGCGCCAGATTTCCAGTTGTTTGACGCCGATCACCAGCCCGTCGCGATGCCCGCAGATCGTATTGTGCCCGCCGCGCTGGCGCCGGCCGGCATCCCGCTGCGACGCATCGCGATTCCGGCGCCCCGCGAACCGCTCGGGCCGGGCCATTGAGGCCCATGCCGGCATGGGCCTCGGCTCCCGCAGCCCGTCAGCTGGCTGGCATATTGCTCAGCGCCTTGCTGGCAGCGCTGTATGCGCGTGGTGCGCAGGCCTGGCCACTGGGCTTTGTCATGCTGGTGCCATGCTTATACTGCCTGAATACCACGCGGACACTGCCGGCGACGCTGGGCTGGGCCTACCTGATGTCGCTAGCATGGACGTTTGCCGTGTTTGGCTGGTTCGGCGCTGCACTGGGGCGCTACACACAGCTGGGCGCCGGTACCGGGCTGGCTTGTCTGCTGCTGGGCGCGCCCTTGTTCCAGCCACAGATTCTGGTGTTCGCACTGGTGCGTCAGCTGGCCGGGCGCCGCTTTGGCCCACTGCTGCGTGCCCTGGCTGGAGCGGCGGCATGGGTCGCCGCGGAATGGCTGCTGCCCAAGCTGCTAGGTGACACGCTCGGTTACGGGCTCTACCCGTCGCGCCTGATGCGCCAGGGCGCAGCGCTGGGCGGTGGCGCGGGGCTGACCGTGCTGTTGCTGCTGACAAATGAAGGACTGGCCACAGCGTTCAGCTACAGGCAAGGTGGCTGGCGTGCAATGCGCTGGCCGCTGGCCTTAAGCGCGTTGCCAGCCTTGCTACTGGCAGGCTACGGGCAGCTGGTCCTGTCGTCCGGTAGCGTTAGGGCTGGCCCGACATTGCGGCTGGCCATGGTACAGGCCAATCTGGTGGATTATGAAGGCTTACGCCAGCAGAAGGGCGCGCATGCCGTGGTGCGCAGCGTGCTGGACCGGCACTTTGCGATGAGCTATGACGCCGTGGTGGGGCAGCGCGCAGCCGCCGTGTTATGGTCGGAGACCGCTTACCCCACCACGTTTGGCCAGCCTAAGAGTGCGGCCGGTGCAGCCTTCGATCGGGAAATTCTGGAGCAAGTGACGGCGGCCGGTGTGCCGTTTGTGTTCGGCACCTACGACCGTGATATGGCCGGTGAATACAATGCGGCAGCGTTTGTGCAGCCCGGCACTGGCCTGACCGGCCTGTATCGCAAGACGCGCTTGTTTCCGCTGACCGAATATGTGCCGTCCTGGCTGGACGGGCCGCGCCTGCGGCGCTGGCTGCCATGGACCGGCAATTGGCGGGCAGGCAACGGCGCCCGGGTTTTTCCCCTACAACTGGCGGATGGCCGCGAGATTCCGGTGCTCCCGTTGATCTGCCTCGATGATGTGGATACCAGTCTGGCACTGGATGGCGCCAGGCTGGGTGCACAGGCGATCCTGACGATGTCCAACGATGCCTGGTTTAGCACCGACACCGAGGGCGCGCGCCTGCACCAGAGCGTGGCGGCGTTCCGTAGTATCGAGACCGGATTGCCGCAATTTCGCGTCACCACGAATGGCTACAGTGCCGCGATCGATGCCAGCGGTGAGGTGCTGGCAGGGACCGCGATGGGCGCGGCTGCGCTGCTGGTTGCCGATCAGCGCGTGGGGCCGGTGCCAGCGACCCTGATGGTGCGCTGGGGCGATTGGGTCGGGCCGGCCGCGTGCAGTTTGCTGATGGTGCTGACCGTGGTGGCGTTGATGCCGCGGCAAAGCGCTGCGCGGGCGCGCAGTCCGGCGCTACCAGCACCGGGTGTGAGCTTTCCGCTCCGGATAATCATGTTGCCCCCAGCGGCACGCCTGATGACGGCAGCGCTGCGTGGTCTGGCAATGCTGGGTCTGCTCGGCCTCGGCGTGATGTTGATGCTCAATCCCGCATTGCGTGCCAACACGCTGGCGCAAATCCGTCTATTTGCCGGCTGCTGCCTAGCGCCAGAGCTGGCCGCATGGTGCGTGCTGCAGGGATTTGCCGGTCAGGCGACGCTGCGCGACGGGGTACTGGAACTGCGCGGTGCTGGCCGGCGCATCGAGCTGGCGCTAGGCGAGATTGCTAGCGTCGCATTCTGGCGTGTTGCGCTGCCGGCCCAGGGGCTCGAGTTGCGCACAATCTCCGGCCAGGCCCTGCGCTGCGGGCTGGTGCTGGCCGAGCCGCTGGGGTTTGCCGCCGCGCTCGCCGAGGCTGGCGCCCCGCCGGCACATCTGGCCGGGTTCCCCGTCTGGGCCGTGTACGGGCGGGCACGCCTGGCGTTGCGGCGGCGTTGCGGCGACCGGCCCGTGTTCAAATTCGGTCTGCTGCCACTTGCGCTGGCCATTCCGGCATTCCAGTTGCACCAGCAGATAGCCTATGGCAGTGGGTTCGGTGAATACTATAGCTTCGGGGTCAAGGCCTATCTGCTCGCTTTCGGGCTGTGGTGGGTGGCATGGCTGATCGGCGTGACCCTGTGGGCCGGATTGTTGCGGGGGTTGATCGAAGCCGGTACATTGCTGGCTGCAGTGCTGAGTCCTGCTCAAACCATCGCGGTGCGCCACTGGCTGGAGTGCGCGGGGCAGCTGGCTTTATATCTGGGCTTGCCCCTGAGCGTGCTGGCCAACCTGGTGCTTAGCTGAGTTATTGCCCGGTACTGGCATCAGTATCGGGCAAAGCAGGGTGCTAAGCAGGGGAGCAAGCTCGGGGCCAAGCAGGGGACAATTCAGGGATGTCGGGCTGGCGCTGCCGGACTGTGGCGCAGCGCTGCTTATTTCTGGGAAGCACGACAAGGCGCTTTCCGTAATCGCTCAACAGGTGCAAAATACGCGAGGAGACGGATGCGACGTCACGCCTGCGCGGCGCGGCGTGGAAAACGCTGATTTCGCTGTCGAGCTGACGGAAATGTGGCAAAATATCCGCGCTGTCTCCTATTATATGTCTTATATAAGACTTGTTGAGGTACAATAGTCATCAGAGTCGGCGGAGACGATCCGCTTCCCTGCAATCAAACCTGAATGAGAGTTCTCCATGTTAGCTGCCTACCGCACCCACGTCGCTGAACGTGCTTCCCTTGGTATCCCTCCGCTGCCGCTGTCGGCGGCCCAGACCACGGACCTGGTCGAACTCCTGAAAAATCCGCCTGCTGGCGAAGAACAATTCCTGGTCGATCTGATCACCCACCGCGTACCAGCCGGTGTGGATGATGCGGCCAAAGTCAAATGCGCCTTCCTGGCTGCCGTGGCCAAAGGCACGGAAAACTCGCCGCTGATTTCGCGCGAACTGGCGACCCGTCTGCTGGGCACCATGCTGGGCGGTTTCAACATCAAGCCGATGATCGATCTGCTGGACGACGCCGTAGTCGGCGACGTGGCGGCCGAAGGCCTGAACAAAACCCTGCTGATGTTCGATTACTTCCATGACGTCAAGGAACTGTCGGACAAGGGCAGTGCCCGCGCCAAGGCAGTGATCCAGTCGTGGGCCGACGCTGAGTGGTTCACCTCGCGTCCGGAAGTGCCACAAAGCATGACCCTGACCGTGTTCAAGGTCACCGGCGAAACCAATACCGACGATCTGTCGCCTGCACCAGACGCAACCACCCGTCCGGACATCCCGATGCACGCTCTGGCGATGCTGAAAAACCCGCGTCCGGGCATCAATCCGGAAGAGCCGGGCAAAGTCGGCCCGCTGAAACAGCTGGAAGCCCTGAAAGCCCAAGGCAATCTGGTCGCCTACGTGGGTGACGTGGTCGGTACCGGTTCGTCGCGTAAATCGGCGACCAACTCGGTGCTGTGGTTTACCGGCGAAGACATTCCTTTTATCCCGAACAAGCGTTTCGGTGGCGTCTGCCTCGGTGCAAAAATCGCGCCGATCTTCTACAACACCATGGAAGATGCCGGTGCACTGCCGATCGAACTCGACGTGAGCCAGATGGATATGGGCGACGTTATCGAACTGCGTCCATTCGAGGGTAAAGCCCTGAAAAACGGTGCTGTGATCGCCGAATTCAAAGTTAAATCCGACGTGCTGTTCGACGAAGTACGCGCCGGCGGCCGGATTCCACTGATCATTGGCCGTGGTCTGACCGCGAAAGCCCGCGAATCGCTGGGTCTGCCTGCTTCGACGCTGTTCCGTCTGCCACAAGATCCAGCTGACAGCGGCCGTGGTTACTCGCTGGCACAGAAAATGGTTGGTCGCGCCTGCGGTCTGCCAGATGGCAAAGGTATCCGTCCGGGCACCTACTGCGAACCGAAAATGACCACCGTGGGTTCGCAAGACACCACCGGCCCGATGACCCGCGACGAGCTGAAAGATCTGGCTTGCCTGGGCTTCTCGGCTGATCTGGTGATGCAATCGTTCTGCCACACTGCCGCCTACCCGAAAGTGGTGGACGTCAAGATGCACCGCGAACTGCCAACCTTCATCGAAAACCGTGGCGGCGTTGCGCTGCGTCCGGGCGATGGCGTGATCCACTCGTGGCTGAACCGCCTGCTGATGCCGGACACCGTCGGCACCGGCGGTGACTCGCACACCCGTTTCCCGATCGGTATCTCGTTCCCGGCCGGTTCCGGTCTGGTCGCATTTGCTGCCGCCACCGGCGTGATGCCGCTGGACATGCCTGAATCGGTACTGGTGCGCTTCAAAGGCAAGATGCAGCCGGGTGTGACCCTGCGCGATCTGGTCAATGCGATTCCGCTGTACGCGATCCGTCAGGGCATGCTGACCGTCGACAAAAAAGGCAAGAAGAACATCTTCTCCGGCCGTATTCTGGAAATCGAAGGTCTGCCACAGTTGAAAGTGGAACAGGCGTTCGAGCTGTCCGATGCGTCGGCTGAGCGTTCCGCTGCCGGTTGCACCGTGCATCTGGATAAAGAACCGATCATCGAGTACATGACCTCGAACATCACCCTGATGAAGTGGATGATTGCCACCGGTTATCAGGACAAACGTACGCTGGAACGCCGCATTCAGGCCATGGAAGCGTGGTTGGCCAAGCCAGAGCTGCTGGCACCGGATGCCGATGCCGAATACGCTGCCGTGATCGAAATCGATCTGGCCGACATCCACGAGCCTATCGTGGCCTGCCCGAACGATCCGGACGACGTGAAAACCCTGGCTGAAGTGGCTGGTACCAAGATTGACGACGTGTTCGTGGGTTCCTGCATGACCAATATCGGTCACTTCCGTGCTGCTTCGAAAGTGCTGGAAGGCAAGTCCGATATTCCAGTGCGTCTGTGGATCGCGCCACCAACCAAGATGGATGCACAAGTGCTGACCGCCGAAGGTCACTACGGCACGCTGGGTCGTACCGGCGCCCGTATGGAAATGCCGGGCTGCTCGCTGTGCATGGGTAATCAGGCACAGATCCGCAAGGGTGCTACCGTGATGTCGACCTCGACCCGTAACTTCCCTAACCGTCTGGGTATCGAAACCAATGTGTATCTGGGTTCGGCCGAACTGGCGGCGGTCTGCTCGGCACTGGGTTACATCCCTTCGAAAGAAGAGTACATGGCGCAAATCGGTGTGCTCGACAAGAACTCGGCCGACATCTACCGCTACATGAACTTCGACAAAATCGAAGAGTTCCGTAGCCTGGCCGATGGCGTCGCTATCAGCAAGTAAGTAGCATATTTGTAGTGTCGCAGCCCGGTGTGGCTGCGCCAAGCAACCCCGCCCGGCTTTGCGCCTGGCGGGGTTGGTTTTTTTTCAGGGTTGGCGGGGCGCGACAGGCGGCTGGCTGGCTGCGCGGCGAAGTGCACAGCGCGGGTTTAGGCGTGTAAGATGGATCCCACGCTGCCGGAAAAGGAAATCCCCATGAAGAGTCGTTATCTCGTTGCGTTGCTGCTGGCTAGCCTGACGCTGTCTGCCGCGCAGGCTACCGCTTGTATCAAGGGCGCCGTGGTAGGCGGTGTAGTAGGGCATGTGGCCGGCAAGCATGCGGTGGTCGGCGCAGTGCCGGCCAGATAAGCTGCGGACGCCGCCGCCCTGTGCCTAGCCAGACCCGACAACTCTATACCCAACTGGTGCGCGCTGCGCAGCTTGGCGTGTCCTGCCTCGGCCCTGCTCGACGCAGGCAGGTCAGTCGTGCGTATAGCTCCCCGGTGTTGTTGTGCCTGTTTTTGCTGCTGGCGGCTCTGCGCAGCGCAGTGGCCGAGCCGACGGGACTGAGCGGCCCTCGGCTGATTAACATTGTGAGTGCCGAGGTGATTCCGGATGGGGTAGTTACCGCGCTGGCGCAGGATGAGCGCGGCTATATCTGGGCCGGCGGACCAACCGGTCTGGCGCGCTTTGACGCTTACCGATTCCAGCGCTTTGCGCTGAAAGGGGCGCAGATACGCAATCAGCAGACCGGCTTTGTCACCACCATCGTGCCTGCCGAAGCTGGCTATCTATGGGCCGGATTGATCTCCTACGGGCTGGCACACGTCAACACCGATACCGGCTGGACGGAACTGTTCCAGCATGACCCGCAGAACCGCCAGTCTCTGACGGAAGGCGTGGTCAGGGCCGTGGTACGCGAGCCGGGGGGCGGCATCTGGATCGGTACCTCAGGAGGCGGGCTGGACTATTTGCCCGCGCACAGTCGGCAGTTCCAGCACCACCGCGCAGCGGGTGGCGAGCTCCCCAGTGACTGGATCGAAGCCTTGTTGCTGGATCGTGCCGGTGATCTGTGGGTAGGCGGGAGGAAGGGGCTGGTCAGGAAGCGCCGTGATGATCGCCATTTTCAGGCACTGCCGGCTGAGCTTGCTGCCCACAGTCTGTTGGCGCAGGAGACCGTCACCCTGTTACATCAGGACCGTAGCGGCCGGATCTGGGTGGGCACGCAGAGCGGACGCCTGTTGCGCCTTGATGCACGTAGCGGGGCGCTAGAGTGGCAGGCAGACGAGGCGTCTGATCATGCCGGCGCTGTGAACGCCATGACCGCACTCGATGCTGAGACTGTCTGGATTGGACGCGGCAAAGGTATCGATGTGCGCAATCTCCAGACCGGTGCTTTGCTGAAGCGCCTGAAGTACCGGCGTGACCGTCCGGATGGACTCGCGGCCGCCGACGTGCGCGGTTTGATACGTGATGCTTCCGGGGTGGTGTTTATCGCTATGTATGGCGGTGGTGTGCAGCGCTATGTGCCACCACTGCCGGGCATTAGTGTGCTGGTGCCGGAGGGCGATCACCCGCAGGCCGATATCAGCGTGCGCAGCATCCGGCAAATGCGCAATGGCGAAGTCTGGCTGGGGCGCTCGGAGGGCGCCGTGACGATTCTCGATGCCAGTTTGCGCCAGATTGGCCGCCTACAGTTGCCGCGCTTGCCCAATGGCGGCGATGCGCTGGCCATGCCGGTGACTGCGCTGACGCAAGGGGCAGATGGCCTGATCTGGCTGGGCTCCGATTTCGGCGTGGTGCAGGTCGATGCAGGTCGGCGCTTCCTGCGCCGCTACGATACGGGCGCCAAAGTAAGACGACTCATGTTTGACCATCAGGGCGTGCTGTGGATAGCCACGCAGGATGGCATCCAGTTGCTTTCAGCCGGCGCCACGAGCTTGACGCCGCTGATGCTGGCACAAGGGGGCCCGCTGCGCGGCTATGTCGACGCACTCGAGCAAGGCGCCGATGGCAAGGTCTGGGTGGGCGGTGTGGCCGGACTCTACTGGCGTGAGCCAGCCGGGCAGACACTGCACAAGATGCAGTCCTATCCCGATTCCTTTGCTGCCGGCTATGCCGTGAAGGGTTTGCTGGCCGAAGGCGATGGCCTCTGGTGCGAAACCGATAATGGTTTATACCGTATTGACCGGATTAGTGGCCAGCGGGCGCGCTATACGCTGATGATTGCTGCGCACGGCGTAGCGCGCAGCATGGGTGCAAATCTCTTGCAGGACGCGCAGCAGCGGATCTGGTCAAACCGCGGTGTGTATTCTCCCGTAGACGGGCGCTTCGACGAATTTACACGCGCCGACGGGGTCGACTTCGGAACCGGCTGGTTCCGCTCCTATAGCCGCTTGGGGGATGGTCGCATGCTGTTCGGTGGTAGCCAGGGATTGCTGGTCATTGATACGGGCAGATACCAGCCATGGGCCTATCAACCACCGGTGGTGATCAGCCGGATAGTGGCCGGTGACGGCAATACCGAGCAGGCACAGAATCAGCTGCTGCAACTGGGCGCCACCCAGCGCCGTTTCCGCGCCGAATTCGCGGCACTCGATTACAGCTATCCGGAAGGGCACCGCTATCGTTACCGTCTGGACGGCTATGACGCCGACTGGCACGATGCCGACGCTGACCAGCGTGTGGCCAGTTACGATCAGCTGCCACCGGGCAGCTACACCTTGCAGGTGCAGGGTAGTAATCGCAAGGGCCAGTGGAGTCCGGTGACGGCGACGCTGGAAGTGACGGTGCAGCCGGCGTGGTGGGAAACCTGGTGGGCGATGGCGGGGCGGCTGGTGTTGCTGCTACTGGCTTTGCTGGCGCTGCTGCAGTGGCGGACTGCGCAACTGCGCCGCCGCAAACAGGTACTCGAGCAGAGCGTCAATGAGCGCACCATGGAATTGCAGCGCGTCTCGGCCGTGCTAGAAGCGAAGAGTGTGGCGCTGGAACAGGCCAGCCGTACCGATCCGCTGACGGGGCTGCATAACCGGCGCTTCCTGAGCGAACATATCGATAACGATGTTGACCAGTCGCTGCGCCGCTATGCCGAACAGGAACGGCGCGGCCAGTCCGCCGGGGAAGACGCCGATCTGATTTTCTATCTGCTCGATATCGACCATTTCAAGCAGGTCAACGATGCCTATGGCCATGCGGCCGGCGATGCGCTGCTGCAGCAGATGCGCGAACGCCTGCAGGCCACCTTCCGCGACGGCGACTATCTGATCCGCTGGGGCGGCGAAGAATTTCTGATTGTGGCGCGCGCAACCGGGCGCAGCCGGGCACCGGAACTGGCCGAACGGGCCCGTCTGGCGGTGGCGCGCGAAGCCTTCGTGCTGCCCGATGGCACCCGTCTGGATAAAAGCTGTTCGATCGGCTACGCCTGCTTCCCGCTGAGTCGCGAGCATCCGCGTGCACTCAACTGGCAGGCACTGGTCGAGATGGCCGACACGGCGCTGTATCACGTCAAGCGGCACGGTCGCGATGGCTGGTGCGGCGTACAGAGTGTCCAGCAGCACGATGCCGGCGCGCTGGCCCAGTTGGTGCGCCAGGATGTCGCGCAGTGGCAGGCGCGCCATGGTGTGCTGCTCGCGTACAGTGCTGACCTGCCGCAGGATGGGCTGCCGCGCTAGTGTTTTTTTTACAGCGTACTCGTGCTACACTGCCGCGCATGATCTTGCACCGTACCCCTTACCGCATCGCTATCTGGCTCGCCAGTCTGGCCATGCTGTTTGCCGTGCTGGCGCCGACGCTGGCGCGCGCCCGCAGCGGCGGCGAATGGGTCGAGATCTGCAGTGTTGCAGGTAACAAGCTGGTGCGCAGTACGGCAGCGACCGATCCGGTCCAGTCGCAGTCGACCGGCGCCACCATGGACTGTCCCTACTGTGCGCTGCATATCGAACTGGCTTTACCCACCACCGCCCACGCTGCACTGATCCACGCGATCGAAGTGGGCAGCTTTGTGCCACGCCTGTTCCTGCAGGCGCAGCGCGCACTCTTCATGTGGGCTCCCGCCCAGTCACGCGCACCACCCACACTGGTCTGATTCGTCTTGATTGGTCGCCTGCGCGTCTGCGCAGGCCTTGATTGGTTCGAACCGGAGCACCCACATCCCCTCCTTGATGCATTGCGGCCGCGCGCCGCTTCTGCCAGGAGAAGCTGCAGCCCTGCCTTTGCAATGGCTGTGAACACCGGCGTTGCCGAGGCGACGCCGGGCCTGTGGGGCGCGGCTCTATTGAAGAGAGTAGCAAGTGATGAAACACGTATTCCCCCTGCAGCGTTTAAGCCTGCTGTCCCTGGCGCTGTGCTGCGCCTATCCGGCGCTGGCACTGGCCGATGCCGATGCCGATGAGGGCATGGAAATTGTCGTCATCAGTGGCGCGCGCACCCTGACCAAATTGTCGGAAACTCCCAGCGCCATCGGCGTGATAGACCAGCAGGCTTTACAGCGCGACAAGCCCAAGAGCATGGGCGATGTACTGAACCGGATCGCTGGCGTGTACTGGAATGATCTCGGCAACGAGCAGCACAGCATGAGCATTCGTCAACCGATCAGCACCAATGCCGTGTACCAGTATCTCGAGGACGGTATTCCGATCCGTCCGCTGGGCGTTTTCAATCACAACTCGCTCAATGAAATGAATCTGAGTGGCGCCAACGGCGTAGAAGTGGTGAAAGGGCCGGCGTCCTCGCTGTACGGCAGTAATGCGGTCGGCGGCGCCATCAATGTGCTGACGGCGGCTTCGTCACGCACGCCGTATGCCAGCGTCGGCGTGCGTAGCGAAAACCAGAGTGGCTATAGCCGTTACGATACGAGCTTCAGTAATAGCTGGGATCAGCTGGGACTGCGCTTTTCCCATTACAGCATGCGCCGCAGCCGCGATAACTGGCAGCAGTACAGCTATGGCAGCAAGGACTCCTATACCCTGCGCGGCGATTATGCGCTGAGCGCCCGTGCAGCGTTGCGCGCCACGCTGGTGCACACCGATCTGGATGCCGGCATGACGGGCAGTTTGTTCGAGAACGACTTCCGTAACAATCCGTCCAAAAGCATCAATAGCTTTACCTACCGGCGCGATCTGACCACCCGCGTGACGGCGGCCTGGGAAGGCGATACCATCGCGGGCGGGAATACCACCGTGACCGTGTTTGGCCGGCGCAATGACCATGCGCAGATTCCCTCGTATGGTATCGGTAGCTGCAATGGCAGTCAGTGCAAGGGCTCCAAGAACAATAATCACGTCGATTCGCGCGGCTTGGACCTCAAGCATGTACAGGAATTCGGCTGGCTGAATGCCCGCCTGATCGGCGGGGTCTACCTCGACCATAGCGACAATCCCTATGTCAGCGACAATCTCGCGGTGCTGCGGGATGCCGCAACGGGGCGCTACGTCAGTTACACGCTGGCCAGTGCCAGCGCGCCGCTGGGCGTGCGCGACTATGAGGCAAAGATCGCTAACACGGCCCTGTTCGGACAATGGGAGTTCACTCCGCTGGCGCGCCTGCGGGTGGTCGCCGGTGGGCGCTCCGACCGGATCCGCTACGATTACCACAATCGTCTGGCGCCCGGCGGCAGCCTCAATTATGGGGCGCCCGATGAACAGCGTAGCTTTGCGCGTTTCAGTCCCAAACTGGGCGCCAGCTATGTGCTGGGCGCCGGTGCCAATCTGTACGGCAATCTCAGTGAAGGTTTCACACCACCGGAAGTGAGCCAGATGTACGGCAAGACCGGCATTCCCGATCTGCATCCGGCCACCTTTCGCAACGCCGAACTGGGTCTGCGGCTGGCCTTCCTCGATGGCAAGCTGCGCTTTGATTCGGCGCTGTATCGCCTGACCGGTCGCGACACCATCGTCAGCTATACGGTGGTGCCGGGCAGCAGTGAAAATCGCAATGCCGGGCGCACCCTGAGTCAGGGTCTGGAGCTGGGCGCCAATTATGACGGCAAGCTGTTCGATGCGCGCTTCGGCACCGCGCTGGCGCGCCACCGCTACCAGAGCTACCGGGTCTCCAGCACGCTGGACTACAGCGGCAAGCAGATGCCGCAGGCCCCGCGTGATGTGAGCTCGGCTGAAGTGGGGGTGCGTCCGCTGGCCGGACTGCGGCTTGCGCTGGAGCTGGTGCATCAGGGGCGCTACTGGATGGACAACGCCAACACCGTGCAGTACGGCGGCCATCATCTGCTCAATCTGCGCGCCAACTACCGGCTCGGTAATGGCTGGGAAGCATGGTTGCAGGCCCGCAATCTGACGGATCAGCGCTACGCGGATTCGGCCAGCAGTTCCTATTCCGGCGTGGGCACGTATGCGCCGAATAGCCAGAATCAGTACACCCCGGGCGCACCACGCAGCTTCATGCTGGGCCTGAATTACACCTACGGAGCGAAGCCATGAACGCAGATTTGAATACCCGCTCGGCGCGTGCCGCCATCTTCTGGCGGGTGCACTGGTGGGCAGCGCTGGTGGCCAGCCCGTTTGCCGTGCTGGCGACGCTGACGGGCTTGCTCTACGTAGGTACTCCGCAGATCGAACAGTCGCTTTACGGACATCTGGAACAGGTCGCACCCGTGCAACAGGCTTTGCCGCTGGACCAGCTGGTTGCCAACGCCAGGGCCGCAGCGCCCGAGGACATGGCGCTCCAGCAGGTGGTAGTTGGTGCGGCCAGCCACGAGGCGCTGAAGGTGATCTTCGCGCCGCGCGTGGCCAGCCCCGATCCGCATGCCCACCATCATGGTGCGGGGCAGGCGGCCAGTGCGGCGGGCATGGCCAGTACGGCCGCGCCTACCGGCATCGATCAGGCGGCAGCGGCGCCGCGCAAGCGGGCAGCCTTCGGCTTGCCGGCCGGCGCCGTGACGCTGTATCTCGATCCCGCCACCGGCCATTTGCTGGGCAGTCTGGCGCAGGATAGCCGTTTCAGCCAGTGGGCCAAGCACCTGCACTCGCGCCTGCTGCAGGGGGAGGGCTGGCGCTGGATGATCGAGCTGGCCGCCAGCTGGATGATGGTGATGCTGATTACCGGCGTGGCGCTGTGGTGGCCGCAGGCTGGCTGGCCACGCCGCGGCCGCACGGGCCGGGCGTTCTGGCGCGAGTGGCACAGTTTCGCCGGGGTTGCGCTCGGGCTGGTGAGTCTGGTGATACTGGCTACCGGTCTGACGTGGAGTAAATATGCCGGCGATGAAGTGCGCATGCTGCGCGATCTGGCGGGGCAGGCGCCACCGCAAATGCCGTCCGGACTGCGTTCGAGCGCAGTGGAGGGCAGCGCCCCGCTGAGCTGGCAGGCTGCTTTGCAGGCGGCGCGCGCGATGGCACCGGCGGCGAGCCTGCAACTGACGCCGCCGCGCAGTGCCGATGGCATCTGGCGCATTTCCATCGCTGACCGGCGTCAGCCGACGCTGCGCTTCGAGGCCGCCATGGATGCGTATAGCGGAGCGGCCTTGTACACCTCGGGCTGGCAGGAGCAGACCGCGTTTGGCAAAGCTACGGCGATCGGCATCCCTTTCCACCGCGGTGAATTCGGCTGGTGGAATCAGGCGGTGTTGCTGGTGTTCGGGCTGGGCGTGCTGTTCTCGCTGATATCGGGCTGGCTGATGTATTTCAAACGCCGCAAGGCCGGGCAGCTCAGCTTGCCTCGGGTGCCGGCCGGAGCCTGGCGCGCGCTGGGAGCAGGCTGGTGGAGCGGTGCGCTGGCCTGTCTGGCACTGATGCCATTGCTGCTGCTCAGCGCGCCCGTGGTGCTGCTGCTAGACCGGCTAGTGGCCTCGCGGCAGGTGGCGCAGGCATAAGTTGGTGGCGCCGGTATAAAGTCTGCCCATCCGGCTTGCGTAAGCAGTTATAATATTTTATCAAAAAGATATAATTAACTTTTATGCAGCTAGTGATGGGCCAGCAGCCCGCAAGCGATCGTCTCGAATGGATACAGGCTCTGCGGGCGATCGCCTGTCTTGGTGTGGTATTCACCCATGCCCGTTATTTCTTGCTCGATACGCCGGAATGGCCGGTAGCCGAACACTGGCTCACGGTTGGTGCCGCCGGCGTCGATCTGTTTTTCGTCATCAGCGGCTTCATCATGGCCTACACCACCTTCGGGCAGGGTGCCGCGCAGGTCGGCAGTTTTTTGCGCCGGCGCCTGCTACGGGTCTGGCCGCCGCTGGCGGTAATGGTGCTGATCTGGGCCTATGCCATGAACGGCGGCTCGGCGGCACTGGCGGCAGCCGCCCGCAATGGCCTGCTGAAGAATCTGCTGCTGATCCCCGTCAACAGCCATGTCCCGCCGTATTTCGAGATGTTTCTGCCAGTGGCGTGGACGCTGGTGTTCGAAGTGTATTTCTATCTGGTGTTTGCGCTGTCCATGCTGGCCGGGCGCTGGCGCTGGCTGTTGCTGCACGGTTTGATTCTTGGCGGGATGCTGCTCGACCCGGTTGCAGTGCAGGGCTGGCAATGGACTACCCAGCATGATGCCGGCTTGCGTTCGGCGCTGCTCAGCGTTGCCGCGAATCCGCTGGTACTGGAATTCCTCTACGGCGTCTGGGCGGCCATGCTGTTGCGCGCGCCCTGGCGACTGGATTCGGAACGGTTGTGCTGGCACCTGCTGTTGCTGGTGCTGGCGCTAGGTAGCTGGCTGAGTCTGGTGCGTTGCTGGTCCTTCCACGGTCCGCTGCAGTGGGGACTGTTCGCCGGGGTGCTGGTAGCGACGCTGGCACTGATCAGTAAAACCGTGTCACTGCGCGTGTCGCCCCTGCTGGGCTGGCTAGGCACCATCTCCTACTCGCTGTATCTGACCCATACCTGTACCCAGCAACTGCTGATCCGCTACGTTGAAAGCCAGGGCTGGAGTTCGCATAGCTGGGACTTTGTCTGGTGTTCCAGCGCGCTTTGTGTGGTGGTGGCCTACGCTTATTTCGAACTGGTGGAACAGCGTCTGGTCGGGCTGTTGCGCGGCCTGCCCGGCTGGTGGCGCAGCATGCGTGTGCGCACTGGTGATAGTTTGATCTAGGTCAAGGAATTTGAGCTTTACTACAGGCAATGTTGTCGGTAGACCTAGACGCGGCAGCCAGCTGCGCCGGCCAGCCTACCTACAGACAGGGCCACACCATGAAGCTCACTTTCCTTGGCGCCACCGGCACCGTAACCGGTTCCAAATACCTGCTGCAGACCGGCAGCGCCACCATCCTGATCGACTGCGGTCTGTTTCAGGGCTATAAACAATTGCGCTTGCGTAACTGGGAAGAGTTTCCCGTCGCGCCATATTCCATCGATGCGGTGGTACTCACCCACGCCCACCTCGATCACAGTGGTTACCTGCCGCTGCTGGTGCGCGAAGGCTTCCGTGGCAAGATTTATTGCAGCGAAGCGACTTTCGATCTGTGCAAAATCCTGCTGCCCGATAGCGGGCGCTTGCTGGAAGAAGAAGCCAGTCACGCCAACCGCCACAACTATTCCCATCATGCTCCCGCGCTGCCGCTGTACACGGAAGACGATGCCTTGCGCGCGCTGGATTTCTTCGTGCCGATACCGTTCGGCCAGCCACACACAGTGGCCACTGGTCTGACGGCGCAACTGGCGCTGGGCGGTCACATTCTCGGTGCGGCCATCGTCACGCTGAATGATGGCCAGCGTACGCTGACCTTCTCTGGCGATCTGGGACGACTCAACGACGCCATCATGGTCGAGCCGACCCTGATCCAGCGCAGCGACTATCTGGTGCTGGAGTCGACGTATGGCGATCGCAGCCATGACCCAGCCGATCCGGCCATTCTGCTGGGGCAGACTATCCGCGAGACGGCCGCGCGTGGCGGCGTGACGGTGATTCCGGCGTTTGCGGTCGGGCGTGCCCAGTCGCTGCTGTATGCGATCCATCAGCTGAAACAGCGCGGCGAGATTCCGTCACTGTTGCCGGTATATCTGAATAGCCCGATGGCGACCGATACCACGGCGCTGTACCGCAAGCACCGCAAGCTGCACCGGCTCAGCGAAGCCGAATGTCAGGCCATGTGCCATGCAGCGAAGATCGTCAACAGCGTGGAAGAATCGATCGCCCTGAACCAGAAGCAGTTACCGATGGTGATTATCGCGGCCAGCGGTATGGCTACCGGCGGGCGTGTGCTGCACCACCTCAAAGCCTTTGCGCCGGACAGTCGCAACACCATACTGTTCGCCGGTTTTCAGGCCGGTGGTACGCGCGGCCGTGCCATGCTTGATGGCGTCGAGTCGATCAAGATTCACGGCGAATACGTGCCGCTGCGCGCGCAGGTCAGGCAGATCGATAATCTCTCGGCCCATGCCGATGGCAACGAGATCCTTAGCTGGCTGGGGCACTTCAGTGCGGCGCCGAAACAGGTCTTCATCACCCACGGCGAACCGGCTGCGGCCGATACGCTGCGCCGCCGTATCAAGGAAACCCTGCACTGGCCTTGCCGGGTGCCCGAATACAAAGAACAGGTGGAGCTGTTATGAATCAGAGTCCCGATGCGCTGGTCGTGCGCCGTCTCGGCATCGATACCTATCAGGAACTGGTTGCCTACCTACGCAGCGATTCGCCGATCTGCCGCTCGGAAGGCTTCGAAGCGCAATCGCGCCTGCTGGTGTGCTGTGGCACGCGCCAGATCGTCGCCACCCTCAACGTGGTGCATGAAACCCTGATCGGGCGGCACCAGCTGGGCCTGTCCGAAGCGGCTTGGCATGCGCTGGAAGCGGCCGATGGCACGCCCGTCAAGGTCACGCATGCGCCGCCGCTGCAGTCATTCTCGGCGGTGCGCGGTAAGATTTACGGCCGTCCGTTTAGCAGCGATGCGGTGCAGGCCATTGTGCAGGATATTGCCGCCGGCCGGTATTCGGATATCGAAATGGCGGCCATGATCACGGCCTGTTCCGGTAACCGCATGGACGTCGCCGAAACCATCGCACTGACCCGTGCCATGGTCGGCGTCGGCCAGCGCCTGCACTGGGAACGTGACATCGTGGTCGATAAACACTGCGTTGGCGGCCTGCCCGGCAACCGCACTACGCTGATCGTGGTGCCGATCGTGGCAGCCTGCGGGCTGACCATACCCAAGACCTCGTCGCGGGCGATTACCTCGCCGGCCGGATCGGCCGACACCATGGAAACGCTGGCGCCGGTCGGTCTGGATCTGCCCGCCATGCGCCGGGTGGTCGATCAGGAAGGCGGCTGCATCGTCTGGGGTGGCGCGGTATCGCTCAGTCCTGCCGACGATATGCTGATTCGCGTCGAGCGTCCACTCGGCCTGGATAGTGACGGGCTGCTGGTGGCCTCGGTGCTGTCGAAGAAGACTGCAGCCGGTTCCACCCACGTGGTGATCGACATTCCCGTGGGGCGCACTGCCAAGGTCCGTTCCAGCGCCGCCGCAGCAGCGCTGGCGGGGCGCCTGATCGAAGTCGGCGCAGCCCTGGGGATTGCCATCGATGTGGTGCAGAGCGACGGTTCGCAGCCGGTCGGTCGCGGTATCGGTCCGGCGCTGGAGGCGTGGGATGTGCTGGCGGTGCTGCGCAATGAAACTGGCGCACCGGACGATCTGCGGCGGCGCGCGGTGACGCTGGCGGGGCGTTTGCTGGAACTCGGTGGCAAGGCGTTGCCGGGGCAGGGCGTTGCACTGGCCGGCGAGGTGCTGGCCAGTGGCGCAGCATGGCGCAAGATGCAGGCACTGTGCGCGGCGCAGGGCGGCATGCGCGAACCGGCCCGCGCGGCCTATACCCGGGTGATGACGGCGCAGCATGCCGGTAAGGTGGTGGCCATCGACAATCGCCAGCTGGCACGGCTGGCGAAACTGGCGGGCGCCCCCAAGGCCAGCGCGGCCGGACTGTTCCTGCATGTGGCGCTGGGCTCGCAGGTGGAAGTCGGGCAACCGCTGTACACCGTGCATGCCGAGTCGCCCGGTGAACTGGCTTACGCACTGGCCTACGCACAGACCCAGGAAAATCTTTACACCATCGAGGAGCAGCTATGAAGCCATTATTGCTGGCCATGCCCGGTGCCGAGGCGCTCGCCGCAGCATTCGGGCGCCATCTGGATTGCGAGGCGGGGACGCTGACGCTGCACCGTTTCCCCGATGGTGAAAGCTGTCCGCAGATTCTGCCGGAACCGCGCGGGCGCGCCGTGCTGCTGCTTGCTGCGCTCGATCATCCCGATGACAAATTGCTGCCGCTGTATCTGGCGGCGAGTGTGGCGCGGGAACTGGGTGCGCGCCGGATTGTACTGGTGCTGCCTTACCTGCCGTACATGCGCCAGGACGCAGTATTCCAGCCAGGGCAGGGCATCACCGCGCGCCATTTTGCGCGGCTACTCTCGTCCTGCTGCGATGCGCTGGTAACGGTTGACCCCCATTTGCACCGCATCCTCAGTCTCGATGAAGTGTATAGCGTGGCCAGTGAAGTGGTGCCGGCAGCGCCGTCCATTGCGGCCTGGATACGCGATCAGGTGGCCGATCCGGTGATCGTCGGTCCGGACGGCGAGAGCGAACAATGGGCCGCGCAGGTGGCCGCGCTGGTCGGCTGTCCGTGCACGGTGCTGAGCAAAGTACGTAGCGGTGATCGCGAGGTGGCGGTGTCGCAGCCATCCGCGCAGATTCTGGCCGGGCGTACCCCGGTACTGGTGGACGATATTGTGTCGACCGCGCGCACCATGGTGGCGGCGGCTGCGCAGTTGCAGCAGGTGGCTGCCCGTGCCCCGGTCTGTATCGCCGTGCATGCGCTGTTTGCCGGCGATGCGTATGCGGTGCTGCAGGCGGCCGGCGTTGCACAGGTGGTCAGCTGCAACACCGTGCCGCATGCCAGCAATGGGATAGACCTGATGCCGGCGCTGGCAGCGGCAGCACGCCGTATGCTGCACCCTCAGGCTTTGCACACCGGCTTGCCCGGCGTCGCTACCGCCTAGGCCTAGGCGGCGATCCGGCGCCGCTGATCGCGCAGCGCCGCTGGCGCCTGCCCGCTGCGGCCGGCGGTCACCAGCACCGGCTGTGCCGGCGCCAGTTGCTGGACATCGATCTTGAACACACTGACCGTGCGGGCCAGCAGCACCGATTGCTCGCGCAGTGCCTGCGAGGCGGCAGCGGCCTGCTCGACCAGCGCCGCGTTCTGCTGGGTTACGCCATCCATCTCGCCGATGGCCTGATTGATCTGGCCTATGCCCATTTCCTGTTCGGCACCGGCGGCGGCGATATCGCCCATGATGTCGGTGACCCGCTTCACGCTGGCGACGATTTCCTCCATGGTGCTGCCGGCCTGCTGCACCAGTGCGCTGCCTACGCTGACTTGCTCGACCGAGTTGCCGATCAGGTCTTTGATCTCGCGTGCCGCAGCAGCCGAGCGTTGCGCCAGTTCGCGTACTTCGGTGGCCACCACGGCAAAACCGCGGCCCTGTTCGCCGGCTCGCGCCGCTTCCACCGCAGCGTTGAGCGCCAGAATATTGGTCTGGAAGGCGATGCCGTCGATCACGCCGATAATGTCGGCAATCTTGCGCGACGAGGCATCAATCGCCCCCATGGTATCGACCACCTGTGACACCACGCCGCCACCGCGCTGCGCCACACTGGCGGCGGCCAGCGCTAACTGATGCGCCTGACGGGCATGGTTGCCGTTGTGATTGACGGTCGAGGTCAGTTCTTCCATCGAGGAGGCGGTTTCTTCCAGCGAGCTGGCCTGCCGTTCGGTGCGCGAGGACAGATCGAGGTTGCCGCTGGCGATTTCGCCGGAGGCGAGCGCAATGGTGTCGGTGGAGCGGCGGATCTCGTGCACTGAACTGGCCAGATGGTCCTTCATCTGGCGCATGAAGAAGAGCAGGCTGTGCTGATCGCGCTCGGCGGTCGCTACCGCTACGCTGAGGTCACCTTCCGCGATGGCGCGTACGATGCTGGCCGCATATTCTGGCTCGCCCCCCAGTGAACGGTAGAGATTGCGGCCCATGATCCAGCCGCCCACGGCGGTGGCAATCGCCCCGACGATAATGGTGGCCAGCATCAGATTGCGCTGGGTCTGATAATTCAGCACCGACTTGGCGTATTCTTCGCGCGCCACATCAACCTGCAGCTTGCGCAGTGCCGACAGGTCGCGGTTCAGCGCCGGGATGCTGCGCTGCAGAGCACCCTGCAGGCGCTGTGCCTGCTCGGTCTGGCCGCTGGCCAGGGCCGCAAACAGGGGGGGGAGTATGTCGTTTTGCAACTGCCGGTAGCTCGCAGCATAGCGATCACTGAGTTCTTTTTCCTCGGGCGTGAGATAGGTCGCTACGTAGGCCGCCCAGGTCGTGTCGATCTCGCGGTTGCGGGTCTGAATTCCGGCCAGTTCGTCACGTACCTGCGACGCATCGGGGTGCTCGACACTGGCAGCGATCGCCAGGCGGTTCTCCAGCAGCAGACTATCGATGCGCGACACCTGTTCGAGTGCCACCGTGCGATCAGCGTAGACGGTTTCCAGCCCCTGATTCGAGGTCTGCATGCCGTATAGACCGAATGCACCGATGGCGATGGCCAGCGCCACCGTCACGGCGGTCATGGCATTGATACGTGCTTGCAACGAAAGTTTCATAGTGCATCCCCATTGTGTGGTGAGCCGGAGTCTGGTCGCCTTTTGCCCATATTGGTAGGCAATTGGTCTACTTTGTCTAGGTCAAGAATAGCACTTTGAATTGCCATGAAATACACACATTGTCACGCGCCCAGTTGCTACTGGCTGGCGGGCAGGATAGCGCCTCGGGGGATTATGCGACATCTGCGGCAAGTAAAATTGTCTTTTTATCTTTTAGGATTGATAATGAAAAACAACCATAAGTATTTTTTCATGAAAATCGGACCTCATGCCAGAACAGTATCGTAGTAGCCGCTCCGTAGTGCGCGTCTCCCGGTGGCAGCCCACCTGCTACCCGACGGAAGTCTTATGAGCGATCAGCATGCTCGCTCTTCGCCGGCGCCGACGCCGGCACTGTCCAGTCGTCTGCTGCGTCTATGGCGCGGGTTCAGCCGTCTGGCCGATCTGTGCGCCCACCATTTCAATGGCGATCTGCGCGCCAGTCTGTTCTCGGCGGCACTGGCGGTGCTGGCGCTGAAAATCGGCGCACTCACGATTCTGACCAAGTTATCGCTGCTGGTGGTGTCGAATCAGGCGCTGGTGAGCGCTCCGCAAGTGCCGCTGGCTGGCAGCGGGCCACTGGTGCTGTATCTGAGTGAGAACCAGTGGCAGCAACGCTATCTGGAACGTTCGCCGCTGGACCGTTGTAAGCTGGCCGAGGATCTGGGGGCGCTGCTGGCGCGCGGACCACGCCAGCTACTGGTCGATTTCGACCTGTCGCCGGCGGCGCAGGAAGCCCAGTCGAGCTGCCAGCGTCAGCTCGATGCTTTGCTCGATCAGCATGCGCAGCAACTGGTGCTGCTGATGCCTTACCGGGTCGCGTCAGACGTCTTGCTGGCCCAGAAGGCCGCATGGCTGGCCGCGCGCTGCCAGGCCGGGGTGGCGTTCGGTGATGGCGGCCTGAACGTATCGCTGGGGGCGGTGCTGGATTATGTCCCCGAGAGCGATGCGATGGCCGATGCGATGCATGAGCGGGCGCAGGCGGGTGCCTGCGCACAGTTGGCCAGTGCGGCCGGCGCCGAACGCTGGTTACGGCGCGGCGCCGATCCCGAGATGAATGATGGCGCCGCTGAAGCCATCAATTTTTCCGGTTTCAGCAAGCAGGTGGTGGCACTCGCGCTGGACGATCCTGCCGTGGACGATATCCGTAACTGGGGCGAGCGGCAGGTGTATCTGGGCGGTGACTATGGCGGCAGCAAGGATGACCGTTTTCTGACGCCGATGGGAGCGTTGCCCGGCGTCGCGATTCACGCCGCCATTGCGTGGACTCAGGCCCATCCGGTACGTGAATTGCCGCATGCGCTGGGCATGCTGGTGGATGTGGTGACGGCGTTCGTGTTTAGCCTCGGCATCGGGTTTTTCTGGTTGCGCTATCTGAAACTGAGCTGGTACGGGCGTGGCTTTGCCCGCGAAAACTCGACCCTGCTGGTGATCGGATTTGTCGGCTATTTTCTGGCCATGCTGTGGCTGTTCTTCCAGCTGTCGGTGCTGCTGTTTGCCTACGGGATACTGATTGCGCCCATGCTGATCGGACTGACCATGTTGATTGACGGCTTTGTACGCGGGCCGATCGGGGCCAGTCTGGAACTGCGCGCCACCACGTCCACGCAGGAGCGCGCCGCAGCGGCGCTGATGCCAGCGCAGGTCATGCCGGTGCTGTGCACAGGGCTCATCGTGTGCGTTCTGCTGAAGCTGTTGCATCACGGGCCAGCGCCGCTGGTACTGGTCGGCGTGACGCTGCTGGCAGCCCTGCTGGACCGGGTGCTGCCGGTGCTATGGCCTGCTGCTGACAGCGCCCATGCTCATGCCGGGCAGGACGCCTATCCATACTGGTATCTACTGGGCTGGATTGTGCCGGTGCTGCTGCTGGCCGTGCTTGCCGATCATTACGCGGCGAGCGGAGTGGGGGGACTGTTGAGTGGCTTTATCGGATTGATTGCAGGGCTGCTGCTGGTGCTGTGTACGGGCTTGCTGCGGGCCTTGCGGTGGCGCCGTTTTCAGCGGCCGGAACGCTGGTTCTCGGCCAGTCTGCTCGGTATCCAGCAGCCGCTGCAGGGATGGCGCGATGTGCCCGGGATACTGGCGTTCGCCGTGCGACATATTGTGTACTGGGTAGTTCTGGTGGCTGCGCTGCAGCTGATATTGAGTCATTCGTAATTGAAGGTGAAACCCATGTTGAAGTTGCCGTCCCTGCTGGTATCGCTGTGTCTACTGCCGGCGGCCCATGCTGCCACCGAGTGTGTAATGCCGCCCCTTCAGCAAAGTGAGAAATCGCCACAGCTGGCAGAAGCCACCAAACAGCTGCGTACTAGCAATCCCTGCAAAGTGGTGGCCGGTCTGAGTGCCAAGTCGCTCGGGACGGTGTGGGCGGGCCTGCTGTCGAGTAAAAAAACTGGTGGCCGCCGCCTCGAGCCCGCCGTTCCGGACGGTATGCCCAACGGCACGGTGCTAGGCGGAGCGGGCGGGGTGCACTTTGATTTGCGCAGCGTTGCCGCCGAGGGCATCCGCTCCTTCCAGCTGGTGCGCGGCAATCAGCCGCTCGCGGTGAATCTGGCGGCGGCGCTGGAGTTTGACGTGCCGGCCAGCGGCAGCGAGGCTTACCAGTGGAGTCTGGCAACCCGTATCGCCACCTACCATGGCGAGTACACCCTTGCTGATGAAACCGAACGCCGCGAAGTCGAGGCGCAACTGGCGCAACTCGAACGTGCTGCACTGGATCCGGTCGCCCGGCTGGTGTATCAGGCAGCGATCTATGACGAGGCCAATCTGTTTGCCGAGCGCGACCGTGTCTACCAGCAGCTGCGTGCCTTGCTGGCACTCTGATATTTTTGACGAGCGTTGTGGCGCCTTGCTGCGACAGGAGAACTGCATGACCGAGGGACAGAAATTTGCTGCACGCGTCTTGTTGCTGGCGCTACTGGGGCTGCAGCCGCTGCAGTCGGCAATGGCCTTGCCAACAAAAAAAGCCGATAAAGCCTCGGCAAAGGCCGCTGCTGCTGCCGCTGCTACTGCTGCCGCTGCCGCTGCCGCTGCCGCCAGTGCCGAGGCCAGTGCCGTCGTGCCGGCAGCACCGGTCGCCGCGCCGGAAGCGCTAGCGCCGCTCGCCGATACCCCGCCGGCCGAAGCGCCCGGACTGTTTGACCGGGTGAAGAGCCTGTTCGGCAGCAGCGACAAGTCGGAAAATAGTGACAGGGCCGAGCCGGCAGGGAAGGGCGAGAAGGGTGACAAGGGCGAGTCTGGCGAGAAAAGCGCGGAAGGCCCGTCCTTCTTCAGTCGCCTGACGGGGAGTGCCGGCTCACCCACCAAGGTCAAGGATATTGATGAAGTGTTCGCGCTCTCGGCACACGAGTTCGATCCCAGTTGCAAATCGCTGGTCGAGCCCTTCGGCACCACGGACAGCTTGCTCTCGCTGGGCAAGCTCGGCACCAAGCTGATGATCAATAACGCCAGTGCCCGCTACGGCTTTGGCGGGCAGATCATGGATTTGCGCAGCACGATACGGCTGGCCGGTAAGAACCTGAACTGGTTGCCGATGGAGGCCGAGCGCATGCTGGGTGAACGCATCCATACCGAGATGGTGGCGGACTTTCTCGATGGCGAACGCAAGGCGAACCGGCCAGCACTGGCACGTGCCAATCAGCTCATGCAGTTGCTGCTGACCTCGGTCAAGGAAGAGATGCCGTACAAATTCCAGATCGATGTCCGCAAGGGCAGCGGGAATGCGCAGGCCTTGCCGGGCGGTTTTCTGGTGATTGACCGTGATCTGGTGGTGCTGCCGAAGAATGAAGACAAGGCTTACTTCGCGCTCGCCCATGAACTGGCGCATGTATTGCAGCGCCATGAGACGCGCGCCATTCAGGCGCGCATGACCGATTCCATCGATAGCGTGGACGGCTTGCGCAAGCTGATCGACGGCGTTGGCAACAAGCCGGCTTCGATTCTGGCCTATTCCAACGACATCATGACGCGCTTTGTGGTGTTTTCCAAAGATCAGGAAATGCAGGCCGATGCCTGTGCCGTGCGCTTGCTGGATGTAGCCCTGCACGACAAGAAAAAACTCCATCAGGTGATCCGCAGTTATCAGGCCAGTCTGCCGCCGCCCACCCCGGATGCAGTCGCAGCCAACCAGCTTGGCATGTTTATCGACAACGTGCAGAAGATGGACAAACTGGGCGAGCAGCATCCGAATACGCAGGCCCGCAGTGCCAATCTGGAACGCATGCTCGCCGAGGTCGACAAGCACTAGCGGTGCCCGCTACGCCGGGATTCACTGCATCGGCAGGTGTACGGCGAACATGGTGCCATGGCCCGGTTCGCTCTCGACAGTGATGCGGCCGTGGTGTTTGTCGACGATCTTGCGGACGATGTCGAGCCCCAGCCCGCTCCCTTCGCCGGCTGGTTTGGTGGTGAAGAAGGCGTCGAAGATACGGTCGCGGATTTCCGGCGGAATGCCGCAGCCGGTGTCGCGGATTGAGACTACTGCCTCGTTGCCGACCCGGCCGATATCGATGCTCAGGGTGCCCTGATTCTGCATGGCCTGGATGGCGTTGTAGATCAGATTAGTCCAGACCTGACTCAGTTCATCCGGCAGGCAGCGCAGCATGCCGATAGCCTGGTAGTTACGGACCACCTCGATGCCCTGTTTGGTCTGGTTCTGATAAATGGTTAGCACGGTATCGAGGCTCTGGCCCAGATCGATCTCGCGCAGTTCGCCGGAACTGTCGACACGGGAATAGGTTTTCAGCGCGAAGACAATCTTCGCCACCCGCTCTACGGCGGTATTGATATTGCTGGCGCTACTGACGATGGAGGCCATGCTGGCCGCCGTATCGAGCACGAAGTCGCTGTGCGGGTGTGCCAGCAACAGTAAATAGTGGCTGGCGTGCGCATGCGCGCGCAGTTCCACCAGCAGCGCCGCCTTGCGCCGTGCATCCTCGATGCCGGCCGTCTCCAGCACACTGGTCACATCGCGGGTCAGGGCGCGTTCTTCGCGGGTGTTGAGCAGTTCGCCCGTGGCGCGGGTGTGCTGCAACATATCGATAAACAGTTGCTGGGCCGGCAGGTCGAGCAGCTGGAATAGGCGCGGCAGATTCGCCAGGGTCTGCTGCAGTGCTTCGGCAATATTGTGTCCGCTGGCCTTGATGGCGCCAATCGGAGTATTGATTTCGTGCGCCACATTGGCCACCAGTTGCCCCAGCGAGGCCATTT
Source organism: Oxalobacteraceae bacterium (assembly GCA_027490725.1). GTDB lineage: Bacteria > Pseudomonadota > Gammaproteobacteria > Burkholderiales > Burkholderiaceae_D > Rugamonas. Next base: position 45,859 of record JAIXXN010000027.1, read on the forward strand.
TCTCCTGCTGGATGATCATCGCCTGTGCCTTGCGCAGTGTCGCCAGGGTGTCCGAATTGGCCAGCGCAATCGCGCCATAGGCACACAGGGTGCGGAAAATCGCCACGTCGCGTTCGCCATAGGCATGTGCGCGCGGGGTGTGGATCGACATCACACCCAGTACCAGTTCGCCCGCCATCAGGGGCGCATAGATGGCACTGGTGCCGGCCTGCGCATCGAGCACTTCCTGCTGTTCGGCGATACACAGGGCGGCCGCCGGGTCAATGTCGATTAATTCGTCGTTGCGTGGCAGGCGCTGGCCATTATCGACGCCCAGTACCAGTGCCAGCTTGCTGCCGCCGGAGCGCAGCCGGTAGATGCGGTAACTGTGGGTGTCGAGCAGGGCGCTGACGTGACGGTCTAGCGACGACAGTACGGCAGCCTGCTCCAGATTGCCGGTGATTTCCCGGCCGATCGCGCCCAGCTGCTCGAGCGTGGCATTGGCTTGCTCGAGGGTTGCTGCGCGCTGGGCTTCGGCCTCGTGCTGGGCTTCCAGTGCGGCCGCGTTGTCGAGCGCAATGGTCAGGTAGGAGCACAGGGTACGGAAGATCGATTGCTCGCGTTCGCTGTAGGCATTCGCTTCCATGGTCTGTACCGACATCACGCCCAGCAGACGCTCGCCGACGATCAGCGGCGAATACAGATTGCTCAGATTGGGGCAACTGCCGGCCAGATAGCGCGGCTCGCCGGGACGCATGTGCCGTACCACTTCCAGGCGGGTGTGCGCACAGCGCGACGACATGGCCAGCGGATCATCGAGCGCGAGCGAGAATGGTGCCAGCGTGGCGCCGTTTTCCATACCGAACACCATGTCCAGCTTCTGGGTATTGCTGTTCATCAGCAGTACGAAGAAGGTATTGGTTTTTAACAGCTGATGTACATTCAGGGCCAGCGAATGGAACACCGCCTGCATGTCCAGACAGGCGGTGAATTCGCGACCGATCCGGCCGATCACTTCCAGATCGCTGGCGCGTGCGGCGGTGAGCTGCAGCAGTTTCTGGGTTTCTGCAAACAGGCGGGCGTTTTCCGTGGCGGCACTGAGAATATTGGTGATGGTTTTGAGCAGCGCGACGTCGGCTTCGCTAAAAGCGAATTCCAGATCGAGGTGCTGCAGCGTCACCACGCCGGTGACTTCGTCGCCACTGATCATGGGGATGAAGGCGGCGCTTTTGGCGTTCTCGCCGCGCAGTACCGGATTGCCGTAGGCGATGCTGTGCTGATCGAGCTTTTCGTTGAACAGCAGGGCCTGGCGGGTGCTCAGTACATGCTTGCGGAAACCGTAAATAGCAATCGTGTGAGGGGCTTCGCGGACGTCGCGTTCGATGTAGTAGGGCACGTTGAACTGCTGCTGTTCGCTGTCCAGCAAGGCGATGCTGACCACCTGCGCATCAAAGATGGCGCGGATTTTATCGCCCACGATGGCGCAGATATCGTCCAGTTCCAACCGGGCTGCCAGTGCGCTTTGGACGCTGTTGATGATGGCCAGATCCGCTTCGCGCTGGGCCATCAGCTGGGCGCTGACGCTGCTACGCCCCTGGCCGTGGGCGGTACTCATGCGCCACTCGGCGCACGTAACTGCTGCAACGCGCTATCCCTGAGCGCCAGTTGTTCCTTCAGCGAGGCGATCTCGGCATTGAGCGTGGCGTCATGGTGGAAGGCGCGTAGTGCCGAACGCAGGGTGAGGATCAGGTCGGCGTTATTGAAAGGCTTTTCCATGAAGCGATACAGATTGGCATCATTGATGGCCTTTTTGACGCCTTCCAGATCACTCTGCCCGGTCAGCATGATCTTGATCGCATCCGGATACAGCAGGTGTAGCTTGATGAGTAATTCGTCGCCGCGCATCCACGGCATGATGTAGTCAGAAATCACGACAGCCAGCGGTGTGCCATTCTTGTGATGGTCTTCGGCAATCTCGAGCGCTTCCGATGCGGATTCGGCAATTTCGACCTGATGGTCATTGCCGAAAATCTTGCCGATCAGGGTACGCAGTGCGTTCAGGACGGTCGAGTCATCATCGACACACAGAATGATTCCCTTAGTCATGTTGGTATTTCTCCGAATTCAGTGTGGTGCAAAGAATTATTTTAAAAGCAAATAGTGTTTGCATTTGGAAATATCAGAATAATTGATTTCGTCATTCGTGTCACCAAAAAAATCGTTTTTACCATTTATTGTTGATTTTTGAGTCCCACTGATACGACGAACGCACACTTTCCTTGTCAACAAACACACATCAGCAGGGCACCATGAGTCAGAATCCCCGTATGGTGAATAAGAACATTCTGAAACTGATGGCCCGTGATGTCTACCCCATCAAGGAATCGATCAGGAATGCCTACACACCTGCCGGGAAGTTGTAATCTTGCACAGCCCAGTGTCGCCGCAAGCCAAGATTTCCCTTTTAGATCAGATGCTTATAAAAATCCCCTGCTTGCAGGGTGTTTTTATTTAGACCCAACGAATCTTTTCCTCCGAAAAGTAATTCGGCATGGGCTAGACTCGCTTCGAGGCCATCGTCTGGCGCAGTTAGGCGCCGTCAGCGGCAGAATTCAGGAAGATGGGTGGGTTCGTTTGAAGAACGTTGTTTCAACTATCAGTTCGGCGTGCGCGGGCTGGCGCGGCTGCCTGCTGCGCCTGATCTCTTTGCTGTGGCTGGCCATGAGTAGCGTGGCTGGCGTGCCAGCGCACGCCACAGAGCGCTGGGCGGGGCTGGCCGACACGGTCTTCCGCAGTTACACCCAGGCTCAGGGACTACCTAACTCGATTGCCACCGCGATAGTCGAGGATGCCGACGGATTTCTCTGGGTCGGTACCCAGAACGGCCTGAGCCGCTGGGATGGCTACCGTTTCCGCACCTATCAGCCGGCTGCCGGGCAAACCCACGCATTGCCCGATAGCTGGGTCACTGCACTGCATAAGGATGGCGCAGGCCGTTTGTGGATAGGCACTAGTGCGGGCGGCCTGGCCCGTTACGATCCCCAGCAGGACCATTTCATCAATTATCGGGCGGGCGCCAATGGTCTGAGCCACATGGCCGTGAATGCGCTGGCGCAGGACGGTACGGATGGGCTCTGGATCGGTACCGGCGCCGGGCTGGACCGGCTCGATATCGGCACCGGGGTGGTGCGTGCACAAGCCAGTGCGGAACTGCCTGCCGGGGCGGTGTTTGCGCTGCTACGCAGCGGCGATGGAACCTTGTTGGTGGGAACCCGTTCCGGGCTGTTCCGCCGTGCTGCGGGGCAACAAACCTTTGTCCCCGTGCTGCTGGCCGGTGCTCCGGTGAGCCAGCCTACGGTCTCTAGCCTGTTTGAAGATGCCTTAGGTCAAATCTGGATCGGTACCCGCCATCACGGGGTGTTCCGGTTGCGTGCCAATGAGGCCGTTGCGCAACAGTTTGTGGGCAAGGGGGACACGCCCCAGTTGATGCAACACAGCTGGGTGTATGCAATTGGTGCGGCGGGGGCCCATGAAGTCTGGCTCGGTACCTATGGTCAGGGCGTGCTGGCGGTCGATCTGCGCGATGATCACTACCGGCGCATCCGCCACGATCCGGCGCTGCCGAGCAGCATCGCTGGCGACATTATCTTTGCGCTGTACAGCGACCGTGCAGGCGCGATCTGGGTGGGTAGCCAGCGCGGCGTGAGCCGGCATGACGGCCAGCAGCAGCTGGCGACGACACTGTTTGGCGATTCACGCCGGCGCGACGGCATCCGCGGCGCCGATCTATTCTCTGTGGCCACCCACAGCGATGGACGGATCTGGCTCGGGTTGCAGGGGCAGGGGGTGGATATCGTCGATCCGGTACGCGGCCACATCGAGCACCTGCAGGCCAATGCAGATCAACCCGAGACGGCGCTACCGGTAGACCATGTGTTCGATTTTGCCGAAGCACCGGATGGCAGCATGTTTGTCGCCACGGGACGCGGCGTGTACCGGGTCAACGCCGCGCGTAGCAAAGTGCAGCGGGTGACGCTCGGCCAGCGTCCGCCTGCGGCAAGCACCTATCGCCTGCTGATCCGTGACGGCCAGTTGTGGGTGGGCGGGCGCGATGATGGCGTCTGGGTGCTGCCGCTGGGCGGCGGTGCAGTACGCCATATCGACGCGGGGCAACTCAGTGATAGCCGGATTACGGTGCTGTTCGCAGACGGCCCCGGCACCCTGTGGATCGGCACCCGCAATGGTCTGAACCGGATGGATCTGGCCTCCGGCAGCATCGAGAAAATCATGCCGGACAAGAATCAGCCGGCTGCGCTGGCCGCCGGTCTGGTGTCATCCATCCTGCGCGACCGCAAGGGACGGCTGTGGGTAGCGACGCTGGGCGGTGGCATGCACGTGCTGCGCAGCGCGGTGGGCGAGTTGCCGCGTTTCCAGCGACTGGGACGCGAACAGGGACTGCCGAGCATGAATGTCGACTGTCTGCTGCTCGACGGTAGCGGGCGCATCTGGGCCACCACGGCCGACGGCATCGTTGCACTCGACCCGGAAAGTCTGGCAATGCGCATCATCGATAGTGCCGATGGCGTCGCCATTAACGGTTACTGGATAGGCTCCGGGAGCCGTACGGCTGATGGCGAGTTGCTGTACGGCGGCGAAGGCGGGCTCACCGTCTTGCGCCCGACCGAGTTGCGTAGCAGGCCTTACCAGCCGCCGGTGGCAGTCACCGAGATCCAGATCGGTGCGAAGAGCGTGGCATCGGCCCGCTTTAACCGTCAGGCACAGCGCGAGCCGCTGCGCCTGCCCAGCTCCAGCGAGAGCCTGACGGTGGAGTTTGCGGCACTCGATTACACGGCGCCCGAGCGCAGCCGCTATCGTTACCGGCTCGATGGTTTTGAAGCGGACTGGGTACCCACCGATGCGCTGCGCCGCTTTGCCACCTACACCAATCTGGCACCGGGTCACTATCATCTGATGGTGCAGGTGGCCGACCGTAACGGCAACTGGTCGCGCCAAAGCCTGAATCTGCCGGTGGAAGTTGCGCCGGCGTGGTATCAGACGCTCTGGCTGAAAGCCCTCGCGGTGGTGCTGGGCCTGGCTGCCATGGTGACTGTGGTGCAGGCGCGCACGGCCTATCTGCGCCAGCGCCAGCGCGCCCTGCAGCAGCAGGTCGAGGAACGCACCCTCGTGCTGGCAGAGACGGCGCAGGAATTGCGTGCGGCGAATCAGCGTCTGTTCCAGTTGGCGACCACCGATTCGCTGACCGGCTGTGCGAATCGGCACCACTTCATCGAAAGGGCACGCGACTGTCTGGCGCTGATGGAGCGTACCAAGCAGCCGCTGGCGCTGCTGATCCTCGATCTCGATGCCTTCAAACTGGTCAATGACCGCTATGGCCATCCGTTTGGCGACGAGGTGTTGCGCGCGGCCGTCAGGGCCACCCAGCTGACTATCCGTAGCACCGATACGCTGGGGCGCATGGGCGGCGAGGAATTCGCTGTGCTGATGCCGGACACCAATCAGGAAGGGGCGTGGATACTGGCCGAGCGGGTACGCGTGGCGATCGCGGCGGCCGAAGTCAGCAGTGGCGAGGCCCGCATACATCCGACCGCCAGTGTCGGCCTGGCGCTGCGCCTGCCGGGCGAACAGTTCGATGCCTTGTATCTGCGCGCCGATATGGCCCTGTATGCCGCCAAGGAGGCGGGACGCAATCGTACCGTGATGGCCGACTAGCGACGCGCACGCTTTGGCAGGCTTGCGGTGCTGCAGGCTTGCTCTGCCGAACCGGCGTGATCGCCCGGTGCGGCGCCGAACAGCGCGGCCACCATGGGGTCGCGCCGCACCACGATTTTTTTTGGGCGGCTGGGGAACAGGGTGTCGTCGATCAGGCGATGGATCCGGTTGCCTTCACGGTTGATCGTGATGCTCAGTGTCGGGCCGTGGTAGCAGTTCTCTGCATAGCAAGTCATGATGTCGTCTCTTTGGTGAGCCAGGGCGCCGGCCGGAACTGCGGCGCTGCTTGATATTCTGGCCGTTCGGCGGGCTGTGCGCTATTAGCCAGAATGACTAGTCGTGACAGCACCGAGGGTCTGGTCGCCGAGGTGCAGGCGGCGGTACAGGCGCAGCGCCGTGAGCAAATTCCACAACATGGCGCTGCTTGCCAGCGCCATGACGCAGGCCCCCGGAACGGTCAGTAAGGCTGGCGCGTAGCACGCCGCCAGTAATAGCAGCACGGCAGCGGCGTGCAGGCAAAACTGCCTGCGGCCGCTTTGCGCGGGAATGATCTGGTGCAGATTCGGTACGCTCTGGCCATGCATCCGGGTTTCCTGCAAGTGATACCAGGTCAGGAAGGGCACAATTTTGTACAGCATGCCGTAGATCGTGGACATGGCGACACCGGCGATCAGCAGCACGCCCAGTGCCAGCGGCCGGAAATTGAGTGGCCAGTCCAGGGGCAGCGTCGCCAGCAAGACGGCCAGCAGCACACAGATCATGGCATAGCGCCAGTACAGCGTGGTGGTATCGGCGCTGGGACGTTTGCGATGCGCCAGTAGATACAGGGTGACGCTGGCAAACGCGGCGAAGCCGGTAAGTAGCAAGGCCTCGGCGACCCGCGTTGACCAGTGTGCGGGGCCTGGTAAAGCGTTGCCCACGGAACTGGCACACAGCAGCAGGAACAAAGCACTGCTGAAATGGCGTCGCAGGGCTGGCGGGTAGGGTTCGGTGACCATAAACATCGGCACCACTTGCCAGGCGATGCCCATCACTAGCAAACCTACCCAGCCGAGCAAGCCCCAGAGCACATGCAAGTCCGTGAGGCGCTGCCACGGCAGGGCAGCAGCCTGCGGCAAAGCCAGCGTGGCGAGCAGGACGATACCCAGCGTCAGGGTGACCAGCAGGGCTGTCAGTGCGAGCCGGATGGCGGTGACGACTTCCGTCGCGCCGGATGCCGGTGTTTGCCATAAGCCGATGCTGCAGGCGCCGAGAAATAGCAGGAGTGTGGCGCACAGCAGTGCGCCGGCGCCGAGGAACAGTGCCGGTATTTGCCACCAGAAGGCACTGGCCAGCAGTAGGGTGGCAGCACACAGACCCAGATGCACCAGTGGACCTAGTCTTTCCACCTGTGGCAGGCTGATGCCGGCCACCACCGGCAGCATCTGCAGCAGCGCGCCTACCATGCTCATGCTGAGACAGCCCAGCACCAGCAGATGCGTGAGCGCCAGCGTGGACGGCGACCAGCGACTGAGCAGGGCGGTATCACCTTGCCAGATCAGTATAGCGCTGGCGAGCATGGCAAATAGCACGGCACTGCAAAAGAAGCGCATCGGCACCGAATAGGGCGGATTGCTATCGAACGATAGTGCGCGCCGCGGCAGACTGCCAGCGCTCATGGCTGACTGGCGGCGCCAGTGATCCAGATCAAAACTTGGTAGCCGCCCGCCTCACCGGGACTGGTCAGATGGGAGTAGCCGTTACGTTGCAACACCTGATAAAGCGGCACTGGTTGACGGTCGATCAACACTTGCAGGCGGCCAGCGGGGGCCAGCAGATCGAGCGCTTCCAGCACCTTCACCATCGGTTCCGGGGGCTCCATGCCGCGTACATCGATCACCACGTCGGGTCGTGCTGCAGCCGGCGAGGCTGAGAGATGGTGGGTGCTCATGCCGGTACGCCAGTGCTTAGTGGCTGGGCCAGCAAATCTGTCTGCATGAGCTGACGCAGCATGGCCTCACTGCTGCCAACGAGTAGGCGCTCGGCCATGGGATAGAGAACGTTCTCTTCCTTCAGATTGTGCTGGCGCATCAGCATGCGCAGATGGTCGGCAAAGTCGCAGAAGCTGGCGCTATCGCGGTGTTCCAGCGCGCCCTGCATCTGGCGCAGGATGGCGCGCATTTGCTGGTGTTCGTTGCGCATCACCACGGTGGGGCCGTTGCTGCTGCCCAGATGTTGTTCCAGCGCGGGAAATAGCCACTGTTCCTCGCGCGCCAGATGCAGTTCGAAGGCGAGCATGAAGCGCTGGAAGGCTGGCGCACCCTCCGTCAGCCTGTGTTCGGCGAGGTGTGCTTCGGCTTGCAGATACAGATCATCGCAATGCTGGTGATCCTGTTCGAGATAGTGGGCGATGGCGCTCATGCGGTTTCCTCTTGGGTTGATCGAGCCATTGTCCCATTCTGGCAAGCCGCCTTTCCTTGATTCAAGTCAAGGATTTTCAGCTTGCCTACGCGCTACAGTTCGTCGTCGCAAAACCTTTGCATTTCACTCAGTTTGAGCACACTCATGAGCTTTAATGATCTTTCTCCCAATACTAACGTCGGTCCGATAGAACTGGTTTGTCCCGCCGGCAGTCTGCCAGCGCTGAAATCTGCCATCGATCTCGGTGCTGATTGCGTCTATCTGGGCTTTCGCGATGCCACCAATGCGCGCAATTTCGCCGGTCTGAACTTCGACGACGTCGCCATAGGACAGGGCATCGAATATGCCCACCGTCACCATCGCAAGGTGCTACTGGCACTGAATACCTATCCGCAACCGGAGACCAGTGCCCTGTGGCGCCGTGCCATCGACCGGGCCGCTGCGGCCGGCGTGGATGCGGTGATTCTGGCCGATCCTGGTCTGATGCGTTATGCCTCGGAAAATTACCCCGATCTGCGTCTGCATTTGTCCGTGCAAGGCTCGGCTACCAATGCAGAAGCCATTAACTTCTATCAGCGTCAGTTCGGCGTGGCGCGTGCCGTGCTGCCGCGCGTGCTGTCGCTGGCACAGGTCGAACATGTGATCAATAACACCGACGTGGAAATCGAAGTGTTCGGTTTCGGCAGCCTGTGCGTGATGGTGGAAGGGCGCTGCGCGCTGTCCTCGTATGTGACGGGCGAGGCGCCGAATACTCATGGGGTGTGCTCGCCGGCCAAGGCGGTGCGCTGGCAGCAAAGCACGCGCGGGCTGGAGTCGCGTCTGAATGGCGTGCTGATTGATCGCTACACTGCACAGGAAAACGCCAGTTACCCGACCCTGTGCAAAGGGCGTTTTGAAGTGAATGACGAAACCTATTATGCCGTCGAGGAACCGACCAGCCTGAATACCCTGGAACTGCTACCGCAACTGATTTCGATGGGTGTGCGCGCCGTCAAGATCGAAGGGCGCCAGCGTAGTCCGGCCTATGTGGCGCAAGTGACGCGGGTGTGGCGCGAAGCCATCGATCAGGCGCTGGAGAATCCGGCGCGCTATTCGGTCCGGCCGAACTGGATGGCGGAACTGAATCAGCTGGCAGAGGGCCAGCAGCACACATTGGGCGCCTACCACCGCGCCTGGAAATGATTTTTGGGGAGAGAGTATGTTGAAACTTGCTGTGGGGCCCTTGCTGTATTACTGGCCGCGTGCCAAGGTGATGGCGTTTTATGAGGACATTGCGGCGTCGCCGGTAGAGATCGTCTATCTGGGCGAGAGTGTCTGCTCGCGTCGCCATGAAGTGCGCGCTGCTGAATGGCTGGAGATTGCCGCGATGCTGGAAGCGCGCGGCAAGCAGGTGGTGCTGAGCACGCTGGCACTGATCGAATCGAGCGCGGACGTGACGGCGCTGCGCCGTCTGACAGCGAACGGCCGCTTTATGGTCGAAGCGAGCGACATGGGGGCGGTGCAACTGCTGGCCGATCAGGGCCCGTTTGTGGCCGGACCACATCTGAATATCTACAATCCGCCGACCTTGTCGCTGATGGCTGAACTGGGTGCCACGCGCTGGGTCATGCCGCTGGAAATGGGGCGCAGCGGCCTGCAGGCCATGCTCGATCAGCGCCCGCCCGGCATCGAGACGGAAGTATTTGCCTACGGGCGCATGCCGCTGGCTTTTTCCGCGCGCTGCTTCACGGCACGCAACCGCAATCTGCCTAAGGATGATTGCCGCTTCAGTTGCATCGAGCATCCGGACGGCTTGCTGATGCAGACCCGCGAGCAGCAGCCGTTTCTGGTTCTGAACGGCATCCAGAGCCAATCGGCACTGGTGTACAACCTGATCACAGAAATCGACACAATGCAGCGTATGGGCGTGGGCGTTGCGCGTCTGAGCCCGCAAGCTGAACATATGGGGCAGATCATCGCCGCCTTTGACAGCGTGCGCCAAGGAGTAGCCGATGCCGCCGAGGTGGCCGATGCCATGACGGCCTATATGCCCGCTGCCGCCTGTAATGGCTACTGGCATGGCAAACCCGGACTGGAACTGACGATGGAAGCTGCACTATGAACCCGAACCTGATGAACACTAGCCTGCGTACCCCGACAACGCAGGAGACCGCGCCGCAACTGCCCGCGCTACTGAGCGCACTGGGGCGACGCTTGCCAGCCTATCCCGGATCGCTGCTGTGCGTAGCGGCACTGAATATTGTGTTGCGTCCCCAGTTACCGGACGATGTGCGCACCTGCTTGCAGGGACGCCATTTACGGGTGCGCGTCACCGATGCCGGGGTGGCGTTTGATTTCAGCTGGGATGGTCAGCGCTTCACTGCACGCAAGGCAGACGGTGTGGCGGATCTCGAGATCGGTGCCTGCGCGGCCGATATGCTGGCACTGGCACGCCGTCAGCAGGATCCCGACACACTGTTCTTCGCGCGCCGCCTGTCGATGGAGGGGGATACGGAGCTGGGACTGCTGGTCAAAAATACCCTGGATGCGATCGACATGCCGCTGACGGAAGTCGGCAAGCAGGCCTTGCTGCGCCTGCTGAAGTTTCTGCCTGTGCCTAATGGTGGCGGCGTACGCTGAAGTGGCAGAATAGCGCGGCAATGCGTGCCGCCAGCGCCGCGTTGGGATAACCGGGGCGGCTGCTGGCGTTGAGCGACTGGTCAGCGCAGCCGGTGGCGCGAAATTCCTGTAGTACGTAGTTTTCTACGCCCAGTTCGGCCAGCTGTGCGACCATAGCCAGTAGCTGCTCGGGTGGTAGTTGTTGCGCATGTACGGTGCTGCGGCATTCGTAGGCCACGCCGCTGGCCAGTATCGCCTGTACGCAGGCGCGTGCCGGATCGCCGCTGTTGGCAATCCCGGTAATGGCCGCGTATTCGCTGAACGGCGCTTTCACATCAAAGCCTACCCAGTCGACCAGTGGCAGCACATTGCGTAGCCGGACCGGATAGATGCAGGCGGTATGCAGACCGACTTTGAAACCCATGTCGCGCACCTCGGTCATGGCCTGTGCCAGTGCCGGATCCATGCTCGCTTCGCCGCCGCTGAACACTACCGCATCCAGCAGACCGACCCGCCGCGCCAGCGTGGCGCGCAGCGTGTTCCAGTCGATCGGACTGTCTGCGGTGCGTGGCTGCAGATGGGGATTGTGGCAGTAGCCGCAACGCCACGGACATCCCTGAACGAACACCACCGCAGACAACTGACCCGGGTAGTCGGTGGCGCTAAAGGCCGTGTAGCCACCGACTTTGAGCTCGCAACGGTTCATTTGACCGTCGTCCAGCTTATTGCGGGACACTTTGCTGGCATGGCTCCACGAAGTATTTACGGTCGTGGAATTCGCCCTGTTTGCCGGTATTGAACGAGGACAGCGGGCGGTGATAACCCATCACGCGGGTCCAGATTTCGCAAGGCTGACGCTCGCTGTCGTCGAGCGCAATGCCGGGGGCGTTGTTGGGGAGTGTGGTGTGCATAGTGCATCCTTTCAGTAGATGGTAAGTAGTATCAGACGGCCAGCGCCTGCTTGCGGGCGAGCAGTTCGGCATCGCATTTCGGACAGAATTTATGGCTGCCATTCAGATAGCCGTGGCTAGGGCAGATCGAGAAGGTCGGTGTGACAGTGATATAGGGCAGGCCAAAGCGTCCCAGTGCACGTTGCACCAGCGTGCGGCAGGCCGCAGCGCTCGACAGTGCCTCGGTCATGTATAGATGCAGCACCGTACCGCCGGTGTATTTGCGTTGCAAAGCATCCTGCAGCTCCAGCGCTTCGAAAGGGTCATCGGTATAGCCGACCGGCAGTTGCGACGAGTTGGTGTAATACGGCTTGTCGACGGGACCCGCTTGCAGGATGTCGGGGTAGCGCTTGCGGTCTTCCTTGGCGAAGCGGTAGGTGGTGCCTTCGGCCGGAGTCGCTTCGAGGTTGTACATATGTCCCGTTTGCTCCTGAAATTCCAGCATGCGCGCGCGCACATGGTCGAGCAGGCGCAGGGCGAAGTCGCGGCCCCAGTCGCTGGTAATGTCCTGCTGCTGGTCGGGATCGAAATTGCGCAGCATTTCATTGATGCCGTTCACGCCCAGCGTGGAGAAATGATTGCGCAGCGTGCCGAGGTAGCGCTTGGTGTAGGGGAACAGGCCCTGATCCATATGCCGCTGGATGACTTTGCGTTTGATTTCCAGACTGTCGCGCCCCAGTTCCAGCAGACGATCCAGCGCGGCCAGCAGACCCGCTTCGTCGCCACGGTAGAGATAGCCGAGGCGCGCGCAGTTGATGGTCACCACTCCCAGCGAACCGGTCTGCTCGGCTGAGCCGAACAGGCCATTGCCACGTTTCAGCAGTTCGCGCAGGTCCAGCTGTAAGCGGCAGCACATCGAGCGGATCATATTCGGCTTGAGTTCCGAATTCAGGAAGTTCTGGAAGTAGGGCAGTCCGTAGCGGGCCGTCATTTCAAACAGCAATTCCGCGTTTGGGCTGTCCCAGTCGAAGTCCGGGGTGATGTTGTAGGTGGGAATCGGGAAGGTGAAGGCGCGGCCATGGGCGTCACCGGCCATCATCACTTCGATGTAGGCGCGGTTGATCATGTCCATTTCGGTTTGCAGATCGCCATAGGTGAAGGGCATTTCCTGTCCGGCGATGTGGGGGATCTGGGGGCGTAAATCTTCCGGGCAGACCCAGTCGAAGGTCAGGTTGGTGAACGGTGTCTGGGTGCCCCAGCGCGACGGTACGTTGAGGTTGAAGATCAGTTCCTGCAGGTATTGGCGCACTTCCGTATAGCTGAGCTGGTCGTTGCGCACATACGGCGCCATATAGGTATCGAAGGAGCTGAATGCCTGGGCACCGGCCCATTCGTTCTGCAGCGTGCCGAGGAAGTTGACGATCTGGCCGATGGCACTGTGCATATGGCGTGGCGGGCCCGATTCGATCTTGCCTGGCACGCCATTCAGGCCTTCGTTGAGCAGGGTACGCAGCGACCAGCCGGCGCAGTAACCGGCTAGCATGTCCAGATCGTGTATGTGCAGATCGGCTTCGCGGTGGGCCTGCCCGACGGCAGGCGGATAGACGTGATTGAGCCAGTAATTGGCGATCACCTTGCCCGACACATTCAGGATCAGACCACCGAGCGAGTAGCCCTGATTGGCGTTGGCGTTGACGCGCCAGTCGGCGCGGGTCAGGTATTCGTTGATGGAGGATTCGACGTCGACGCTGGAACGGCGTTCCAGACGCAGTGCACTATGCTGTTCGCGGTACACCACGTAGCAGCGCAAGGTGCTGCGGTAGCCGGCGTCGTACAGGGCGCTTTCGACGGCATCCTGAATCCGTTCCACGCTGAGTGGCGTGTCGGGCGGCAAGGCGCGCAACTGCGCCAGTGCGTAGCCAGCCAGTTGCTGCGCTGCCGGCTGATCGAATTCGCCACTGGCGCGACCTGCGTGCAGCAACGCTGCCGTGATGCGGGAGAGACTGAACGGCTGGCTACTGCCGTCCCGTTTGATGATATTGGTTTGCCACACAGTGCTGTCCATATATTTTCCCTAAACGCTAGATGTAGTTGGTTTAAGAAGATTAAGCACTAGATGTTGTGTGGTCAACTGACAATTCGACGAATCCGGATTTCCATGATGCAGATTAATTTTTGCCGGCTTTGAGTAAGCTATTGATTTGTTTGACGAACTCGGCATCGGGTGTGGTGTCGAGGCGGGTGCTGACGGCTTGCGTGACACCCTCGCTATCGAGCAGCGCAATCCGGGTGGTATGGTTGATCACGCCGTCACCGAGCTGGCGAAACTTGATCTGGAGCGCTCCGGCCAGCAAGCGGGTCTGGCTTTCATCGCTGGCGACGGCCAGCCGGAAGCGCGCATCAAGCTGTTTGTTCTTGACCAGCTGTGCCAGACCGGCCGGACTGTCATTCAAGGGGTCGAGGCTCACCATCAGCACGCGCAGCTTGCCAGCCTGCGGGCCGAGTGCCGCCACCGTGCGTTTCAGGGTTTCGATGATGATCGGGCAGGCCGCATTGCAATCGCCATAGAACATGGTCAGCAGCACCGGCTGGCCTGCCATCGCGCGCAGTGTGAAGCGCTGGGCGCTGGCGTCGGTCAGGCGGATCTCGAGCTGATACAGCGAGTTGCCCGGCAGCGGGGCGAGCGCGGCGGCGTTGGCTGACGGCAGGGCTGCCAGCATGCAGCAGGCAGCAAAGGCGAGGCTAGCACAGCTGGCGATGCGGCGCAGTTGGGCAGTGATGCGCTGCGCAATGGGATGGGTCATAGTATTCCTGTGGGAGCGGGAGCGGGGGCGGCATCGCGGGCGCAGCGGAAGCCGAGGTTGGCGCCATCCTGCTGGGCTTCCATGGCCGAGAGCAGGGCGAGGCGCATCAGGATCGCGTAGTTGCGCCGGTCGGCCAGCGTGACAGCGGCGCCGCCGCAGTAGTCGAGGAGTTTCTGTTCGCCTTTGGCTCGGCTATCGGCATTGACGAACAGTCCGCTGTAATCTTCCACCCATTCCCAGACCAGTCCGTGCAGATCGTGGATGCCGTAGAAATTGGCCGGGTTGCTGGCGACACTACGCGGCGCCTTCTTGCCGGCGTCAGCGTACCAATGCAGGATATGCGCCAGCCATGCTTCATCCTCGCGCGCATCGGCGCGGGTGGCGTCGGCTGCGGCGGCGAATTCCCATTCGTACCAGCGCGGCAGGCGAGCGCCTTCACTCTCGCAAAACGCCTGCGCGGCAAACCAGCTGACCCGTGTAACGGGGGCGTCGGCAAGCAGTGGCGCGGAATCGCTGGCACTGCTCCAGCCGGAAAGATAGGTGGGTGCGACCAACAGGGTTGGCGCCCGGCCACGTTGCCAGACCGGATGATGGCGCACAAAGGCGGCGAATTCGGCATTGCTAACCAGCCGGCTACGCAGCTGGAATGGCGCAACGCTGGCGTCAGTGGCGACCCCATCGGCCGGAAGCACCGTGCGCAGACTGCCGCCCGCAAGCGCGCGGTAGTCCGGTACGGCGGCATCACTGGCATGTACGCTGACCGCCATCGCGGTCAGTAGTGCCAGCACCGCCAGCCGCAGTGGCTGGAAGGTGGGGCTGTGCATGCTTAGCGTTTCTTGCGCATATCGCGCACTTGCTCGGGCGTCAGCACGGCTTGGCCATCGTTGAGTTCCACGCTGATGTAATTGATGACGGCGGAGATATCTTCATCGTTCAGGTCCTGTGCCGGCATCACGCCGTTGTACTTGGCTCCGTTGACCACCATGGTACCGCTACGGCCATTGAGTACGATGTGCGCCATCTCGTACGGACGTTGCTGGAAGAAATCGGAGTGCGCCAGTGGCGGGAACACGCCAGCGACGCCCTTGCCGTCAGCCTGATGGCAGACTGCGCAGGCGCTGTCGAACACGGCTTTACCACGGGCATGTATGGCTGGTGCGGCTGGCGCTGCGGCAACGGCGGGTTTGGCTGCCGCTTTGGCGGGGGCTGGTGCAGCTTTAGCGAGGCTGGTAGCGGCCAGTGGTTTTTTAATCCCCTTGCCATAGATTTCCGGTTTTTCCGGACCGCTGACCGAGATCAGACCGATGGCGCCCTTGTTGAAAGCGCGGGTCAGCGAGTGGTCGACCAGCGTCAGGTTGCCTGGCACGCGCGGGGTGAATTCGACAATCGCCGAACCACCAGCAGGCACCATCGTGGTCTGGACGTTTTCCTGCACCTTGCTACCACCTTCGGTGTACACGCGGTCGAAGATGGTGCCGATGATGTGGAAGCTGGACGTGATGTTCGGGCCACCCACGCCGAAGAACATGCGGACTTTCTCGTTGGCCTTGGCGGTTAGCGAATTGGCACCCGTCAGGGCGCCATCGGCACCGTTGAACAGCACATAGGTCGGCTTCTCGTCGATGGCTTTCTGCATATCGAAATTCTGCAGGCCCGGTGCACGGTAGTTGCCATCGGTATAGAAGTCCCCCTGCATCACGTAGAACTCTTTGTCCACCGGTGGCAGACCTTCTTTCGGCTCGACCAGGATCATGCCGTACATGCCATTCGCCACGTGCATGCCGACCGGCGCCGTGGCGCAGTGATACACATACAGTCCGGCAGACAGGGCTTTGAAGGTGAAGCTGGCTTCATTGCCCGGTGCAATCAGCGTCTGGGCCGCACCGCCACCGGGACCGGTGACTGCGTGCAGGTCGATATTGTGCGGCAGTTTGTTGTCCGGCAGGTTAAGCAGATGCAGTTCGACGGTGTCGCCTTCGCGTACGCGGATCATCTTGCCCGGTACGGTGCCACCAAAGGTCCAGAAGGTGTAGCGGGTGCCGGGAGCAATCTCGCGCTCGACTTCTTCGACCGTCAGGTTCACCACCACGTGGGCAGCGCTGTTGCGGGTGATCGGGGGCGGTAGTTGTGGCGGCGCGACCAGCTCCTGGGTGATCACCGGCAGGGCAGGTTGTGCGGCGAGGGCGGCCGTGTTGCCTAGTAATGCCAGCAGGGCGGAGGTAGCGAGCGACGCTGCGCTGAGTTTGAATGGACTCTTCAATTGATTTCCCCTTGTACGTTGATTTACCGCAATCCTTGAATGGGCGGCATGGGGTAATGCTAAGACGGCAAGCAGCGCTTTTCCATGATCTGGATTATGGAAATTGACAAAGTGCAAGATTGATCGGCGCGGAGCGGCGACATGGCATCCCGCCCTGGTACCTGGGCGCCATCGTGGGGCATGCGGGAGGCTTACGTGACAGTGGCGATCGGGCGCCGAAGCGCCGGAGCGCCGGATCGCCAGCAGGGGGGGGAACTACGCTGCAGCGCTGAAACCAGGCTGCAGCACTGAAATGCGCCGAGACGTGTTTAAACGCGCTTGGCTTGCTGGTCGCTGAGGGCGACTGGTTCGCGCTTGGCGATCAGCAAACGCCAGGCGAACAATGCGAGAAACACGGTGCCAAGGGCGAATACCACGTCACCCGGTACGCGCATCCAGACCAGTGTTTCCATCAGCTTCGAGTGGATCACTGCCGGTGAACGGGCAAACCACATACCGGTGCTGACGCTGGCCCAGGCCTGATAGATGCCGGCCGGTACCAGCGAGATGAATACCATCATCGCCAGACCGATGTTGAGGCACCAGAACATCGGCCGCAGCAAGGCGTCGGACCATGCCAGACGGCTGCACAGACCACGCAGGCAGAACAGCAGCAGGCCGATGCCGAGCATGCCGTACACACCGAACAGGGCGGCGTGGCCGTGGGCGGCGGTCATGTTCAGACCCTGCATGTAGTACAGCGCAATCGGGGTGTTGATCGAGAAGCCCAGCAGACCAGCGCCCACGGTATTCCAGAAGCCCACCGCGATGAAGCACAGGATCGACCATTGATAGGTCTGCACCCATGGTGCTGCTTTGGAGCGCTGGTAATTGCGCCATGCTTCGATGCCGAGCATCGACAGCGGCACCACTTCCAGCGCCGAAAACATGGCGCCAATGGCGATCACGAAGGTTGGTGTGCCGGTGAAATACAGGTGGTGCAAGGTGCCGAGGATGCCGCCAAACAGGAATACTATGGTTTCCAGCACGATGGCGCTATTGGCGGTGGCAGCACGGATCAGACCAAGACGGGTGAACAGCAGGGCGATGACGGCCGTGGCGAACACTTCGAAGAAGCCTTCCACCCACAGGTGCACTAGCCACCAGCGCCAGTATTCGATCATCGAGTAGTGGCTATGCTGACCCCAGGTCAGTGAGGTGGCGTAGAAGCCGCCGATGCACAGGGCCGACAGAAACACCATCACGATCAGGCCACGGCTTTCCGAGGGTTTTTTCAATGCAGGCCAGAGGGCGCGACCGAGCAGGGTGACCCAGATCAGCAGACCGACGAACAGCAGGATTTGCCAGATACGGCCCATGCTGGTGAATTCCAGCCCCTGATTGCCGATCCAGAACGAGAAATCGGTGCCCTTGTGCTGCAGGGTGCCGAGCCAGCCGGTGGCGGTGGAACCGACCACGATGAACAGCAGTGCGTAGAACAGCAGGTTGACGCCCAGCTTCTGGAAGCGCGGTTCGTGGCCGGAAATGGCGGGAGCAATATACAGACCGGTGGCCAGCCATGCAGTGGCGATCCACAGCACCGCGAACTGGGTGTGGATGGTGCGACTTACCACAAACGGCAGGAAATCAGCCAGCGGGAAACCGAAGAAGCTGCGGCCTTCCACGGCATAGTGGGCGGTAATCACGCCCATGCCTACTTGTGCGAGGATCAGACCGATCACTACGAAGAAGTATTTGCGGGTCGCCAGCATGGAAGGCGTGGCTTTCATGCTCAGCAGCGGATCGTTTTTCGGTACCACCGGATCGCCTTCTTCTTTGACAGCGCCATGCAGCATGACCATTCCGGCGATGGCGGCTATCATCAGGATCACACTGGCGATCGACCAGATCCCGGCACCGGTGCTGGGACGGTTGTCGATCAGCGGTTCGTGCGGCCAGTTACTGGTGTAGCTCAGGTCTTGCTGGCCGGGGCGGTCGGTGGCCGCAGCCCATGCCGACCAGAACACGAAGGCGGGCAGTGCCTTCAGATCGCCGGGATTGCTAATCGCGTTGGCATTCATGGCGTATTGCACGCGCAGCGCATCGAGGCTGGCATCATCGCCGAACAGGCCGGTGTAATGCTGCGCCACGCTGCGGATCGCCGCGGCACGGTCAGCGGAGACGACGATGACGCCGCGTTCCTTGTCATAGGTATTGCGGCGTAGTTCTTCTTTGAGTTTGGCGTTCAGGTAGGCCTGATTGGCTTTGCTCAGATCCTCAAAGCGGGCCGTGAAATCGCGCTGGGCCCACAGTTCGCGCAGCGCAATGGCTTCGCGGTGCAGCCAGTCGGCCGACCAGTCCGGCGCCACATAGCTGCCGTGACCCCAGACGGTGCCCAGTTGCTGACCACCGGCCGAGAGCCAGGCTTGCTGGCCACGGTCGACTTCGCCTTCGCCGAACAGCTGGCTACCGTCGGCACTGATAACTTGTTTGGGGATGGGCGGGGCGGCCAGATAGATTTCTGCCCCAACCCAGCCGAGAACGGCAAAGGAGAGGGCACAGATCAGGCCGAGCCAGGTCCAGAGTTTGCGCGTAGCGTGCATGGCATGGTTCCTTAGATCGAATGAAGGGAGACGATTCGACCCGGCCTGCGCCAGATCGATGGAGCCGATTCTAGGCGCTTGATTTAAAGAAGTATAGTGAATCCTTGTTTTTCTTGATCCAGATTATGAAGGTATGTGGAACAGCACAGGAATAATGGCGGCTTCGTGGTTCAACAGGCGAAGGCATTATGAAACTGACGGTCTTTACGGAATACACCTTGCGCACCTTGCTCGATCTGGCAGCGCAGCAGGAGCGGCTGGTGACGGTGGCCGACATCGCGCTGCGTCACGCGATGGCCAAGCACCATCTGGACAAGGTGGTGCACCAGCTGGGGCTGAGTGGGGTGGTGCGCACCGTGCGCGGCCGTCATGGCGGGATTGCGCTGGCATTGCTCCCGGCCGAGATCAATCTGGGACAGGTGGTCCGCCACAGCGAACCGCACTTCCACATGACGGCGTGCTTCGATGCGGGACGGACAGATTGTCCCTATGCCCGCAATTGCAGCTTGCAGAGCGTGCTGGCACGGGCCAGCCATGCCTTCCTGACGGTGCTCGACGGCCTGACGCTGGCCGATCTGCTGTCACCCGCGCCGTCCACCGGGCTTGCGCCGCAGCTGTTGCCCCAGTTGGCGTATCGGGCGGGCCCGCCAGCGGGCGGTGTCTAGTCACTTTGAACTAGCTAGCTAGACTCTTTGCCGGGTTCGCTTAGCCGTCCGGCCAATAGTTTTGCGCTGCCGTGACGCGTACCCTGAGGCCATTCAAAACTCGTTAGGAGTGTAACGTGGCAAGCAATAACAAAGCGGTAAGCGTCCTGGCCGCTAGCACCTTCGCATTCACGATCTGTTTCGCGATCTGGATGATGTTCGCTGTGCTGGGGATTCCCATCAAAAAAATGCTGGGCTTGAACGAAACGCAGTTCGGCCTGCTGGCCGCGATGCCGGTGCTGAGTGGCTCGCTAGTGCGTGTACCGCTGGGCATCTGGTGCGATAAATACGGTGGCCGCATCGTGTTTTTCCTGCTGATACTGGCCACCGTGCCAGCCATCTTTCTGCTGCGTTATGCCACGGAATTTTGGCAGTTCCTCCTGCTTGGTCTATTCATCGGGCTGGCCGGTGGTTCGTTCTCGGTCGGTACACCCTATGTGGCGCGGTGGTTCCCGAGTAAGCGCCGCGGTCTGGCCATGGGCATATTCGGTGCCGGCAACTCCGGTTCGGCCCTGACCAAATTCGTTGCCCCGGCGATTATTGCCGCATGGGGCTGGCAGGCTTTGCCTACCGTGTATGCGCTGGCGATGCTGGTCACGGCGGTGCTGTTCTGGATCTTTACGGCCAGCGACCCGAGCCACAAGAGTAGCTCGGCAGTTTCTTTCACCGCCCAGATGGCAGTGCTGCGTGATCGCCGCGTCTGGCGCTATTGCCAGTACTACTCGGTGGTGTTCGGTGGCTACGTGGGGCTGGCCTTGTGGATGACCAAGTACTACGTGGGCGAATATGGCTTCGATCTGAAAACGGCGGCCTTGCTGGCCGCCTGCTTCTCGCTGCCTGGTGGCGTTCTGCGTGCCGTGGGCGGTTGGATTTCCGATCGCTATGGTGCCTACAAAGTAACGTGGTGGGTGATGTGGGTCTGCTGGGTGTGCTTCTTCCTGTTGTCCTATCCACCTACCGCGATGATCGTCAGCACCACCCATGGTGATCTGAAGATCGATCTGGCGCTGACGCCAACCGTGTTTACCTGCTTGTTGTTTATCGTTGGCACTGCTATGGCGATAGGCAAAGCCTCGGTCTTCAAATTCATTGCCGACGATTTTACGGACAACATCGGCGCCGTGTCCGGTGTGGTCGGGCTGGCTGGCGGTCTGGGCGGCTTCATCCTGCCGATTCTGTTCGGCGCGCTGCTCGATGTCACGGGCATCCGTTCCAGCGCCTTCATGCTGCTGTACGGCAGTGTCTGCGTATCGCTGGTGTGGATGCACTACTCATTCCGTCCCGAAGCGAGCGCCAAGGCCGTCGCCGCCGGTGCTGCCAGCGCGCCAGCCTGAGGTTGGTATTGATTCCGGCACCAAATCATTAAGGAGAATTTCATGAGCAAATATATGATCAACACCTGGGAGCCTGAGAGCGCCAGTTTCTGGAGCAGCGGCGGGCGCGATACGGCGAACCGCAATCTGTGGATCTCCATTCCAGCGCTGGCACTGGCGTTCGCGGTATGGATGGTGTGGAGCGTGGTGGTGGTGAACCTGCCCGCCATCGGCTTTCAGTACAGTACCAATCAGCTGTTCTGGCTGACTGCCTTGCCTGGCTTGTCCGGCGCTACGCTGCGAATTTTCTATTCCTTCATGGTGCCGATCTTTGGCGGCCGCAAGTGGACCACGATTTCGACGGCATCATTGCTGATTCCGGCATTGGGCATCGGCTTTGCCGTGCAGGACGTCACTACCGGTTATCCGACCATGCTGATACTGGCACTGCTGTGCGGCTTTGGTGGTGGTAACTTTGCTTCCTCGATGGCCAACATCAGCTTCTTCTTCCCCAAGGCGCAGAAGGGCTATGCGCTGGGCATGAACGCCGGCCTAGGCAATTTGGGCGTGTCGGCGGTGCAGTTCGTGGTACCGCTAGTGATTACGGCTGGCGTGTTCGGTACGCTGGGCGGCGATCCGCAAACAGCGCTGAAAGCAGGCAAGACCAGCACCATGTGGTTGCAGAATGCCGGTTTCATCTGGGTGCCGTTTATCGCCGTGAGTGCCTTGCTGGCGTGGTTCGGTATGAATGATCTGGCCTCGGCCAAAGCCTCGTTTGCGGATCAGGCAGTGATCTTCAAACGCAAACATAACTGGCTGATGTGCTGGCTGTACACCGGTACCTTCGGCTCCTTCATCGGCTATTCGGCTGGCTTCCCGCTGCTGATCAAAACCCAGTTCCCCGACGTCAATCCGCTGCAATATGCCTTCCTCGGACCGCTGGTGGGCGCACTGGCCCGTGTGGCTGGCGGCGTGATCGCCGATAAGCTCGGTGGCGCCAAAGTGACAGCGTGGACCTTCGTCGCCATGATTGCTGCTGTGTACGGCGTGATCGGCTTCCTGCCGCATGCTGGCGCGGCCGGTAATTTCAATGGCTTCTTCTGGATGTTCATGGCGCTGTTTGCTGGTACCGGTGTGGGCAATGCTTCTACCTTCCGCATGATTCCCGTGATCTTCCTGACCGAGCGCCAGCGCGCTGCGGCCGGCCAGCCACTGGCCATGAAACAGCAAGCGATTGTGGACGCCAACAAGGAAGGCGCTGCGGTACTGGGCTTTACTTCTGCGGTGGCCGCCTATGGCGCGTTCTTCATTCCGAAAAGCTACGGCACCTCGATCGCGCTGACCGGCGGCCCGGATGCGGCACTGTGGTGCTTCATCGGCTTCTATCTGAGCTGCATTGCTATTACGTGGTGGTGCTATGCCCGTAAAAATGCCGACATGCCTTGCTAAACGGAGTGTTTATGTCTGACGATGCCGCCTTGCCGCATACCGAACTGGAACTGTTCGATGCAGCGCTGATCCGCCAGCTCACCCTGAACGGACCGCGCTACACATCCTATCCCACGGCGGACCGCTTTCACGGCGGCTTCGGCAGCGCCGAATATCAGGCGGCGCTTGCCAGTCTGGATGCGCACGCTGCGGCATCGGCTGAGAGCTTAGCGCTGTCGCTGTATGTGCATATTCCGTTCTGCGCCTCGTTGTGCTACTACTGCGGCTGCAACAAGATCATCACGCAGGAACATGGCAAGGCGGCCGAGTATCTGTCCTATCTGTACCGAGAAATCGACTTGCAGACCGGCTTGCTGGGACGCGGGCGCAGCGTCGACCAGCTACATTTCGGCGGCGGCACGCCGACCTATCTGACGGATCAGCAGATGGACGAGCTGCTGGCCAGGCTGCGCCAGCACTTCGTATTTGCCAGTGACGAGGTCGGCGAATTTTCCATCGAAGTCGATCCGCGCACCGTCACGCCGGAGCGCATCGGGGTGCTGCGCCGACAGGGCTTTAACCGCCTCAGTCTGGGCGTGCAGGACTTCGATCCTGCTGTGCAGGCAGCGGTCAACCGGGTGCAGTCGCCCGAACAGACGCTGGCCGTGCTGGTGGCGGCGCGTGAGGTCGGCTTCCGTTCCGTCAGCGTCGATCTGATCTACGGGCTGCCGTTGCAGAGCGTGGCCAGCTTCGGCCCGACGCTGGAGCGCATCATTGCGGCGCGACCCGACCGGGTGGCGGTGTACAACTATGCCCACATGCCGAATCTGTTCAAGTCGCAGAAGCTGATTAAAGAAGCGGATCTGCCTGACGGTGAAACCCGGCTGGCCATGCTGGGTCTGTGTATCGAGAAGCTGACCGGTGCCGGATACGTCTACATCGGCATGGATCACTTCGCTTTGCCAGAAGATGATCTGGCACGTAGCCGCGCAGGGGGCAAGTTACAGCGCAATTTCCAGGGCTATTCCACCCACGCCGATGCACCCATGGTGGCGCTGGGGGTGTCGGCCATCAGCGCGGTGGGCGCCAGCTATAGCCAGAACGAGAAAACCCTGAGTGCCTATTACGAGCGGCTCGATCAGGGCGTGTTGCCGATTGCGCGCGGGATTACTTTGTCAGCCGACGATCTGATTCGTCGCACTGCCATCAATCGCCTGATGTGCAATTTCATTCTCGATTATGGCGATCTGCCCTTACCAACCGGGGTGAGCGGACCCGAGTACTTCGCGGACGAACTGGAACGCCTGAAACCGCTCGAAGCGCTGGGCTTGCTATGCGTCGGTAGTCGCGGGGTGCGGGTACGCATGCGCGGGCGGCTGTTGATCCGCAATATCTGCATGGTATTCGACCAGTATCTGCATCAGCCGCGCGTCGAGGGTCCCCAAGTGTTGCGCTATTCGCGCACGATCTGAGCGGAGCGAGTATGGACAAGGCGAAAATCAAAGTACAGACTTTCCTGTCGCAAGTTCCGCTGTTCAACTCGATGCGCGGGGAAGAGCTTGACCGCATCGCACTGGGCACCTCGGAAGTGCGGCTGGAACGGGGCCAGATGGTGTTCGAGCGCGGTGATGCCTGTGTGGGCTTCCATCAGGTGGTGTTTGGACAGGTCAAGCTATCGTTCACCTCGGCCGGTGGCGCGGAAAAAGTGATCGAGCTGATTGGCCCCGGCCACAGTTTCGGCGAAGCGCTGATGTTCATGGGCAGCCCGTATATCGTCTCCGCCCAGGCCACCGAAGATAGTCTGTTGCTGCATGTCTCGAAGCCGGCGATTTTCCGCGAAATCGATAACGATTCCAGCTTTGCTCATAAGATGCTGGCCGGGCTGAGTCAGCGCATGCATAGCCTGATGTGTGATATGGAATCGTATTCGCTGCGTTCCGGTACCCAGCGGGTAGCCGCCTATCTGCTGCGCGAAGTCAGTGACGGCAGTGACCAGCTGACGCTACCGGCTTCCAAGGGCGTGCTGGCGTCGCGCCTGAACCTGACGCCCGAGCATTTCTCGCGTATTCTTGCTGACCTGTGTAGCCAACAACTGATCAGTTTTAAGGGCAGGCATATCAGCCTGCTCGATAGCGCCGGTCTGCGGCGCTGTGCCGAGTAGAGATGGAATCATCATGGAAGACATCGAAAAATTTATTCACGGCTTTAGCCGTTTTCAGCAGCAGTATTTTCAGGATAGTCAGACGCTGTTCGATAGCCTGCGCGCAGGCCAGCGTCCCAGCACCTTGCTGATCGGTTGCTGCGATTCACGCGTCGATCCGATGTTGCTGACAGGTAGCGACCCCGGCGATCTGTTCGTGGTGCGCAATATCGCCAATCTGGTGCCGCCCTGTACCCCGACGGCATCGGCCGGGGTGAGTTCGGCGATCGAGTTTGCCGTGTGCGAACTGGAGGTCGAGCGCATCATCATCCTCGGTCACGCCCGTTGCGGCGGAATCCGTGCGGTGATGTCGCCCCGTAAGGTCGAGCGCGAAACCGACTTCGTCAACCAGTGGATGCGAGTGGCCGAACCGGTGGCCGAACGGGTGCGGCGTGATCTGGCGCATCGCAGTAGCGCCGAGCAGCATCATGCCTGCGAACTGGCCAGCATTCTGCTGTCGCTGGATAATCTGATGACCTATCCGTGGCTAAACCGCCGCGTCGAACAGGGATTGCTGAAACTGCACGGCTGGTATTTTGATCTGGAGAAGGGTGCATTGATGGCCTATTCGGCCCGTCAGCATGCTTTCCTGCCGCTGGTGGGCTCGCTGCCGGAGCGGCAGGGCGCGGCTGCCTGACGGGCCGTTGTACCGTCTCACTAGGGCTGCAGCGCGCTGGTCGCGATGACTGGCGCGCCCGGCTCCGCTGGTTCAGTCAGTCCGTCCTGAGCATTTAAGCCGAAGGTATGCCACTCTTCACCGAATAGTTCGACCGGATGCTGGGTGCGATCTGCGCCATTGCCGCACGCCATATCAGCGGCGGGGCAATAGCGGTCACAGCCCCAGCAGATCAATTCGGGGCGTGCCGGATGCAAGGGAAATGGTTTAGCCATATCAGTGATATTGCAGCAGGTCGCCGCTGCGGTCAAATGCCAGCATGCGCTCCATCTGGCCTTGCTGGATCTGGCCCAGCATCAGGTTCAGCGCCGCTT
The DNA here is from genome assembly GCA_027490725.1 of Oxalobacteraceae bacterium. GTDB lineage: Bacteria > Pseudomonadota > Gammaproteobacteria > Burkholderiales > Burkholderiaceae_D > Rugamonas. The sequence goes on from JAIXXN010000027.1 coordinate 71,737, forward strand.
CGGTGCGCTGCGGATCGGGCAGTACGCCATTCTGGCCGGACAGGGTGGAGATCAGCATCACATCCCAGTGCTGGCCCATGCCCTGTGCTTCCTCGACCAGATGGGCAAAGGTATAGAGCTCGCCCACCTGCTTGTCGACGCACATCACCGGCACCAGGGTGCTACGTGGTGTTGCGCCCGGCGCGGCATCCGGTTCCGCTTCGGCTTGCGCAAACGCGATCAGCAGACGCTGAGGCACAGTCTGCATGGCAGCGGCCATCAGCAGGTCTTCGAAAGTGGTGATTTGCATGGTTTTCCTCGCAGTGGTTGACAGCCGTATGTATAACCCGCGCGCCAGCAGCTGACTATTCCCGTAAGTGACCAGTGGCTCTAGTCACTATGGCCTAGAAGCACTACTCCTTCTCGCCCCGCCAGATGACCTTCTTGCCGATTCCCAGCAGTGGCTGCGCTGCTTAGACTGGGTACATAGTCGAGTCCGTGCATGTTGCATGGGACCGCATGCCCGGTACTGTGCCGGGTGTCAGTGAGGAGGCAGCATGAGTCATTTTCTGGATCGCCTGAAGTTCTTCAATAAAACCACGTCGACATTCTCGGGCGGTCATGGCGCCGTCGTGCACGAAGATCGCACCTGGGAAAACGCCTATCGTCAGCGCTGGCAGCATGACAAGATCGTGCGTTCCACGCACGGCGTCAATTGCACCGGTTCCTGCAGCTGGAAGGTGTATGTCAAGAACGGTCTGATTACCTGGGAAACCCAGCAGACCGATTATCCGCGCACCCGGCCCGACCTGCCCAACCACGAACCGCGCGGCTGCCCGCGTGGTGCCAGCTATTCCTGGTATGTGTATTCGGCCCAGCGCGTGAAATATCCGATGGTGCGTGGCCGCCTGATGGAAATGTGGCGCGAAGCGCGCAAGACTATGGATCCGGTCACGGCGTGGGACTACATCAGCCAGAATCCGGAACGCGCGGCGCGCTATAAAACCGTCCGTGGTCTGGGTGGCTTTGTGCGCGCCAGCTGGGAAGAAAGTAATGAAATCATCGCCGCCGCGAATGCGCTGACGATCAAGAAATACGGACCAGACCGGATCGTCGGCTTCTCGCCGATTCCTGCGATGTCGATGGTCAGCTACGCCGCCGGCACCCGCTACCTGTCGCTGATCGGCGGCGTGGCGCTCAGCTTCTACGACTGGTACTGCGATTTGCCGCCAGCCAGCCCGCAAGTGTGGGGCGAACAGACCGACGTGCCGGAATCGGCTGACTGGTATAACTCGACCTTCCTGATGGTGTGGGGCTCGAACGTACCGATGACGCGTACGCCCGATGCCCACTTCTACACGGAAGTGCGCTACAAGGGCACCAAGACGGTGGCCGTGTCGTCCGACTTTGGCGAGATGGCCAAGTTCGGCGATATCTGGCTGGCACCGAAGCAGGGTACCGATGCCGCGCTGGCAATGGCCATGGGCCACGTGATCCTCAAGGAGTATCACAGCAAGCACCAGTCGGTCTATTTTAAGGAATACGCCAAGCAGTACACCGATTTCCCGATGCTGGTACTGCTGAAAGAGCAGAACGGTACGCTGGCGCCCGAATACTTCCTGCGCGCATCGCATCTGGCCAACAATCTCGATGAAACCAATAATCCGGACTGGAAAACGCTGGTGATTGACGAAGCGAGCGGCCAGATTGTGGCACCAGCCGGTTCCATCGGTTTCCGCTGGGGCGAGTCGGGCAAGTGGAATCTGGAAATGAAGCAGGGCACGACTGGGGCGCCAGTCGATCCGCTGCTGTCGCTGATCGATTGCAGTGATGAGGTGCTGCCGGTGGGCTTCGCCTATTTCGGCGGCAAGGATGCCAGCGATCTGCTGATGCGCAATGTGCCGGTAAAACGCCTGACGCTGGCCGATGGCAGCTCCGCCATCGTCGCGACGGTGTTCGATCTGACTATGGCTAATTACGGCATCGAGCGCGGACTGGGTGGCGGCAATGTCGCGACCGACTACGCCGATGATGTGCCCTACACCCCGGAATGGCAGGTCAAGCATACGGGCGTGAAAGCGGCCGATGTAATTACCGTGGCACGCCAGTTCGCCGAGAACGCTGACCAGACCCGTGGCAAGAGCATGGTCATCGTCGGTGCAGCGCTGAATCACTGGTATCACATGGACATGACCTATCGCGGCATCATCAATATGCTGATGATGTGCGGTTGTGTGGGGCAATCCGGTGGTGGCTGGGCGCACTATGTGGGGCAGGAGAAACTGCGTCCGCAAACCGGCTGGACGCCGCTGGCATTCGCGCAGGATTGGAACCGTCCAATGCGCCAGATGAACGGTACTTCATTCTTCTACAACCATACCAGCCAGTGGCGTCACGAAAAGCTGCATACCGAGGAAATCTCGTCGCCGACGGCCGGTCCCGATGTGGCACCGATGACGTTGCTCGACTATAACGCCAAGTCCGAACGGATGGGTTGGCTGCCTTCGGCGCCGCAATTGCAGACCAATCCGCTGGAAGTGACCCGTGCTGCGGCTGCCGCCGGTATCGCCCCGGTCGAGTACGCGGTCAATCAGATCAGGAACAAACAGCTGGAATTCTCCTGCGACGATCCCGATAATCCTGCCAACTTCCCGCGCAATATGTTTGTCTGGCGTTCGAATATTCTCGGCAGTTCCGGCAAGGGGCACGAGTACTTCCTCAAGTATCTGCTGGGTACCCAGAACGCGCTGATGAGCGACGAAGACCATTGCATCAAGCCGCGCGACGTCAAAGTACGTCCCGCCGCTGAAGGCAAGCTGGACTTACTGGTGGTGCTGGACTTCCGTATGTCCACCACCTGTCTGTATGGCGATATTGTGCTGCCGACCGCAACCTGGTACGAAAAGGACGATCTGAATACGTCCGACATGCACCCCTTCATTCACCCGCTGTCGGAAGCCGTGCAACCACTGTGGCAGTCGCGCTCCGACTGGGAAATTTACAAGGGTATTGCCAAGAAATTCGAAGAGATCGGTGGCGAGTATCTGGGTACTCAGCAGGATCTGGTGCTGACTCCGCTGATGCACGATACGCCGGGCGAGCTAGGCCAGCCCTTCGATCCGAAAGACTGGCGTGCCGGTGAGTGCGAGCCGATTCCCGGCAAGACCATGCCGAACTTCACCGTGGTGGAACGCGATTACACCAAGATCCACCAGAAGTTCACCTCGATCGGCCCCTTGCTCGAGCAATTAGGCAACGGCGGTAAAGGCATAGGCTGGAAGACTGGCCACGAGGTCGAAGTGCTGCGCGGGATTAACCGCACGGTGCTGACCGACACGATAGGCAAAGGTCAGCCACGTCTCGATACCGCCATCGATGCGGCCGAGATGATCCTGTCGCTGGCGCCGGAAACCAATGGCCACGTCGCCGTCAAAGCATGGGAAGCGTTGTCCAAGATTACCGGACGTGATCACACCCATCTGGCGCTGCCACGCGAACACGACACGATCCGCTTCCGCGATGTGCAGGCCCAGCCGCGCAAGATTATTTCCTCGCCGACCTGGTCGGGTCTGGAATCGGAAGAAGTCAGCTACAACGCCTGCTATACCAATGTGCATGAACTGATTCCTTGGCGCACCCTGACGGGCCGTCAGCAGTTCTACCAGGATCACCGTTGGATGCGCGATTTTGGCGAGGGTCTGTGCGTGTACAAACCAGCCATTAATACCAAGACCACGGCCAGCATGCTGGGCGCCCAGCCGAACGGTAACAAGGAAATTGCGCTGAACTTTATTACGCCGCACCAGAAATGGGGCATCCACTCGACCTACTCGGACAATCTGCGCATGCTGACGCTGTCGCGTGGCGGACCGCACGTGTGGCTGTCCGAGATCGATGCGAAATCGGCCGGCATTGTCGACAACGACTGGATCGAAGTATTCAACGTCAACGGCACGCTGACAGCACGCGCCATCGTCAGCCAGCGGGTTCCGGAAGGCATGACGCTGATGTACCACGCACAGGAAAAGATCATCAATGTGCCCGGTGCGGAAATGTCGGGCAAGCGCGGCGGAATCCACAACTCGGTGACCCGGGCCGTGACCAAGCCGACCCACATGATCGGCGGCTATGCGCAGCTGTCGTGGGGCTTTAACTACTACGGCACGGTCGGCTCGAACCGCGATGAATTCGTGCTGGTTCGCAAGATGAACAAGGTTGACTGGCTGGAAGGCCCGTTAGTTGAGCACAAAGCCGATCAGGCCCACGGCTGATACTGAGATTAGGACGGAGCGATACATGAAAATCAGAGCACAAATCGGCATGGTGCTAAATCTGGACAAGTGCATTGGATGCCACACATGTTCAGTCACCTGCAAGAACGTGTGGACCAGCCGGGACGGGGTGGAATATGCGTGGTTTAATAACGTGGAAACCAAACCCGGGATCGGCTATCCCAAGCAGTGGGAAAATCAGGACAAGTGGAACGGGGGCTGGCGCCGCACGGACGCGGGCAAGATCGAGCCGCGTCAGGGGAGTCGCTTGAAGATTCTGGCACAGATCTTTGCCAATCCGAATCTGCCGCAGATCGACGAATACTACGAGCCGTTCACCTACGACTACGAGCGCCTGCAGAATGCACCGCTGTCGGAAACCCCGCCAACGGCGCGTCCGATCTCCGTCATCACCGGCAAGAAGATGGAGAAGATCGAATGGGGGCCGAACTGGGAGGACGATCTGGGCGGCGAGTTTGCCCAGCGAAGTCAGGATGCGCTGTTTAATGGCATGCAGAAGGAGATGTACGGCACCTTCGAGAACACCTTCATGATGTATCTGCCACGCTTGTGCGAACACTGCCTGAATCCGACCTGCGTGGCTTCCTGCCCGTCCGGCTCGGTCTACAAGCGCGAGGACGATGGCATCGTGCTCATCGATCAGGACAAGTGCCGCGGCTGGCGCATGTGCATCTCCGGTTGCCCGTACAAGAAAATCTATTACAACTGGTCGTCCGGCAAGGCCGAGAAGTGCACCTTCTGCTATCCGCGCATCGAAGCCGGTCAGCCTACCGTGTGCTCGGAAACCTGCGTAGGCCGCATCCGTTACCTCGGCGTGCTGCTGTATGACGCCGACAAGATCGAAGCCGCGGCGTCGGTGGCCGATCCGCGTGACCTGTATCCGTCGCAACTAGGGCTGTTCCTGGATCCGCACGATCCAGCCATTATCGAAGAAGCCCGGCGTCAGGGGATTCCGGACTCGTGGCTGGAATCGGCCAAGCGTTCGCCAGTCTACAAGATGGCCGTTGAGTGGAAGGTGGCGTTCCCGCTGCATCCGGAATACCGCACGCTGCCGATGGTCTGGTACATCCCGCCGCTGTCGCCCATTCAGGCGGCGGCCGAATCGGGTCGCATGGGGCGCAACGGTATTCTGCCCGACACCGCCAGCCTGCGCATTCCGGTGCAGTATCTGGCCAATCTGCTGACGGCTGGCGATCAGCGTCCCGTGATTACTGCGCTGGACCGCATGCTGGCGATGCGTGCCTATATGCGTAGCAAGCATGTGGCCGCCAAGCCGGATCTGCAAGTGCTCCAGCAGGTGGGACTGGAACCAGCCATGGTGGAAGACATGTATCACATCATGGCGATTGCCAACTACGAAGATCGCTTCGTGATTCCGAGCAGCCACAAGGAAATGGCGGAAGACAGCTTCAATGAAAAAGGCAGTTGCGGCTTTAGCTTCGGCAATGGCTGCTCAGACGGTGTCAGCGATGCCAGCCTGTTCGGCAAGCGCAAGCACGGTTCTGAGATTTTCATGGCCATGCCGAAGTCCCGCAAAAACAAGGAGAAGCGCGATGTCTGAGTTCACCATGAGTGGTTCGTCGGCCGTGGCGGTAGAGCCGCCGGATACCGCGCTGGCCGATACCACGCTGCAGGGGCAGGGCTACCAGCTGCTGTCGGTGCTGTTGCAGTATCCGGAGCCGGAACTGCTGCAGGAACAGGCGGCGCTGGAACAACTGGTGCAGGCCCTGCCGGCGCACTGGCAGGGCGCGCTGGCCGAGTTGCTGGCGCATCTTTCGGCCACGCCGTTGATCGATCTGCAGCAGCAGTATGTGATGACCTTTGATCGCAATCCATCCCATTCGCTACACTTGTTCGAGCATATCCATGGCGAGTCGCGCGATCGCGGGCAAGCCATGGTCGATCTGCTGGCCGAGTACAGCAATCATGGCCTGCAAATGGTGGGCAATGACTTGCCGGACTATGTGCCGCTGTTCCTGGAGTTTCTGTCGCAGCAGCCGCAGGCCGAAGCACAGCGCTTGCTGGGGGATGCCATCCACGTACTGGCCTACATCGGCCGCAAGCTGCGCGCCAATGGCAGTCCATATGCCGGCATTTTCGAACTGCTGCAAACCCTGACGCCGGTGGTGGCCGAAGAATTGAGCGAACCGCCGGTGCGCGATATGGACGAGGCGCTGGAAACCTTTGGCCCCGGTGCCGATGGTATCGAGCCTTTGCTGAAACCGATGGTGGGCGGTACGCATCCGGTCAATTTTTATCCCAAAGCGGCAGCGCCGCAGCGTCATTGAAGGAGAGCGCCATGAATTACTTGCATCAATTTGTCTTTGGAATCTATCCGTATCTGGCGCTGGCCATCTTCTTTCTTGGCAGCCTGATCCGCTTCGACCGTGAGCAATATACGTGGAAGTCGGAATCGAGCCAGGTACTCAATATGGGTATGCTGCGTTGGGGTAGCCCCTTGTTCCACCTCGGCGTGCTGGGCCTCTTCTTTGGCCACGCGGCGGGCTTGCTGACCCCGGTCTGGGTCTGGGACACGCTCGGTGTCAGCCATGGCGCCAAGCAACTGGTTGCGATGCTGGCCGGTGGTGTGATGGGCTCGCTGTGCCTGATCGGCTTGCTGATGCTGCTGGCGCGTCGCCTGATCAATGTGCGGGTGGCGGCGCGTAGCACCTGGAAAGATCAGCTGGTGCTGCTGTGGTTGCTGGCCACCTTGCTGCTGGGACTTTCGTCGATCTTCGTTTCGGCGTCGCACATGGATGGTCATATGATGGTCTTGCTGATGAGCTGGGCGCAGCATGTGCTCACCTTCCGTGGTGATGCAGCCGACTTTATCCTGACGGCGCCGCTGATCTTCAAGCTGCACCTGTTCATGGGCATGTCCTTGTTTGTGATCTTCCCGTTCACCCGTCTGGTGCACGTGTGGAGCGGTTTCGGCGCAATCACCTATCTGGGGCGCGCTTACCAACTGGTGCGTTCGCGCTAAGGAGCTGATATGGGAATCTCAGTGAATGGTGTCGAAATCGACGACCGTGAAATCGAAGCCGAGCTGCCGCATCACCAGTCGGCCCCGAATCCGGTACAGCAGGCGGTACATGAAGTGATACTGCGCCGCGTGCTGCTACAGGAGGCCGCCGCAATGGGCCTCACGGAAGCGGACCCGGACGAGCGCATCGAAGCCCTGTTTGCCCGCGCAGTGCAAGTGCCTCTGGCCGACGAGGCAGCCTGTTTGCGCTACTACCAGAGCCAGCCGGAGCGTTTCCGTAGTGGCGATCTGGTGGAGGCACGCCACATCCTGTTTCAGGTGACCGACTCGGCGCCGCTGGAGATGCTGCGCCAGACGGCCGAGCTGATTCTGGGCGAGTTGCAGGCGCATCCTGAACGCTTCGAGGAACTGGCGCGTCAGTATTCCAACTGTCCGTCCGGTGCGCTAGGCGGCAATCTGGGTCAGCTGGCACGCGGGCAGTGCGTGCCCGAGTTCGAAGAATTGCTATTCCGCTTGCAGCAAGGCGAACTGGCGCCGCGCTTGCTGGAAACCCGCTTCGGCCTGCATATTGTGCAGGCCAGTCGCCGGGTGGACGGCGCGGCAATCCCGTTCGCCACCGTGCGCGCGCAGATTGCTGATGAGTTACAGCGCCAAGCCTGGCAGCGCGCCCTGCACCAGTATCTGCATATTCTGGTAGGGCGAGCTGGTATCGAAGGCATCACGCTGGAAGGCGCCACCTCGCCACTGGTGCAGTAGGGCGCAGGTCCCAATCCGGGCCGGTCTAGCCCGAAAGGACTAGGCGGCTTAGGTCATCATGGGCAGTTTCAGGCAGGGCTGTCCACGTTAGAATGACTCATCCCAATTCACTCAGGAGTGCGTCCATGTCAGGCGAACTGATCACCCGGAGCCCGCTGTTTCAGCGCGACTCCGGTAGCCAGCCTCTAGCTGATGGACGCCTCAGTGACCGATTCGGCCGCAGCATCGATTATCTGCGCGTGTCGGTCACTGACCGCTGCGACCTGCGTTGCAGCTACTGCATGCCCAGTGACTTCAAAGGTTACGAAGCAGCGCCGGACTGGCTCAGTTTTGACGAGATTACTCGCGTGGTGGCAGCGTTTGCCCGGCTCGGTACCTCGCGGGTGCGTCTGACTGGCGGCGAGCCGCTGACCCGACGCGGCCTGCCGCAACTGGCTAGCCGGCTAGCGGCCTTGCCCGGCGTGACTGACCTGTCGCTGTCGAGCAATGGCACGCGGCTGGCGCGCTACGCCGAAGAACTGGCAGCGGCCGGTGTCAGTCGCGTGAATATCAGCCTCGATACCTTGGATCGCGATTGCATGAAGGGTATTACCGGGCGCGATTGTCTGCCATCCGTGCTGGCTGGTCTGCAGGCGGCCAAAGCGGCCGGACTGGCGCCCATCAAAATCAATATGGTGGCGATGCTGGGTGTGAACGATGCCGAGATCGACGCAGTGGCGGCGTTCTGTATCGAACAGCAGTTCGTGCTGCGTCTGATCGAAGTGATGCCGATGGGCGAAACAGGTCGTAATACGGCCTATCTGAACCTCGCTCCCGTACAAGCGCGGCTGGCCGAACGATTCGCCTTGCGGCCGCAGGCGCTGGAACTGGGCGGCGGTCCGGCCCGTTACTGGAGTACCGCCGATGGCAGTGCTTCGATCGGTTACATCACCCCGATGTCGCAACACTTCTGCGCCACCTGCAACCGGGTGCGGCTGGCCGTCGATGGCACGCTGTATCTCTGTCTAGGACAGGAGCAGCAATATCCCTTGCGGCCGCTGTTGCGCGCTGGCGCCAGCGATGCCGAACTGGAAGCGGCGATCCGCGCTGCCATCGAGCTCAAGCCGGAGCAGCATGATTTTGGCCGCCAGCCGGAGAAAATTATCCGTTTCATGTCGCAGACCGGCGGCTAATTCTGCCAGCCTCGCGTGTATACTGAAGCTCGGATGTTGAACATCATGAGAACCCATTGCATCACCGGAGAAGCCGTGCGCCCTTCAATCATTTCGTCACGGCGAGCAAGCTGATGGTTATGCCTACACTCTTCGCCAACTGGCACAAGCTGTCGACCCGTATCGTCGGGCTGCTGCTGAGTTTTCTGGCGGTGGCACTGCTCGTGATCGGCTCGACGCTGCTGCTGTCCTGGCAGCTGGAGGGTAGCGCGGCGGCCATTAACGTGGCCGGTAGCTTGCGCATGGACAGTTATCGGATGGCGATGCTGGCCGGGCAAGTCGACGAGATCGGCGCCGATCCGCGCACGCGCGAACATTTTTCCTTCCAGTTGCAATCAATCGAAGAGAAGCTGCAACTGCTGCAGCGGGGTGACCCGCAACGTCCGCTTTTCCTGCCACCGACTGCGGCGATCCGCGATCTGTTTAATGGCGTGCTGCAGCAGTGGCGCACCGAACTGGCACCGCAGGCGCACGAATGGCTGGCCCATGCGCCTGGATCGTCTGCCGATGTGCGCGCTCTGCAACAACGGGGCGAGCGCTTTGTCGGCCGGGTGGATGAACTGGTGCAGCGCATTGAACGCGATAGCGAGAACCGCACTTTCTGGCTGCGTGCTTCGCAGTTGACCCTGCTGGGGCTGGCGTTGCTGGGCACCGTCAGCATCATCTATCTGCTATTCGATATGATCGTGGCGCCGGTGACCCGTTTGCAGGGCGGGCTGGAGCGTATGCGCGAAAAGGATTTCGGTGTGCGCCTGCCGGTCGATCGTAGTGATGAATTCGGCATGTTGGCCAGCGGCTTTAACCAGATGGCCGACCGGCTGCAATCGGTGTACGGCAATCTGGAACAGATGGTCAGCACCAAGACCCACGCGCTGGAGCAGCAGAACCGCGAACTGGCGCTGCTGTATGACAGTGCCGCCTTCCTGCAGCAGCCGCAAGCGGCGGAGGCCATGTGTAAAGGCTTTTTACAGCGCATCAGCGACTACTTCGGTGCCGACGGCGGTACTGTGCGCATCCTCGATCCTATCCATGGCAATCTGCACATGCTGGTCTCACAAGGACTGTCGGAGCGACTGATCGAGACGGAGCGCTGCCTGAAGGTCGGCGATTGTCTGTGCGGCGCGGCCGTGGTCAAGAAAATCGCCGTGATCCACGATCTGCGCAAGATGGACGGTGGTCACCAGCTGGAATGTCATCGGGAAGGCTTTGCCACCGTCTCGATCTTCCATCTGTACGCACAGCAGCAACATCTGGGTTTTTTCAATCTGCATTTCCGCAAGCCGACCGAGTTCAGTTCGTCGCAATCGGCGCTACTGGAAACACTCGGCCAGTTACTTGGAACGGCCATTGAAAACCAGCGGCTGGAAGGGCGCTCGCGTCAGCTGGCGGTATCGGAAGAGCGCAATCTGGTGGCGCAGGGGCTGCATGATAGCATCGCTCAGGGCTTGAATTTCCTGAATCTGCAAGTACAGATGCTGGAACAGTCGCTGCAGCAGCAACGCTGGCGGGAAGTCGAAGACATCGTGCCGGCCTTGCGCGCCGGGGTGGATGAGAGTTATCAGGATGTGCGCGAGTTGCTGCATAACTTCCGCACCCGTCTGCAGGAAGGAAATCTGCTCAGTTCGCTGGAAGCGGTGGTCGATAAATTCCGGCGCCAGAGCGGCGTGATGGCCGATATTGTCGCTGAATCGCTGGGCTTGCCGTTCCCCGGTGAGCAGCAATTGCAGTTGCTCTTCATTGTGCAGGAGGCACTATCGAATGTGCGCAAGCATGCCGGTGCTAGCCGGGTCTGGGTGCGACTTGAAGATCATGACGATTTCGTACTGAGCATCCGCGATAACGGCCACGGTTTCGACCCGGCCGCGCTTGAAACGCTGGGCGATTCGCATGTGGGCATCCATATCATGCGCGAACGGGCGGCACGCATAGCGGCCGAACTGGTAGTGCGTTCGCAGCCGGGCAAAGGCACCGAAGTGATACTGCAACTAGCCCGTGCGCAACGGCGCGCGGCCTGAGGCCAGGCGGATTGCGCAGGCTAACATCGTAGCGTAATACTTGAGCAAATTGAGTGAAGAGAGGTTTTTTGCATGGAAACACCCGACAGCCCGATCAGCGTTCTGCTGGTGGATGATCACACGCTGTTCCGCAGCGGCATCCGTTCGCTGCTGCAGCGCCATCCCGAATTCAACGTGGTGGGCGAGGCAGCCGACGGCGTGGAGGGCATTAAACGCGCCCAGCAACTGCGTCCGCAGGTGATCCTGCTGGATCTGAATATGCCCGGCATGTCCGGTCTTGAAACCCTGCAGCTGCTATTGCAGGATTGCCCGGACAGTGCGGTGGTCATGCTGACTGTCTCGGAGGATGCGGAAGACCTGAGCACGGCACTGAAAGCTGGTGCCAGCGGCTATCTGCTCAAGAATATCGATACGGATTATCTGACGCGGGCGATCCGCCGCGCGGCAGCAGGCGAGACCGTGGTGGCCGAAGCCATGACGGCCAAGCTGGTGGCGCAGTTACACGGTAGTGCAGTGCCGGCAGCGGCGTCCGATCTGGACAAACTGACGCCGCGCGAACGCGAGATCCTCGACTGGCTGGCGCGCGGTGGTAGCAACAAGAGTATCGCCCGTGCCCTGGATCTGGCCGAATCGACCGTCAAGATCCACGTGCAGAATGTGTTGAAAAAGCTGAAGTTGAGCAGCCGTGTGCAGGCCGCTGTGTACGCGGTGGAACACCGGCGCCAGCACGGCGCCTGAAGTTGTAGGTTCTAGAGAAGCGTGGCGTGCTCAGGCGCCGCCGCATCCGCCGCAGCAAGCACCGGCGCGTCCGCTGTGCGGGGTCGGGATGCTGATGATGCTGGGGAAACCAGCGGCGGCCAGTTTGTCGGCCATGCGCGCGGGCGAGGTGCGAGCTTCATCGAACTGCACACTGGCGAGGCAGTCGCGCAGCGAAACGCGGACTTCTTCGACGCCCTGCATCGACAGCAGAATCTGGCTAATGCTGTCGGCGCTGCCTTCGTCGTCCATTTGATCGATATTGATGATCGTGCTTTGCATGATAGGTCCTTCTTCTTTATAAAAATATAGAGGCGTGGCTAGCCTAAGCGAAACAGTGACGGCTGGCTATGCGCGGCAGCCTTGAAGCGCGGGAAATTTTGAAATTCTTGATCTGGATTATCGAATTGAGTGCCCTGCCTATCGGTTTGCGGCATAAAGTCCGACAATGCCTGAACAGTTAAAAACAGGAAACTTGATCATTATGAGTCTGCACAGCATCGACGAAGCAGCAACGGTGAGTACCGCCAGCCATCCCGTCTGGCAACTTGGCTTCCGTCCCTTCTATCTGTGTGCCGCCATGTTTGCGGCGCTGGCGATTCCGCTGTGGATGGCGCAATACTATGGCTGGATACCGGAACTGGCGGGCCTGACGCTGCGGGTTGGCTTTGCCTGGCATATGCACGAGATGGTGTTCGGGATGGGGCTGGCAGTCGTCATCGGCTTTCTGTACACGGCCGCTTACAACTGGACCGGCTTTCTAACGCCGGTACGGGGCCGTCTGGCAGCGCTGGTGGCGGTGTGGCTGGCCGGACGGCTGGCCATGCTGCTGGCAGCGCCACCACTGGCCGCAGCGGTCGATCTGCTGTTTGTGCCGCTGGCGGCATGGCCGCTGCTGCAAGTGATGCGTAAAGCCAATAACCGGCGCAACTATTTTCTCATCGGCATACTGGCGCTGTTGACGGCGGCCAATGCGGTGTTTCATGCGGCGGCGCTGGGCTGGCTGGAGTTGCCACCGGCTGCGCCGATTCATGCGGCGATCTTCCTGATTGTACTGATCGAAGCGGCCATCGGTACCCGCGTGATTCCCATGTTCACCCGCAATGGTGCACCCGGCACAGCGCCGCTGGTGCAGCCACTACTTGACAAGGTCTCGCTGGGCCTGCTGGTGCTGGCGGCGGCTGGCTGGTTGCTGTCCTTCCCCGCATGGCTGTTCGGTCCGCTGGCACTGGGGGCAGCCGCCTTGATCCTGCTGCGGCTGTGGCGCTGGGATGCACTGAGTACGCTGTCGCGTCCCTTGCTGTGGATTATGCATTTGTCGTATGCGTGGATCGCCGTCGGCCTGATCCTGCTGGCACTGGCGCGCTGGCAGCTGGTCAGCACCAGTACCGGCTTCCATGCGCTAACCGTGGGCTCCATGGCGGGGCTGATACTGGGCATGATGACGCGTACCACGCTAGGCCACACTGGCCGCCCACTGGTGGCAGGGCGTGGCGAGACACTGATCTTCGTGCTGATTCAGGCCAGTGCGCTATTGCGGGTCGCGACGGCACTGGGCTGGGAAAGCCAGCATGGGCTGGTGATGCTGCTAGCCGCCAGTTGCTGGACACTGGGCTTCGCTAGCTATGTGGTGGTGTATCTGCCGTATCTGACGGCGCCGCGTGTTGATGGAAAACCAGGCTAAGGCCAGAGCTTTTAAGTGATCTTTTTGATCTGTGTCATGGATCGTCGCGCGCCTTACGGGCATAGTGCCGTCCATTAGGAGGGCACAATCATGGAAGAGCGCGGCTGGAACCCGGAGATGGCACTGGGAATTCCCCTGTTCGACGAAGCGCATCAGGCGCTGGCCGAACAGATTGATAGTTTGATGGATGCGACGGACGAGGAATTTCGCGCCGGGCTGGATCTGCTGATCGAATGTCTGGAAGATGATTTCCGGCATGAAGAAGCCTTGATGGAGACCATCGAGTACCCGGGGCTACGGCAACATCGGGAACAGCATGCCCGGGTGCTGGCTAGTCTGCATCAGCTCGATGAGCAGGATATCGCGGCGGGCAAGGCGGCGGTACGGCTGGTGCTGCCATGGTTCCATGCCCACCTGGCGACGGCCGACACCGCACTGGCCCGAGCATTGCAAGCGAGTGCCGGCGCGCTGTCGTTGTAAATCGCCCCATGCGCGGCTGGTATGAGTCGCTTTCATGATGCGGTCATAAATACTTCATAGACTTTCCGTCTTTATCCTTACTCACCGGAAAGCCTCATGAAGAATTCGCAGCAGCAGTTGATCCCTTCGACCATGTCGTTGCAGGTACTGGCCGCGCTGGCCCTGATGTGCAGTGCTGCACAGGCCCAGACGCAAGCGCCAGGCGTGGACGAGTTGCAAGTGTCGGAAACGGCACTCGATGCTGAAGCGATCAAGAGCCGGGTGGTGATTACCGGTTCGAATGCTGCCAATCGTGCACCGGTGCAGTCGGCCCTGAATGCCACCCAGCCGCAATCGATCATCACTGCCACCTTTATCGAACAGACGGTCACGCCACTGGCTGACTTTAATGCGGTGGCGCGGATTGCGCCGAGTGTCGGTGCTGGTCTGTCGGCGAATGGTCCCGGACTGGGCGAATCGAAAGTGTCGCTGCGCGGCTTTCAGGATGGCGAATACAACGTGACGTACGATGGTATCCCCTTCGGTGATACCAATAATCCGACCCACCATTCCACCTCGTATTTCCCAGCGCGCATCATCGGCGGGATGGTGATCGAACGCGGTCCGGGTAATGCCAGCAATCTGGGCCAGGCGACGTTTGGTGGTTCGATCAATCTGTTTTCGAAAGAGCTGGCGACCGGCTTCCGCTTTTCGCCCTACGCGACTTACGGTTCGTGGAATAGCAAGATCCGTGGCGCGGAGATCGATAGTGGTGCGCTGGAACGTTTTGGCGATGCGCGCCTGATGTTCAATGCTTCGCGGCTGGAGTCGGACGGTTATCAGACCTATAGCGCCGTGAAGGAAGATAACTACCAGTTCAAGCTGCAGCAGCCGATCGGGAAAGACACCACGCTGACGCTGTTCTCGACCTACAACACGATCCACAGTTTTGTACCGGACAAGGCCGGGGTGACCTTGTCCCAAGTGGCCCTGTATGGCAAGAACTACTCGCTGAATAATGATAAGGCCAGTCAGAATTACTTCGGCTATAACTATAACGATAAGCGTACTGATTTCGAGTACCTTCGTTTGCAGACCACGCTAGGGAGCTGGGTGCTCGAAAATACCCTGTACAGCTATGCCTATAACAACAATACCTTCTCCGGTCAGGATGCCAGTGGGGCAACTGCCAACGGTAGCAAGGCTGGTGCGGCGGGCAACAAGAACGTGCCGGGATACAACAAGCTGAATGCTTACCGCGTGAATGGCGATATCGCAAAACTCAGCAATCGTGTCGATGCCGGCCTGCTGCGTGTTGGGCTATGGCTGGAAAACTCCGACACCAACCGTCATACCTATGATCTGGACTGGACCCTGAATCTGCCGAATCCTAAGGAGTCGACCGCACCGAAATCGGTGTCGTACGAACAGAACTCGTCTTGGAAGCAGTACCAGCCCTTCATCGAATTCGAATGGGCGATTGCTCCGGGCTGGAGCGTGACGCCGGGTCTGAAGTATGTGCACTTCCAGCGCAAGCTTGATGCCGAAGTGAATCAGGGTACCCGTCTGCCTACTAAGGCTGAACAAACCTATAACGCCACGCTACCGTTCCTGACTGCCAATTATGCGATCAGCAAGGAGTGGGCCGCCTATGGACAAATCGCGCGCGGCTTCCTGGTGCCGGATCTGTCTATGTTCTATGTAAATAATCCGGGCCTGAGTACGCCGAAGCCGCAGACGTCGACCAATTACCAGCTGGGTACGGTGCATCAGTCCGGCAGCCTGACGCTCGATGCCGATCTGTATTACATCGACTTCAATAACAAGATCGCCACCAGCGGCTCGGGCAATGAGCAGATCTATTACAACCAGGGTGGTGTGGTGTACAAGGGGATCGAAGGCGCGGTGACTTACTACCTCGGTAGCGGCTTCTCGCTGCATGCCAACGGTTCGCTGAACCGGGCTGAAGCGAAGGATACCGGTCTGCAGGTGGCCAAGGTACCTAAGTCGACCTCGGCGCTTGGCTTGCTGTACAAGCGCGACGGTCTGTATGGTTCATTGATCGCCAAGAACAATGGTAGCCAGTATGCCAAGGATGGCGAGCCGGCCGTTTACCAGATTGGTGCTTACACCGTCACCGATTTCACCCTCGGCTACCGCTGGCGTGTGGCGAGCCGTATCGTCAAGGCTGTGAAGCTGCAGGCCGGTGTCAACAATCTGTTCAACAAGCAGGAAGTCACCGCGATTTCGGCCAATAGCAAAGGCGTCGCCTTCGATCAGTACACCTTTGTGCCTGAGCGCAGCTGGACGCTGTCGCTCAACGCCGACTTCTGAGGAGACCTGCATGGGCGCTAGACGCTGGCTGGCCACACTGGCCTTGCTGGGCTGCTCGGTGGCATTTGCCGGTAGCGCAGATCCCGTGCTGTTTTCCTTTGCCACGGTGGGCGATTCGCGCACCGACGCGGCACTGGCTAGCACCGCACAGGACCGGCGCTTTCTGCAAAACAGCAAAGCGCTGGCGCGCATCGTGCGCGAGATCGGTCAGCAGCACCCGGCTGCACTGTTTTTTAACGGTGACATGATCATGGGGTACACCCGCGATGCGGTAGAGATCGCGCGCCAGTATGCCTATTGGCGCGGCATGATGGCCGGCCTGCTGGAAACTGGCACCTATGTGGTCCCGGTGCCCGGTAACCATGAGATGCAGTTCAAGGCCACCGACGCGGCAGGGCGTGTCAGCAAGACGGCACTGCCCGAGAATGCCGCGCGCTGGCGCGACAGCATGGGTGACCTGATCCTCGATTCGGCGCGCTGGCAGAGTGTCACTGGCACGACGCTGCAAGCGTTTGATGTTGCCAACACACCAGTCGCTGGTGGCCCTGACGGTAACCTGCACAGTCAGGAACAGCTCAGCTACTCGTTTGATGTGGCGGGCAGCCATTTCGTGGTGATCAATACCGATCCGGTGGGCAACGATGGTCATGCGCCGGTGCACTGGCTGGAGCAGGATTTGCAGCGTGCGCGTGCGCGAGGGATACAGCATATATTCGTGTTCGGGCATAAGCCGGCCTATACCTATCATTACCGGGCCGGTGTGGAAGCGGACGGCCTAGATATGGATCCCGACCATGCACAGGCGTTCTGGCAGGTGATCGAACGCTACGGCGCCAGCTACTTCTGCGGCCATCAGCACATCTACAATGCCCAGCAGCCGGCGCAGGCCGATGGTGGTAAAGCCTGGCAAATCATGGTCGGTTCCGGTGGCTCGCCCTTTAGTGCCAAACCCGGCGACGGTCACGGCCCCACCGATCGACTCTATGCGTGGGCGCTGGTGCGCATCCACGTCAGCGGCCAGGTGGAAATCGAGGTGCGCGGCTTTGACGAAGCATATGGTCCAAGCCGGATTCTGCAGACTATCCGCTATTAGACCAGTGGTTTTGGCAGAGTTTGTTACTGAATGGTATTCTTAGTCCTTACAACCATGAGGGCATTATGTCATTAATAACAAAAAAACTGGTTCAAGCGATCGCACTCGGCTGTGCTGCCATGGCAGCCGCCCACGCGGAAGATGTGATCCGGATCGGCCACGTAGCGGCCACCTCGGGCGGCATCGCCCATCTGGGCAAGGACAATGAAAACGGCGCTCGTATGGCGGTCGATGAGCTGAACGCCAAAGGCGTCGTGATTGGCGGAAAAAAATACCGCATCATGCTGCTGGCGGAAGACGATGCGGCCGATCCCAAGCAGGGTACGGCGGCAGCGCAGAAGCTGGTCGACGCCAAAGTGCAGGGCGTGATCGGCCACGAAACGTCCGGCACCACGATCCCCGCTTCGCGCATCTATCACGATGCCGGCATCCCGCAGATTTCGCCGTCGGCCAGTGCCATCCAGTACACCCGTCAGCGCTATAACACCACCTTCCGCAACGTTGCCAACGACGAGCAGCTGGGTGCGGCGCTGGCACGCTACGCGATGCAGACCATGAAGGTGCAGCGGGTTGCCGTGATCGACGACCGTACCGCTTACGGCAAAGGGCTGGCCGACGAATTCATCAAGAACGTCAAGAAGCACGGTGCTGCCACCGGCACCAGCATCGTCAACACCCAGTACACCACTGACAAGGCGACCGATTTCAACGCGATTCTGACGGCTGTCAAAGCCAGCAAGCCGGATATGATTTTCTTCGGCGGCATGGATGCCGTGTCCGGCCCGATGCTGCGCCAGATGAAGCAGCTGGGCATGCCCCTCAAATTCATGGGCGGCGATGGCATGTGCTCGGACGGCGTGCCGCGGCTGGCCGGTAATGCGCTGATGGATGATCAGGTGATCTGCGCCGAAGCGGGCGGGGTCGAGGCGTCGCAGGAAAAAGGCATGGCCGATTTCCGCGTCGCTTATCGCAAGAAATTCGGTATCGAAGTGCAGACCTACGCACCGTATGCTTACGATGCGCTGATGACCATGGTCGAAGCGATGCAGAAGGCCGGTTCGCCAGATCCGGTCAAGTATCTGCCGGTGCTGGCGAAAAGCACCCATAAAGGCGTGACTGGCAACATCACCTTCGATGCACGAGGTGATGTGCAGGATGGCGTGCTGACCATCTTCACTTTCCGCAACGCCAAGCGGGTCAAGCTGGGCGTGGTCAAGTAATCAGCCCGGTGGTGGCGGGCCGCCTTGCGGCGGGCCGAAGCGCGGCTCGCTGGGCTCGGCCTCTTTGTTCGGTCCGCCGATCCGGTAGGATAGCCCCAGATAGAACACCCGTCCATCGAAGCGGCGGGTACTGGTTTCCTGCAGCGTCGCGCTGTTCACCACGGTTTCCATCTTGTTGGTATTGAACAGGTCGGTGACGGTCGCCAGCAAACTCAGGCGCGGGGTGAGTGCCTGTCGCAGACTCATATTGAAGGTGGAATTGGGCGAGCGATAGCCTGAACCCGACAGCATTTTCCCCTGCATCTGCAAGGCCATCTGGACTTGTGTATCAGCACTGTAGGCATAGTTCAGGCGCGCGCGGCCACTCAGCGAATTGGCGCTACGTGTGCCGAGTACGCCATTGTCGTCCAGCGTGGTCTGTTGCATGCGCATCAGATTGCCGCTGGTGTTGAGCGTCAGCGCCGGCGTCAGCTTGCCACTGACGGTGAACTCCAGACCGCTCGAATGGCTGCCTTCGCCATTGCGGCGGCTGGTCAGTAGCACGTTATTGGCGAGCAGGGTGCGGTAATCGACGATGGCGTCAGTATCTTTGCGGTAGTAGCCACGCAGATTGCTTTCCAGTCCGGCCAGTTTGGTTTCGTAGCCGACTTCGAAAGAATCCGTCTTGGTCGGTTTCAGCAGGGGATTACCGGACGAGACATTGAACTCGTCGCGATATACCACGTAGGGATTGAGGTCGTTAGCGTTCGGGCGGCGGATCCGGCGCGCATAGGAAAAACGCAGATTCGCCGTATCGCTGGCCTTGTAGGTGGCGAACAGGCTGGGCATGAAATTCAGGTAGCTGTTGCTGGCCTCGATCTGGCTGGTGTACTGGTGAATATCGAGCGCGGTATGTTCGCTGCGCAGACCGGCCAGCAGGCCCCAGTCATCGTTCAGGCGCAACTGGTAGGAAGCATACAGGGCCAGCACCGTCTCTTCCAGTTCGTAGCGGTTGCTGCGCGCCGGGTTGACGCTGGCCACAGCGCTGAGCGGATCGATGTCGGTGTAGAGGGTGTCGGCATCGCTGGTGTTGCTTGCGACTTTGTAGCCAGCTTTGGCGCTGCCACCCCACAGCGGACGCTCGTAGTCGCCCGTGAAGTCGACGATGCGGGTGCTGCTGTTGTTGCGTTGTGTGGCGCGGGTGTCTGCGCGCCCGCCATACAGATAGCGATTGGCGTAGCGGTTCTCGCTGTCATTCTCGGACGCCGACACGCGCAGATCGATTTTCAGCACTTCGTTGGGCAGCTCGCCCTTGTGATCGTAACGGCCGCCCCAGCCAAAATTCTTCGCGTCGCCTTCGCGCTGGGTGCTGCGCACATAGTCGCTGGCCGCTTGCAGCGCTGTGGCACCATTCACATAGTGGTCACTGCCGCGCTGGTCGTTGCTACGCCCGTGGTAGTTCAGGCTGGCGGCCAGCGTGTCGCTAGGGCTGAGGTTGTAGTTGACGGTGCCGTTCAGACCGAACATATCATTGAGACCGGCGCCGCTAGACTGCTGGCTGCTGTGCACCATGTTGCCGCTGCTGGCGTCGAGCCGGTCGCGGCTAACTTCAGCGGTGGAGTTACGCCCGTCATGGCGCACATGGAGCCCGCCCTGAAAGCCCCACAGGCCTTCGTTGTAGCTGCCGGAGAGGGCACTGTTGTAGCGGCCTTGCACACCGGCGTTGGTGTTGACGTTGGCAAAGCCACCGGGTTTGCGGTTGCGCCGCATCACCAGATTCAGAATCGGCCCACCGCCGGCTTCATTGCCGAACTGGGCGCCGGGATTGTTGATGACCTCGACCGATTCGATATCGTCGGCCTGCATTGCGTTCAGCGTGGCGCCACGGTTTTCGCCTTGCAGCATGGCGGACGGTTTGCCATCCACCAGGATCTGGACATTGGTGCTGCCGCGCAGACTCACCGTGCCATCGGGATCGACCGCCACGGACGGCACATTGTTGAGCGCATCGGCGGCGCTGCCGTTGCTGCTGCTGATGTCGGATTTGACATCGTAGACCTGTCGGTCGATGCGGTTGGTGGGACGTTCACCGGCCACATTCACGGACGGCACAACGGTGGCGACGGCGGCTTCGGCGGCTTTGCTGCTGGCCGCTTTCAGCGGCGTGGCAGGGACAGTTTGCGCCAGTGCGGCCAGCGGACTGGCCAGACAGGCAGTGAGGAGAATTTTTTGCATGTATGGGTTGGAATCGCCACGGGCAGCGCGGCTTGCAATGCTAAAGAACGACGATTCTAACCTCGCGCCAAACAAGAATAATTACTATTTACAATACTTTACTTGGGAAACACTGGCTTACCGGGAAGCGTTGCGAAACGCGGGCAGCCCAGAGCAGAATAACCCGGATCAGCTCACTCGGCTTCCGGCGGCGAGGTCAGGTAATCGGCGATCTTGATCGCACAGTCGGCCGGCATGGAGAGGAAATAGGCGTCGTTACGGTAGCGCCCATGGCTACCGATATGGGCACTGTGTAACACCGTCAGCGCGACACGGTTGACAAGATCGCAGCCGGGGAAGCTGAAATGCAACACAAAGTTCTCGCCGATGGGCATCGCATGTTCGCTCAGAAACGCCACCCCGTGACGCGAGATGTCAATGATCTGCGTCGTCACGTTGTGCTGGTCATCCATGTCTGTCAGGTGAGCATCCACCTGCAGCAAGCGTTTCACGTGCTCTCGTCTGGGATCCATGTGCCGGTGTGCGCTAAAAAACCACAGTATGCCAGAAGCAGCCGGTCCGTACGAGCTAGCCGGCGGTCGCGTCTATGCCAGTGCCGGGATATCCGTCAAAGGCATGCCATCGGCCAGTTGTTGCAGGGCCTCGCGTGACTGCACCACGAAACCGCGCTGTCCCAGTGAAATCCAGCCATGCCGTTTCAGCGCGCTCAGGGTGCGGCTGACCGTCGCCGGGGTGAGCCCCAGATAATCGCTGATCTCCTGGCGCGACATCGGCAAGGCGGCATGGGCTTCCTGTTCCGGCGTGGCGGGCGCTTTGCCAGCCCGTTGCAGCAGGAACAGGACGATACGCTGGCAGGCGCCGGCACTACGCAGGGTGGCGGCGGCAACTTGCTGGCGTTCGATTTCGCGGCTCAGCATGGCACTGAACAGGTCGCAGCTATAGGGCTCGCGGTCCATCAGTTCGGCCATCTGGCGGTAGGGCACCAGGTCGAGCTCGCAATCGGTGAGCGCCAGGGCGGACGCATGGCGTTCCGGCTCGCCGATGGTGTCGATACCGAGCCAGTCACCGGGCTGAACGAAGTCGATAATCCGTTCGACCCCGTCGCCGCATTGCTGGTACAGCTTGATATGGCCGCTACGGACATAGTACAGCTCATCGCTGGCCGCATCGTGCATCTGGAACAGATGCTCGCCGCGGGCAAGCGCGAGTTGACTGCCAAGCTGGCATTGGGCGAGTTCCAGGTCCATCATGCTGCCACCAGCATGGTTTGTTGTTGGGCTTGCTGAGCATGACCAAACGCCATGGTGCGCAAGGTGCCCATATCGAGCAGCTTCACATCACGTCGGCTTAGTTCGAACAAGGCGCGCTGTTTGAATTGCAGCAACAGACGACTGACACATTCGGCGGTGACGCCCAGATAACTGGCAATATCGCAGCGCGACATCGGTAGCCGGAACGCTTCCGGCTGGTAGCCGTAGGTGGCCTGCCGTTCGGACAGTGTCAGCAACAGATCGGCCATGCGCTGTTCGGCCTGGGTATTGCGCAGCATCAGCGCAGCGCGCTGTTCGCGGCGCATCTCACGGCTGAGCAGGGCATGCAGGTGCGCCCGCATGACTGGACGGCGACGTCCTTCGAAAGCATGGCGATTCCAGCTGATGCTGCATACCACGCTATCTTCCAGCGCCACCACACTGTTGGCGTATTCCAGCTGGTCCAGCGCATCGAGACCGATGAAATCGGGTGCCAGCGCAAAACCAATCACCTGGGAATCCGCTTCCGGGGCCGAGGGGCCGCGTACCACTTTGAAGCTGCCGGAACGAATGTGATAGATCTGGTCACCTACCGCGGAACCCGCTTCGTATAGGCTGGTATGGCGTTCGATGCGGATGCGATGGCTGGTGGCCTGACTGCCGGCGGCGGCTCCGACGCACTGGGTACGTTGATCACAGGCGCTGCAATTATTGGTTTGGAGTGTGTTTGCCATGTCGATTTCTTCTACTATTGCTACGATGAAGCCATGGTAGAGAAGCAAGTCAGCGAATTCCTTGATGCAGATCAAAAATGAAAAGATTTGCTTCGGTTGATCTACATCAAGTGTTTTTTTGGCGAAAATCAGTACTCTTCGTCTACTATTACTGAGTACCATAAGGACTTCCATGATTAGCCTGGCGCAAGCACGGGCCGCTGTGGCATCCGTTGAGAGCGAACTGTGTACAGTGTTCTCCGGCGCGACACTCGATGCATTACCAGAACAAATAGCTTTACTTGGCCGCGGCGGTATGGTGCTGGACGCGAATGCTGCGTGGCGCGATGCCGTGCATGGCGGCCGCCATCCGCTCGAGCATGGTCATCAGCACGGGGTGGATGCCGTGTTGGCTGGCCAGTTGCCTGCCTACCATGCCGAATATGGCAGCATAGATGGGCGCAATCACTACAGCGTGTCCGTGGTGCCACTCGATGACCGGGCGGCACTGGCGATACACCGCGACATTACCGCCCAGCGCAGGGTGGAGGCGGCGCTGCGGGTCGCGGCCACCGCCTTTGAGGCGGCGCAGGGCATGATGATCAGCGATGCTGACGGTTATATCCTGCATGTAAATCCGGCGTTTACCCGTATCACCGGCTACAGTGCTGCCGAGATTGCCGGTAAGACCCCGCGCATCCTGAGTTCGGGACGGCACCCGGCCGAGTTCTATCAGCAGATGTGGCAGGCGATTGCCCGCGATGGCAGCTGGGAAGGCGAAATCTGGAATCGCCGCAAGAATGGCGAAATCTATCCGGAGCATCTGCGCATTACAGCGGTACGCGACCAGCAGGGCCGGATCAGCAATTACGTCGCGGCGCTCACCGATATTTCACTGAGTAAGGCCGCCAATGACGAGATCCGCAGTCTGGCGTTTTACGATCCGCTCACGCAGTTGCCGAACCGGCGCCTGCTGCTCGACCGTCTGCAGCACGTGGTGGCCAGCAGCACCCGTCACGACCGCTATGGTGCGCTGATGTTTATCGATCTGGATAATTTCAAGACCCTTAACGATACGCTTGGACACAACGTGGGCGACCAGTTGCTGCAGCAAGTGGCGGAGCGTTTGCAAGGCTGTTTGCGCAAGGGCGATACCGTGGCCCGACTCGGTGGTGACGAGTTTGTGGTGCTGGTGGAGGGACTCAGCAGCGCGCCGCGTGCGGCGGCGAGCGAGACGGAAGCGCTGGGTTCGAAGATCCTGTCGTCGCTGAACCGGCCATATCTGCTGGGCACCCACCGCTGCCGTAGTACGCCCAGTATCGGTGCCACGCTATTCCATTGCGGCGAGTCGCCCTTGCCGGACGATCTTCTGATGCAGGCCGATATCGCCATGTATCAGGCAAAACAGGCGGGGCGTAATGGGATGCGCTTTTTTGACCGGCAGATGCAGGAGCGCATCAGCGCGCGCGCCCAGCTGGAAGGCGATCTGCGGCAGGCGCTGGAACGCCAGCAGTTTGCCCTGCATTATCAGGTGCAGGTTGATGCGCAGGGGCGCCCGCGCGGCGCGGAAGGCTTGTTGCGCTGGCGTCGCGATGACGGCAGCATGGTCTCGCCGCTGGAATTCATTCCGCTGGCCGAAGAGACTGGCCTGATCATTCCGATTGGGCACTGGGTACTGGAAACGGCCTGCGCGCGGCTGCAGGAATGGCAGAGCGATCCGGCGTTGGCGCAGCTGATGCTGGCAATTAATGTCAGTGCTTCGCAGTTCCGCCAACCGGATTTCTGCGAAGAAGTCCAGCGTCTGGTGGCGCAATACGGTATCAATCCGGGCCTGCTCAAGCTGGAACTGACCGAAGGCGTGCTGCTGGAAATGGTGGAAGAAACCATCGTCAGCATGTGCCGCTTGCGTGATATCGGGGTGCGCTTTGCGCTCGATGATTTCGGGACTGGCTATTCGTCGCTGCAGTATCTGAAGCGCTTGCCGCTAAGCCAGCTGAAGATCGATCAATCGTTTGTGCGGGACCTGGTCAGCGATAGCAGTGATCAGGCGATCGTGCAGACGATTATTGCGATGGCGGCCAGTCTGCAACTCGATGTGATTGCCGAAGGTGTCGAGACTGAAGCGCAACGCGCCCAGCTCGAAAAAATGGGCTGTCTGCGCTATCAGGGCTATCTGTTCAGTCACGCCGTGTCAGCGCCACAGTTACGGGCGCTGGTGCGGGCTGGCGGGTTGGCCGGCTAAGTGACTCCCCCATGCTGGCACCCATAAAGGCGTAGCCGTTCGGATCGCTATTGTCGAGCGTCGAGAACTGCGCGCCGCTGTAACGTGCTGCATAAGTGACGGACAGGCGATCGCTGACGTCATAGCTTTCCACAGCCGTGGCACGCCACTCGGGAATGCGCGGCTGCCACTTGCCGACACCGTCGGCATGCGCACGGCGCGGCCCAGCGAGGCTTTGACGGTCCAGTCCTGATAGGCCTGATAGGCCAGCGCGAATTCCAGAGATGCAGTGTGTTGCGTTGCGCGATACGGAGTATAGATAAAATCACAACAAGTCAGCTCTTGTTGCCTGCAATTAAATCCGGAAAACGCTGATTTTTTTATAGCTTTCTGACGGGAATGTGGCGGCGCCGCAAATAACAACGCCCGGCGAGCCGGGCGTTGTTGAGCGAGCGTATGCCGAGGCGCTAGCAGACTAGCTAGCGCGCAGGAGATTACTTGCTTGGGTAGACGATGTCAGCGCGACGGTTCTGCGAGTAAGCAGCTTCGTCTTTACCAGCAGCTTTTGGCTTTTCTTTACCGTAGCTGATGGCTTCCATCTGGCCGTCCTTGACGCCGAACACTTTCAGGGCGGTCACAACTGCCTGAGCGCGCTTCTGACCCAGGGCCAGATTGTATTCTGCGCCGCCGCGTTCATCGGTGTTGCCTTCGATTTTGATGGCGACGCTAGGATTTGCCGACAGGAATTTACCGTGGTCAGCAACCAGCGCTTCGAATTCTGGCTTGACATTGTATTTGTCGAAGTCGAAGTAGACGCTACGGTTTTTGTAGATCGAGCTATTTGGATCCAGGTAAGCTGGAACCGACACGGCTACTGGTGCAGCAACTGGTTCTGGTGCTGGTGCCGGAGCGGCTTTGACTGGCTCAGGTGCTGGAGCAGGTGCGACCACCGGTGCCGGGGTGCTGCAAGCGCTCAGTACGGCCAGCGCGCAGGTCGCCAGCAAGATTTTTTGTTGTGCTTTCATGGAAATACTCCTGAATTTAATGACTGTTTTCTTGGACATGCATGGGGTGTGAGGCTCGTACACCAGCCGCATGCGGCATTATATAAGGGTTTCCCTCAGAAAAATTGGCGCGGTGCATTATTTTTTTAACCAAGCGGAAAAAGGGGCCGGATCGCGGTCTGCGCTGATGTACCAGGCTCGCCGTGCGATATCGAATTGCGCGCCCAGCGCTTTGACCTGATCTTTCTCGTGGAAACTGGCCGTCAGGTAGCGCCGCGCGTTCGCTGCTGCGCTCGGGACAGGCTGCGCACGGTTGCGCTCTAGCGCGGCATCGGCGCTGCTGGCACCCTGAGTTAGTTGCATACGGGCAATAAAACTGCTGCGCTGCAGCGGCTCGGCAGGCGATAGGAGCGTCAGGCGCTGGCGGGTGCGGGTCACCGCCACATAGAATAGATTTTCTTCATCGCCCAGTGGCTGACGCGGGTGCGGGAACTCGTCGGCCTGCAGATACGGCAGGATCACGTGTTCGAATTCCTTGCCCTTGGCATTCGCCACACATTCGATCAGTACGGCTTTTGCGCCTTTGCGGGGCTGAATAAACGCTTCGCGCTGGTTGAGCGACTGGGCGAACTGACGCAGTCCCAGTGCGCTGGCGTTGGCCATCTGCAACAGTGCCGTCACTGAACGGTTGACCACTTCGGCCGCAAACGGGCGCACAAAGATGCGCCGTGCGGTGCGCACCAGTTGTACCCGTTCGCACAGTTCGGTGAGTAGGGCGGCGGCCGGCTGATCCAGATCCTGAGTGGACAACCAGGCGATCGCGTCGACCACGGCACGCCGGGTGGCGCTGGCCGCCACGTCGCGGTAGTCGGGCAGCACGCCATCGCGCGGTTCCGCTTCGATCATGTACAGCTCGCCCAGCATGGACGGTTCTTTGCCGATCTGTGCTTTGAAATGGTCGATTTGCTCGCCGCTAAAGCGCATTTCGCTGAAAGCCATCAGGGCGTCGACCACGGCGGCCCGCACCTGGGGCGACTTGATGGCGGCGAAGTCGCGCAGCGCGATTGCCAGCAAACCGCGCACAAACAGGATTTCATCGCGCTGCAGATAACCCGCCATGGGCGGTGTGCGGTAGGCAATGCCGGCGTCGATCAGGGCATTTTCCAGCGCAATCGACTGATGATGTTCTCGGATCAGAATGGCGCACTGGTCAGCCGGATGGCCGTCGTTGCGCCAGCTTTGCAGAGCGGCCAGTACCTTGCGGGCGCAATCCTGGCCAGTATCGCCCTCCAGGTAGTGGGCCTGCCGGATGTCTGTATGCAGCGGCAAGGCCGATTCCACCGGCTTCTGCTTGAAACAGGCCATGGCATGGGCCAGATGGGGGCCGTGACGGAAGCTGTAAGTCAGTGGCAGGCGCTGCAGGCGCGGATAGCGGCTGTTAAAACGCTCCTTCAGATAGCTGTCCAGCGCACCCTGACGGGCGTGGATCACCTGATCGCGGTCGCCGGCGCCGACAAAAAAGCAGTTCGGGCGACTGATCAGGGCGTCGAGGATGCGGAATGCCGCCTCGTTCAGATCGTGCAATTCATCGCATAGCACCAGCCGGTAGTCGGGCAGGTGGTCGGCCAGCCTGGCACCATGCTCGAGATTACAGGCCAGGTCGTAACTGGCGTCGAGTGGACCGCGAAATAGCGCGCCCGCACCACCATCGAGGCGCAGGGTTTCGTATTCCAGCGTGGTCAGGTAGTCGGTCACGGGCACGCCCAGCAGGTTGCCGATTTCCTCGAGCTCCATAAATTCGAAGTCGCCATCGAGCGCCATGGTCGCTTTGAGCTGCAGCTGCACTTCCAGAAAATGTGCCAAGGCGATGCTGTGGGTTTGCAGATCGAGCTCTTCAAGGCGCCCCGCATAGCGCAGGCCAACCCGGTCGATCGCTTGCAGCGCGTACGGTTTGAGCTGGCGCGCCTCGTCGCAGCGGCGCAGTCCATCGCCATCGATCGGATCCAGCTGCCAGCTGGCGAAATCTTCGAAGGTCAGGATGTGCAGGCGCGCCACCAGCACGGCCGGTACGCCGATCTGCAGCAGGCGCTGGTGCAACACGTCACGCGCTTCCGGCGTGAAGGTCAGGGCGAGTATCTGTTCCGGGGGCAGTTTGCGGGCCAGTGCTTCGCCTATCCTCAGGGCCAGTGTGGTGGTCTTGGCGGCGCCCGCGTTGGCGTCCACCAGCACCACCTTCTGTTGCGCTAGCTGGATGGCTTGCTGCTCGGCGGTGGGGATCAGACCATGGGGTGTAAAACGGGGAGGATTGGCGGCATTCATTGCCTACATTATAGCCAGTGGCAGCGGCAAGCTGTAAGGCGCGCTGCCGGCAGTGCTGCCCGGGTGCTCCAGACGGGCGGTGGTGCCCTTGATGAATTCGGCACCGAATAGCTGGCGGCGGGCATCGCTGCCCGGCACCTCCATCAGGCGGCAGACCAGCTGGGCGGCAGCGGCAGCCATCTGCGCCATCGGCTGGCGCAGTGTGGTCAGGTTGTAACTGAGCCAGTTGGACGGCTCCACTGCATCCAGACCGGCGACGGATAGCTGCCCCGGCACATCGATGCCGAGTTCATGGCGGGCGCAATCGAGGCAGCCGATGGCCATCACATCGTTGGCGCAGATAATTGCATCGGGCACATTGCCATAGCGGGCAATCAGGGTCTTCAGGCCGGCCGCGCCGCTGTGGTAATCGAATTCGCCGGTGACGATCTGCGGCGCGGGCAAGCCCAGCTCGGCCAACTGGGCGCAGACGCCTTGCTGGCGCGCGATGGCCACTGCCGAATCCTTGCTTCCGGTGATCAGGCCGAACTGGCGGTGCCCGGCGTCGGCCAGCCGGGTGGCCAGCAAGCGTCCGGCGGCATGGTGGTCGCAACTGACGGTCGCTACGCTGGCGTCCTCGAGCAGGCGGTTAAACAGCACCAGGGGAACCTGACGGCGCTTGAACTCGGCCACCGCGCTGGCGGACAACTGGGCAGCGGCGATCACACCGTCCACCCCGAACTGCCACAGATCGCCGAGCACACGCTCCGCTTCCGCTTCGCTAGCGAGCGGAAACAGGAGCACGCGCTTGCCGTGTGGCGTCAGCTGGTTGCTTAATTCGGCCAGTAATTCGGGGTAATACAGATTGGCGCGGTTGGTAATCAGCACCGCCACCATATTGCTGCGCCGTGTGATCAGACTGCGTGCAGCGGCATTCGGCACATAGTCAAGCAGCGCGGCGGCTTGCATCACACGGGCGTAAGTCGACTGGGAGACACTGGCGCCGGGTTTGAAGCAGCGCGAAACAGCTGATTGCGACACCCCGGCCACCAGCGCCACGTCATACGACGTGACGGGGCGTGCTCGGCTAGCGATTTCGGCAATCTTGCTGGCAGCGCAGACTACTTTGGTCTGCTTGGTTTTGCTCATGGTCTCGGTTCTGGTTCGGCTGCTACGAAGGGCAATGGCAACGAGGATACTGAAAAAATTACCGCGTGGCAATAATATTCCTTTTTCTTTGTGGAAATAGATACACTGCCGTATTCGTCCGATAACAAATTGCCCAGAAAATAGGGACGCAACGCGAATGCGACGCAACCGCCTTACGTCCCCAATTTATTTTGGTTTAAATTCAGGGCGCTGGCGCTGCGCTGGTGTGCTTTAAATTTGCCGGAGCACAGTTTTTTTCGGCCAGTTCTGCTAACATAATGCCCCTTTATAGTAGTGAGGGTCGACATGGCCATTGCATGCGGTGTCGATTTTGGCACGTCAAATTCCACGGTCGGCTGGGTCAATCCCGGCCAGCCTGTGATGCTGGGACTGGAAGATGGCAAAGTAACGTTGCCGTCGGTGGTGTTCTTTAACGCCGATGACGAGGTGGTGCGCTTCGGGCGCGCGGCGCTGGCCGACTATCTGGCCGGTTATGAAGGGCGTTTGATGCGCTCGATGAAGAGTCTGCTCGGCACCAGTCTGATCGATGGCCAGACCGAAGTGGCGGGGCGCGCGTTGCCTTTCCGTAGTCTGCTGGCCCAGTTTATCGGCGAGTTGAAACGGCGCGCCGAACTGGCGGCCGGACGCGAATTCACGTCGGCCGTGTTCGGCCGCCCCGTACATTTCATCGATGACAACGGCGCCCATGACCAGCTGGCGCAGGACACGCTGGCGGAAATCGCCCGTTCGGTCGGCTATAAGGATGTTGCCTTCCAGTTCGAGCCCATCGCTGCAGCGTTCGACTACGAGTCGCAAATTGCACGCGAAGAACTGGTGCTGATTGCCGACATCGGCGGTGGTACGTCGGACTTCTCGCTGGTGCGTCTGTCGCCCCAGCGTGCCAGCAAGGTCGAGCGGCGCGATGATATTCTGGCCAATGGCGGTATTCATATCGGTGGCACGGACTTCGATAAATATCTGTCGCTGGCCAGTGTGATGCCTTTGCTCGGCTACGGTAGCCAGTTGCGCAATCAGAGCGCTGTGCCGTCCAGCTATTTCTTTAATCTCGCCACCTGGCATACCATCAATCAGGCTTACACCAAGAAAGCCTCGGTGCAACTGGCTGACCTGCTGCGCGATTCGGCCGAGCAAGACAAGCTGGGCCGGCTACAGCGTCTGATCGATGACCGAGCCGGTCACTGGCTGGCCATGCAGGTCGAGCAGGGCAAGATCGCCTTGTCTGACGCCGAACAGGTGGTGCTGGAACTGGACCGTCTGACGCCGACTGCCGCATTGCCCGTGACGCGCGCCCAGTTCGATGGCGCCGTCGACCATCTGGTGAGCTCGGTCGAGCAAACCGTGCAGGCCTTGCTGCGCGATGCCGGTGTGGCCGCTAGTGACGTCGATACGGTGTTCTTCACCGGTGGCTCGAGCGGCGTGCAACTCTTGCGTCAGCGGATAGCGGCGCTGGTGCCAACCGCGCGGCGCGTGGAAGGTGATCTGTTTGGCAGTATCGGCGCTGGCCTGGCGCTGGATGCGGCCCGTAAATTCGGTTAAGGGTCGTCATGCTCAAGCAATCCATCGTCATGCTCGACTTTGAAACGACCGGGCTGTCACCGGCCAATGGCGATCGGATTACCGAAGTGGCCGCGCTGCGTTTGCGCGACGGGCAGGTGGTGGAGCGCTTTGTCTCGCTGATTAACTGCGGGGTGCGCATTCCCGCGTTTATCACCGGATTGACCGGTATTTCGCAGGCCATGGTCGACAGCGCACCGCCGGTCGCGCAGGTGCTGCCGCGCTTGCTCGAATTCATCGGCGGCGATACCCTGGCCGCCCACAATGCCAGTTTCGATGACAAATTTCTGCGCGCAGAAGCGGCCAGTCTCGGCCTGACGCCCGGCTATCCGGCGCTGCTCTGTTCACTGAAGCTGGCGCGCCGCGTGTATCCGAGCTTCGCCAGTTACCGGCTTGGCGATCTGTCCGGTAAGCTCGGTATCCGCTTTGCCAGTGCCGCCCACCGGGCCGAGGCGGATGCCGAAGTCACCGCGGCGGTCTTGCTGGAGATCGGCCGCCAGCTGGGGCGCGACTATGACTGGGACGAGGTGACCCCGGCCTTGCTGCTGGCGATTAATCGGCTGGCAGCGGCCAAGGTGCCAGCGTTTCTGGAAAAACAGCGCGGACAAATCCTGCGCTAAAGCCCCAACTCGCATTACAATACGCCTGTTCAAGTCAACAATATTGTCTGTTTGTGATGGTGCGTCGGCATTTCTTCCATGTGTTGCTATCGCTTCTGCTGGTATTCTCCCAGCAGATGGGGTACGCGCATGCGCTGACCCACTCAGCCAGTGTTGCCGGCGTTGCCAATGTGCTGGATCTGGCCGATGGGTCCGCCAGTGAGCACGCCGAGGACGCCGGACAGAGCGGCATCACCAAGCTCGGCTTTGACCATAGTTGTGCCCAGTGTCTGGCGTTCGCCCAGCTCGCTGCTGCGGCCGATACCCGTTTCTATTCCTTCCCTCTGCTCGACGGTTGTGCCGTTGTTAGCCCACGCCAGCCTGCCGCACCGGCTTGCGCCGCGATGCGTCGCGGCTACCAGTCGCGCGCGCCACCCGTCCTGTCCTGACTGTTGTGTAACTTGCCGTCGTCTGTGCCCGTCCGGGACGCAGCGGCGTGCCGTATCGACTTTCACAGGAAGACAAAATGTTCAAGACCAGTATGTTGGCGGCCGCCCTGAGCGCCGCCGTGGCAGCGCCATCGACCTATGCCGCTGACCAGAAACCCCGTTCGAGCCAGTCTGAGGCCGCGAGTCTGGCCGCGCTACGCGCCGAAATCAGTAGTATGAAGCAGGCTTACGAGCAGCGTTTGCAAGCGCTCGAATTGCGTCTGCAGCAAGCCGAAACTGCCGCGCAGGCGCGTGTCGATGCGCAGGCCACGCCGGGCAACGCGAACCTCGCGAGCAGCGCTGCACCAGTACCGGCGCAGTCCGTCGAGCGCGCTGATACGGCAAGCGCCGTGCCGTCCGCCCCGCTGGCCGCATCAGCCAGCGCAGCTGCCATTGCGCCCGCCGGTAATCTCTTTAATCCGGCCATCTCGATGATTCTTGCCGGCACCTTGCAGAACTTGCGGCAGGATCCCCAGCAATACGCCCTGCAGGGCTTTATCCCCAGCGGTGGTGAAGTGGGGCCGGGCAAACGCGGCTTTAATCTGGGTGAATCGGAGCTGACCTTTGCGGCGAATATCGATCCGCAGTTCGCCGGCCAACTGACGCTGGCTTTTAGCCCGGAGAATGAAGCGGCGGTGGAAGAGGCTTATATCCGTACCCGTGCACTGGAAAATGGTGTCAAGCTGAAAGCGGGTCGCATGCTGTCCGGCATCGGGTATATGAATGGCCAGCATGCTCACACCTGGGACTTCGTCGATGCGCCACTGGCCTATCAGGCGATGCTGGGTGGCCAGTACAAAACTGACGGGGTGCAGGCCACCTGGCTGGCGCCGCTCGATCAGTATCTGGAAGTGGGTGTCGAAGCCGGCAATGGCGCGGGCTTCCCCGGTAACGAGCGTAACCGTAATGGTGCCGGTGCGGTGGCCGTGTTTGCCCATCTGGGCGACGATCTCGGTGCCTCGACCAGCTACCGTGCCGGTCTGTCCTACCTGCGCACGGCTGCCCAACAGCGCAGCTTCGCGGACGCCGGACTCGAGCACTCCTTCAGTGGCCGTAGCGCCATGTGGATGGCCGATGCCGTGCTGAAATGGGCGCCGAATGGTAACGCCACCCGTACTAATCTGAAACTGCAGGGCGAGTACTTCCGGCGCAGTGAGAACGGCAGCCTTGATGTCGCCAGTGCCGACGCCGAACCACTCGCGAGTGCCTACAACAGCGTCCAGTCCGGCTGGTATCTGCAAAGCGTCTACCAGTTTATGCCGAACTGGCGTGCCGGCCTGCGTTATGACCGTCTGAACAGTGGCACGCCACGCATTGGCCTGATTGATAGCGGCGCGCTCGACTGGAGCAGTCTGGCGATTCTGCAGCCATATCGTGCCACCCGCCAGAGCCTGATGCTCGATTACAGCCCGTCTGAATTCTCGCGCCTGCGGCTGCAGTTCGCCCGCGACCAGTCGCGTGCGGGGGTGAACGACAATCAGATCTTCCTTCAATACATTATGAGTCTGGGCACCCATGCGGCCCACGCTTTCTAAGGAGTTACCATGCAACTGATCCGTCAATTTTCTTTGCTGGCTGTGCTGTGTAGCATGGTGCTGGCGCCTGCCCATGCGGCTTTGAACGTACTGGCCTGCGAACCGGAATGGGAAGCGCTGACCGCCGAACTGGGCGGCGACAAGGTCAAAGTCTCGAGTGCCACCACGGCATTACAGGATCCGCACCGGGTGGAAGCGCGTCCCAGTCTGATTGCACGTACCCGCAATGCCCAGTTACTGGTGTGTACCGGTCTGGAACTGGAAGTGGGCTGGTTGCCGGTGCTGGTGCAGCAGTCCGGTAATAGCCGGATAGCGCCGGGCCAGCCTGGCTATTTCGAGGCGGGGCCACTGGTGCCGCGTCTCGACGTGCCGGCCCGGGTCGACCGCAGCGATGGCGATGTCCATGCTGCCGGCAATCCCCACATCCAGCAGAATCCCCACAATATTGCACTGGTCAGTGTGGCTCTGAGTCAACGTCTGGCAGCACTCGATCCCGCCAATGCTGCCTACTATCAGGCGCGCCAGAAGGATTTCGCGCAGCGCTGGGAGAGCGCCATGCTGAAGTGGGAAAAGCAGGCTGCCGGGCTGAAAGGCGTGGCGGTGGTCGAGCACCATAAGAATATGGAGTACCTGATGGGCTGGCTGGGGATGCGCCAGGTGGGCACGCTGGAGCCGAAACCGGGGGTGGAACCGAGTGCCGCCCACCTGTCGGCGCTGTTGTCCCAGTTGCAGCGTGCGCCGGCCCGGATGGTGTTGCGGGCGGCTTATCAGGATGGGCGTGCTTCGCAGTGGCTGAGCGAACACGCCAGGATTCCTGCCGTGGTCCTGCCATTTTCGGTGGGCGGCGATGACGCCAGCAAGGACCTGTTCGGGCTGTTCGATACCACGGTACAACGTCTGGTGGATGCCAACAAATGAATGCTGAATCGCTCGATCTGATGATCATTGTGCCGGCGCTGTTGGCCGGCTTACTGGTGTTGCTGACCCATGTGCCATTGGGCGCGCAGGTCCTGCGGCGCGGAATCGTGTTCATCGATCTGGCGATTGCCCAGATCGCAGCGCTGGGGGTGATCATTGCCGGCGCCGTCGATCTGGATCCGCAGGGCTGGGCGGTGCAGGGCGCCGCGGCGATGGCTGCCGTGCTGGGCGCGGTGCTGCTGACATGGACGGAAAAGCGCTGGCCGGAAGTGCAGGAAGCGCAGATCGGGGTGATGTTCATCCTGGCGGCCACGGCGGGCCTGCTGCTGGTTGCCCACAATCCCCATGGCGGTGAGCATCTGCAGGATCTGCTAGCTGGTCAGATTCTGTGGGTGCGTTATCAGCAATTGCTACTGCCGGCCATTGGTACTGTGCTGATCTGCGCCTTGCTCTACCGGCTGGGCGATCGCCTGAGCCGGCTGGCCTTCTATCTGGTGTTCGCACTGGCCGTGACAGCCTCGGTGCAACTGGTGGGTGTGTATCTGGTGTTCACCAGCCTGATCGTTCCAGCGCTGGCGGTGCGTCATTACAGCGCGCGGCGCCGCTTATGGCTGGCCTATCTGGTGGGGGCGGGCGGCTATGCCAGCGGTCTGGTGCTGTCGACCCTGTATGATCTGCCGTCCGGCGCACTGATCGTCTGGTGCCTGACGCTGCTGGCCATGCTGGTGTACGCGCTGGGACCGCGTCCCGGGGCGCATAGCGTTGTCCCTAAGCATTAATATTTAAAACCTGCCATGGCGGCCCCTTTGCGCGACGTCAAACGTGGCGCGGGGCTGCCTTTTATACTTTAGTCAACATCCATTTGCGCTTGACTAGGGTAAGTCATGAAAACTCCCGAACCGGCCCGCCAGCAGTGCGGCAGCTCTGCGTGGTTTCGCGCTGCGGCCGAACGTGGCGATCCATATGCCCAGTTTAATCTCGCTTTGCTGTACCGCGCCGGCGAGTCGCTGGCGCCTGATCCCGTGCGTGCCCATTACTGGATGCAGTGTGCTGCACTGCAGGGATTGGCCTTTGCCCAAAATCATCTGGGGGTGATGTTTTATACCGGTTACGGGGTGCCTGCCTGCGATAAGGAAGCGGTGCGCTGGTTCCGTGCAGCGGCCTTGCAGGGGGAGCTGGCAGCACAGCAGAACCTCGGCATGATGTACCGCAATGGTCGTGGCGTAAGGGCGAACCCGGAGATTGCATTGGCATGGTTTTACCGCGCGGCCGAACAGGGGAGCCCCAGCGCGCAGGGCTTGCTGGGCGCAGCCTATCTGTACGGACAGGGCGTGGCCAGCGATTTTCTGCTGGCGCTGGCATGGCTGCGCAAGGCTGCCACCCAGAACGACGCCCGTGCGCAACTGCATCTGGGCATCATGTATCAGCACGGTTACGGCCTTGCGGTCGATCTGGCGCAGGCTGTGGCGTGGTGGCGTCAGGCCGCCGCCCAGCAGCAAGTGGTGGCCCAGCGTCTGCTGGGTTTGGCCTATGCCGAAGGACACGGGGTCGAAGCCGATCTGCAGCGCGGCTATGCCTGGCTGTGCCGTGCCGCGCAGGGCGGCGATGCGGATGCCCAGTTCAACCTCGGCATCATGCTGGCTCATGGCCGTGGCGTGCGCGGCGACGCGCAGCAGGCCTGCCAGTGGTACCGGCGCGCAGCCGGTGCCGGGCATATGCTGGCCCAGTACAATCTGGCGTGCATGTATGTGCGCGGACGCGGGGTGTTACGTGACTACCGGCAGGCGCTGCTGTTGTATCTGCAGGCGGCCGAGCAGGGGTCGGTGCAGGCCCAGTTCAATCTGGGGCTGATGTATGCGCTGGGGCTGGGTGTGGCCAGGGACGCGGCGCTGGCGTGCATGTGGTATCGCTGCGCCGCCGAGTTGGGCGCCTAGCGGGCCGCGCTCTGGAGGGATGGTGTGTCCCAGCTGAAGCGGACGATGTCGTGACGTTGCTGCGCGTCGCGCGGCCGGTAATCTGGCCGTCCGGCGCGGTTTAGCAGACTTCTGACTTCGGCTGGTATGGCGCACAGGGGCAGAGCAGCGGGACGGCCGAGATGGTAGCCCTGACCGAAGGCCACGCCGAGTTCGCGGATCGCCAGCAATTCGGCGGCGGTTTCGATGCCCTCGGCGATCACCTGGGTTGCCGAGGTTTGCGCGATGCCTTGAATCGAACGGACAAACTGCAACTTGACGGGATCGAGATGGATGCTCTGGATGAAGTGCATATCGATCTTGACGTATTCCGGCCGCAGTTCTGACCAGAGTCGCAGGCTGGCGAAGCCTTCGCCCAGATCATCGATGGCAATCTGGAAGCCCATGGCGCGATAGTGGCGCACCGCTTCGCGCATTGCCGCGTAGTCGTAGGTGGGCTGGTTTTCCGTGAGTTCGATGATCACCTGTTCCGGTGCTATCCCCAGTTGCTGGAGCGTGCCCAAGGTTTCGCCGTGGCGCGCATCGCGTTGTAACAGCATTTCCGGACTGACGTTCAGAAATAACTTACCTGGTAACTGCAGTTCGGCATAGCGCTCGAGCACCACACGGCGGCATAGATGTTCCACTTCCACACTCAGGCCGCAGGCCCTTGCCACCTTGAACAGTTGCAGGGGCGCGTGCAGGGGGCTGTCGGACGGTCCGCGGATCAGCCCTTCATACGCAATGATGGCGCCACTCTGCATGTCGACGATGGGCTGGAACAGGGCGCTAAGCTGGCGGCGCGCCAGAATTTCGAGCAACTGGCTGCGCTGATGTTCGGCCTTATACTCGGCCTGATCGTCGTGCCGGTCGGGCAGGTAGTGGATGCTGGCACTGCGATGGGAATTCACGGTCTGGGCGAGGGCTAGTAAGGAAACGTCAATCATGGTAGCGGCGATATGTGTCAGTATCGTGACCTATGGCAACTTTTTCTCAGGAGATACAAAATACTTTTCCAACGGACATCGTGGCGGCGCTAAAATCAGTACAATTAATCGTCTTGCTCTTAACTAGGTCTCGTATGTACCGTTCCATAGTCCGTTCTCTGGCGTTCGCCGTGCTGAGTTGCTTGCATACGCTCGCCGCTGCCACCAGCATCGTGGTGCAGACACTGGACGGCGAAGGTAAGCTGCTGGGCGATGTGGTGGTGTACGCGGAAGCGGAAGGCGGTGCCAGCGTGGCCCGTTCGCCAGCCACGGTCCAGATCGAACAGAAAGGCCTGAAATTTATCCCGCTGGTGAGCGTGGTACAAACCGGCGCGACCATCGTGTTCCCGAACAACGATAAAGTGCGCCACCACATCTACTCTTTCTCACCGGCCCACAAATTCGATCAAAAGCTGTACTCGGGACAGGCCGCGGCGCCGCAAGTATTTGATAAGGCCGGCACGGTGGTGCTGGGCTGCAATATCCACGATAAGATGGTGGCCTATGTAAAGGTGGTCGATACGCCGTTTTTTGCGCGTAGCGATAGTAACGGCGCAGCACGGATCGAGTTGCCGGCGGGTGGGCGTTATCTGCTGCGGGCCTGGCACTACAACGCTGCCGGCGGTGTAACTGCCGAGCAGACACTGAATGTCAAGGCGGGCGATACGCCTGCGACGGCAGTCTTCAAACTGCCGCTGAAAGCTCTGTCGTCCAGCGACAGCGCGGCGCTGTAAGTGCGACGGCGCATGCAAATCCGTTTCCGTAGCCTGGAAAGCCGTATCGTCACACTGTTTCTAGTGCTGATCATCGCGGTACAGTTAATCGGTCTGCTGGTGATCCAGCGTGGCATCGATAGCAATGCGCGCCAATCAATCGCCGGCGAGCTGGCCAACGGGAGCAAGGTATTCCGACGTCTGCTCGACCAGAATGCCCAGAAACTGCGCTTCGGTGCCGGACTGCTGGCGCGCGATACGGCACTGGTGGCCGCCATAGGCAATAATGACGAGGGTGATCGTGCCACCATCGAATCGGCGCTGGAGAATAGCGGGCGGCGTATCAAGGCCTCGTTGACCATGCTGATCAGTTCCGAACGTCAGATTAGTGCGTCAACCAACGCCGTGCAGGCGGCTGCGCTGGAACAGCAGGCACTGGGGATGCTCGATACCGCCGAAGCATCGGACGGCGCGAGCGGCCTGGCGATTATCGACCGCTTGCCCTACCAGATCGTGGTGATGCCGGTGAAAGCGCCGATCACCATCGCCTGGGTCGTGATGACCTTCCCCATCGACCGGCAACTCGCGACCGATATGCGCGGCATCAGCGCGCTCGATACCACGATTCTGACCCGCGCTCTCGATGGCGGCTGGCTGGTGGTCGGTTCAACCTTCGATACTGCTCAGGCGCTGTCCTTATTGCCGCAACTGCAAGCTGTCGGCAACGCTGGCGAGCTGCCGTTTGATCTGGCGGTGGGCGCCAGCGGTTACAGCGCGCGCTTGATGCCGCTCGGTCCGGCAGGTGATCAGAACACCCATGTGCTGCTGGCACGCTCCTTCGATGAGGCCACTGCTGACTACGTTCGGCTGGAACGCTGGCTGATCGGTCTGACGCTGGCCGGCATCGTGATTTCCTCGCTGGCGATCGTGTTCACCGCCAAGCGGATCGCCCAGCCTATCAGTGCGCTGGCGCTGACTGCACGGCGCTTGCAGCAGGGCGATTATGGCGCACCGATCAACAGTCGCCGCACTGACGAGATTGGTGCTCTGGCGCGCGCCTTCGACGCGATGCGGGAAGG
This sequence comes from Oxalobacteraceae bacterium, assembly GCA_027490725.1. Lineage (GTDB taxonomy): Bacteria > Pseudomonadota > Gammaproteobacteria > Burkholderiales > Burkholderiaceae_D > Rugamonas. Next base: position 111,213 of record JAIXXN010000027.1, read on the forward strand.
CATTGCCCAGCGCGAGCAGAAGATCGGCCGGCTGGCATACTGGGATACCCTGACGGATTTACCGAACCGCGCGCAGTTTCTGGTGCTGCTCAATGATGCGCTGGCGCTGGCAGCGCAGCGCCAGGACACCGTGTCGGTACTGATGATGGATCTGGACCGCTTCAAGCACGTCAACGATGTGATGGGCCATAGTTTCGGCGACGCCTTGTTGCAGCAGGTGGCGCAGCGTCTGCAGCGCTTGCTGAACGAGCTGCAGCCGGCAGCCTTGCTGGCCCGTCTGGGCGGCGATGAATTTGCCGTGCTGTTGCCGGCAGCCGATCTGGCCAGTGCCCAGACGCTCGCCGCAGCGATCCTGCAGACGCTGGAAACCCCGCTATCGCTGGAAGACCAGACGGTCGACATCGGCGCCGGACTCGGGATTGCCAGCTATCCGGCCCATGCGCAGGATGGCGAGACCTTGTTAAGTTTGGCGGAAGTGGCGATGTACAGCGCCAAGGCGCGCAATGACGGCGCCGTCATCTACGACGCGGCACTGGATAAGACCAGCGCCCAGAGCCTGTCGTTGCTGACGGAGTTGCGGCATGCTATCGAACGCGATGAATTCCGGCTGTTCGTGCAGCCGAAAGTGGCACTGAAAACCGGGCTGGTGGTCGGTATGGAAGCGCTGGTGCGCTGGCAGCATCCGGTGCGCGGCAATGTTTTCCCTGACGAATTCATTCCGTTTGCCGAACAGACCGGTTTCATCCGCATCCTGACGCGCTGGGTGATGGAGCGCTCCGCCCAGCTATGTCAGGAGCTGGGGCAGGCGGGCTACCAGCTCAAGATGTCGGTCAACCTGTCGACGCGCGATCTGATGGATCAGGATCTGCCGGTCAAATTCGGCGAGATGCTGGAGCGCCACGGCCAGCAAGCCGCTTCCTTCTGCCTGGAAATTACCGAGAGCGCCATCATGGATGATCCGGTGCGGGCGCAGAATACGCTGGAGTTGCTCAGTGCGATGGGCTTCGAATTATCGATCGATGATTTCGGTACCGGTTACTCCTCACTGGCGTATCTGAAGAGCCTGCCCGTGAACGAGCTGAAGATTGATAAATCCTTCGTGCTGAATATGGAAAACGATCTGGGCGATGCGCGCATCGTGCAATCGACCATCAGCCTCGGGCGCGCCATGGAGTTGCGGGTGGTGGCCGAAGGCATCGAGAACGAAACCGTCTGGTGTCTGCTGGCCGAGATGGGCTGCGATCAGGGCCAGGGTTATTACATGAGCCGGCCGATTCCTGCCGCGCAAATGCAGCAGTGGCTGGCCGCATGGCACTCGCCGCTGCATCCGGTGAGCCCGCAGGCCGAATAAAAATCGTTCTGGTCAGAACGCTATCGTTTCTTATTTGCTAAACTTCACGCTATGATCGGGGTTCCCGAAACTAGCTCTTCAACGGATCCCCTATGCAACGACGCCTCACTCTGCTGGCCAGCCTGATGTTTTCCCATTTTGCCGCGACGGCGCAAACCTGCCCGGCGACCGGCCCGTTGCCGGACTATCCGCTGAGCCGCACGGTGAGCCAGCAGGATAACTATCATGGCACCACAGTAGCCGATCCGTATCGCTGGCTGGAAGACGCGAATAGTGCCGAGACCCATGACTGGGTCGTAGCGCAGAACCGGCTGACCCAGAACTATCTGGCGCAGATCCCCGGCCGCGCCGCGATCCGCGAGCGCTTGACCAAGCTGTGGAATTTCGAACGCTTCAGCGTACCGTTCAAAGAAGGCGGCCGCTATTTCTACAGCCGCAATGACGGCCTGCAGAATCAGGCGGTGCTGTACACCATGAAGACGCTGGCAGATGTGCCGCGTCTGCTGCTTGACCCGAATACCCTGGCCGCCGATGGAACGGTGGCGCTGGCGGGCACCGCGGTGAGCCCGAACGGCAAGTATCTGGCGTATAGCACGGCCGCCTCTGGTTCCGACTGGAATGAAATCAAGGTGCGCGAGATTGAAACGGGCAAGGACACGGGCGACCATATCAAGTGGGTGAAATTCTCCCAGACAGCCTGGCTGCCCGATGGTTCCGGTTTCTTCTACAGCCGTTACGATGAGCCGAAAGAAGCCACCAAACTGGCCGATGTGAACTACTTCCAGAAACTGTATTTCCATAAGCTGGGTACCGCGCAGAGTGCCGACACGCTGGTGTACGAGCGTCCCGATCACAAGGACTGGGGCTTTAGCGCCGAGGTCAGCGAAGATGGTCGCTATCTGATCATCAACGGCTCGCAGGGCACCGAGAACAAGAACCGGGTGTTCTACAAGGACCTGTCCCGCAAAGATGCGCCGGTGCAGGCACTGCTCGAAGAGTTCGATGCCGCCTACCACTTCATCGGTAACGACGGACCGGTGTTCCTGTTCCGTACCGAGCGCAATGCGCCGCGTGGCAAGGTGGTGGCCATCGATATCCGCAAACCGGGCGTGGCCAACTGGAAGCAGCTGGTGGCAGAGTCGGCCAATACCATGGTGTCGGCCTCGCTGGTCAACAACCAGCTGGTGCTCGATTACCTGAGCGATGCCCACAGTCTGGTCAAGGTGTTCGACCTGAAAGGCAAGCCGCTGCACGATATCGCCTTGCCGGGCATCGGTTCGGCGGGTGGCTTTGGCGGTAAGCGCAATGACACGGAAACCTTCTACTCCTACACCAGCTTCACCACGCCGACTACCATCTACCGGCATGACCTGAAGACCAATCAGAGCAGCGTGTATCGCCAGCCACGGGTTGACTTCGATCCGAGCGCCTTCGAAATCCGTCAGGAGTTCTACACCAGCCGCGACGGTACGCGCGTGCCAATGTTTATCGTGGCGAAAAAGGGCATCAAGCATGACGGCAGCAACCCGACCTATCTGTATGGCTACGGGGGCTTCAATATCTCGCTGACCCCGGCCTTCTCGGTGGCGAATCTGGCATGGCTGGAAATGGGCGGCGTGTATGTGGTGGCCAATCTGCGCGGCGGTGGCGAATACGGTGAGGCGTGGCATGCCGCCGGCACCAAGCTGCAAAAGCAGAATGTGTTCGACGACTTTATCGGCGCCGCCGAATGGCTGATCGCCCACAAGATCACCTCGCCGGCCAAACTGGCCATCGGTGGCGGCAGTAATGGCGGCCTGCTGGTAGGTGCCAGCATGACCCAGCGCCCGGATCTGTTCGCTGCGGCGATTCCGCAGGTTGGCGTGCTCGACATGCTGCGCTTCCATAAATTCACCATCGGCTGGGCCTGGACTTCGGATTACGGTTCGTCCGACAATGCCGAGGAATTCAAGGCCTTGATCAAATATTCGCCGCTGCATAATCTGAAAAAAGGTAGTTGCTACCCGGCCACCATGATCACCACGGCCGATCATGATGACCGCGTGGTTCCTGCGCACAGCTTCAAGTTTGCGGCTGCGGCGCAGGCCAGTCAGGCGGGCGCTGCACCGATCCTGATCCGTATCGATAGCAAATCCGGCCATGGTGCCGGCAAGCCGACCAGCAAGCAGATCGAGGAAGTGGCTGACCGCTGGGGCTTCCTGAGCCGTGCGCTGCTGATGGAGGGTGCCAGCGCACCTGTGGCGGGGCAGCAGTAATGGCGGCGCCAGTGACTGCGCGCTGGCTGTTTGCGCTGCTGGTGAGTGCGGCAGGGACAGCGCCAGTACTGGCGGCAACATCAGCCCAGCCTGCCACCAGCAGCTTTGCCGAGCAGACCCGCGCATTGCAGAAGCAGGCGGGTCTGTTTGACCTGTGGACCGATACCCAGCGGGGCCGGGTGCTACTGGGCGTGACCCTGCTGGATCAGCCCTTCCTACTGGTGAGCTCGCTGCCCTACGCACTGGGCTCGAACGATATCGGGCTGGATCGCGGTCAGGGCGGTGAGATGCAGATGGTGCATTTCGAACGCCATGGTACGCGGCTGTTTCTGGTACGCGATAACACCGCTTACGTCGCCCATTCCGCCGACGCCGATGAACGCGCCGCGGTGCGCGAATCGTTTGCCAGCGCTGTGCTGTGGGCTGGCGAGATTCTGGCCACGGAAAACCAGCAGTACCTGATCGATTTCTCGAGTTTTCTGCTGGCCGACCGGCATGGCGTGAGCGCCCGGCTGGCTGCTAACAAGCAGGGCACGTATCAGGTGGACGCGGGCCGTAGTGCGGTACTGGCCGCGCAGGCCAAAGCGTTTCCCGATAATCTGGAACTGGAAGCCTTGCTCACTTTCGCCGGTCCGGCCAGTGGCGAATGGGTGCGTCAGGTCGCTGCCGACGCTGCCAGTATCGCGTTGCGCCAGCGTATCAGCATGGTGCGCCTGCCGGAGCTCGATGGTGCTTGGCAGCCGCGCCGCTATCACCCGTACTCGGGTGGCTTCGATGTGAGTTATTTCGATTTCGCTACGCCGCTGGCCAGTAGTATCGATGTGCACTGGCAGGTGCGGCACCGGCTGGAAAAGACCGATCCCGGAGCTGCGTTGAGCAGCGTCAAACGCCCGATTGTCTACTACGTCGACCGTGGCGCGCCGGAGCCGGTGCGCAGTGCGCTGATCGAAGGCGCGTCGTGGTGGGCCACTGCTTTCGAGAAGGCCGGTTACAAAGATGCCTTCCGCGTCGAGTTATTGCCCGAAGGGGCGGACGCGATGGATATCCGCTACAACATGATTCACTGGGTGCATCGTGCGACCCGTGGCTGGTCTTATGGCAACGCGCTGGCCGATCCCCGCACCGGCCAGATTCTGCGCGGCGCCGTGACGCTCGGTTCGCAACGGGTGCGGCAGGACATCCTGATTGCGGAAAGTCTGCTGGCTCCTTATAGCAAAGCCGGCAAAACCGGCAATCCGGAGACACAAGGCCAGCAGTCGCCGGCCGCGCTGCAGAATATGGCGGAACAGATGGCACTGGCGCGGCTGCGCCAGCTGGCTGCGCACGAAGTTGGTCACACGCTGGGCTTTGCCCATAATTTTGCGGCGAGTCGCAGCGGGAATGGCTCGGTGATGGATTATCCGCACCCTATCCTGAAGCTCGACAGCGCCGGCAAGGTCGATCTGGCCGAGGCCTATGGGGTCGGCGTGGGGGCGTGGGATGATTATATTGTGCGCTACATCTATGGTGATTTCGGTAGTGGTGCAGCGGAGCAGCAGGCACTGGCCGCGCTGCGCGTCAGCGCACACCAGGCGGGGATGCGGTATTCCAGCGATCAGGATGCCCGCGCTCCCGGTGCCAGCCATCCGGATGGGCTGCTGTGGGATTTCGGTGCAGACAGCCTGCAAACCTGGGATCAGCTGGGCGCAGTGCGGCAGCGCGCGCTGCAGAATTTTTCCTTCGATGTGCTACCCGATGCCCGTCAGGCTGGCGAACTGGAAGCGCGGCTGGTACCGGTGTATCTGCTGCAGCGCTATCAGGCCGAAGCACTGGCCCGCCTGATAGGTGGCGCCAGCTTCGAGAGTAGCAGCGCCGCGGAGATTCGCGCTGGGAGTAGTCGTGCCGGCACGCAAGTGACGAACGCCGCCCAGCAGCGTCAGGCCTTGCAGCGCCTCAGTGAGACCCTGCGTGCCGAATACCTGGCTTTACCGGCCAGTGTGCTCGACATCCTGACCCCGCCAGCGGTGGGTTACGAGCGTGGCCGCGAATATTTTGCCAGCCGCATGGCCTCGGTGTTCGATGCCTTGTCCATGGCCGAAGCGGGCGCTGCGCAGACGGCCGGGCTGCTGTTCGATGCCGAACGGCTAAACCGGCTGGCCTGGCAGCAGGCGCGCGATCCTGCTCAGCTCGGCGTCGACGGTTTGCTGCAACAGGTATTCCAGGCCACCTGGCAGCGTGAAGCAGTGCCGGCACGCGTGGTGGCAGGTGAAGCGCTGCAACTGGCGTCAAACTGGGTGGTGCTGGATGCCATGCTGAACCTGCTCGACAGCGGTAAATTGCACCCGCAGGTGGCGGCCCAGTTGCAGGAGCGCGCCCGGCAACTGGTGCAGTGGCTGCAGAAACATCCGGGGCAGGGTAGTACGGCGGCCAGCCGCCAGCAGGCTGCCGAGCTGTTGATGGCTTATCTGCGCGATCCGCGCAGTGTGAAATTGCGCAGCCTGCCACCAGTTCCGCCCGGTGCGCCGATTTAATGCGCACCAAAATGATGCCTTATTTCGGTGCGCACAGCCTTGGTGCGCACCTATGCACAAAATGAAAACACCGTGAAATCAACCACTTAAGCAATCGCACCAAATTGGTACGATTATTGCTCCATTACATTGCATAAAACAATTTCTGCATTATTTTGGGGAGTGGTCTGATGGGTGATTTCAAAAGCGGCGCCGACGCACTGTTTATCTTGCTGGGCGCAATCATGATTCTGGCGATGCACGCCGGCTTCGCGTTTCTCGAACTGGGTACGGTGCGCAAGAAAAACCAGGTGAATGCGCTGGTCAAGATTCTGGTGGACTTTGCCGTGTCGACTATTGCGTATTTCTTTGTCGGTTACAGCATCGCGTATGGCATTAACTTCTTTGCGTCGGCCGATGTGCTGGCCGAGAAAAATGGCTACGAGCTGGTTAAATTCTTCTTTCTGCTGACCTTCGCCGCCGCGATTCCGGCGATTATTTCGGGCGGCATTGCCGAGCGTGCCCGTTTTCATCCGCAAACCGTTGCCACGGCGCTGCTGGTGGGACTGGTCTATCCTTTCTTTGAAGGCATCGTCTGGAATCACCGTTTCGGGGTGCAGGACTGGTTGGCTGCGACGCTCGGTGCCGAGTTTCACGACTTTGCCGGTTCGGTGGTGGTGCATGCCGTGGGTGGCTGGATCGCCTTGCCAGCCGTGCTGCTACTGGGTGCGCGACGTGGCCGTTACATGAAGAATGGTGCAATTGCCGCCCATCCGCCCTCGTCGATTCCCTTCCTTGCGCTGGGTGCGTGGATCCTGACAGTGGGCTGGTTCGGTTTTAACGTGATGAGTGCTCAGGCACTCGACAAGATGAATGGTCTGGTCGCGGTGAACTCGCTGATGGCGATGGTGGGCGGGACGCTGGTGGCGCTGGTGATGGGTAAAAATGACCCCGGCTTCGCCTACAACGGGCCGCTGGCAGGGCTGGTGGCGGTGTGCGCCGGTTCCGATCTGATGCACCCGCTGGGTGCACTGATCACCGGTGGGATTGCCGGCGCGCTGTTTGTAAGCATGTTCACGCTGGCCCAGAACAAATGGAAAATTGATGATGTGCTGGGGGTCTGGCCGCTGCATGGACTGTGTGGCGCATGGGGCGGGATCGCCGCCGGTATCTTCGGTCTGAAATCGCTGGGCGGTATCGGTGGCGTGACGCTGGCTGCGCAGTGCGCCGGCACCGCGCTGGGGGTCGTGATTGCGCTGGCCGGCGGCGCTGCCGTGTACGGCGGCATCAAAGCGGTGATGGGGCTGCGACTCGATCCGGAAGACGAATTCCAGGGCGCCGACCTGTCGATTCACCGTATCAGCTCGACACCGGAACGCGAATCGAGCTGGTAGTGGTGTAAATAAGACAAGAAAATGATTGTCATGGCCATAATTTTCGCCGCATAATAAATGCACTGTTTGTCCTGATCAATTCATCACTGATATGAAGGCGGCCACATGAAAAGTAAATTGCTTCAAGGAATCTTCGCGATCGGTTTTTCTGTAGCCGTGCTGGCGCCCGGCGCCCAAGCACAGACCATGCAATCGGTCGAAGGCGCCAATCTGGTGTTCTACTACGATGTCGATTTCTGGGGCACCGGTACGCCTACCGTGACTGGCAATAGCATCTCGTTCGCGCCCAAGAGTGATTACCAGCTAAGTGCTACCGGATTGGCTGCTGCAGACCAACCCTTTGCGGGCTATACAGCGCATTCCTCCTCGACACTAGTGGTGGTGGCGAAGGGCGGCTATGCGCTGAGCTCCGTGGTGGACTTTGCTCTGCGCGGCACGGCAACACTGGGTACTGACGGCTACGCGATTGGGATGTTGTCTGGCTATTTGCGCAGCGGGATTTATGATGCCAACGGCTTCTGGCCAACCGGCACGCTGATGGAGAATATCTCCATGCCAGCAATTGGCCTCGTCAATGGCAATTTTGAAGGGCTTGCCAGCACTGTTGGTGACGGCCAGCGCTATCACGTGCTGAATTTGATGGGCGATGTAGGTTTGTTTGTTGCGCATACGGGAGTGGGTACCAGTACTGCCAGCCTGACCGAAGTGAGCTACGCCTTTAATGTCAGTGCAGTGCCGGAGCCTGAAACCTATATGATGCTGGGTGCCGGTCTGGCGCTGGTGGGTTTTGCTGCGCGTCGCCGCAAACAGCCGGCCTGAACGCATAGCTGACTCAAGAGAAAGGCTCCTTGCGGAGCCTTTTTTGCATTTAACGGTGGATCACCACCAGCAGTGCTTTGGCCTCGGTCTTGCCGACGTTGCGGATGATGTGCTGTAGATCGCCCGGATAGCGGGCGGTGCTGCCGATCTTGATCTTGCGCTTCTCGCCAGCCACTTCCACTTCCGCCGAGCCATGTAACAGCGTGACATGTTCCTGGGCGCCGGGATCATGCCCTTGCGAGGCCAGTTCGCCGCCCGGCGCCAGCGTCAGTTCATACCATTCATATTTTCCGGCCAGTTCCATCGGGCCCAGAATCCGCAGCACATAGCCGGCATGCTGGCCGGGCAGGGTGGGTGTTTCATGGGCTTCCAGCACACGGATGGTTTCCGGACTCTTTTCTGCCGTCGCCAGCAACTCGCCGATCTGCACCCCCAGTGCATTCGCCAGACGCCAGGTGATGGCGATGGTGGGATTGGCTTTTTCCCGCTCGATTTGCGATAGCATCGATTTCGACACACCGGCAATGCGCGATAAATCCTCCAGCGTCAGGCCGCGGGCTAGCCGCAAGCGTTGCAGAGCCGCACCAACTTCGGGCGGGGCATTGGTGGAAATGGGAGTTTGCATTGTTTTATTTGGTGTATGGTCTAAATTTCAATGGAATCAGTGCCCGTAGATGGCTTGCGAAGTTCAATGGGCTTCTGTAATATTCAATATATCGAATTCGTGTTCGACATAACGAATTTCTCATAACGTAGTGAAATCGTACCACAGACAGGAACCTCTATGAGCATTCAGGCAAAATCCACTTTCTTCAGCGGCCTCCAGCAAACCCTCGACCAACTGCGCGAGCAGGGTCTGTACAAACCGGAGCGCGTACTGGCTTCGCGTCAGGGTGCCGAAGTGATGAGTGAGGATGGCCGAATGCTGATCAATATGTGCGCCAACAACTATCTGGGCCTGTCCGGCCAGGAGTGGGTGGCGCAGGCCTCGATCGATGCGACGGAGAAATATGGCTACGGCCTGTCGTCGGTGCGCTTCATCTGCGGCACCCAGACCGTGCACAAGCAGCTGGAACAGGCGATTTCGACCTTCCTCGGTACCGAAGACACGATTCTGTACGCGGCCGCTTTCGATGCGAATGGTGGGGTATTCGAGCCGCTGTTCGACGAGAACGATGCGATCATTTCCGATGCACTGAACCACGCCTCGATTATCGACGGTATCCGTCTGTGCAAGGCAGCACGCTTCCGTTACGCCCACAACGACATGGCCGATCTGGAAGCGCAACTGCAGGCAGCCGCCGGCAAACGCCATAAAGTCATCGTCACGGATGGGGTGTTCTCGATGGACGGTACGATTGCCCAGCTCGACAAGATCTGCGATCTGGCTGATCAGTACGGCGCGCTGGTGATGATCGATGAGTGTCATGCTTCGGGTTTCATGGGCGCGACCGGCCGCGGCACCCACGAGCACCATCATGTCATGGGGCGCATCGACATCATTACCGGTACGCTGGGCAAGGCACTGGGCGGGGCGATGGGGGGCTTCACCTCGGCGCGCAAGGAAGTGATCGATATGCTGCGCCAGAAATCGCGTCCGTATCTGTTCTCGAACACGCTGGCACCGGCCATCGCCGGGGCATCGCTGGCGGTGCTGGAACGGCTGTCCGCCTCGACCGAACTGCGTGACCGCCTGCACGAAAACACCGCCTTCTTCCGCGCCGAAATCGAACGGATCGGTTTCACCATCAAACCGGGCACCCATCCGGTGGTGCCGGTGATGCTGTTCGACGCACCCGTCGCACAGAAATTTGCGGCCCGCATGTATGAACTGGGCGTGTTGCTGAGCGGCTTCTTCTACCCGGTCGTGCCGATGGGGCAGGCGCGGGTGCGCGTCCAGCTGTCTGCCGCGCATACCCGCGAGCAGCTGGAAACCGTGCTCAAAGCATTCGAACAGGCTGGCCGCGAACTGGGCCTGCTGAAGAACTAAAACATGAAAATCGTCAGGAATAACACTATGAATACTCAGCAACGCATCCTCGTCATCGGTGCCAATGGTCAGATTGGTAGCGAACTGGTGGAAGCACTGGCTGCCCAGCACGGCGCCCAGAATGTGATCGCGGCCGATATCAGCCCGAACAATCTGTATCACGCGGCCCGTTATACGGTGCTGAACGTGCTCGATAAAGACGCGCTGGCCACGCTGGTGGCAGCCGAGGAAATTACCCAGGTCTACCAGTTGGCAGCGATGCTGTCGGCCACCGGCGAAGCGGCGCCGCTGAAGGCGTGGACCCTGAACATGGATGGCTTGCTCAACATTCTCGAAGTGGCGCGCGAGCGCAATGCCGTGGGCAAGCCGCTGCGTATCTTCTGGCCGTCTTCGATTGCAGCGTTCGGCCCGAATACTCCGGCTCTTGCTACCCCGCAAACCACGGTGATGGATCCGACTACCATCTACGGTATCAGCAAGCTGGCCGGCGAGCGTCTGTGCGAGTACTACTTCCTCAAGTACGGTGTCGATGTGCGCAGCATCCGCTACCCGGGCATCATCAGCTTCAAATCGCCACCGGGCGGTGGTACCACGGATTACGCGATCGCCATTTTCCACTCGGCACTGCGTGGCGAGCGTTACGAATCCTTCCTCGGCCCGCAGACCACGCTGCCGATGATCTACATGCCTGATGCGATCCGTGCCACCATCGAACTGATGGACGCACCAGCCGAACTGATCAAGGTGCGTTCGGCCTACAATGTGGCAGGTGTGTCGTTCAATCCGGCGCAACTGGCCGAAGCAATCACCCGCAAGCTGCCAGACTTCAAGATCGCCTACCAGCCTGATAGCCGTCAGGCGATTGCCGACACCTGGCCCCAGAGTCTGGACGACAGTACCGCGACCGCCGACTGGGGCTGGCAGGCACGCATCGGTATCGATGCCATGGTCGACGATATGCTGGCCAACGTGGATGTCAGCCTCGGCAAGGCAGCCTGACCGTTTTACCCATAAAAATAAACCAGTAGCATACGAGACAAGCGAGAAAATCACGATGGACATGAGCGTATTTGACCTGTTTAAGATCGGCATCGGACCGTCGAGTTCCCATACGGTGGGACCGATGGTCGCCGCACGCCGTTTTTTGCTTGATAACGCTCCGCTCGACGACGTCACAGCCGTAAGGGCCGAACTCTATGGTTCGCTAGCGCTGACCGGTGTCGGTCACGCCACCGACAAGGCGGTGTTGCTGGGGTTGATGGGCGAGACCCCGCAGGATGTGGTGCCGACCGAGGTCGACCAGCGTCTGGCCGAGGCGGCCGCCAGTGGCGAGTTGCGCTTGCTGGGCAGCCATGTCGTGCCATTCCAGCGCGCCACCCATCTGCTATTCCATATGTCCGAATCACTGGCTGAACACCCGAATGGCATGCGCTTCACCCTGAGTCGCCGTGACGGTAGCCAGACCAGCAAGGTGTACTACTCGGTGGGCGGCGGGTTTATCCGTGCAGAAGGGGAGCAGCAGCAGGCAGCGAGCAGCCCGCAGCGGGAGTTGCCGTATCCCTTCGATACCATGGTGCAGTTGCTGGCGCACGGCGAGCGCAGCGGTCTGACGATTCCGCAGATGCTGCGTGCCAACGAGAATCTGCGCTATAGCGACGCCGAGCTCGACACCGGCATTGACCACATCTGGCAAGTGATGCGCGACTGTATCGCCCATGGCTTGACGACGCCGGGTCAGTTGCCGGGCGGGCTGAATGTAAAGCGCCGTGCCGCCAAACTGTGGCAGCAGGCCAACGATAACAGTGCCCCCGAAAAACGCATAAATGATCTGCCGCATGATGCTCTGCATGTCGTCAGTCTGTATGCAATGGCGGTCAACGAAGAAAATGCGGCCGGTGGCCGGGTCGTCACGGCGCCGACCAATGGTGCAGCAGGGATTATTCCCGCCGTGCTGCGCTACTACGCGGAAGACTGCAAGCCCAGCGATCCGCAAACGGGCATCCGCAACTTCCTGCTGACGGCGGCGGCGATTGGCATGCTGTGCAAACGCAATGCCTCGATCTCGGGGGCAGAGATCGGCTGTCAGGGCGAGGTCGGCGTGGCGTGCGCCATGGCTGCTGCCGGGCTGGTTGCAGCACTGGGCGGCAGCAATGCGCAGATTGAAAATGCGGCAGAAATCGGTATCGAACATCACCTCGGCATGACCTGCGACCCGATAGGCGGACTAGTGCAGATTCCCTGCATCGAGCGCAATGGCATGGGGGCGGTGAAAGCCATCACCGCCGCCTCGCTGGCCCTGAAGGGTGATGGTACCCACTTCGTCAGCCTCGACGATGTGATCGAAACCATGCGCCAGACCGGCGCCGACATGCAGGCCAAGTACAAGGAAACCTCGCTGGGTGGGCTGGCGATCCACGTGATCACCGTCAACCACGCTGCCTGCTAGGCGGCTCAGGAAGGCAGGAGGCGCGCGGCGCCATCGAGCAGTAACTGGCGGAAAGCGTCCGGCGCCACCGGACGGCTGAAGTAATAGCCCTGTATTTCATCGCACTGGTGTTCTTGCAGGTAGCTCAGTTGCTCGATGGTTTCGACACCTTCCGCGATGGTGCGCATGCCCAGTGAACGGGCCATATTGATAATCGCGTTGACGATGGCGCGGTCTTCTGCGTCGGTACTGATATCGCGTACAAATGACTGGTCGATCTTGAGCTTGTAGGCCATGAATTTTTTCAGATGGCTGAGCGAAGAATAGCCGGTGCCGAAGTCGTCGATCGACATGCGCACGCCCCGTTCATGCAGATTATTCATCATGGCGATGGCGCCGTGCGGATCGTTGACGGCGACCGCTTCAGTTAATTCCAGTTCCAGATATTCAGCCGGCAGGCCTTCTTCCTGCAGGATCTGGCTGACCAGTGCCGGCAACTTGCTATTGCGGAATTGAACCGCCGACAGGTTGACCGCCATGGTAATTGGCGGCAGCCCCTGCGCGCGCCAGACACAGGCCTGGCGGATCGCCGTGCGCAGCACCCAGCTGCCGATGCTCTGGATCAGGCCACTTTCTTCGGCCGCCGGAATGAATTCGGCGGGCGATACACTGCCCAGTTCCGGCGTTTCCCAGCGTAGCAGTGCCTCCGCGCCGACAATCGCGCGTTCCCGCAACGACACTTGCGGCTGGTACACCACATGTAGCTGATCGCGTTCGATGGCAAAGCGCAGCGCGTTGACCAGTTGCAGGTGGCGCGCCGCACGTTGCTGCATGGCGCTGGTGAAGAAGCGCATGCCATGGCGACCGGCCCGTTTCACCTGATACATGGCCGCATCGGCACGCTGCAACAGCGTTTCCATATCTTCGCCGTCGGCTGGATACATGGCCACGCCCAGCGACGCGGTCACTTTCAGGTCGTGGATGCCGATATGGAAGGGCTCGGCGATCTGTTCCATGAGCTTCTGCGCCACCAATGCCACATCATCACTATCAATAGTCTGCAGGACGAAGATGAATTCGTCGCCGCCGAGGCGGGCCACGATGTCCTGTTCGCGGATGGTCGAGCGCAAGCGCTGCGCCAGCTGGCAGAGTAGCTGGTCACCCACGCTGTGGCCGAGCGAATCGTTGATGTCCTTGAAGTGGTCGAGGTCGAGCATCAGCAAGGCCAGGCTGCTGCCCTGGCGACGCGCCATGGCCAGCGCCAGATGGGTGTGCTCTTGCAACTGGGCGCGGTTGGGCAGGCCGGTGAGGGCATCGTAGTGGGCCAGGAACTGGATCCGTTCTGCGGCCAGACGTCGCTCCGTCACATCGCGCGTGATGCCCAGCAGGATGCGTTCCTGATCAGGTGTGCTATCCATCGGCGCGACATGGGTTTCCAGCCAGCGCAGGCCGCCTTTCAGACCACGGATCTGGAATTCCAGCTGGCCGCTCTGGCCCTCCATCACGCTGCGGTGCAAGGCATTGAAGGCGGCGCGGAATTCCGGCAGGATCATTTGCTCCACGGTGGTTTGCTGCAGTTCGCTCAGGGTCGCCGCGTCCAGCATGCGTAGGCCAGCCGCGTTAATGTCGAGGAACTGCCCAGCGCTGTCAAGCAGCATCACGCATTCCGGCTCGGTTTCGATGATGGTGCGCAGCCGCTGTTCGCTCTGGCGCAACCGGACTTCGCCGCGTTTGCGGGCATGCTGGTGATCGAAATTACTCAGCGCAAACTCGATATCGAGGCGCATTTCCATCAGCAGATTGCGGGCATCCTCGTCGAAAGCATGCACCGTGTTCGAATACGCCGACAGAATCGCCACCACCTTGCCTTTGCGGCGCAGCGGGATGGCGGTGGACGATGCCCAGCCGAACTGGGCGGCACGCTCGTGCCAGATGCAGGTTTCCTTGGCGTGCAGGAAATCCTGACACCAGTACGGTTCGGCGCTGCGGTAGGAGCGTCCGGCCGGGCCGCAGCCCTCGGGCACATCATCGCGTAGCGACAGCGTCACCTGTTCCAGATACTGGGTGCCATTGCCGGCCCAGCTGACCGGTGCCAGGGTATTGTTGCTGTGATCGACGGCACCGATCCAGGCCATTGCCATGCCGCCGTGGCTGACGATCGCATCGCAGATGTGCTGAAACAGTTCAGCTTCCGTGCGGCAGCGCACGATGGCCTGATTACACTGGCTGAGTGCCAGATACAGCCGGCTCAGACGGTGAGTACGCGCCAGTGCCGTGCTGCGTTCCTGATCCATGCGTGCCAGATCGCGCTGCATTTCTGCTAGCCAGCCCCAGACCGTCTCGCGGGCGGCAGGCGGTACCACCAGTGGCTGAGATAATTCCCCCTGACCCAGTCGGGCGATGCTGCGCTGTAGCTGTTCGACACTGCAGCCCAGCGCCGCATCGAGGCTGCGTTTGGCACGCCATAACATCACCAGCAGCGCTAGCGCGATCAGGCCGAACACAATGCGCGCCAGCAGGGCGTCGTTCTCGGCCAGTTTGACGGCAGTCCGGGTGCGCTGGTCGACGCTGACGCCGACCTGTCCGATCGGTGCCATGATGCGTGCTTTGGCATGATGGTAATACGGGTTATGCAGCATGGAGATGGCCAGTCGCAGTGCTTCGGGGCTGGGGTCGCTGCGGTCACGGATGCCGATGGCATTGCGTTCGATCGTCGAGAGGCGATCCGACTCGCGTTTGGCTTGTGCCAGACTGGCCAGTTCTGTCTCGGTAAAACCGGCGTCGCGCATCTTGTCGAGCAGAGCTGCCGGTGGGCCGGCCGGGCGTGGCCGGTGGGTGTTGTCGAGCACCAGATCCCAGTAAACCTCCTCGTAGCGCTCGGGACGTGCAGCGCGGCCCTCGCGGATGTCGAGAATCTCCTGATAGTGCTGGCGAAAGCGTGCTTCGCCGGTGAGGATGTAGCTGCGCGCCATACGGCTCAGGTCATCGGACGAGTGACGCAGCTCCTCGATCAGGGCTTGCGAGTACTGGCGCTGCTGGTTGGCACGGTCGATGCGTTTCTCGGTCCAGACATAGGCGACAAAGGTGAGCACTGCCATCACGATCAGGATCAGGCAATGGCTCAGATGGCTAGAAAACTGCGGCTGTGGTCGTTTCGATGACAAGGGCATTGGTTCAGCTTGAGCGTGCTCAACAGATTTGCGCAGCGTTCAGTATAGGGGCGGGATGTAACAAATTGCCAGCAATCTGGCACCCTCTGCTGCTCAGAATGCAACGGCTATTTCACGGGAAAGGGCGAGCCGCACTATAATATCTGCTCGCTGTGTACCGTTCCGCCCATTTGCTGCAAGCTCAACCGGACTTTCTTACCTATGCAATACGTGTCTACCCGCGCCGCCGCGTCGGCCGCTGCCTCCTCTTCCCAACAATTTTCCGACATTCTGCTCGGTGGTCTGGCTGCCGATGGCGGGCTGTTCCTGCCAAGCGCCTACCCGCAGGTGACGGGCGAAGAGCTCAATGCCTGGCGCTCGCTGTCGTATGCCGATCTGGCTTTCCAGATCCTGAGGAAATTTGCGACCGATATTCCGGAAGCGGATCTGCGCGCGCTGACTGCCAAGACCTACACCAAGGAAGTCTATAAGAACGTGCGCGCCGGCGAGTCGGCCAGCCAGATCACGCCGCTGCGTGTGCTGGAAGAACGCGCCGATGGCAGCAAGCTGGTGCTGCAGGCGCTGTCGAATGGCCCGACGCTGGCCTTCAAGGACATGGCCATGCAGTTGTTGGGGAATCTGTTCGAGTATGCACTGGCCAAGCAGAACGCCGAACTGAATATTTTTGGCGCGACGTCGGGCGATACCGGCAGTGCTGCCGAGTACGCAATGCGCGGCAAGCAGGGCATCCGGGTCTTTATGCTGTCGCCGCACCAGAAAATGAGTGCTTTCCAGACTGCCCAGATGTTCAGTCTGCAGGACCCGAATATCTTCAATATCGCCCTCGAAGGCGTATTTGATGATGCGCAGGATATGGTCAAAGCCGTGTCCAACGATCTGGAATTCAAACGCCGCTACAAGATCGGCACCGTCAACTCGATCAACTGGGCCCGCGTGGTCGCGCAAGTGGTGTATTACTTCCGTGGCTACCTGGCGGCGACCACCTCGAACCAGCAGAAAGTCTCGTTCACGGTGCCATCTGGTAATTTTGGCAACATTTGTGCCGGCCATATCGCCCGCATGATGGGTTTGCCGATCGATAAACTGGTGGCCGCTACCAATGAAAACGATGTACTCGACGAATTCTTCCGCACCGGCGTGTACCGGGTGCGCAAATCGGCGGAAACCTATCACACCAGCAGCCCGTCGATGGACATCTCGAAAGCGTCCAATTTCGAGCGTTTCATCTACGATCTGGTTGGCCGCGATGGCGAACGGACCCGCGCGCTGTTCCAGAAAGTGGAAAGTCATGGCGGTTTCGACCTGTCCGGCAAACCGGGCAGCGATGGCGACGAATTCAAGCTGGTGGCGAACTATGGTTTCCAGTCCGGCAAATCGACCCACGCCGACCGCCTCGACACCATCCGTGACGTGGCCGATGACTACGGCATCGTGATCGACACCCATACCGCTGACGGCATCAAGGTGGCGCGCGAACATCTGCAACCGGGCGTGACCATGATCGTGCTGGAAACGGCGCTGGCCGCCAAGTTCAACGAAACCATTCTGGAAGCGCTGGGCGACGATGCCGAGCGTCCGGAAGGCTTCGAGAACATCGAAGCGCTGCCACAGAAATTTGTGGTGATGCCGGCCGATGTTGCTCAGCTGAAAGCTTTCATCGCCACCCATACCGGTCTGTAACGATGAGTGCCCACCCGCCCAAGCCTTTGCTGTCGGTCAGCGAGGCGCTGCACAGCATGGCCAGCGCTGCCCGGGTGGTGGCGCAGGTCGAGCAGATCGATACGCTGGCGGCGAATGGCCGGGTGCTGGCCGAGGCGCAGGTCTCGGCCATGAACGTGCCGTCCATGGACAACACCCAGATGGACGGCTACGCGGTGCGCGCTGCCGATTGTGCGAGCGGCAGTGCGGCGCTGCCGGTCAGCCAGCGGATTGCAGCCGGTCATGTGGGCAGCGAACTGGCGCCGGGTACGGCCGCGCGCATCTTCACCGGTGCCATGCTGCCAGCCGGGGCCGACGCCGTCGTCATGCAGGAACAATGCACCCTGCAGGATGGGGTGGTGACGCTACAGCACCGGCCGCAAGTGGGCGAATGGATCCGCCGTGCTGGCGAAGACATCCGCGCCGGCAGTGTGATTCTGCCGGCCGGTACCCGCTTGCGCAGTCAGGAACTGGGGCTGGCCGCTTCGGTCGGTCTGGCAACGCTACCGGTGCGGCGCAAGCTGCGTGTGGCAGTGTTCTTTACCGGTGACGAACTGACCATGCCGGGCCAGCCACTGGCGCCGGGCGCCATCTACAACTCCAACCGCTACACGCTGCGCGCCTTGCTGGAAAACCTGCAGTGCGAGATCAGTGACTTCGGCATCGTGCCCGACACCCTCGCTGCCACCCGCGCGGTGCTGCGCGCCTCGGCGCAGGAACACGACCTGATTATCACCTCCGGCGGTGTCTCGGTAGGTGAAGAGGACCATATCAAGCCGGCCGTGGAAGCCGAAGGCCAGCTGAATATGTGGCAGATCGCCGTCAAGCCGGGTAAACCGCTGGCGTTTGGCGAAGTCGCTTCGGCCTTCTTTATCGGCTTGCCGGGCAATCCCGTCTCGAGCTTTATTACTTTCCTGCTGTTTGTGCGCCCCTTCGTGCTGCGCCTGCAGGGCGTGGAGCAGGGGCTGGCGCCACGCAGCTATGCGATGCGCGCCGATTTCAACTGGCCGAAAGCGGATCGCCGTAACGAGTTTCTGCGCGTGCGCCTGAACCCTGCCGGCGGCCTCGAATTATTTAACAACCAGAGCTCCGGGGTACTCACCTCCACCGTATGGGGCGATGGCGTGATCGACAATCCAGCGGGGCAGGTAATTGCCGCCGGCGATACTGTTCGATTTATACCGTTTAGCGAGTTAATGTACTGATGCCTGTCACCGTAAAATTTTTTGCCAGCGTACGTGAAGCGCTGGGCACCTCGAGTCTGGTGCTGGAACTGCCGGCCGGCGTCGCCACGGTGGGGGCCCTGCGCGCCCATCTGGCCGGGCGCGACGCAGTCTGGCAACAGGCGCTCGGTAGCGCCGCACTGCGCATGGCCTGTAACCAGACTATGTGCGAGGCCGACAGTGTCGTCGCCGATGGTGCCGAGGTGGCATTCTTCCCGCCGGTAACGGGCGGCTAGATGCAGCAGCTGGTAGCACAGGCGCCAGTCGCCCCGGCGCGCGCCCCGCGGGTGGCCGTCATCGGCGGCGGCCCGGCCGGCTTGATGGCCGCCCAGTTGCTGGCCGAGGGCGGCGCCCGGGTCGATCTGTATGATGCCATGCCGTCGGTGGGCCGCAAGTTCCTGCTGGCCGGGCGGGGTGGCATGAATATCACCCACGCCGAACCCTATGAACAGTTTGTCACCCGCTATGGCAGCAGTAGTGCGGCGCTGCGCCCGCAGCTCGATAGCTTCGGGCCGCAGTCGGTGCGCGACTGGGTGCACGGACTCGGGCTGGAAACGTTCATCGGCAGTTCCGGCAGGGTGTTTCCCACCGATATGAAAGCGGCGCCCCTGTTACGCGCCTGGCTGCATCGCCTGCGCGAGGGCGGTGTGCAGTTCCATATGCGGCATCGTTGGCTGGGCTGGCGCGACGGCGGCCTGCTGCTGCAGGCGCCCACCGGTGAGTTGCTGGTGCAGGCCGATGCCGTCTTGCTGGCACTTGGTGGTGGCAGCTGGGCCAGACTGGGTTCGGATGGCGCCTGGTTGCCCCTACTGGCGCAGCAGGGCGTGGCGCTAGCCCCCTTGCAGCCTGCCAATTGCGGTTTCGATGTCGACTGGAGCGCCCATTTCAGCAGCCGGCATGCCGGTGAGCCCTTGACCACCGTGGCGATCAGTTCGCACGCGGCCGATGGCCAGCTATTCCGTAAGCAGGGCCAGTTCGTGGTCACCGCTGGCGGCGTCGAGGGCAGCCTGATTTATGCTTTGTCGGCCGCACTGCGCGAGCAGATTAATGCGGCCGGCCAGGCGACCATCTATCTGGACCTGCTGCCTGACCTGAGTGCACAGCGGGTGGCCGACGAGGTGGCTCGACCACGTGGCGCGCGTTCGCTGGCCAGCCATCTGCAAAGCCGGCTTGGTCTGAAAGGCGTGAAGGCAGGCTTGCTGCGTGAATCTCTGAGTAAGGAAGAATATGCCGATCCGCAGCGGCTGGCGCAGGCGATCAAGCATCTTCCGCTACGCCTGTTGCGGCCACGTCCCATAGACGAGGCGATCAGCAGTGCCGGCGGGGTGCGCTGGGATGCCCTCGAGGGCTGTATGCTGAAGGCCATGCCGGGTGTGTTTGTGGCGGGCGAAATGGTCGACTGGGAGGCGCCGACCGGCGGCTATCTGCTGACTGCCTGTCTGGCCAGTGGTCAGGCGGCGGCGCGCGATATGCTGCGCTGGCTAGCACAGCGCGCCTAGCGCTGAGCCTGATGCCGGCGAGCGCACCCGCCGCAGTCGGCGCTCATTCCCAGCGTACTTCGCCGGAGCCATTGCGGTCGACGCTGCGCTGGTCAGGCCGGCCATACACCCGCACATCACCGCTGCCACGCAGGCTCAGATCGGCACTGCGGCGTGCATACACTTCACTGCTGCCTGAACCGCGCTGGTTGACCACGACCTTATCGGCGCTCAGGTGGCGCGCTGCGAGGTCACCGGAGCCGGTGACTTCGGCGCTCAGATCCTTGCAACTGCCGGCGGCGGTGAGGGTGCCGGAACCGACCATTTCCAGGGCCAGGTGCTCGCTATTACCCGAGTTTAGGGTCAGATGACCACTGCCATGGATGCCCGCGTTGAGGGTGCGGTAGCGGCCCGTGAAGTTCAGATCGCCCGAGCCATGCAGCTGCAATTCCAGCTGATCGCCGCTAAAGCCCTGTACCCGGGTGAGGCCGCTGCTATTCACCACCAGTTCGCGCAAATCCGGCAGCACCAGTTCCACTTGCAGACGGTGGCGCGGATTGAGCAGCATACCCTTGGTGCCGATGTGCAGATCGGCGCCATCCTGGATGGTTTCCACATTCGCCAGCGAACGCTGTTCGCCGCGCACTTTCAGGCTGGCCGGCTGGCCCTGGGTCAGGATCAGATCGATCGGACCACTGAGTTCGACGGCATTGGCCATGCCATCGATGTTGCGGTTTTCCCCCGACAATGCGCGCCCGGCAGCACTGGCCGGGCTGGTGGTGCCATAGGCTTTCAGCATGGTGTAGCTGATACCGATCAGCACCAGTGCCAGCAGCATCAGACTGGTGGCGATTTTCAGCAGAGAGCGCATGGGTTTCCTTCCTATTGTCCGCGCAGCAGCGCCAGATTGGCGGCGGCATAGCGTTTCAAGCCGAGTACGGTGTAGCGACTCAGGACGATACTCAGCAGGCAGAATGCGATGCCGCCAAGGATCAGCCCGAAGCCGACCAGGGTCTGGGTGGTGCGTGCGCCACGGTCAAAATCGGTGGTGATATGCAGGTCGCCGGCGGCCACCGCTTCGGCGCGGTTCAGCAAGCGCCCGCTGCGACTGAGTTGCTCGTCGCTATCGCTAGCACCGGTCGGCAGCGGGTCCTTGTTAATCTTTACCCCCATGCTGTCGATCGACATGCGCCAGCCTTCGCCGGCCTGTTGCTCGCTGCGGCTATCCAGATGGCTATTGGTGAAGGCCATCATATGGCGCAATGGTCCTTCCAGTGCCAGTTCGTTCTGGCCCGACAGGCCACTCGACACCAGTGCAATGCCGCCGATGTAGAAGGCGAAGGCGCAGATATACACGCTCGCTAGCAGACAGCCATACACCATGGCCGGGATTACCATGAACAGATTGAATACGCTCAGACCGATCAGCGAAGCGGCTGCACGGAACAGGTTGACGGGGCGTTTTTTGCCTTCGATATTACTCAGGTGCGCGGCAGTCCGCAAAGCCATGGCGACCTGACGCGGCGCTTCCAGCTCCTGATAGATCTCCGCTTCACTGCGACCTGCGACCAGTCCGTCGATAAAACGCTGTTCGTAGTCGGCTAGCGTGCTCGCCAGCGTGGCTGGCGGCAAGCCCTGCAGGGCGAGGCGGAGTTGTTCGAGGTATGCCTGTTTATTCATAATGTGGGTTCTGGTACGCAGCAATCGTTTGCAATCTGGCCGATGCTGCTACCTTAACGGTTGCTGCGTCCAGTTGCGTCGCGCTTGAGACAGGCTGCAGGAAAGCGGGGGCAGACGCGCGAAAAACGCGACTAGACGGTACTCCCGGTAATCAGTCTAGCGGCGGCGAGGCCACTGCGGACGGCGCCTTCCAGCGTGGCAGGATAGTCGCCAGCCGTATAGTCGCCGGCCAGCAGCAAGCCGCCCAGTCCGGTGCTATTGGCAGGTCGGACCAGGCCGGGCGTACAGGCAAAGGTCGCGCGCTTCTCGCTAATTACCTTGCACCAGAGCGGTTGTAGCAGTGCCGGAAGTCGCAAGGTCTCGGCCAGCTGGGTGGCGATGGCGCGTGCCAGCTCGTCCTGGGGCAGGGCTGCGGCCGCACTGGCCGCACTGATCACGACCGCCAGCATGCCTGCCTGCTGTGCATCGAGCTGGCCACGGTCGAACACGAACTGGCCCCAGCGCTGCTGCGCCGCATCATCGAGTAAGGCGAAGAAGGGCTGCTCCAGTCGCAGGGATGGGGCATATTGCAGATAGCAAGTGGTGATGGGACTGCTTTCGAGTGCCGTCAGCTGCTGACACAGCACACTGGTATCGTGCTGTCCAATGCCGTGCAGCAGGCCGGCAGCCTGACTGGCGCCCGTGGCCAGCACCACGTGCGGGAAATAGGTACTCCAGTTGCCGCTGACCGCAGCACCGCTGATATCGAGCTGCCACAGCCGGCCTTCAATCGAGCGTAGCGCCTTGACACTGGCACCCGTGCGGATCTTTCCGCCGCGTTCGCTGACATAGTTGGCAGCCGCTTCTGGCAGCAGACGCGACAGATCGTAGCGCGGTAGCAGCATGTCCGAAGCGCTGCGCGATGCGCCCAGGCTATCTCGGAGGACGTTCAGAAATACCTGCGCAGAGGCCTGTTCCGGTGCAGTGTTCAGGGCAGCCAGACAGAGCGGGCGCCACATCAGCTGGATCAGGCGCTCGCTCTGGTCCCAGCGCGCCAGCAGTTCGCTGACGCTGCAATCGGTATGCAAATGCCAGCCTGCCCAGCGGGCGGTACTGGAGAAACGCGCCAGACTCAGTTTGTCCGTGCGCGCCAGTCCCCCACAGCGCAATAGCGCCACTGCCAGATGCAGTGGTGCCGGCAGGCGCGGTGCGACGAAGTCCATGCCACCGCTGTGTGGCGGGTAGCGCATCTGCAAAGGCAGGGTCAGTAGCGCCTGGGCGGCATCGATGCCGGTGCGGCGCAGCAGACTCAGGGTTGCGCTATAGGCGCCCAGCAAGATGTGCTGGCCGTTGTCGAGCTGACGCTGATCGGTGTCGATGCGGCGCGCCCGTCCGCCAAGCGTGCGGGCGGCTTCGAGCAGGGTGACCTGGTAGCCGGCGCTGGCCAGTTCCACGGCAGCGGCGCAACCGGCCCAGCCGCCGCCCACCACGGCCACACTGCGCGCATGGGCGGTCTGGTCGGCGCGGGCGCTGCCGCGCTGGTCGAGCGGCGGATTAGCCACGGATATAGGTTTTCCACGCCAGCCACAGTTTGCGGATCGGCGTGAGGGAAATGCGCTGGCTCAGCACGTGGTAACCGTCGGCTTCGACTTCCGTCAGCAGCGTGCGGTAGATGGCGGCCATCATCAGACCCGGACGCTGGGCGCGCCGGTCTTCTTTCGGCAGCAGTGCGTAGGCTTCCTCGTAGGCGCTGTGGGCCCGGGCGATCTGGAAGGCCATCAGTTTTTCGAACTGCTCGGTATGGCGGGCATTCAGCAAGTCCGCAGCGGTGACATTGAATTGCTGAAGTTCGCTAATCGGCAGGTAGATGCGGCCTTTCCGGGCATCTTCACCGACATCGCGGATGATATTGGTGAGCTGGAAGGCATGGCCGAGCTTCTCGGCATAGCGCAGCGTCTCCGGCCGGCTCACACCGAAAATGCTGGCCGACAGAATCCCCACCACGCTGGCCACATGCCAGCAATACTTGCTCAGGGCCGCGTAATCGAGATAGCGGGTCTGGTTCAGATCCATTTCCATGCCGTCGATGATGGCTTGCAGGTGCTCCTGTTGCAGATTGTAGAGCGCCAGATGGGGCTGGAGTGCCTTGGTTACCGGATGGGTCTGCTGCCCCTGATACATGCTGGCGATCTCTTTGCGCCACCAGGCCAGCTTGATGCGGGCCACCGATTCATCGGTGCAATCGTCGACCGTATCATCGACTTCGCGGCAGAAGGCATACAGAGCGGTAATAGCACGACGACGTTCCGGTGGCAGGAACAGGAAGCTGTAGTAGAAACTGGAGCCGCTTTGCGCGGTCTTTTGCTGGCAGTAGTCGTCGGGGGACATGGATAAACAGGCGAGAGTGACTTCGAAGCCGCTATTCTATCGGTTTAGGCTGGGGCTGTGGGCAGCCCGCAGCGGCTAATTGGGTTCAGGCCAGCCCGTAGACGGCGCGCAACTGCTGTTTCATGCGTATGGCAGACCAGAAAATACTCAGCCAGTCGCGCTTGCCGAGTTTCGGGCGATGCAGGAACACATCATATTCCGCCGCTTCAATGGCATCGAGAATGTGCAAGCCACCTTGTACCACCATGCGCAGCTCGAAGCCGATGCGGCCCTTCAGGCGCAGTGCCAGCGGTGCGCCGCTCAGCATCAGTGCACGGCTCCGTTCCACCTCGAATTTCATCATCGAGCGCCAGCGCGGCCGGGCACTGGGGTGATCGAGCGCGGCCGGCGAAATGGCAAAGCGGTTCAAGTCTTCCAGTGGCAGGTAGATGCGCTCTTTGTGCAGGTCGATGGCGACATCCTGCAGGAAGTTAATCAACTGCAGGGCGGTACAGATGGCGTCGGCATCGCGCACATTCTCCTCATCGACGGCATCGTACAGGTGCAGCATCAGGTAGCCGACCGGATTGGCTGAGCGGGAGCAGTAGTCAAGCAGCCCATCATAGGTCTGGTAGCGGCTCACCAGCACATCCTGCTTGAAGGCCGAGAGCAATTCGTAGAGCGGTTTCACGGGCAGCTGGTAATGACGGATTACCTGTGCCAGTCGTGCAAACATTGGCAGTTCACTGTCCGCGCCAGCGTCGATCCGCGCCAGTTCAGCTTCATAGGCGCTCAGCGCGGCCAGTCTTTGCTCGGGGCTGGCGTCACCTTCGTCGGCCAGATCGTCGGCACTGCGGGCAAAAGCGTAGATGGCTTCGACTGCGGGGCGGAGCCGGCCCGGGAGTAAAATCGATGCAACAGGGAAATTTTCGTAGTGGTCAACCGACATAAACACGCAGCCTAAAAGCAGATTTTAAAATTAATGACGCCAAAGTCATTTGCAAATGCATGGGCTCGGCTTATAATAAATTAACGGAAAGTCATTAATTTCCAACTCGTAATATTAGTGCCAACTATACTCTAGAGCAAGCTAAAGGAAGAAACCGTGGTCGCCTTCAATAGACAGCGTCAGAAGTTCCCTCTCACTATTCTGGTTCTGGCCGCCGCCGCGCTGGCCGCTTGTTCCAAGCCCGCCGAGAAAAGTCCCGACATCCGTCCCGTGCGTGCCATCGTACTCGCGGCCAGCGATGTGGCGATCGACGCCGAGTTCGCTGGCGAGGTGCGGGCGCGGGTGGAATCGCGACTTGGGTTCCGGGTCGGCGGCAAGATTGTCGCACGCAAGGTCGATGTGGGGACGCTGGTTAAGAAAGGCCAGTTGCTGATGCAACTCGACCCGCAGGATCTGCAACTGTCGCAGGCGCAAGCGCTGGCCGGGCTGCGCGCGGCAGAAACCAGCCGCGATCTGGCGAGTGCCGAGCTCAAGCGTTATCAGGAGTTGCGCAGCAAGAATTTCGTCAGTGCTGCCGTGCTCGACGCCAAGGAGGCTGCTTTCAAAGGTGCGCAGGCCAATGTCGATGCGGCGCAGGCGGCCTATCGTGGCCAGTCCAATCAGGCCGGCTATGCGGCGCTGGTGGCCGATATCGACGGCGTGGTGACGGCAGTCGAGGCCGAAGTGGGACAGGTGGTCGCCGCCGGCACGCCGGTGGTGCGGGTGGCCCGGCAGGGTGAGAAGGAAGTGGTGATCGGTCTGCCGGAAGATAAAGTCGAAAGCCTGCGTCGGGTTGCCGATGTGCAGGTGCGACTGTGGGCCGATCCGCAGCGCACCGTGGCGGGCAAGATCCGCGAAATCTCGCCGATCGCCGATGCGGCGACCCGCACCTATACGGCCAAAGTCAGTATTCCTGACACGCTGGCGGACGCCAGGCTGGGCATGACGGCCGTGGTCCTGTTTAATTCGAAAACGGCGACGCCGCAGATCAAGGTGCCGCTGACGGCGCTGTTCTATGAAAAATCGGCGACCTCGGTGTGGCTGGTAGAGCGTAACACGGTGCGACTGGTGCCAGTGAATGTGGGCGCTGCGGTAGGTAACCAGATCGTCCTCAGCGGCGGTGTGCAAGCGGGACAGACCGTGGTCACGGCCGGCGTGCATCTGCTGAAGCCCGGTCAGCAGGTAAAGATCCTTGGTCAGGAGTTGCCACAGGCGCCGGCTAGCCCGGCCCCATCCGCAGCTGCGGGGAGTGGCAAATGAAGGGCGGTTTCAATCTCTCTCGCTGGGCGCTCGAACATATTCCGCTGACCCGCTATCTGATCGCCGTGCTGCTGATTGGCGGCATGCTCAGTTATAGCAAGCTGGGTCAGGATGAAGACCCGCCATTCACCTTCCGAGCGATGGTGGTAAGGGCCGTGTGGCCCGGTGCCACGTCGCTGCAGATGGCCGAGCAGGTCACCGACAAGCTGGAGAAGAAGCTGCAGGAGACCCCGGATATCGACGAGATCAGCAGCTATTCGAAACCCGGCGAGACCACCATTATTCTCAAGCTGCGCGAATCGGCGCCGCCCAAGGATGTGGCGCAATCCTGGTATCAGGTGCGCAAGAAGATCGGCGATATGCGCGCAACCCTGCCGGCCGGTGTGCAGGGGCCTTACTTCAACGACGAGTTTGGCGACACCTTCGGGTCGATCTTCGCGCTGTCAGGTGATGGCTATACCTATGCCGAGATGAAGGACTATGCCGATTTCGTACGTCAGCAACTGCTGGGTGTGAAGCTGGTCTCCAAAGTCGAGCTGTTCGGCGTGCAGGAAGAGAAGATCAATATCGAGTTCTCGCACCAGAAATTTGCCCAGCTCGGCATTCCGATCGAGGCAGTGGCCAACCAGATTGCTACCCAGAATAGCGTGGAAGCCAGCGGTGTACTGGTCACGCCTAGCGATAACCTGCAAGTGCGGGTGACGGGGGCGCTGAAAACCCTGAAGGACCTGGAAAATCTGGAACTGCGTGCCAACGGCACCACCTTCCGTCTAGGCGACTTTGCGACCATTAAGCGTCAGTATCAGGATCCGCCCGGGAATACCATGCGCTACAACGGCAAGCAGGTGATCGGGCTGGGCGTGTCGATGGAGAAGGGCGGCAATATCATCGAACTGGGCAAACATATGGAGGCCCGGGTCGCCCTGATGAAAGCCCAGTTGCCGGTCGGTATAGAGCTGGAGCGCGTGTCCGACCAGCCAGAAGCCGTCAAGGCCTCGGTGGGCGAGTTTGTGCATACCCTGATCGAGGCGGTGCTGATCGTGCTGGCAGTGAGTTTTGTCGCGCTGGGCTTGCATAGCAAGCCGTTCCGGCTCGATGTGCGTCCCGGTCTGGTGGTGGCGTTGACCATTCCACTGGTGCTGGCAGTGACCTTCCTGTTCATGCGCATGCTCGATATCGACCTGCACAAGATTTCGCTGGGTGCGCTGATTATTGCGCTGGGCCTGCTCGTTGATGACGCCATCATTGCCGTCGAAATGATGGTGCGCAAGATGGAGGAGGGCATGTCGCGCTTCGATGCGGCAACTTTTGCCTACACCTCGACGGCTATTCCTATGCTGACCGGCACGCTGATTACCGTGGCTGGCTTCCTGCCTATCGGCCTGGCCAAGTCGGCGGCCGGTGAATACACCTTCTCCTTATTCTCTGTGAATGCGCTGGCACTGGTGATTTCCTGGGTGGTGGCGGTGGTATTTACGCCGTATATCGGCTACGTGCTGCTCAAGGTCAAGCCGCATGCCGCCGGTGGTAGCGAGCATGATCTGTTCGATACACCGGGCTTCCGGCGCTTCCGTGCCGTGGTCAACTGGTGCGTCGAGTTCCGCAAAACCACGATTGTGGCGTCCATGCTGGTGTTCGCACTCGGTGTGTACGGCTTCAACTTCATTGAAAAGCAGTTCTTCCCCGATTCCAGCCGCCCTGAATTGATGGTCGAGATGTGGACCCCGGAAGGCACGACCTACGCAGCCAATGAGGCGCAGGTCAAGAAGTTCGAAGCCTTCATCAGCAAGCAGGAGGGGGTGCTCAGTGTGACCAGCTATGTGGGCACCGGCAGTCCGCGTTTCTACCTGCCGCTGGATCAGATTTTCCCGCAGACGAACGTCTCGCAAATCGTGGTACTGCCCAAGGATCTGAAGACACGCAGCCTGCTGCGCGACAAGATCGTCGAAGTCTTCAAGCAGGACTTCCCGGAAGTGCGTGGTCGCGTCAAGCTGCTGCCGAACGGGCCGCCGGTGCCGTATCCGGTGCAGTTCCGCGTCACCGGGGGTGATGTACAGAAGGTGCGCGTGATTGCCGATCAGGTCAAGGACATCATGCGTGCTAATCCGAATACCATTGGCGTCAACGATAACTGGAACGAGTCGATCAAGGTGTTGCGCCTCGAACTCGATCAGGACCGTATGCGCGCGCTCGGTGTCAGTTCGCAAACCGTGATGCGGGCTGTGAATACGGTGCTGAGCGGCACCACCATTGGCCAGTTCCGCGAGGATATCAAGCTGATCGATATCCAGATCCGCCAGCCGCTCGAAGAGCGCGACAGTATTACCGTGCTGAACAACACTAATCTACCGACTGCCAGTGGCAAGTTTGTGACCTTGAGCCAGCTGGCGCGTCCCCATTTCGTCTGGGAGCCCGGGGTCGTGTGGCGCGAAGGGCGCGAGTGGGCCATTACCGTGCAGTCCGACGTGGGCGACAATATTCAGGGGCCGACCGTGTCGGGCCAGATCGATCCGAAGCTGCAGGCCTTGCGCGCGCAACTGCCGCCCGGTTATGCCATCACCGTGAAAGGTGCGGCAGCCGATAGTGGTTCGGCAGAGGCGTCGATTGCTGCCAACTTGCCGCTGGCCGTGTTCATCATCTTTACGCTGCTGATGTTGCAGTTGCATAGCTTCTCGCGGGCGTTGCTGGTGTTCCTGACCGGGCCGCTTGGTGTGGCCGGGGCTGCGATGGCACTGCTGTTGCTGGGTCGCCCGCTGGGCTTTGTGGCCAATCTGGGTATCATCGCGCTGTTCGGCATGATCATCCGTAACTCGGTGATTCTGGTGGACCAGATCGAGCAGGACATTGCTGGCGGCGCCGAGCCGTGGACCGCGATCGTGGAATCGGCAGTACGGCGTTGCCGGCCTATCATCCTGACGGCCGCCGCGGCAGCACTGGCGATGATCCCTCTGTCGCGTTCGGTATTCTGGGGCCCGATGGCGGTCGCTATCATGGGCGGACTGGTGTTTGCCACAGCGCTGACTTTGCTGTTCCTGCCGGCCCTGTATGCAGCCTGGTTCAGAGTGAAAAAGCCGGTGGCGCAGCCCTGAATGTGGTGAAAATCAGCGCAAGAAATGTGTAAATTTCCCGGAAATTTCGGGGAAAATTAGCGCCCTAGTAAAAATCGCCACATTTCGCTGAAAAACCCGTTAGAATACCGCGTTGAAGTTGAAAGCTCCTGCGTAGTTCGGTGCAAGCCGACGGACTCTAGCGGGATCAGGGCGACCGTTTTCACTTACGGGTCGCCCTTTGCTTTTGTGCAAACAAGCCGCGAGGATGGCGAAATTGGTAGACGCACCAGGTTTAGGTCCTGACGCCAGCAATGGTGTGGGGGTTCGAGTCCCCCTCCTCGCACCAACAGTATTACTATTTTTTTGGACGATTTTTACATGGCAACTGCAGTCGAAACCTTGGGCAAACTTGAACGTCGTATCACGATCTCCTTCCCGCTGACCGAAGTCCGCGCCGAAGTAGAGAAGCGCCTGAAAGTGCAAGCCAAAACGGCTAAGGCACCGGGCTTCCGTCCAGGCAAAGTTCCTCTGAAAATGGTCGCAGCACAGTACGGTTATCAGATCGAGACCGAAGTGCTGAACGATAAAGTTGGTCGCGCTTTCAACGATGCCGCCAATGAAGCTGAACTGCGCGTTGCCGGTTACCCACGCATCGAACCAAAAGAAGGTTCGGCTGAAGGTGTTCTGAGCTTCGACGCAACCTTCGAAGTGTACCCAGAAGTCGTGATCGGTGACCTGACCACCGTCGAAATCGAAACCGTGAAAGCGGAAGTTTCGGAAGTGGAAATCGACAAAACCATCGACATCCTGCGCAAACAGCGCGTGCACTTCCACACCAAAGGCGAAGCTGGCGAACACGGCGACGGCGGCGCAGCGATTGCTGCCAACGGCGACCGCGTGACCGTAGACTTCGTCGGTTCGATCGACGGCGTGGAATTCCCGGGCGGCAAAGCTGATGGCTACGCTTTCGTACTGGGCGAAGGCCGCATGCTGCCAGAATTCGAAGCTGCTACCGTTGGCCTGAAAGTCGGCGAAGCCAAGACCTTCCCA
Organism: Oxalobacteraceae bacterium; assembly: GCA_027490725.1. Taxonomy (GTDB): domain Bacteria; phylum Pseudomonadota; class Gammaproteobacteria; order Burkholderiales; family Burkholderiaceae_D; genus Rugamonas. The sequence goes on from JAIXXN010000027.1 coordinate 141,879, forward strand.
CTGGCTTTCCCAGAGGACTACCATGGTAAAGACGTGGCTGGTAAAACCGCTTCGTTCACCATCACCCTGCAGAAGCTGGAATGGGCACACCTGCCAGAAGTTGACGCTGAATTCGCGAAATCGCTGGGCGTGGCCGATGGCGACGTGGCTAAAATGCGCGAAGACATCAAAGTCAATCTGGAACGTGAAGTTGCTGGTCGTGTGAAAGCACGCAACAAGGAAGCCGTGATGGATGCGCTGGTGAAAACCGCCACCCTGGACGTGCCACAAACCCTGGTTGCCCAGGACACCGAGCGTCTGGCTGAAATGACCCGGCAGGATATGGCGCAACGCGGCATGAACGTCAAAGACGTACCATTCCCACCAGAACTGTTCACCGAAAAAGCAGAGCGTCGCGTCCGTCTGGGCCTGATCCTGTCGCAACTGGTCAATGAAAACAACCTGCAAGCTCAGCCAGAACAGGTAAAAGCGCAAGTTGAAGATTTCGCCCAGAGCTACGAAGATCCACGCGAAGTGCTGAAGTACTACTACAGCGACCGTCGTCGTCTGGCCGAAGTCGAAGCCCTTGTATTAGAAGAAAACGTCGTCAACTACGTGCTGGGCCTGTCGAAGTCGACGTCGAAAGCAGTTGCTTTTGACGAACTGATGGGAAGCAACGCACAAGCGTAATTCAGTGCAGGCCGGATGCGCTAAGATACGCATTCCGGCTTTGTGCTGCTTCACAAGGAAATAGAATGACTGGTATGAACCGTAATCCAGCGCTGGACACTGAAATGCTCGGCCTGGTGCCGATGGTGGTCGAACAAAGCGGTCGTGGCGAGCGCTCGTATGATATCTACTCGCGCCTGCTCAAAGAACGCGTCATCTTCATGGTCGGCCCTGTGCATGACCAGATGGCCAACCTGATTGTCGCCCAGATGCTGTTCCTGGAAAGCGAAAATCCGGACAAGGATATCTCGCTCTACATCAATTCACCTGGCGGTTCTGTTTCGGCTGGCCTGGCGATTTTCGATACCATGCAATTCATCAAGCCGGACGTCTCGACCCTGTGCACGGGTATGGCTGCTTCGATGGGCGCTTTCCTGCTGGCCGCTGGTGCCAAAGGCAAACGTTTCTCGCTGCCGAACTCGCGCATCATGATTCACCAGCCGTCCGGTGGTTCGCAAGGGATGGCATCGGATATCGAGATCCAGGCCAAAGAAATCCTGTATCTGCGTCATCGTCTGAATTCGATCATGGCGGAGCGCACCGGTCAAAGCGTGGAACAGATTGCGAAAGACACCGATCGCGATCGTTTCATGTCGGCCGAAGAAGCAGTAGAGTACGGTTTGATCGACAAAATGTTGGCAACCCGGGCTTGATGCATCCAGTGCAGCATTGCTAAATAAACGCCCGGGCGATCCATCGTTCGGGCGTTTCGTTTTTATTTCAGGTAGCATGGCATGGTAGGCCGGTCGTAGCGGCTACAATTCGTGCTCCCTTGCAACAGTCAAGCCATTCTGTAACCCTAAGAAAACTGCCCCATGTCAGACAAAAAAACCTCCAGCGGCGAAAAATTACTGTACTGCTCGTTTTGCGGCAAAAGTCAGCACGAGGTAAAGAAACTCATCGCCGGCCCGTCGGTCTTCATTTGCGACGAATGCATCGATCTGTGCAATGACATCATCCGTGATGAAACCTCGGCCATCGAGTCGGTCAGCGGCGCCAAGTCGGATCTGCCTACCCCGCAGGAAATCAAAGAACTGCTCGATTCCTATGTGATCGGCCAGCAGACTGCCAAGCGCATCCTGTCGGTGGCGGTGTACAACCACTACAAACGCCTCAAGCATCTGGGCAAAAAAGACGACATCGAACTGGCCAAGAGCAATATCTTGCTGGTCGGTCCTACCGGTTCGGGTAAAACCCTGCTGGCCCAGACGCTGGCACGCATGCTCAACGTACCGTTCGTGATCGCCGATGCAACCACCCTGACCGAAGCCGGTTATGTGGGTGAAGACGTGGAAAACATCATCCAGAAGCTGCTGCAAAGCTGCAACTATGATGTGGAAAAAGCACAGCGCGGCATCGTCTACATCGATGAGATCGACAAAATTTCCCGTAAATCGGACAATCCTTCGATTACCCGCGACGTGTCGGGCGAGGGCGTACAGCAGGCACTGCTGAAACTGATCGAAGGCACGATGGCTTCCGTGCCGCCACAAGGTGGCCGCAAGCACCCGAATCAGGACTTCGTGCAGATCGATACCACCAACATCATGTTCATCTGCGGTGGTGCGTTTGACGGTCTGGCCAAGGTGATTTCCGAGCGTTCGGAAAAATCCGGCATCGGCTTCTCGGCGTCCGTGAAGAGCAAGCAGGAGCGTAGCGCCAGTGATGTACTGCAGGAAGCTGAACCGGAAGATCTGATTAAATTCGGTCTGATTCCGGAACTGGTGGGTCGTCTGCCGGTGGTTGCAACCCTGGCCGAGTTGACGGAAGAAGCGCTGATCCAGATTCTGGTCGAGCCGAAAAACGCCCTGGTCAAACAGTACGCCAAGCTGCTCGATATGGAAGGCGCGGAACTGGAGATTCGTCCGGCCGCCTTGCACGCGATCGCCAAGAAAGCCCTGGCGCGCAAGACCGGCGCCCGTGGTCTGCGTTCGATCCTGGAACATGCTTTGCTCGACACCATGTATGAACTGCCGAACGAAAGCAATGTTACCAAGGTGGTGATCGATGAGAACACCATTACCAGCGGCGCGAAACCGTTGCTGATCTATGAGGATGCCGCCAAAGCCTCTGGTGAGAATTAAATAACTTGTGCACACTTGCCGCGCACAGCAGCAAATTTCATTTCGCATCTGCGGGGCAAGGCGGTACAATTTAATCCAATAAGAGTAAGCAGGCTTCAAACGGAAAGCCACTCGTGACAGCATGGTTTGTCACGCGTGGCTTTTTTATTTCTCGCTGTTTTGACAGCTTGACTCTTAGAGTACGACGCGCTGTCGAGAAATATTCTTTATTTTGAGTACTATTTCTCCTCGGCGGTCTTGTGATTCGGCACTATCGCGCCCACATCATAAACACGCTTTCACATAAGGTACGCCATGACAACTTCCAAATTAACTGAGCAAACTCAACTGCCGTTATTGCCGTTGCGGGACGTTGTAGTTTTCCCGCATATGGTGATACCGCTGTTCGTAGGGCGCCCAAAATCGATTAAGGCGCTGGAAGCCGCGATGGAGCAAGGCAAGAGCATCATGCTTGCCGCGCAAAAAGCCGCTGCCAAGGACGAACCTTCTGCCTCCGATATCTACGAAATCGGTTGCGTGGCCAATATTCTGCAAATGCTGAAACTGCCCGACGGCACCGTCAAGGTGCTGGTCGAAGGCGCTCAGCGTGCGCGCATCAACCGCATTACCGATACCCCGGCCCACTTCGTGGCCGATCTGACGCCGCTCGATTCCGAGCCGGGCGACGAATCGGAAATCGAGGCGATGCGCCGTGCGATCGTGCAACAGTTCGATCAGTACGTAAAACTCAACAAGAAAATTCCGCCGGAAATCCTCGCTTCGCTGTCGGGCATCGACGATGCCGGTCGCCTGGCCGATACCGTGGCAGCCCATCTGCCGCTCAAACTCGAACAGAAACAGGTGATTCTGGAAATTTTCAGCGTCACCAAGCGCCTCGAGCATCTGCTGGGCCAGCTCGAAGGCGAGCTCGATATTCTGCAGGTGGAAAAGCGTATCCGTGGCCGCGTCAAGCGCCAGATGGAAAAGTCGCAGCGCGAGTACTACCTGAACGAGCAAGTCAAAGCCATCCAGAAAGAACTGGGTGAGGGCGAAGACGGTGCCGATCTGGACGAGCTGGAAAAGAAAGTGGTGGCCGCCAAGATGCCGAAAGAGGCACTCGACAAAGCCACTGCCGAACTGAAAAAACTCAAGCTGATGTCGCCGATGTCGGCCGAAGCGACGGTGGTGCGCAATTACATCGACACGCTGGTCAGTCTGCCATGGAAGAAAAAATCCAAGGTCAATAACGATCTGTCGAATGCCGAGAAAGTGCTGGAAGGCGATCACTACGGTCTGGACAAGGTCAAAGAACGTATTCTGGAATACCTCGCAGTACAGCAGCGCGTCGACAAACTGAAAGCGCCGATTCTGTGCTTCGTTGGTCCTCCGGGCGTGGGTAAGACTTCGCTGGGACAGTCGATCGCCCGTGCCACCAACCGCAAGTTCGTGCGCATGGCACTCGGTGGGGTGCGGGACGAGGCCGAGATTCGCGGTCACCGTCGTACCTACATCGGTTCGATGCCGGGCAAGGTGCTGCAATCGCTGGCCAAGGTCGGGGTGCGCAATCCGCTGTTCCTGCTCGACGAGATCGACAAGATGGGGGCTGATTTCCGTGGCGACCCTTCGTCAGCGCTGCTGGAAGTGCTCGATCCGGAACAGAATCACACCTTCTCCGATCACTACATCGAAGTCGATTTCGATCTGTCCGATGTGATGTTTGTGGCGACTTCGAACTCCTACAACATCCCGCCGGCACTGCTGGACCGTATGGAAGTCATCCGTCTGTCCGGTTACACGGAAGACGAGAAGACCAGCATCGCCCAGCGTTATCTGCTGCCGAAACAGATCAAGAACAATGGTCTGAAAGAAGACGAGATTTCGGTGGCCGAATCGGCACTGCGTGACATCATCCGCTACTACACCCGTGAAGCGGGCGTGCGTTCGCTGGAACGCGAAGTATCGAAGATCTGCCGCAAGGTGGTGAAGATGCTGCTGCTGAAGAAGTCGGACAAGAAAGTCGCCGTCACGTCCAAGAATCTGGACAAATTCCTCGGCGTGCGTCGTTACGATTTCGGCGTGGCCGAGAAAGACAACCAGATCGGTCAGGTGGTCGGACTGGCATGGACCGAAGTGGGCGGCGATCTGCTGACGATCGAGGCCGTGCAAATGCCGGGCAAGGGCAATGTCATCCGCACCGGTACGCTGGGCGACGTGATGAAGGAATCGATCGAAGCGGCCCGCACGGTCGTGCGTAGCCGGGCACAGCGTCTCGGCATCAAGAGCGAAGTGTTCGAGAAGAGCGATATCCACATCCACGTGCCGGAAGGTGCAACGCCGAAAGACGGTCCGTCGGCCGGTGCCGCCATGACGGTGGCGATGGTGTCGGTGTTCACCGGGATTCCGGTACGTGCCGATGTGGCGATGACGGGTGAAATTACCCTGCGTGGCGAAGTCTTGCCGATTGGCGGTCTGAAAGAAAAACTGCTGGCGGCGCAACGCGGTGGTATTAAAACCGTGCTGATCCCCGAGCAGAACGTCAAGGATCTGGCCGAGATTCCGGACAATGTGAAAAACAAACTGGAGATTGTGCCAGTGCGCTGGATCGATAAAGTGCTGGAAATTGCGCTCGAGCGTATGCCGGTAGCATTGGTAGAAACGGCAGCGGTAGAAGCGGTGGCGGTGGTTGCCGGCAAACCCGATGGTCAGACGGATGTCGTAAAACATTAAGTCGAATGGCGATTAATTCTCGCTAACACCACAAACGGGCGCTTTTATAGCACCCGTTTGTTATTTACCGGCCGATTTCTATAGTGTGACGCTTGACACAAAGGTGGGCTGGCTTGTTTAATACGGCCTGAGATTTTTCCAGACCTGTACGCTGCAGAGTAAATGCTGTGTGCGGGCTAAAATGATATAACCTTTGTGACGGGGAATTGCTTTGAATAAGACTGAATTGATCGACCATATTGCAGCGACCGCTGATATTTCCAAAGCGGCTGCCGCACGCGCACTCGACGCAGTGATCGACGGTGTAACCACCACCCTGCAAAAGAACGACAGCGTCACCCTGGTCGGCTTTGGCACCTTCTCGGTGAGCGAGCGCGCTGCCCGTACCGGCCGCAATCCACGCACCAAAGAAGAGATCACCATCGAAGCAGCAAAAGTTCCTAAATTTAAAGCTGGTAAAGCTTTGAAAGATGCTGTAAACTAACGGACTTCGGTGAGCAGCAGATGTAAGCGAACTCACCAAAGCGCGAAATTGGGCG
>JAIXXN010000075.1 GCA_027490725.1 Oxalobacteraceae bacterium
GACTGATAGCCGGCTGCTCCCTCTAGATATTGTTGAACTATCCGCAGCTTGAACTGTTCACTGTACTTCGCCATAAAAAAACCCCAAAAGTTGGTGTCCAACTTTTGGGGTTCAGTTCACATTACGTGGCCTTTTTTGTGCATGGAAACGATTACCAGATGTTCACGCGCTGTTCCGGCGCAACATACATCTGATCGCCAGGCTGCACGCCGAACGCGTCATAGAAGCCGGCCTGATTGACCAGCGTGCCATTGGCACGGAACTGTCCCGGCGAGTGCGGATCGGTCTTGATCAGCACGATCTGCTGCTTGTCGCGTACCTTGGCGCGCCATACCTGCGCAAAGCCCATGTAGAAGCGCTGGTCGCCCGTCAGCCCTTCGATCACCGGCGCCGGCTTGCCACCGAGCGACAGCTTATAGGCCTTGTAGGCAATCGCCAGACCGGAGTTGTCGGCAATGTTTTCGCCCAGCGTCAGCGCGCCGTTCACGTGATAGCCTTTCACCGGGCTGTAGGCGTCGTACTGCTTGACCAGCGCATCGGTCTTCACCTTGAAGTTGATGCGATCCTGCTTGCTCCACCAGTCGCGCAGATTGCCGTCGCCATCGGACTGGCTACCCTTATCGTCGAAACCGTGGCTGATTTCGTGACCGATCACGGCGCCAATCGCACCGTAGTTGACGGCATCATCGGCGCGCGCATCGAAGAATGGCGGCTGCAAAATCGCTGCCGGGAACACGATCTCGTTCTTCGACGGGTTGTAATAGGCATTCACGGTTTGCGGCGTCATGCCCCATTCTTCACGATCGACCGGCTTGCCCAGTTTCTCGATCATGCGCTGGTAGCTGAAGGTGGAAGCACGCATCGCGTTGCCGATCAGATCCTGCTTGAGAATCGCCAGCGCGCTGTAATCACGCCACTTGTTCGGATAGCCGATCTTCGGTGCGAACTTGGCCAGCTTGGCCTGCGCTTCCTGCTTGGTTTCCGGGCTCATCCAGTCAAGCGCATCGATGCTGGTTTTGTAGGACGCGAGCAGGTTCTGCACCAGTACTTCCATGCGGGCTTTGCGCTCCGGCGGGAAATGCTGGGCCACATACAGCTTGCCCAGTACCTCACCGAGACTGCTTTCCACCAGACTAACGGCCGATTTCCAGCGCGGCGGTTTCACGGCGACACCGGTCAGGGTGGTGCTGAAGAAAGCGAAATGGGCATTGGCGAAATCCTGCGACAGATAAGGCGAAGCGCGGCGCAGCAACTGCCATTCGAAATAGGCTTTCCAGCTGGCCAGATCGGTGCTCTCCATCACGCTGTTCAGTGCGCTGATATAGCTCGGCTGGTTGACGATCACATAATCGGTTTTACCGGCCACGCCAGCCGCCGCCAGCGCGCCCTGCCAGTCGTAGGCGGGCGACAGTGCTGCCAGCTCCTGCAGGCTACGCTTGTTGTAGCGCTTAACGGGATCACGGTTCTCGACCTTGGTCCACTGTGCCTGCGCCAGCGCGGTTTCCAGCGCCACGATGGCCTGTGCGTTCGCTTCCGGCTGGGTGTTACCGGCCAGCTTGAGGATGTTGGCAATGTGGCTCTGGTACTTGGCCAGTACGCTGGCCATTTCCGCATCGTCTTTTTTCAGATAGTAATCACGGTCCGGCAGACCCAGACCACTCTGGGAAATCCCTACCGCATGCACGGTTGAGGCACGCGCATCCTGACTGACATAGATGCCGTAAGGCGTGCTCACGCCGATTTCGCTGAGGTGGGCGATCAGGCGCGGGAAGGCTTTCTTGTCTTTCAGGCCGCGAATATGGTTGAGTTCACCAGCAAGCGGCTTCACGCCCAGACTGTCGAGTTGTTTCTCGTCCATGAAGCTGGCGTACAGATCGCCGATTTTCTGGGCATCGCTACCAGCCTTGCGCTGCTGGTTGGCTTCGGCCGCTTCGATGATGCTGCGCAGTTGCGGCAGCACGTCATCGCGCAGCTTGGCGAAGGTCCCCCAGCTCGACTTGTCTTCCGGAATTTCCGTGGTCTTTAACCAAGTGCCGTTAAGGTAATGGAAGAAATCATCCTGGGCGCGCACGCTCGTGTCGATGTAGCGCGTGTCGATGCCGGAAATCATGCCGGCATTGGCGGCAGCGTTCGCGGCGGTATCGGCGGCGCCGGCCAGTGCACTCATCAGGCTCAACGTGAGGGTGCTCAGTACAAAACGTTTTTTCACAGTTTGTCCCTTCCTTAGAACTTCAGTTCGTATTTAACGCTCCAGACCACATAGGTCTGGTTGCTGGTATAGGCCGCTTGTGACAGCCCGTTGGTGTTGACGATATTACTGCCCAGTGCACTTTCTGCCATCAGGTTATTCGCCGAGATGCGCAACTGTTGCACAGGGTCGATTTTCCACAGACCGTAGACGTCGAAGGAACGTTTGCGGCTGGTGCCGACTTCCTGTGTCAGGCTGCTCTGGATCAGGGTCGGCGCGGTCCAGTTGAGATTCGCCCCCAGCGTCAGCGGCAAGCCCTTCATGCGGTAATCCATGCCCAGATTGGCGGTCTGCTTGGGCTGGGCATCGAGGTGATTGTTCGGGCCGGGAATATCATCCACGCTGGACCAGAAATGGCTGTAATTGGAACGCAGATCGACAGCCGGACCCTGCGCAAACAATTCCTGCAACTGGAACTTGGCTTCCAGTTCGATACCCTTGGTGCGGGCATGACCGATATTCTGCGGGGTGGACACCCAGCGCGGGCCGGTGGCGGTGTCTTGCAGCGTCACGTTGCGACGGATCAGATCCTGAATGTCACGGATAAAGCCGCTGACACTGACGATGCCGCTACGGCCGATATAGTGTTCATACGCCAGATCCAGCCCGGTGGCCAGTTCCGGCTTCAGATTCGGGTTGCCGGTGCGGTCAGGACGGGTAGCACTGTTGAGGTATGCAACCGATGGCAGGGCAATCAGATCCTGCACATTGGCCGCCTTGTAGCTCTTGGTCAGGCTGGCGCGTAGCTGGTCTTTTTCACTGCCCGGAATCCGGTACACCGCGTGCAGCAAGGGACTGAACACGCTGCTCTGGTTGCGGATATCACCACCGGCGCGACCGCTGGTGGTGCGGATGCCTTCCCAGCGCAAGCCTCCATAGCCCGACCATTGCGAGGAAATATCCCACTCATCCTGCGCGTAGACGGCCAGCCGGCGGCTGTCCGCCGTCAGGTTATCGCCCGATTCGGCGAACCGCGGCAAGCCATTCTGATCCACCGAGACGCGGTTTTCCACGCGGTGTCCCAGTTCCACATCCCAGCCAGCCGCCAGACTCTGGTTGCGGCCCAGCGGCGCAGTGTATTTGCCGCCGCTATTCACGCTATGTTCGCGCGTCGACGAGGTATCGGTAAACCGGTCCTGCAGCTTGGCGGCGCTATCGTACTGGGTGCGCCGCGCATCGTTATCGCTGCGCCCGCCGCCAAAGCCGAATTTCACATCAAGCTTGGCTGCACCGTCGAGCTTGTGTATCCAGTTGCCGAAGCCGCGCATGAAGCTGCCCGCATAGTGGCTCTGGCTGAGTGCCGTCACATATTCGGGGGCCTGCTGCAAGGCGGGCGGCACCAGTCCGGTGTTCTGGCCCAGATCGCTACGGCCATCGCCATTGCTGCGAATGCTCATCATGAAGGTCTGGAAATTGAGCGTGTCGCCACCCTCGAATTTATACGACAGACGCGGCGTCAATTGCAGCCCGTAGGCAGTGCGCCGGCTCTGGTCCAGTACATTCTGGTCCTTCAGCACCACCCCGTCAGCGCGGGTATCGCGGTTATAGCTCAGCGTCTGGTCATGCGGCAGACTCTGGAACAGCGAGCCGGACAGCAAATACGTCAGCTGGCCTGCTTTACCGGGGGCGGTCAGCGAAATATTCGGCGCATGACGGCCCTGCTCGATGGTATCGGTGAATTTGAATTGGCGGTCGCGCTGCTGGTAACCGTCGCGCAGCACGATGTTGATGGTGCCAGCGATAGCCTGGGCACTGTTTTCGGCCACCGGACCGCGCATGATTTCAACGCGCTCGACCTGATCAGGCGATAGCGACTCCATGGAAAAACCGGCCGGCGGACGTTCGCCATTCAGCAGGATCTGGGTATAGCCATTGCCCATGCCACGCATGCGCACCTCGCCACCGCGACCGGGACGGCCACCCAGCGTGACACCGGGCAAACGCTTGAGCACGTCGCCGATATTGCTATCGCCATTGCGGTCCAGCTCTTCGCGGCTAAACACTTGCTTGCCAGCCACAGAATTACGGCGTTCATCGACGTCACTGGCGCGTCCACCCGTCACGGTGACCTGTTGCACCGGTTTGCCATCGACCGTAGCAGGCGCCTGACTGGCAGCGCCACGGGTTTCAGTTTGCGCGATCGCATTGGACGCGCCCAGCAGTGCCATACAGACGTAAGTACCGACGTAAGTAAAGGCGTAAGGGTTCAGTTTGCTCATAGGGACGGTATTTTACCGGCAGCCCCGTCTGCAAACTCTCCTAGTGACCGAATGTTACTTTACGATACACATCTGCTGCGTCAGCCACTAACGCAGCAGCGCTCGCCTCCGCAGTGCTACCTTAGCCGCCCGGCAAATTCAGGCTGGTGCCGCCGGGGCCGCCAATACTGACCCCGCCGCCGCCTTTGCGCCCAGCGCCGCCGTGACGTCCTTCGCCGCCCTCCTCACGACGCGGAGCGCTGCCCGGCAAGGCATGCTCCGGCATCCGCAGCAACTGCTCCGCGACCAGTTGCACCACCGTCTGGCGCTGCGTTTCGCTGAGCGCATCGTTGACGCCCAGCCACCACTCGCGCAACAGCTTTTCCTCATTGGCCGCCGTCAGCGTTTCCGCCTCGAGCGCGCCTAACAGTTCGCGCAACTCGACATTCGCGCCCTTCAGGCCCTCCTGCAGCGCCGCCTGCAAACGTTCGCGACGCGTCTGCCGTTCGCGCAGCAGATGACGGGTACGGGTCTCGGTCTGCTGCCACAGCACTAGCTGGTTGCCATTCAGGTTCAGCGACTTTTTCAGCTCGGCCGCCATCGGTAGATAATCGTCGGCGCGCATTTCCATCACCGGCAAGGCCAGCGCTGGCGCCGGCGCCACCACCAGCAGCGCTCCCGCCGCCAGCGCGAGTACCGCCAGCAGTCGCCGCCCCTGCCATCTTTGCCACCTGGTCACTGCTCGCATAGCCACTCCAATTTAAATCAGACCGGTTAAAAAAAAACCTGCGCTTGGGGCGCAGGCAAAAAACCACTTCAGGGTAGAGAGAAATACGAGCTCAGTGTAGGTCGCGTTTTCAGGCCCGGAACGGCTTCTTACATTTGCTTACCCACCTTTACGCAAGCCCTACAAGCTGCGCGATTCTGCAAATCTGACGGGGCTGCCTAGCCGCGCTGGCGCGCTGCGCTTGTCAATGGGGCTGGCCGTAAATCTGCGTAAAGGCTCGCGACATTTCGATACGGCTAGAACGTTTGCCGGAAATCAGGTTTATACTGAATCCAGCACGTTGCCGCGAACCTTGAACGGCGGCTACGGCGACCGGCAACATTGACGAGGTGGCTAGATGGGTAAGAAACTCAAGAATACCGGGCTGATAGGCCTGGGTGTGGTGGCCGGCATTGCCGTGTCGCTGCAGTTTTCCGCTATGGCACAAAAACCCGTGGAGCAGGCACTGCCACTGGAGGAACTGCGCCAGCTGGCCGATGTGTATGGCCTGATCAAAACCGACTACGTCGAAAAAGTCGAGGATAAGAAGCTGCTGACGGAAGCCATTTCCGGCATGGTGGCCTCGCTCGATCCCCATTCCGCCTATCTGGACAAGCGTGCCTATGCGGAACTGCGCGAAGGCTCGCAAGGCAAGTTCGTCGGGCTGGGCATCGAAATCGGCGAGAGCGTGGATGGCTATATCAAAATCGTTGCGCCCATCGAGGATTCGCCCGCGTGGCGCGCCGGGATCAAGGCCGGTGACCTGATCAGCCGGCTCGACAATACCGCCGTCAAAGGCATGAGTCTGGAAGACTCGGTCAAGAAGATGCGCGGCGAACCGCATAGCAAAGTCAGCCTGACCATTGTGCGTCAGGGCGAGCCGGAACCGCTGGTATTCCACATCACCCGCGAAGAAATCGTCCAGAAAAGCGTCAAGGGCAAGATCGTCGAACCCGGCTATGCGTGGTTGCGCATCGCCCAGTTCCAGGATCCCACGGTCGATGATCTGGCCGCCAAGATAAGCGAACTGTACAAACAGGATCCCCATCTGAAAGGGCTGGTGCTCGACTTGCGCAACGACCCCGGTGGTGTGCTGCAGGGCGCCATTGGCGTGGCTGCGGCCTTCCTGCCGAAAGACGCGGCGATCGTCTCGACCAATGGCCAGCTGCCCGATTCCAAGCAGATTTTCTATGGCCGTCCCGAATACTACGCGGTGCATAACGAAAGTGACGCACTGGCCCGTCTGCCGGCCGCACTGAAACAGGTGCCGCTGGCGGTGCTGGTGAATACCGGCTCCGCTTCGGCCTCGGAAATCGTCGCCGGTGCGCTGCAGGATTACAAGCGCGCCATCATCATCGGCAGCCAGACCTTCGGCAAAGGTTCGGTACAAACCATCCGCCAGCTAACCGCCGATACCGCCGTCAAGCTGACGACCGCGCGCTACTACACCCCGAATGGCCGCTCGATTCAGGCCAAAGGCATCGTGCCCGATCTGGCGGTGGATGAATACGCCGATGGCGACGGCTTGAACGCACTGCGTCCGCGCGAAGCAGATCTGGACAAGCATCTGAGCAATGACCGCGATCAGGAGGGCGTGCGCAGCCGTCACGACGAGCCGGAAGAACAGTTAAGGCTGGTGGCGCAGGAGAAAAAACGCAAGCCGCTGGAATACGGCAGCAACGATGATTTCCAGTTGCAGCAAGCCCTGAATCATCTGAAGGGTTTGCCAGTACAACTGGCGCGTCCGGAGACCAAAGTGGTGCAAGCCGGGCTGGGCGGCGCAGCCGGCGTGCACGGCAAATAGATCAACTGATCGCCCGGAAATAGCGGCGTCAGCGCGATGTCCACCTGTGCGGCGCCTGCGGGCGCCGCTTTTAATTTCGCCTAACGTGCAGTCATTGTGTAGAATTTGCGTCATTAATGGTGCAAACCATTGCCTAATTTGAAAGTTTAACTATGAAACAAGCCGTCATTAGCGGTACCGGACTCTATACGCCAGCCCAGTCGATCTCGAACGACGAACTGGTGCAGTGCTTCAATACCTACGCCGAGCAGTTCAATGCCGATAACGCCGCCGCCATCGCCGACGGCAGCGTGACGGCTCTGGAACTGTCCAGCGCCGCCTTTATCGAAAAAGCCTCCGGCATCAAATCCCGCTACGTGATGGAAAAAAGCGGCATCCTCGATCCGCAGCGGATGGTCTCGCGCATCGCCGAGCGCAGCGATGAGGAACTCTCGCTGCAGGCAGAAATCTGCGTCGCCGCCGCCCGTCAGGCGCTGGAACGCGCCAAGCGCACCCCGGCCGACATCGACATGGTGCTGGTGGCCTGCTCGAATCTGCAGCGCGCCTATCCGGCCATGGCCGTCGAAGTGCAAGGCGCACTCGGCATCGAAGGCTACGGCTTCGACATGAACGTGGCCTGCTCGTCGGCCACCTTTGGCATCCAGCAAGCCGTGGCCGCCGTGCAGAGCGGTCAGGCCCGTGCCGTACTGGTACTGAATCCGGAAATCACCAGCGGCCACCTGAACTGGCGCGACCGCGACAGCCATTTCATCTTCGGCGATGCCTGCACCGCGATGGTCATCGAAGCAGCGGACACGGCCACCAGCGATCAGCGCTGGGAAATCGTCGAGAGCAAGCTGAAAACCAGCTTCTCGAACAATATCCGCAATAACTTCGGCTTCCTCAACCGCTTCGACGAAGCCGGTGTGGGCCAGTCCGACAAGCTGTTCCGCCAGCAGGGCCGCAAGGTGTTCAAGGATGTCTGCCCGATGGCCGCTGAAATGATCAAGAGCACCATCGCCAGCGCCGGTCTGGAAGTGCCGCAAGTACAGCGCTTCTGGCTGCATCAGGCCAACCTGAACATGAACCTGCTGATCAGCCGCATGGTGCTGGGTCGCGACGCCGAGCCGGGCGAAGCACCGGTGATTCTGGACACCTACGCCAACACCTCGTCGGCCGGTTCGGTGATCGCCTTCCACAAACACTCGGACGATATGCAGCCCGGCCAGCTCGGCGTAATCTGCTCGTTCGGCGCCGGTTACTCGATCGGCTGCGTGGTGGTACGCCGCCTGTAAGCGCGCCGCACCATCCCTACTAGCATAGCTGCACTGGCCGGCACGGTCGGCGCAGCTATGCTAGGCTGGGGCTCCCGCACACTCACAGGAGACCCCGGCGCATGCCCCATAACATCAGCCTGATTACCACCATCGCCGCCGCACTCGGCTGCGGACTGCTGTTCGGCTATCTGGCCCTGCGCCTGAAACTGCCGGCACTGGTCGGCTATCTGGCGGCCGGCATTCTGATCGGTCCGGCCACGCCGGGTTTCGTGGCCGATAGCGCCATAGCCGGCCAGCTGGCCGAAATCGGCGTGATGCTGATGATGTTCGGCGTAGGCCTGCATTTTTCCCTCGATGATCTGTGGGCGGTGCGCAAAATCGCCCTGCCGGGCGCCATTCTGCAGATCGGCTTCGCCACGGCGCTGGGCATGGGACTGGCGCTGTACTGGGGCTGGAGTCCCGGTGGCGGACTGGTATTCGGGCTGGCCTTATCCGTGGCCAGCACGGTGGTGCTGCTGCGGGCGCTGGAGGAACGCGCCATTCTCGACAGTCTGAATGGCCGCATCGCGGTGGGCTGGCTGGTGGTGGAAGATCTGGTGACGGTACTGGTACTGGTGCTGCTGCCGGCACTGGCCGTGCCGCTCGGTGGTACGCCACCCGAAGGCGCACAGCATGGCAGTGACGCCGGCCTGTGGCGCACGCTCGCCCTCACACTGGCACAGGTTGGCGGCTTCGTGGTGCTGATGCTGGTGGTGGGCCGCAAGCTGTTCCCATGGATACTCTGGCAGGTAGCGCGTACCGGTTCGCGCGAACTATTCACGCTGTGCGTGATCGCGGCGGCCGTCGGCATCGCCTATGGATCCACCCACCTGTTCGGCGTGTCGTTCGCACTCGGTGCTTTTTTCGCCGGCATGGTGCTGCGCGAATCAGCGCTGGCGCACCGTGCGGCCCAGGAATCGCTGCCCTTGCGCGACGCCTTCGCGGTGCTGTTCTTCGTTTCGGTAGGCATGCTGTTCGATCCGGCCATCGTACTGGAACAGCCGCTCAAATTACTGGCTGTGGTGCTGATCATCGTGTTCGGCAAATCCGTGGTGGCCTTCCTGCTGGTACTGCTGCTGCGCTATCCGGTCAAAAATGCACTACTGATTTCGGCCAGCTTGGCGCAGATCGGCGAGTTCTCCTTCATTCTGGCAGCGCTGGGAGTGTCTTTAGGGTTGATGCCGGTTGAAGGCCAGAGTCTGATCCTGGCCGGTGCGATCCTCTCGATCGCCATCAATCCCCTGCTGTTCCACAGCATCGCGCCGCTCGAGCGTCTATTAGGGCGCAACAGCAAACTGGCCGCCAGCTTCGAACGCGCTGCCGATCCGCTGGCGATACTACCGATGACGGTGCCGCAGGAGCATCTGTCCGGCCATGTGGTGCTGATCGGCTATGGCCGGGTGGGCCGGCGGATTGCCGATGCCCTGCGCGCGCAAGGCATTGCGCTAGTGGTGGCGGAGCAGAATCGCGAGCTGGTCGACACCCTGCGCCAGCGCGGCATTCACGCCGTGGCCGGCAATGGCGGTGAAACGACGGTGCTGATTCAGGCCCACGTAGCGCGTGCCGCCATGCTAGTCATCGCCACCCCGGACACCTTCGAAGCACGCGCCATGATCGCCACCTCGCGCGCCCTCAATCCGCACATCAAAACGGTGGTACGCACCCATAGCGATAGCGAAGCGGAGCTGCTGCGCAGCGAACGCGTCGGGCAGGTGTTCATGGGCGAGCAGGAACTGGCCAAAGGCATGAGCGAATATGTCGTGGCGCAGTTCGCCGCGCATGAAAAAGGGCCGCAACAAGGCGACCCTCACTGAACCCTCACAGCACGCGATGCGTGCCGGCGGCTAGCCCTTAAAAGCTGACCGCCAGTTCCGCGCCTTCACGGATGGCGCGCTTGGCATCGAGTTCCGCTGCCAGCGCGGCACCACCGATCTTGTGGAAACGCGGCCAGCCCGGATGCGCCTGCACTTCCTGCTCGGACGGCATCAGTTCGTTCAGGCTATCCTGCCCGGCGCACACCACCACGTTATCGACCGACAGCAGGCGCTGTTCGCCGCCCACCGTGATGTGCAGACCGTGATCGTCGATACGGTCGTACTGCACGCCCGACAGCATCACCACACCATTGCGTGCCAGCACCGCGCGGTGCACCCAGCCCGAAGTTTTGCCCAGGCCAGCACCGGGCTTGGAAGTCTTACGCTGCAGCAGATACAGCTGGCGTACCGGTTCCGGCTGCTCGGCAGGCATCAGACCACCGGCCGTATTGCCGTGCAAGTCGACACCCCATTCGCGCGCCCACGCATCGAGTGCCAGTGGCAGTGGATGACGGCTGTCGTGCAGCAGATATTCGCCCATATCGAAGCCGATCCCGCCGGCGCCGATAATGGCGACCCGCTTGCCCACCGGTGCCTTGTTCTGCAGAACGTCGACATACGACAGCACCTTCGGATGATCGATGCCTTCGATGGGTGGACGGCGCACCTTGATGCCGGTTGCCACCACCACTTCATCGTAGCCGTCCTGAATCAGCTGCTCGCGGCTGATACGCACGCCCAGCCGCAGCTTGACGCCGGTGGTTTCCAGCTTGCGCCCGAAATAGCGGATGGTTTCACGGAATTCCTCTTTGCCCGGTACCTGCATGGCGATCCGGAACTGGCCGCCGATGTCGTCGTTGGCATCGAACAGCGTCACATCGTGGCCGCATTCGGCCGCCACCGTCGCTGCCGACAGGCCAGCCGGCCCGGCGCCCACCACCGCCACGCGGCGCTGCTTGGGCTTGAGCGCGTACACCAGCTCCGTCTCGTGGCAGGCGCGCGGATTCACCAGACAACTGGCGCGCTGGTTTGAGAAGGTGTGATCCAGACAGGCCTGATTACAGCCGATGCAGGTGTTGATTTCATCGGCACGACCCTGCGCCGCCTTGTTCACGAAATCGGCGTCGGCCAGGAAAGGACGGGCCATGGAAATCATGTCGGCATCGCCACGGCGCAGAATATCTTCCGCCTCGTTAGGCATGTTGATGCGGTTCGAGGCCACCACCGGAATGCTCACTTCACGACGCAGGCGTCCGGCCAGACCGGCAAACGCAGCACGCGGCACCGAAGTGACGATGGTCGGCACGCGCGCTTCATGCCAGCCATAGCCCGAGTTCAGGATGGTGACGCCGGCCTGCTGCAAGGCTTTGGCAACGGCCACCACATCGTCCCAGCTATTGCCGCCTTCGACCAGATCGAGCAGCGAATGGCGGTACATGATGATGAACTTTTCGCCCACTGCTTCGCGCATGCGGCGCACAATTTCGACCGGCAGGCGCATGCGGTTTTCGATACTGCCGCCCCAGCGATCGGTGCGCAGATTGGTGCGCGCGCACAGGAACTGGTTGAGCAGATAGCCTTCACTGCCCATCACTTCGACGCCATCGTAGCCGGCATCGCGCGCCAGTTTGGCGCAGCGCACGTAGTCACGGATGGTCGATTCGATGCCGGCTTCCGTCAGGGCACGCGGCTTGAAGGGCGAAATCGGCGATTTTTTTTCCGACGCCGACACCACCAGCGGCTGATAGCCATAGCGGCCTGCATGCAGAATCTGCATCAGGATCTTGCCGCCTTCTTCATGCACGGCGCTGGTGACGCGACGGTGATTGAACACGTCGCCTTTAAAATTCAGGGTGCCGCCGAACGGCAGCAGCCAGCCGGACCGGTTCGGCGAAATCCCGCCGGTGACGATCAGCCCCACGCCGCCGCGCGCCCGCTCGCGGTAGAACGCGGCCAGCTTGCCATAGTGGTAGAAGCGGTCTTCCAGACCGGTGTGCATGGAGCCCATCATCACGCGGTTGCGCAAGGTGGTGAAGCCCAGATCGAGAGGAGCCAGCAGGTGAGGATAGTGTGTCATGGTCGATGATTGTTATGGTTGTTATGCTTGCAATTGCAGACTAGCGCTGACGGCATTAAAACCCAAATCTCTAGATCGGGGCTTCTAAAGTCCCGCCGGCACAGCGGAATTGCTTGCACCGTAGGCGGACACACTTGTATTCTGCACCCCTTTCCCTTACGCTGGCACGATGATGCGATTACTTCTGTCTCTGTTGTTTGCCGTAAGCTACACACCACTGGTGCAGGCGCAGGTACCAGTGCAAGTGCAGGTACAGGGGCAGCGACCGGAACTGCCCAAGCTGGAAGTCGCCGTCAACCGCATCGAAATCGACGGGCAGAAGATGTATGAAGTCGATGCCACCGGCACGGTGGCCGCGCCCCTGCCGAAAGTCTGGAAAATCCTCACCAATTACGAACGCATGGCCGACTTTGTGCCGGATATGGAATCGTGCAAGGTGCTGTCCCGCAGTGGCAATGAAGTGACCATCGAACAGTTCGGGGTGGCCCGCTTCCTGTTCATGACGCGTGCCATCCATCTGGTGGTGCGCGCCACCGAGCAGCCCATGTCATCGATCGACATTGCGCTGGTCTCGGGCGATATGAAACACTATGAATCACACTGGGAACTGATTCCCGTGCCGGAAACGGGCGGCACCCGGGTGGTCTACAGTGGCCGCCTGATGCCGAACTTCTATGTGCCCGGCATTCTCGGGGCCAATATGGTGCGCGGTGATATCGAACGCATGATGGGCGCCGTGCTGGCGCGCATCGACCGGCGCGAGGATGGCCGCTAGGTCATGGTGGGCAAGGCTTAGGCCAGATAGGTATCGCGGCTGCGCAGCTCGGCGAAGTTTTCCAGATTGCCGACCTTCACCACCAGCGGGTTCAGGCTCAGATTGGCCTGCATGGCACGCCAGGCAAACTGCCATTCCCGTTCCGGCGCTTCGGCGGCGGTCTTGCTAAAGGCCGCGCCCAGCGCGGCGCGCACGCCATATTCGACAGCGCCATCAATGCCAGCCCAGCTCGGCAAAGCACGTTGCACGGCGCGGTGCAGGCGCTCACCGAACTCTTCCGTGTTGTGGATCACCAGACAGGTATCGGCGGCAAACAGTTCGAACAGCTTGGGTTCCCAGACTTGCGAAAAACTCAGGGTCAGACAGCTCGCGGCCGGGCGCAGGATGAACTGGCCCTGGCTCAGCGCCAGTTCCAGATCTTCGCGGATGCCATAGCGGTACAGGGTAGGAGGACGTTGGTAGTCGTGCATAAAAACTCTATTCTGGTCAGGTTATTTGAGCGGCCGGCGCACATGACGGTGCGAACGCATGGCCGCCGAAGCGATGAAAATCTCGCGCAGCAGGTAGCAGAAGCTACCGATCAGGGCCAGCATGGCCACCACGAACATGCCGGCAACGTATTTATCGAGCGCGATATTGGTGATGTCGCCCAGGAACAGCATGGCAATCACCAGACAGATCAGCAGCCCGCAGGCGGTCGACAGGGTGATCGAGGAATTGATCAGGTGCGAGCGCTGGTAGAGCACATCGAGCTCGTTCAGATAGGTGTCGCTGTAACCGACATCGAGCCGGTCTTCCAGCACGCGCGAGCGGTCGATAATCCGCGCCAGCCGATTCGTCAGCACCATCAGGTTGGTGCACACCCCGGTCAGCAGAAATACCGGTGCAATTGCCAGCTGGATAATGTGGCCAACGTCGCCGACTTGAATATTCATGGGAGCAAAAAATCGTGAATGAACGCTAGTGTAACAGCCCGCGCGCGCGGCGGGCAGGTCCGGTCATGGCCAGGCACCGTCCTGCTCCCGGCCACGCTGCCCCGCAAGCTCAGTCGAAACGGCTCTGTCGCTTGAATTGCTCGGTGGCTTGCACCAGCGCCTGCGCGATACCGTCTTCCATGGCGCCGTGACCGGCATCGGCCACCATCGTCAGGCGTGAACCGGGCCAGGCCTGATGCAATTGCCAGGCCGTCAGCGGCGGACAGATCACGTCGTAGCGGCCCTGCACGATCAGCGCCGGCAAATGGGCGATACGGCCGATCTGGCGCAGCAGCTGATCTTCGCTGAAAAAGCCCAGATGGGCCATGTAATGGGCTTCCAGCCGGCCGACGCCCAGATCGAGCGCGTCCGACCCGGCTTCGTCCGGCTGGGGCAGCAGAAACACGCGGCGCCCCTCGAACCGGCTCCAGGCCCGCACCGCAGGCAGGTGGACGGCCGGATCCGGATCCATGATGCGCTGCAGATAGGCTTGCAGCAGTTGCCCGCGCTCGGCTTCGGGTATCAGTGCGATGAATTCCTCATGGATCTCGGGATGGAACCAGCGCGCACCGTGCAGGAACCAGTCCACTTCAGCCTGGGTGCACAGGAATATCCCGCGCAACACAAAGCCCAGACAGCGTTCCGGATGGGCCTCACCGTAGGCCAGCGCCAGCGTCGAGCCCCACGAACCGCCGAACACCAGCCACTGTTCGATACCGAACTGGCGCCGCAGGGTCTCGATATCCTCGATCAGCAACTGGGTCGTGTTATTGCGGCACTCTCCCAGCGGCAGCGACTTGCCCGCGCCGCGCTGATCGAACAGGATCACGCGGTATTGCTGCGGATCGAAAAAGCGCCGGTGCAGCGGCGACAGGCCGGCGCCGGGGCCGCCGTGCAGAAAAATCACGGGAATACCGTCCGGATTGCCCACCTCTTCCCAGTAAATCGTGTGCAAGTCATCGACCGCCAGCATGCCGTGGCGGCGGGGCTGGACGGGAGGAAACAGGGGCGAAGTCGGCTCGTGCATGGCAATCCTTGGTCAGTGATAGCGCGATTGTAACGGTGCTGGCGGCCGCGGACTACTGTAAAAGAGTGTAAGAGCAGGAGATGTCAATTTAACATCGAACTACACTCTGCCCTGCCTACCCGGGCCATGTGCTCCAGAGACAGCAACGCCACAAGCGTCTGCATTCCCCCCACACTTACCCTACCAAGGATCAGCCATGAAACACGCCCGCACTCTGCAACGTCTATTACTACCGCTCATGCTGTCCGTACTGAGCGCATGTGGTGGTGGCAGCAACGACACTGCGTCCGGCAAATCGACCCAGCCTGTCGCTCCGCCAGCACCGACCATCAGCTATGACTTGCGCGCCGCCGTGCTGCAACTGTATGGCAAACCGCACAGCTGGGACCTGAAGGGCACGCTCTGCTGCGCAGGCGGCACCCTCACGGGCAATCTGAGCCTGCAAGCACGTCCTGCCGACAACGGCAGCTTGACCATAGGCGGCGAAAACGTCACGGGCGTCGATATCACCCTGCAACTGATATTCCCTGGCACGCCTGTCAGCACGAGCACCCAGCATCTGTGGTACACCAGCAAGGGCCAGCAAATGATGGCCAACGGCCTGAGCGACACGCGCATCGAAGTGACCACCAGCCAGGGCAGCTTGCCCACCAGCGCCGTCCCGGGCGACAGCGGCAGCAATGGTGAAACCAGCACCTACGCCCAGTATCCCAGCGCGCCCCTACTGGCCAGCACCACCAGTTATCGCTGGGAGCTGAAAAAGGATAGCGACGCACGCGTGCTGATGTGCCTGAATTCGGTCGAAACCCCTGACGCCCAGTTCGCCGGCAGCAATCCGGCACTGGCGGCCAAAACCACCAGCAGCTACTGCTATGGCCTGAATCCCGACAGCAGCCTGACTGGCTACCTCAGCATCAGCAAGCACGGCTACACCAATCTGGGCTACGACCTGAGCACCCAGTAAAAACCAGGGTCACCACCGGGGTCAGGACCTGACCCCGCCGTCTATTTAAGGCAAAAAAAAACCAGACCCGCAGGTCTGGTTTTTTTCGATGCCGCAATGCTTAGGACATGTGCTGGCCGCCGTTAATGGCGATGTTAGCACCCGTCACGAACGCAGCTTCGTCCGACGACAGATAGGCCACCAGACCGGCCACTTCTTCCGGTTTGCCCAGACGGGCCATCGGAATTTGCGGGATGATCTTGGTGTCCAGCACCTCTTGCGGGATTTCCATGACCATCTTGGTGCCGATATAGCCAGGCGAGATGGTGTTGACGGTCACGCCTTTGCGCGCCACTTCCAGCGCCAGCGCCTTGGTGAAACCGTGCATACCGGCTTTGGCAGCCGAATAGTTGGTCTGACCGAAAGCACCCTTCTGGCCGTTCACGGACGAGATGTTGATGATCCGGCCCCAGCCACGCTCGACCATGCCATCGCACACCGGCTTGGTCATGTTGAACACGGAATCCAGATTGGTGGCCATCACGGCGTCCCAGTTCGGCTTGTCCATTTTCTTGAAAGTCATGTCGCGGGTGATACCGGCGTTATTCACCAGTACGTCAACCGGACCGATTTCTTTTTCAATGGCGGCGATGCACGCCGCAGCCGAATCGTAATCCGCCACGTCGCACGGATAAGCGCGGAAGTTAAAGCCCTGGTCACGGGTAGTGGCCAGCCATTGTTCGACCTTCGCATTGCCAGGGGAATATGTGGTGACGACGGTATAGCCCAGTGCCGACAGTTTGAAACATACGGCTTCGCCCAGACCACCCATGCCACCGGTTACTAATGCAACTCTTGCCATTTCTTGTCCCCTCTTAAATTGACATCAAAAATTGTTACGACGGTTCATTGCCGTCTACTTTGCTAGCGGTGCGCGGGCGGCCTGCCGCCCGCGTCAACCTGATGCGACGATGCTCAGGCGCGTTCGATCGCCAGCGCAACGCCCATGCCGCCACCGATGCACAGCGACGCCAGACCTTTTTTAGCATCACGACGCACCATTTCGTGGATCAGCGTGACCAGAATCCGCGCACCCGATGCACCGATCGGGTGACCGATCGCGATTGCGCCGCCATTGACGTTGATCTTGCTGGTATCCCAGCCCATTTCCTTGTTCACGGCGACCGCTTGCGCAGCGAAGGCTTCATTGATTTCCATCAGATCCAGATCGTCCGGAGTCCAGCCAGCCTTTTTCAGGCACAGCTTGGCGGCCGATACGGGACCCATGCCCATCAGCGCAGGATCCAGACCGGACGAGGCATAGGCTTTCACCTTGGCCAGCACCGGCAGACCCAGTTCTTTGGCCTTGGCGGCCGACATCATGATCACGGCTGCGGCGCCATCGTTCAGGCCGGAAGCATTACCCGCAGTGACCGAACCATCTTTGGCGAAGGCTGGACGCAGACCGGACAGCGCTTCGATGGTGGAACCCGGTTTGATGTATTCATCGCTATCAAAGATGATGCTGCCCTTCTTCTGGACGATTTCCAGCGGCAGGATTTCATCCTTGAATTTGCCTGCTTTCTGGGCAGCTTCTGCTTTCAGTTGCGATTGCAGCGCGAACTCATCCTGCTCGGCACGGGAAATCTCGTATTTTTTCGCGACGTTTTCTGCCGTAGTACCCATGTGGTACTGGTTGTAGGCATCCCACAGACCATCGACGATCATGCTGTCGGTCATCTTGAAGTCGCCCATACGGAAACCGTCGCGCGAACCATTCATGATGTGCGGCGAAGCGCTCATGTTTTCCTGACCACCGGCGATGACGATCTCGGCGTCACCCGCCTTGATCGCTTGCGCCGCCAGATGGGTGGCTTTCAGGCCGCTACCGCAGACATGGTTGATGGTGAAAGCTGGTACCGTGTTCGGCAGACCGGCCTTGATGACAGCCTGACGGGCCGGGTTCTGCCCCACGCCAGCGGTCAGCACCTGACCCAGAATCGCTTCGCTCACCAGATTGCCGTCCAGACCGATTTTAGCCAGCAGGCCCTTGATTACGTGCGCGCCGAGTTCGGAAGCCGGGACCTTAGCCAGCGAGCCACCGAATTTACCGACACCAGTACGGCCAGCGGCCACGATCACTACATCATTCATTTAATTCTCCACTGCGCCGGCAGGGCCGGCTAGGTTGAGCAACATCCTGAGCAAACATACTAACTTTTATCATACGCCCACCGCGTCCCCGTCGTGCAGGGTTTCGATGCTGCGCCGCCGCGAGAATTGACTCGATTCTCCGGAAAATTCTTTAGCAGGAAATATGCCAAGATATCAATGCGACCGGATGCTCATCATAAGAGTGCCGGCTCGCGATTGCCTTGAGGCGTATCAAGCATGCATGAAATATTTTGAATAGATGCTAACTATTTGTCACGATAATAATTCGATACCATCTAACGATCCGGCGCACTGTTCGCGTATCACATGCACGAAATCGCGCACATAGGCTTTCTGCTGCTGGGCTGGCGGGACCGAGACAAATAGATCGCTCCACAGGCCCGTCTCACCGATCGGACGGGCAATCACGTAGTCGTAATCCACATAGTTTTTAATCGCCCAGTTGGGCAACGCCGCGATGCCACGCCGGCTGGCCACCAACTGCAGCACCGCTACCGTCAGTTCCGCAGTGCGCCGTTGCACCTGCACGCCAGCCGGTTGCAGCACTTCACGGATCAGGTCGATGCGCTGTTCCGGCACGGGATAGGTAATCAGGGTTTCGCCGGCAAAGTCGGCTGCCTGCAGACGGCGCCGCGCAGCAAGCCGGTGCTTCTGCGCCATCACCACCAGAATTTCGAAGCGGAACAGCGGGAAGGTGGCGAACTCTGCACCATAGTGGGAACCGATCACCAGATCGGCCGCACCGGCGCGCAACAGCTCGGCCGGTTCGCTGTGAAAACCCGACACCAGATCGATTTCCACATCGGGCCAGCGCTGGCGGAATTGATCCATCACCGGCATCAGCCAGTCAAAACAGGTATGGCATTCGAGCACCACGCGTAACTGTCCGGTATCGCCCTGTGTCAGACGCGCCACATCGCGCTCGGCCAGTTCCACTTCAGGCAACAGCAGATCGGCTAGCTGAAGCAACCGTGCGCCCGTCGCCGTAAAGCTGATCGGCACGGATTTTCGCTCAAAAAGCGCGCCCTGGTAGCGATCTTCCAGTAACTTGATCTGGTGGGACAGGGCTGACTGGGTCAGATTGAGGAGTTGGGCAGCGCGTACCAGGCTACCCGCCGAGCGCAGCGCACTGAGGGTGCGTAAGTGTCGAAGTTCTAGCATGGTCTATTAGAAATATTCATGTTATGTCGCAAAATCTTTCGTTTTTATTATAGACCGGAATGCCGCACACTTTAGCGCACCAATATGAACTCTTTATGACAACTTTATGCACACCACCAACACACCCGCCACGACCATCCTCAGCCACGTTCCCGGCTACCCGCGCATCGGCGCCGGCCGTGAACTCAAATTTGCGCTGGAAGACCACTGGCGCGGCGACATCAATGAAGCCGCCCTGCACGCCGTCGGCCGCAGCCTGCGCGCCCGCCACTGGGCCAGCCAGCAGCAGGCCGGGCTCGATTTCGTCAGCGTCGGCGATTTTGCCTACTACGATCAGGTCGCCAACCACATCCAGCTGCTCGGTTGCGAACCGGCGCGCTACGGCTTTTCAGCACAGCAATCACCGCTGAGCCGCTACTTCGCCATGGCGCGTGGCGCTGGCACTGACAGCCAGCACAGCGATAGCCAGCACAACGGCGCCCAGACTTGCGACTGCCAGCACGACGGTGCACTGTCCGCCACGGCAGCGCTGGAAATGAGTAAATGGTTCGATACCAACTACCACTATCTGGTACCGGAATTCACCGCCGACACGGCGTTTTCGCTGGCCAGTCAGCAACTGTTCGAGGAAGTGGCGGAAGCACAGGCACTCGGTCACGCTGTCAAAGCGGTGATTCTCGGCCCGCTCAGTTTCCTGTGGCTGGGCAAGGTGCGCGGTGATAGCGGCTTCGACCGCCTGACCCTGCTCGAGCGTCTGCTACCGGTCTATGGCGCCCTGCTGGCGCGCCTGAAACAGCAGGGCGTAAGCTGGGTGCAGATCGACGAGCCCATCCTCGGTCTGGACTTGCCGGCCCCCTGGCGCAATGCCTTCGAAACGGCCTACTGGCAGCTCAATCAGGCCGGTGCCCAGTTGCTGCTGGCCACCTATTTCTCGCCGCTGGAAGAAAATCTCAGTCTGGCCTGCCGCCTGCCCATCGCCGGGCTGCATGTGGATGGAGTACGCGCGCCCCATGAACTGACCAGCATTGCCGACTGGCTGCCGGTACATAAAGTGCTGTCGGTCGGCATCGTCGATGGCCGCAACATCTGGCGCTGCGACCTCGATGCGGCGCTGGCCATCCTGCAGCCGCTGCTGGCCAAACGGCAAGGCAAGCTGTGGCTGGCCGCCTCCTGCTCGCTGCTGCACGTGCCCTATACGCTGGACGGCGAAACCACACTCGATGCCGAAGTCCGTCCATGGCTGGCCTGCGCCCATGAAAAGCTGGCCGAACTGGCGCTGCTGAAACAGGCACTGCAAGGCAGCGACGCTGAGGCCCAGCCGGGCACTCTGGCGGCGCTGACTGCCGCCCGCACGGCACTGGCCAGCCGCGCCGCCAGTCTGCGCCTGCACCAGCCCGCGCTACGCGCCCGCCTGGCCGCCCTGCCCGCCGATGCCGACCAGCGCCGTTCCCGCTTCGCCCGGCGTCAGGCCGTGCAGCGCGAACGCCTGCAACTACCGGCCTTCCCGACCACCACCATCGGCTCCTTCCCGCAGACCGCAGCCATCCGCAGCGCCCGCGCCGCCCACCAGCGGGGCGAACTCGATAGCGCCCGCTACGCCGCGCAAATGCGCAGCGAAATCGCCGACGCCGTACAGCGTCAGGAAGCACTGGGGCTGGACGTGCTGGTGCATGGCGAAGCCGAGCGCAACGATATGGTGGAGTATTTCGGCGAACAGCTGGAAGGGTTTCTGTTCACCCGGCATGGCTGGGTGCAATCGTATGGCTCGCGCTGCGTGAAACCGCCGATCCTGTTCGGCGACGTGCGCCGCCCGCAGGCAATGACGGTCGACTGGACCGTGTACACCCAGAGCCTGACGCAAAAACCCGTGAAAGGCATGCTGACCGGCCCGGTCACCATCCTGCAATGGTCGTTCGTGCGCGAAGACCAGCCACGTCAGGACACCGCCCTGCAGCTGGCACTGGCGATCCGCGATGAGGTGGCCGATCTGCAGCAGGCCGGCATCGCCATCATCCAGATCGACGAGCCGGCCGTGCGCGAGGGCTTGCCGCTACGCCGCAGCCGCTGGGACAGCTATCTGGACTGGGCCACCCGCGCCTTCCGCATCGCTGCCAGTGCCGCAGACGACAGCACCCAGATCCACACCCACATCTGCTACGCGGAATTTAATGAAATCCTGCCGCAGATCGCCGCCATGGATGCCGATGTGATCACCATCGAAACCAGCCGTTCCGATGCAGAATTGCTACAAGCCTTGCGGCGCTTCCCCTACCCCAATGAAATCGGCCCCGGCGTGTACGATATCCACAGCCCGCGGGTACCCCCGCAGGCGGAAATGGTCAGGCTGCTGCAGCGCGCTGCCAGCGTGGTGCCGGCGGCCCATCTGTGGGTGAATCCCGATTGCGGCCTGAAAACCCGGGGCTGGAGCGAGACCGAGCGCGCGCTGCGCAATATGGTGGCAGCAGCACGCCAGTTGCGCGCCGAACACGCTAGCGTCTGAGCGTTTCATTGCCGCGACGGCGAGGGGCCGATTCGCCCCGATCCGCGCGGCAAGCCCCGCATTTGCTGGCGCAGCGATGCGCCAGCCCTCCCCAGCGGCCGTTTTCCACAGTAGAATGCTGAAGCCCACGCGGGCTTAACCCCATCACTGTGTTGCCCATGTCCAAGAGCCAGTTTCAAAAGCCCATAGAAATCAAGATTTCCACCGTGGTCGCCGTGTCGGCCATTCTGGCCACGGCCGACCGTCTGGCACTCGACGCCGCCATGGCCGAAATGACCGGCGGTAGCACCGACTTCTTCGAAGATGATCTGGCCGTGATCGACGTGGGCGGCCTGCCCGCCGATGGCGCCGCCATCGACTGGAGCGGCCTGATCGCATTACTGAAAAAATACCGGCTCAACCCGGTCGCCGTGCGCAATGCGCCGCTGGAAATGGCTGGCGCCATCGCCGCCCATGGCCTGAGTCTGGAAACGGCGGCGCCGCAGCGCGCCGAAGCGGAAGCGCCCAGGGCCGTTGCGCCTGCAGCCGCCCCGGCACCAGCACCAGCGCCAGCTCCAGCACCGGCACCGGCCGCTGCAGAAGCGATTCCCGGCGGTGCCCGCGTGATGATTATCGACACCCCGGTACGGGCCGGCCAGCGTATTTACGCACGCGGCTGCGACCTGATCATTACCGCCGTGGTCAACAATGGCGCGGAAATCATTGCCGATGGCAGTATCCACGTCTATAACACTTTAAATGGCCGGGCGCTGGCTGGTGCCTCGGGAAATCCCGACGCACGCATCTTCGCCATGAGCATGGCGCCGGAGTTAGTCTCCATTGCCGGCGTTTACCGGACATTTGAAGACGGTTTCCCGGCTGAATATGCACGCACCCCTGCGCAAATTCGCCTGATCGGCGACCGAATCGATATACTATCTGTCAATTCAGCAACCCGCGCCTAACGACGCGCTGGCGACCCTACTCTCTGAAAAGGAATTTTTGTGGCGAGAATTATTGTTGTAACGTCCGGTAAGGGCGGTGTCGGTAAGACGACCTCCAGCGCCAGCTTCTCCACCGGTCTGGCTATGCGCGGCCACAAGACCGCCGTGATCGACTTCGACGTCGGCCTGCGGAATCTGGACCTGATCATGGGCTGCGAACGCCGTGTGGTGTACGACCTGATCAATGTGATCAACAAGGAAGCCACCCTGACCCAGGCCCTGATCAAGGACAAGCACTGCGACAACCTGTTCATCCTGCCAGCGTCGCAAACGCGCGACAAGGATGCGCTGTCGGAAGAAGGCGTGGAAACCGTGCTGCACGAGCTGATCAACATGGGCTTCGAGTTCATCATCTGCGATTCGCCGGCCGGTATCGAGCATGGCGCGCTGATGGCACTGACCTTTGCCGATGAAGCCATCATCGTCACCAATCCGGAAGTGTCGTCGGTACGCGATTCGGACCGCATTCTTGGCATCATCCAGGCCAAATCGCGCCGCGCCCAGACCGGCGGCGAGCCCGTCAAAGAACATTTGCTGATCACCCGTTACTCGCCGAAACGCGTGGAAGCGGACGAAATGCTGTCCTTTGAGGATGTGCAGGAAATTCTGCGCATACCGTTGATCGGCATCATTCCGGAATCGGAATCGGTCCTGCACGCTTCGAACCAGGGTAATCCGGCCATCCATTTCAAAGGCACTGATGTAGCGGAAGCTTATGAAGATGTGGTGTCGCGCTTCCTCGGCCAGGAGTTGCCGTTGCGCTTTACCACCTACGAAAAGCCCGGCCTGCTTCAGCGTATTTTCGGGAGCAAGTAATTATGGCACTGCTTTCTTTCCTGTTCCCGCAAAAACCGAAAACCGCCACCGCGGCCAAGGAGCGGTTGCAGATCATCATCGCGCGCGAGCGCAATGGCCGTAGTGGTCCGGACTTCCTGCCCGCCTTGCACAAGGAACTGATCGACGTTATTTCCAAGTACACCAAGGTGAATGCCGACGACATCAAGATTTCGCTGGATCGTCAGGGCAATCTGGAAGTGCTGGACGTCAACGTCGTGTTGCCGGACGCCTGAGTCACACCGCCAGCGCTCGCACGCTAGGCGCTGGAACGGCCGGCACCGGCCGTCACCAGCTGCTGCGCCACCGCCGCACAGGCTTCCACATGCTGGTTGCCGATGTGGCGGAATACGGCAAACCCTATCCCTGCCGACGCCAGTTGCCCGGCCAGCGGCACCAGCTTGCCAGCCTGACGCGCCAGTAGTTTCACGCCGCTACGCTGCAGCAGCGGCAACAGTAAATCCCGCGTAATGAGTTTTCCCACCAGCATGCCCCCGACACCCACTGCGGCCTCGTAGGCCAGCATGCGGTACTCCGGCTGCAATCCGGCGATCTGGGCGGGCGTCAGTCCGAACGTCTGGTTGATGTCATCGATCAGGCGGGTAAACAGATGTAGATCAGAAAGTACATCCAGCCCCGGTACCGGCAGCGCGGCGACGCCGGCTGACAGCAGCGCACGCCGGCGCACCAGTTGCCGGCATTCAGCGCGCAGTTGCGCCACCCGCTGTGGCGAGGCCTGTGCCAGCGGCCAGGATAGTTCTTGCTGTGTCGCCATGATTGCTCCGGGCCGCACTGCTGCGGCATTCAGACCTGTTTCCGATTTACAACTTTCACATTGAAAATCACCGTTTTCCAGTGTACCTTGTATTCAGCAATCTGGCGCACAGGCCCCGGCCGGCACTTTCTATCAAGAAAATAGTGATGCACTAGTGAAAAAAATTAAGGGAGTTTCGCCAGTTTTTTTGTGAATCCCTGTTATATTCCAAGTGACTTTTACTCTCTTTTCCCCGACAGGCAGCAGGATGAGAATCGCCGTACTCGACAATGACCGTAGCCAGGCCGACCTGATCTGTCAGGTACTGGGTTCGGCCGGCCATACCTGTCATGGCTACCAGAATGCCAGGGATACCCTCTACCATCTGCGCAAGGATAGCTACGATATGCTGATCCTCGACTGGCAGGTGGCCGACCTGACGGGCAGCGAAGTGTTGCAGCGGGCCCGCGAAAAACTGCCTGACAGCGCCCCCGTAATGTTCCTCACCACCAGCTCCGGCGAAGACGACATCGTCGCCGGTCTGGATGCCGGTGCCGACGATTACATGATCAAGCCGCTACGCCGTGGCGAGCTGGTGGCGCGCGTGCAGGCCCTGTTGCGACGCGCCTACCCGACCCAGAATGGCGCCGAACAGTTGCAATTCGGCCGCTACCTGTTCGAAACCCGGCCCGGCCGGCTGCTCATGGATGGCAACGTCCTCGACGTGACGCAGAAAGAGTTTGCTCTCGCCCTATTATTTTTCCGCAATATCGGCCGCCCCCTGTCGCGCGCCTACATACACGAAGCCGTGTGGGTCAAGGAAACCGCCGTCCCCTCGCGCACCATGGACACCCATGTCTCGCGGGTGCGTAACAAGTTACTGCTCAAGCCGGAAAACGGCTACCGGCTGGTGCCCGTCTACAGCTATGGCTACCGGCTCGAGAAGCTGGGTGGCTGAACGCGTTGAGCAGCGCGGCAACGCGGTATAATGTCCGGTAAATCAACATTCGGATCTGCAATGCAGCTGCTTGCCGTTGGCCTCAATCACCATACCGCCCCTGTCGCCCTGCGCGAACGGCTGGCGTTCGCCCCGGACCAGCTCGGTCAGGCGGTGCGCGAAGCGCGCTCGTGGTTTGAACGGCTCGACCAGCGCGGCCACGATGAGGCAGCGATTCTGTCCACCTGCAACCGCACCGAACTGTATGCCGCCAGCCATGCGCCCGATCCGCTCGATGCCGGTGCCCATTTTCTGGCCGATTTCCACAAACTGAACTACGCCGAACTGCGCCCGCACCTGTACATGCTGCCCCAGCATGACGCGGTACGCCACACCTTCCGGGTCGCCTCCGGGCTCGATTCCATGGTGCTGGGCGAAACCCAGATCCTCGGCCAGATCAAGGATGCCATCCGCACCGCTGACGAAGCGGGCGGTCTGGGTACTTATCTGCACCAGCTATTCCAGCGCAGCTTCTCGGTCGCCAAGGAAGTGCGCAGCACCACCGAGATCGGCGCCCACAGCGTGTCGATGGCGGCCGCCGCCGTGCGCCTGTCGCAACGGATCTTCGACAAGATTTCGGAACAGAATGTGCTGTTCATCGGCGCCGGCGAGATGATCGAACTGTGCGCCACCCACTTTGCGGCGCAGAACCCGCGCAGTATTACCGTCGCCAACCGCACCCTGGAGCGCGGCGAGGAACTGGCGCACCGCTACGGCGGACAGGCGATCCGCCTGGCCGAACTACAAGACAAGTTGCACCTGTACGACATCGTGGTGTCCTGCACCGCTTCCTCACTGCCGCTGATCGGTCTGGGCATGGTCGAGCGCGCCATCAAGGCACGCCGCCACAAGCCCATCTTCATGGTCGACCTGGCCGTGCCGCGCGACATCGAACCGGAAGTGGCCCGTCTCAACGACGCCTTTCTGTACACGGTCGATGATCTGGGCAAAGTGGTGCAGACCGGACTGGAAAACCGTCAGGCTGCCGTGGCCCAGGCCGAAGCGATTATCGAGACCCGCGTCCAATCGTTTATGCACTGGATCGACGACCGCGCCGTGGTGCCGGTGATCCAGAGTCTGCACGAAAACGGCGAAGCACTGCGCCAGCTGGAACTCGAACGGGCCCGCCGCATGCTGGCCAAGGGCGAAGATATCGACGCGGTACTGGAAGCCCTGTCGAAAGGGCTGACTGCCAAATTCATGCACGGCCCGCAGCAGGCGCTGCACCGTGCCCAGGGCGAAGAACGCGCCCATCTGGCAGCCCTGCTGCC
>JAIXXN010000006.1 GCA_027490725.1 Oxalobacteraceae bacterium
GCGAGGTGCGCGGTTGTTTTGGTAGTAACAGCGTCAGTTCGGTTCTTTCGTAATGCCAGGACCAGCTGATGCGGATCTTGTCGGTCAGCGCATAACGCAGGCCGCTTTCCATTTTCAGCTCCCGCTCAAAATCAAAAATGCTGAAGGGCTGGCTTAGCAGCTCCAGCAAATTGCCTTCGCTATACACTTCCAGCAAAGTCCCCGGCCATTTGTGGCTGAAATCCCATGCCAGTGAAGCGGTGTCGTAGCCCAGTGGCGAATGAAAGTCCGGCAACAGACGGAAGGTTTCGTCTTCGCGAAAATAAGCTAGCTTGTGACCAACCAGCAAAATCAAATCCAGCCGGGTGGGGCCTTGTTGCCAGATGGCGTAACCGGGGCCGGTACTGAGATCAATATTTTTATAATCACTGGCCAGATAGTTGTAGCTGTAGTCGGTGTTGACGCGCCAAAACAGCTGAGGGCTGTAAAAGTAATCTAACCCAGGATTGACTTCATATTTGTGAGTTTTGCGCGCCGCTTCTTTGGTTTCGTAGTCGTAATGCGCATCCAGGCTGCCGCGCCAATCACCACGGCGATATTCAAAGCGCTCGGTCAGGCTGTAGTTTTGCGCCTGCTCTTTGCCGGCCCGGGTAGCCGCGCTTAAGTCGAGCTGTAAAGACCAGGCTTTGGCCGGCGCTGCCACAGCAGTTGCCTTTGGCGCAACGACAACTGCTGCTTGTTGTTCACTCCTTTGGCGTAACGGACTCACTGCCTGCACTTCACTGCGTTTAATTTTCACATCACCCGCATAAGCGGTATGGAGCACAAGCTCAGTCGTTGAACTACTTTTCAGCTCACCACTAAGTAAATCACCATTTTTCAGCCGCACCTGATACAAGTCGCTGCTGGCGGCGAATGCCAAAGCAGGCAGCAAACTCAGCCCTGTCAGAGCCGTGACTATCAAACGCAAATACATAAGCAATACAACCAACTCCGTTGGAGACATAGCTGCATCATGACTTGAAGTGGCGGTGCAACTCAATGGGTTTAAGTGAGTTTGCAGTCTTGGTGCGGTAACGCAACGTGAATGATCATTTTGAGTCGAAGTGTGACCTGAATAGGCCAATACCTTATCTATCTTGGTTCGGAGGGAGATGGGTTACTAAAGAGATGTGATGAATATTCCTATTCTGGGCTGACTAAATTACTCGCCGATTGCACATAAAAAGGATTATTGAATATTTGTGTGATAAATATGTGATAGATAAGTTTCTTAAAGGATATTTCCATGGTGCGATCTATTTTATATTTCTTTACATGGAGAGATCTAATATGTCACATCATCGATTCTACGCCGGATGCTCTGTCACTTCACTACTAATGTTTCTCGTGCCGTTTCATGCTGAAGCCTCACGTTGGCATTTAAACCTTCCCGCAACTCTGATGGACCAAGTCGACCCCATCAGTCAGGTGTTTGCTTTAGATGAGGTACGACTGCGCCGGGATGCGCTATCTATCGAATTCTTGTCTGCGAATGCGGAGCAAATCGAATTTCTGCCAAAGCATTCTCTGATCGAGCGCCCTGTAACGTTATCACCTGTGCGAACTCTTGCGGACTCACATCCTAAGAACCAACAAGCTGAGCAGACAACTTTCATTAATGTGCAAGTGCAGTACCTCCACATAGACCTGTTGGGCTCGGTAGTGCTAGAAACAGATAGTAATGGAAATGCAATAAAGTCAAATACCTACAAAACTTTTGGTGAGTCAGGCAACAATTGAGGAGAAGGTTATGGATAATCGCAATCAAAGTCGCCGCAACCAGTTTGTATGGAGCACCGGTTTATTGCTTGGTTTGTTGTTGGCCTGCTCTGGGCATACTGCGAACTATTACGATATCGCGATTGACCCTTTTGCAAAATATAAAAGGAGTCAATCCATTATCCCGGGTGATCGTTCAGGCAACGAGACGAGTCCGCCATATTACAAAGACGTAATAGCTCAGAGTAATGTCAGTTACGATATTACACCTGAGACGACTGGTTTAATTGGAGAGCAAATTGACCTTAATTCAGGTGCTGTTAGTTTTTCACAGACTGACCTTACAATACCCGGTAATAGCCAGCTACTACCAATTGCGGTCAGACGAAGCTTCAGTGACGCAAACTTTAAACAGAAGGCGACTTCTGAATTTGCTGACTGGAGCCTAGACCTCCCGTCCATCCATACCACAGTTCTGATGCCGGGAACACCGAATGCAGGCTCCTGGGGAAAAGGACTGGAATGTAGCGGAGTACAGCGACCCGGAGCTATCAATTACAAAGGACAGGTGATTGATGCACCCCAATACTGGAACGGTACGACCTTACTGGTCGATGGCAGTCAAAAACACTTGTTGTACCGCGGCACGCCAGACATTACCTATACAACGAAGGACCATTGGAAAGCGACCTGTTTTAAAAAAAACGACGGAACCGGCGAAGGTTTTAAAGTGACCTCGCCTAAAGGTGTTGTGTACACTTTAGATGTGCCACATGCAGTACGCAATTTCACGTTAAACCAAGACCAGCTTGCATTACCGATTTATCATTTGTATTTACGCGTTTCTCAGATAACAGATCCGCAGGGTAACTGGGTGAAATACAAATACACCTCTTACCTAAACGCCAATCAGAAAACTTCACAACGGCTCAATCAAATTGAAAGTAGTGATGGTCGCTTAGTCACTTTTACCTACCATACACAATCTAATCAGGAACACCTAGTTAAAACCCTTTCAGCAAATGGTCGGACATGGGAATACCAATATACCGACGATCTGGTCCCGTCTTTGTACAGAGTGTATTTACCTGTAGATACAACAAATTCAAATAATCAGCTGTATTGGGAGTTTGACCTCCATGAGTTAACCCTTTGGCATAATCCCTTGTTCAATATTGAATTTCAGGAGATGCAGCGTTTGTGTCAGAAATCTGCGATGGAAGTCCATGGTCAAATCAAGCATCCGCATGGTGCCAAAGCTGATTTTACATTAAAGCCCGTGTTTCACGGCAGAACCCAGGTCCCGTCAAGACTAGACAATGGTTCAGTTGAAAAAGATAGCCGTTGTTATGTCACGTTGGGCTTGCAGAAAAAAACGCTGTTTGGTCCTGGCATCGACACGATGAATTGGTCCTATAGTTACTCAGAAAATCGTGGGGCATATTCTACCGCGAGTGATGCGGTCGCAGCTTCGAGCCAATTGGATGGATATAGTTCACTAGACTTGAAAGAGACTTCGGTCACCGCGCCTGATGGTAGCAAAGTGATATCAGTTTTTTTCCGAGGCTGGACTTACCAGGAAGGAGAGCAGTTAGGTACCATTTATTTTGATACCGACGGCGTTACTGAACTAAAAAGACAATGGACTAATGCAGACCCAAGACTTGACCAGGTTGGCCAGCCACTAATCGACAACGAGTTTTCTGCAAATCCGGCATCACTAACTCAACCTTCGCGGCCAAATCTTACAACTATCAAACTCAGTAATGCAGGACAACACAGCTATCGTCGTCGATTCAGCCAATACAATCAATTTGATGTTGCTGAGCAAGTAATCGAGTCCAATACTTTGGGAGGACCGGATCGAACCATAGTGGCAACTTACGTGCCGGATTTACAAAACTGGATCTTGGATTTACTGAAAAATCGCCAGGTCACTCAGGCGGGTAAGACTTACTCCGAATACTCTGCAGTCTATTTTGCAGCCAGCAGTAAAGAAAAATCATTGTTGCAGCGCGAACGCAGAAATGGCGTGCCTTACCGCAGTTTCACCTATCACCCGGATGGGACCATACAGACCGTGACATATGATGTTGCGAGCCGTTGGATTGCTTTTAGTAATTATAAAAGGGGGAAACCACAGACGATCCAGTTACCCAATCGATATGACGCGGGTAACTTTCGGCTTGACCTGCAGCAAGTTAATGACAATGGCTCGGTCGCCTGGGTCAGTGATCTGAACGGTAATAAAACCAATTACAGCTATGACAGCCAGAACCGATTAACCCTGATAGACCCTGTTGATGCACGCTGGGACAATACGGTTATCAGTTATAGTTCGGACGCTCAGAATGGTGCAGCGTTGGTTCAACAGGTTCAGCAGGGCAATTACCGAAAAACGATAACACTGGACGGATTGTTGCAGCCGGTTTTGACCAAAGAGTGGGATGCATCCGATGAAACAGGCACTGCACGTTACATCAATCAACGTTTTAATGCCTATGGCAAACCTAGCTTTAGCTCGGTTGCTTCCAATAATCCGGTGGAGAGTTTTGGTGTAGAAACTTCGTACGATGGTTTACAACGCACTTTGACTCAGACCAATACCGATCAGGGCGATGTTGAGTACAGTTATGAATCCAACAATAGTGTCGTTGTCGAAAATGGTCGTGGTTTTAAAACGACCACTCATTATCTGGCTTTTGGTGAGCCTGCCACAGATCTGGTTACCCGGATAGTTCAGCCGGAGGGAGTTACCACCCAAATTGAATACAACATTGCTGGATTGCCAACGTCAATAAGCCAGGGAGGGATCACCGAGATCCGGCGTTATGATGATTACATGCGCTACTGTCTGCAAAAACGACCGGATACAGGCATCAAAGTGATGGAGCGTAATACGTTAGGTGACGTTACCCGCTATGCCGATGGAGCCACCGGGGAAGGTAGTCATTGCAGGGATTACTCGGTGAAAAACGCTCATTGGGTTGGTATTGCCTACGACTATATCGGTGACGTTCATTTCATCGCGTACGCTGATAACACGACGCCAACCACAACTCGTCAATTAGATCGGCAAGGCAATCTTCTTAAATTAAGCGTTGGCAATATTGTTTGGGATTACAGCTATAACTCCAAACATTTAACGGAAAATGAAGTCTTAAAAGCAGGGGGGAAATCCTACTCTATATCAAACGTTTACGATCGTCTTGGCAACCAGAGAAGCATGCAGTATGGTGGTGCTATTGTCGATTTCGCCCCGAATGCTCTTGGACTCCCGACTAAAGTTGCTGATACAACTAGTTACGCCAACCAGATCCAGTATCACGCCAACGGCCAGCTGAAGAGCTTTATCTATGGCAATGGGTTAAAGTTTTCTCAGCTGTTAAATGCTGAATTTAAACCCTATGAGCGATCCGTGCAAAAGGGGGCTGTGAATCGTTTTGCTCAGCGTTATCAGTATGATCAATCGAATAATGTAACCACGATTACAGATTTGATGCAGACCAGTCAATCAGTCACTATGTCCTATGATGGTCTTGATAGGCTGAAAACGGCCACAGGCTATTGGGGCGCAGGAGTTTTTGATTACGATGAAACTGGAAATATCCTTACTAAACAACTCGGAAACCAAAAGCTGCTGTATAGCTATGACGGCACCACTAAGCGGCTAAATTCAGTTACCGGTGGTTATGCTTTTAGTTACGATGACCGTAGTAATGTAATTCATAACGGTAAGCTGGGTTTTTATTACAATCGTGCCAATCAACTGATCAATGGAGCTGGTCAGAGCTACAGCTATGACGGCCATGGGCGTCGGGTCTCGAAATCATCAGCTTCTGCGACGGCCTACAGCGTTTACAATCAAGCTGGAAAACTGTTAATGACCGACGGCGCAAACGGGCTAGTTAGGTACATTTACCTTGGCAATGACCAGATTGCCAAGGTCGGTTCAAGTCTCGCGCTTGAAGATAAGCCAGGCTACACCGGACATGTTGAGGATAAAACGCTTGGCCTGACGTATATGCAGCAGCGGTATTATGATCCGGTGATTGGGCGGTTTTATTCGAATGATCCGGTGGATATGCTGGGGCATATGCAGAAAGGGAATCCTACGATGGGATTCAATCGGTATGCTTATGCGAATAACAACCCTTATAAGTTTGTTGATCCTGATGGGCGCGCAACTGTCTTTACTTGGAATTCTTCTGGATCTGAAAAAAGTCCTGGACATGCGGCAGTACTTACTAAGGACGGGACTTACCTTAGTAAGTTCCCAACTGATGGAGATGGGAGTAAAGCTGAATTTCATAGCTTCGGGCAAGACGTTGCTATTTACGGACGAGGTCCAGATGTGATCATCGAGGTCAACCTTCCCGATGAGGCTGCAGCCAATGACTTTGCGAAAAATATGATTGCAGACGATTCTCAAACATGGACATTAAATGCAAATTGCGCGGATGCAACTGTAGGTACACTTAATGCAGGTGGTGCTGATATTTATTCTGGAGGAATACAGTCGCCGTGGTCGATTGATACAAACCTTAAAAATGAATCAAAAAGCAATGAAAATGTTAAGGTAATTAAGGACAAATAATGAAAAAAAAACTTAGCATACTATTAATTGTTTCAATGCCAATACTCGTTGCAATCTACGACTTTAGAATTGTAACTGATGCAATAAATTCAATTCTTGAATTTGTTGGGGTGAATACAAAGGGCACTCATTTTTCAGTCGGTGATTTTATTCGCATTATGTATATAATATGCGCACCAATCGCACAGTTATTCATTTTAATGAAAAAGCCTAGATTGAATTTTATTTCATCAGCTGTACTTACGTTGTTTATACTCATCCAATGGGCGTTCGCTGTGTTTTTCTCTGTGAATGCTTACAGTCTTGCATGACGTCTGTTGAACTGAAAGGACACCTAACCGGTGTCCTTTTTTCCAAAACTGCGCAAAACCACCAGCAGCCCGAACAGTCATTTTCAGTAGAACTGATCAGTCCTCACCAGCAGGGCTGTCATTTTGCTGCAGCACCTACAAGTGCTGGCACTGACGAAACTGATCACCTCTGCTGATTTTGACTGATCACTCTGCTGTTTTTCATTGCTCAGTGTGCTGGAATTAACCGGATTTAGATCTGTGGGCCTATCTGCTTTGACGGGGGACGTTTTTGGTTCAGTTTACGAATGACCCATTGCAGGCCGCGCCGAGAATCCTTTACCTGCCATTTAGTGACTTGTTTGGCTTCTGTAAGCTCCTGATATGTAGAATAGAAATCTGACTTTCTGATTAAATACAAAAAATATTTTTCTTCTCGCCCCAAATTTAGAAATAAAACATCATCGGCCATTGGGATTATTTTTTGTTCGATTTCACATCTGAGCATTAATTCATCGTCAGAGTACCTCCATATCGGAGGGAATAACCAATTCAAAGAATCATCAGTTGTTGCAACCGCAGCTAATGCTTTATATACAGCTATGCTTTGTTTATAAAAAAATCGATTACTTAACACGCCAAACAATAATGCCTTTATCTTCAGCTCTATTATTCGACAACTATAGGCTCCCGCGTTACTTACTCTGGCATGCCTTAATAACGCGATGGTACAGGCTAAAGCATCAACATCGCCTTCAAATAAAATGTCATCCAACGCTTTGCTGCGAACATGCTTGACCCGCACGGCATGATCATTTTCGGTAATCAGGGACAAAGCCGCATTACACAGCGCAGGGCGTAACTTGCGATAAAACAGCACCCATTCTTTATTACTTTTGGGTTTAGGCTGCAAAGCTTCCCATAACGGCATTTCCAGGTAATAACGCGAACCAGGTAGCCGCTGCTCTATCAACCGGATGGTCGCTTCACTGGGGAATGTTTTTAGTGCAACCAACCGCTCCCATTTGCCGCTTCGCTTCAAAAATTCGGCATCATCCGATTTCTTCATATTGTCAGGCTGAAAATACTGCTCCAACTGATAGCCCGTTTTTTTGATCCCAGCTTCCTCACAAACAAAATCCAAGTAAAGCCAAAGACGCAAAGCATCAACAAAATTGTTCCTGGGATCACCTTTTACCTTCGCCATTAGTTCTCTACTCGACAATAAATCAAAATGGAGAAACTTGCCAAAATCCGTATTTAATTGATAAACATGAATTTTCCTGAGTTTTGACGATTTTTCTGTCCGCTATTAATACTACTAGCGGACTGCTCAGAGCTTAGCTAGTTTTTGTACAGATCCCAATGACAGGTATAAACAGACATGAAAGAAGCACAGCCTGAGCAAGCGTTGCAGGATTTGGCGATGCAATTAACCGAAGACCTCAGCCGGTTATACGGCCCTGTTTTGACGGGCTCTGCGTTACAAAAAGCGCTTGGTTATCGTAGTGGTGATGCCTTTCGCCAGGCGGTTTGTCGAAACTCAGTACCGGTGCCGTTGTTTTCGATTGCCAATCGGCGCGGCAAGTTTGCGTTAGCGAAGGAAGTAGCCAGCTGGTTGGCGCAACAACGATTAATGAATCCATATGAGAAAACTGACCATGAATAATTAACCCATAGGCAGAAACACGAAACCCCGCCAAGTTGTAGCTTGGCGGGGTTTCTGGGAATGTCGTTTGGAAAGCCGACATACCCAGTATCGTGTTCAACTCCGGTGTTGTCAAACCCAGGCATTGATTTTTCATGATGTCTGCAGCCGGTTGCTGCCTTTTAGCCACAACAAACTAAAAGGAACGCTCACTATGAACATGTCCGTAACCCGAGCAATTATCCGTGCGCTGTATAACCCAGCAAATTCCAACCGGATGATTGCCAAATTGCATTCGGTATCACCCAATACCGTGCGCGATTATCGCAGGCGCATAAAAGATGCACAGCTGACGCAACAGCAAGTCAAAACACTGGATGACAGCCAATTACAAAAACTGCTGTGGCCAGTGCGGCATAAATCCACGCACAGGCCATTGCCAGACTGGAAGGCCGTCCACCAACAAATGCAGGCTCGGCATCAGGTATTGCTACAAATATGGGAAGAATACCGTAGAACCAACCCTATTGGTGCATACAGTTATCCGCAGTTTACCTATTTCTACCGGCAGTTTTTGGCAGGTTTAGATATCTCGATGCGGCAAATCCATTATGCCGGTGAAGCGGAGTATAACGATTTTGCCGGACAAACCATTAAATGGACCGACGCAGCCACCGGTCTCGAGCAACATGCGCAGATTTATGTGGCCGTGCTGGGTTGCTCGCAATACACCTTCTGCTATGCCTGCCAGTCGCAGCAGCTGGAACACTGGATTGATGCCAACCGGCGTACTTTTGAGTTCTTCGGCGGTGTGCCGCAAGTAGTGGTGCCGGATAACCTGAAGTCTGCCGTCTCAAAGCCAGGCAAAGAGCTTCAGCTTAACCGCTCTTATCAGGATATGGCCGAGCATTATGGTTGCACCATCGTTCCAGCCAGAGTGCGTCGGCCACAGGATAAATCGTTGGCGGAAAATGGGGTGTTGCTGATTAGTCGCTGGATATTAACCCAGCTGAAAAAGCAGCAGTTTTTTAGTCTGGCGGAAATCAACCAAGCTATTGTGCCGCTGCTTGCACAGTTTAACCAGCGCCCTTTTAAACGTTTGCCAGGTTGTCGGCTCAGTCGTTTTTTGGAGTTGGATAAACCTGTGTTGCAACCCTTACCTGCCGAGCCTTACGTGTTTGCCCGTTGGTATGCCGCGCAAAAAGTGCCGACCGACTATCACGTATACATTGAGCAGCATGCCTATTCAGTGCCTTATCAGTTAGTTGC
This sequence comes from Oxalobacteraceae bacterium, assembly GCA_027490725.1. Lineage (GTDB taxonomy): Bacteria > Pseudomonadota > Gammaproteobacteria > Burkholderiales > Burkholderiaceae_D > Rugamonas. The sequence goes on from JAIXXN010000006.1 coordinate 9,545, forward strand.
AGAGAAGGTTGAAGCGAAGGTCACGCTCAGTACTGTGGTCTTTTTCCACAATAACCGGCGGGTGGCCGAACACACCCGCAGCTATGTGGTCGGCGGTTGTAGCACCAACTCACAGCATCGCCCTGCCAGCCACCGTGCATATGCCGAGCAAAGTTTCACACTCTATGAGCGCTGGGCCCGCACTGTGGGCACAAACACGCTGGCATGGGTGATGGCACAGTTTGAAGGCCACGCTGCGCATTCTATTGTCGGCAACCGAGCCTGCAGCCAACTGCAGCAATTGGCTAAGCAGTATGGTCCTGAGCGGCTGGAAGCCGCGTGTCGCTGCGCCTGCGAGATTGGTTCCCGCACCGTCAGCAGTGTTCGGTCTATTTTGCAGTGCCATTTAGACGAACCCGCTGAAGCTTCAACGGAAACTGCCGTGATGGTGATGCACAGCAATGTCCGTGGTCCGGCGTATTATCAGGAGGGCCTGTGATATGGCTATCCATCAACTATTGGAGTCACTGGCGGGGCTCAAACTCACTGGCATGAAACAGGCTCTGTATCTGCAGCAGTCCCAACCTGCTGAAACGGACCTTACGTTTGACGAGCGGCTTAGCCGCTTGGTCGATGCTGAACTGCACTACCGCGCCCAAAAACGGCAGGACCGGCTGCTGCGGCTGGCGAAATTAAAACACAGCACCGCTTGTGTTGAAGATGTGGATTATCAGGCGTTTCGCGGTATTAACCGCGCCTATTTTAAAACCCTGACTACCTGCCAGTGGGTCGCCCATCACCACCATTTGTTACTGACAGGACCAACGGGCGTTGGCAAAACCTGGCTGAGCTGTGCACTCGCGCAGCAAGCGGTGCGTTTGGGGATGCCGGTATTGTTCAAGCGCTTTCCACTGCTGTGTGAAGAGCTGGACATTGCCAAACGGGATGGTTCATTGCCGAAACTGCGGCAGCAGCTAACCAAAGCAAAGCTGTTGGTGCTTGATGATTGGGGCGCAACGCCGATGCCAGCTCATGCGCGTTATGAGTTTTTTGAATTGGTCGAGGCGCGTTCAGGCACAGGTTCCATGCTGGTAACTAGCCAATATCCGATAGACCGCTGGCATGAATACATCGGCGAGCCGACCATTGCCGACGCCATTATGGACCGGCTTATTCACCGCTCGCACCGCTTGGAGTTGCATGGTGAATCTCTGCGCAAAACCTACAGCAAAGTGGAGGGGCAACACCATGAATAGTCATGCGCCTGCTTATCTGCAATTGCTTGGGCAGCTCAACTTGGATGCCATGTACCTGCAGCAAATGTTTGATTTTTATCATCGGCGTTATCTTCAAAGTGAGCTAGCGAAGCAGTTTGTGGCTGCTTCGCCACGCATCAACGCAGAGCTACGTCTATGCCCGCTGATAGGTTTTTGCGACCGGACTTTAGGTAAAGAACTGCCCGAAAGGCGAACCTTTGATGGCGGAGCCATTCGCGGAAGCCTGCAGCGCCAGGGTTTATTGATGACCTCGGGCCACGAGCGTTTTCGTGGCTGTGTGGTTTTTCCAGAACTGGATGCGCAGCAAAACATCGTTGCTGCAGTAGGTTTTAGGATTGCTGTGCGGCTTCGGCATTGGGATAAACCTGTAGTGCGCTGGCACAAACCAGAGCCTGGGTTTTATCAACAGCAAGGGCTCAAAACGGTGAAGGGGCTGATTTATGTACAAACCTGACAGTCGTTTATTATGGCCGTGCATAGAGTATTACCTGGCTCTGTGTGCGGCCAAGGGCCAAAGCACTGATACCGTCTATGGCAAACACTCGCGGCTGAAACAGTTCAGCCGCTGGTGCGCCGATAAAGGGCTTCAGACCATCGACCAGATTAATCTCGATGTGATGGATGACTTTATGGCCTACCTGAATAGCCAGCGAAAGCCACGTGATGGTCAGCCGTTAGGCGTCGCACATAAACGCAATGTGCTGACGACGGTGAAAGTCTTTGTCGCAGCTATGTATCGCAAGGGGTTGCTGAGTCGCAACAATCTGGAAGGTATCGAGCTGCCCTCTATTGGTAGGGCTTTACCAAAGGCGTTGTTCAGCGCTGACGAAATTGAACGCATTATGGCGCAGCCGCTGCAGTTTGGCCTCAAAGGCATTCGGGATCGAACTATTCTGGAAACTTTGTTCGCCTCCGGAGCCCGACGTGGCGAGCTACTGCCCATTCAGCTTGAGGATGTGGACTTTGAAAAACAACTACTGCGGCTTAACCACGGCAAAGGCCGAAAGGAACGAATTGTGCCCATCAGTCAACGCGCTTGCGAATGGTTGGCGGTGTACATCAGTAAAGTACGGCCAGCCATTAGCTTTGTGGATTCAGGCAATACGCTGTTTCTGGCCAACAACGGCAAAGCTTACAAACCTGGCAAGCTCTCAGAGATGGTATCGCGTTATATCCGACTGGCTGGTATTAAACGTTTCGGTGCTTGTCACCTGTTTCGACACATTACCGCCACGACCATGCTGGATAACGGCGCAGACCTTCGGCATGTCCAAGAAATGCTGGGCCATGCCAGCATCTCCACCACCCAAATTTACACCCATGTGAGCAGGCAGAAGCTGACGGAGGTGTATCAGAAAACGCATCCTTCGGCGCTTAGGGATAGTGGATTGTTCCATAGTTAGCGAACGACCAGACCCAAAAAAATAATTCGGACTGGCTTTTGGAGGTTGTTTTTGGATTATTTTGCCAAAAATAGCCTCATGGCATAGGTTAAATTAAATTTTCATGCTAGATTTTGACCATTATTGTCAATATCTAGTTTTAGGAGAGTCTCAATGTTAATTGAGATGAATGTTGCAAACTTTCGTTCGTTCAGTGACGTACAGACATTCAGCCTGGTAAAAGGCAAAGGAGAAGAATTAGTAGGCTCCAATTCCTTCAAGGCTGGCTTAACCAATGAATTAGAACTCTTAAGATCTGCAGCAATTTACGGCCCAAATGCCAGTGGGAAGTCCAATTTTTTGCGTGCTTTGCGGGCCATGAGATTAATTGTACTTGAGTCTGCAGCCAACCAGCAAAGAGGAGATCTTTTGTCTGTTACTCCGTTCAGACTCTCCCCTGATACTCGCCAGGCTCCAAGTGAATTTGAAGTTACATTTCTCGTAGACGGCATTCGTTACCAATATGGATTTTCTGCAACGGCTGAACAGATCCATGAAGAATGGCTACTAGCTTATCCAAAAGGCCGAGCACAGCGTTGGTTTACTCGTGTTTGGTTAGCAGAGCAGAACCGTTTCGAGTGGGAGCTGGGCAACAATTTGGCGGGGGAAAAGCAACTATGGCAAAAATCTACCCGCGACAATGCGCTGTTTCTCTCAACAGCCGTGCAACTCAATAGCGAGCAGCTACAGCCAGTTTTTGATTGGTTTAAAACAACACTTCGCATGGCGAATGTTGATGGATGGGGGCCATCGTTTAGTGCGCACCTTTGTGAGAATAATGAAAAATCAAAGGTAATGGATTTCCTCAATGCAGCAGACATTCATATCGATGATGTTCAGATTGAAACAAGGCCTTTTGATCTTAATGAACTACCTGATGATATGCCGGACTCGCTTAAAAGCTTGATTGCTGGTCAAATGAAAGGCGAGAAAGTTCGAGAAATCAAGACAATCCATAAAGACAGCGAGGGGAATTTAGTTACCTTTGACCTTGATGATGAGTCTGATGGCACTCAAAAATTATTTGCTTTTGCAGGGCCATGGATTGATAGTTTAGAAAATGGCTATGTGCTTTTTATTGACGAGTTACACGGCAATTTACATCCGAGACTAGTTCGTTATCTTGTAGAACTATTCCATAATCCCGAAATTAATACCAAAAACGCGCAGTTAATTTTCACTACACATGAAACATCAATTCTAAATCAAGATGTATTTCGTCGTGACCAAATTTGGTTTTGTGAAAAGGACAAAAAGCAAGCGACTAGCCTCTATCCATTAACGGATTTTAGCCCAAGAAAAGGTCGTGAAAATCTTGAGCTTGCCTATCTGTCAGGGCGATATGGCGCATTACCTTTTGTTAAGCATGTGCGCTCAACGATTTAAATGAGGATTGCTTTGTGGGTACAGATAATTTATTTCACAAACGCAAGGCTAAAACTGCAAAGGAACTTCAAAGACGAGTTGCCAAGCGCGATGCCTATAAAAAGATTCTGATTGTATGTGAAGGTGAAAAAACGGAGCCAAACTATTTTGAAGATGCTCGCGATTATTATCGTCTTAATACAGTAAACGTTGAAGTCAGAGGGGATTGCGGCTCGGATCCGATGAGCATTGTTAATTTTGCCAAACAGCGTTTTCGCGAAGAGAAAGACGCTGGCGATCCGTTTGAGCAGGTCTATTGTGTTTTCGATAAAGATGGTCACGCGAAATATTCTCAAGCGTTGAGTACATTAGCTTCGGCAACTCCGCATGGTGTCTATTTTGCAATTAACTCAGTTCCTTCGTTTGAATATTGGTTATTACTTCATTTCATTTATACAACAAGACCTTACACTGCATTACCTGGTAACAGTTCAGGTAATCAAGTTCTGATAGAGCTAAAACGCTACATCCCTGACTATGAAAAAGGCTGCCGCACAATTTTTTCAAATCTCATAGGGAATTTGGAGCAAGCAAAACGATTTGCAGAGAGGTCCCTGCAAGAATGTAATCGAAATGGGACCGATAACCCCAGCACGCATGTCCACAGACTTGTTCAGGTTCTACAGGATTTAAAAGGCTAATATTTTAGTTATAGTCGAGATTCCAGACAGAAATTGCCCCCGAGCCTGCGCTTATCACTTAACTTTGATTGGGATCGTACTGCACACTAATTTATATGCAGCAGCGGTATTATGACCCGGTGATTGGGCGGTTTTATTCCAATGATCCGGTTGGGTTTACTGCTGATAACCCGATGATGTTTAACCGGTATGCGTATGCCAATAATAATCCGTATAGGTTTACGGATCCGGATGGACGCACAAGTATCGCATTGGAGGCAACCAAACAAATTGCTACAGCTGGCGCGGCTGCAAGTCCTTTGGCCGTTGCAGCCGGAGTTGCCACTGCTGCCCTGATGCCCACGAAAATGGGTGATGGTACGATGTACAACGAAGATGGCTCGAATGTGCCTGTAGCAGCTCCAGAGGTACCAGGAAAGCTAGTCGGTGATCAAAGCGATTCACGAGCGGGGCCTAATAAAAGTGGGACTCGGCATACTTCCGGTCCACTTACTCCCGAAAATGGTGGAACAGGTGACTATGAACAAGATTTGCAAACCCTTACTGGCGGAACTCGTCCTGCGGGGGAAGGAGACTCAGCTCCACCAGGTAGCTCAATTGGAGAAAATGGGATCTTTGGGAGGCCAACGAATTCTAGTGGGGGTTCAAGTATTGATATCCCAGCAAAAGGTGGCAAACCACATGAAACTTTGCACTACGACAAGAAGTAGAAGGGCCGAAAATGAAAAAATTTAATATTGATGCTAATGGCCTTAATTGGAATAGCATCCGAGCCAAGCTACAGGGTCTGACTATTATAGCTTACCAGATACCCAACAACCAAAGTCTTGCGTGCACTTGGTGTCTAAGGTTAATAGCTGATAATGAATGTGTGGTCACACTATCATCAAAGACAGGTGATTTAGACGGTTGGCAGGAGGTAGGTTTTATCAAAATATCAATAGAGGAGAGTCATTTTTTTGGTTCAGAAATTTCTAGTTTGAACTCAATTGAAAATTTCGCAATTAGGTCTGCAAATTTGATTTCATATGAGTGCGACGAATACTATTCAGAGTGCGGAATTGTATTAGTTAACAAGCAGGGTTTAAGTATCACGATCATTACATCCCCTGCTCCTGGTGCAGTTTCAGTGGACGCTTACTTTAATAAAGGTGCATTTTCCCCAGAGTTTAAAATTCATGATTGTTCTATAAATGAATAGTAGAAATAAAACCGTAGACACTACTAGAATAGTAAAAAATCTCTGATGAATGAAAAAGGACACCTATGAACCGGTGTCCTTTTTTATCCCCAAACCGCGCAAAATCACCAGCAGCCCGATCAGTCATTTCCAGTAGAAGTGATCAGTTATCACCAGCAGGGCTGTCATTTTGCTGCAGCGCCTACACATGCGACGGTGTTCAATATTCTGTGTCTGTCGAACTATGGTGGTTGATTTTTAGGAATACGGGCGAATGATGTCTGCAATAGCCGCAAAGTGGATACTTCACTTTGACAACATGGTCAGATCGTTACGTCTGCGTCATACTCAAAGCCTTAGCCACCAAACTCCAACAAAGCCAGCATCGGCAGCCACGGAGTGTGCGGTTAACAGTGACCGCGGGAGGCGCGAACGGGCGAACATGGTGGTGGCGATGTTGGCTTTGCCACTCGTAATGGGGCAGTCACCTAATGCAGTTCCGTCAATCATCCACGCCACTAAAACCTGACCTTAACCCAACAAGAAAGCGCCTAACGGCGCTTTCTTCAAATCAAAAACCCCAACAACAACTCATTTCACAGTGTTGTAGTCTTTGCCAAAAATCTTGCCGAAGAACGATTCTTTGTTCCAGGTTGGGCGCGCTGGGGCGTTGGCGATTTCGGTGCCGATGGCGTAGTTGATGTCGGCGAATAAGGCGCCGTAATCGTAACGGATGGCGCCGAAGTCTTTGGTGAGGCCGGCTACGTCATCTGTTGGTTTGTGGTAGTGCTTGGCGAAGAATTTGCCCCACACTTCACCGCCTTTTTGTTTCGGGTCGCGTGAGGTGAAACCTGTCATCAGGAACACAGAAGGTACGCCTTGTTTGACCAGCGTGTAGTGGTCTGAGCGGGTGAAAATTGCCTGGTCTGGCATTGGGTCTGCCGCCAGTTTCACGTCATACAAACCAGCGGCTTTCGCCACTACCGGGCCAAGGCTGGAGTGGTTAGCACCAAAGGCGACGATGTCGGCAAACGGGTATAACAGCACTGGCATGTCGAGGTTGACGTTGGCGACCAGCTTGTCGCCCGGGCGGGTTGGGTTGTGCGCGAAGTAGTCGGCACCCAGCAGGCCTTTTTCTTCACCTGTTACCGCAACAAACAAAATCGAGCGTTTTGGTTTTACCGGCGCGTTGACAAACAGGCGTGCGGTTTCCAGCATAATGGCCACACCGGCGGCGTTATCCATCAGACCGTTGTTGATGCGGTCTTTGCTGCGCATATCTACGCCCACACCGATGTGATCCGAGTGCGCGGTGACGACCACATATTCGTTTTTCAGCACTGGATCTGAGCCTTCCAGCACAGCTGCTACGTTCGGGCTGCTGATTTGCTGATGTTCAGACTGACGGCTGAAATTCACTTCACCTGGCAGCGCAAAGCCTTTTGGCGTTTGCTTTTTCTCCAGCTGAGCGTAGATGTCTTTTAACGACTGTGGTGCTTTGGCAAACAGCGCTTCGGCTGGTTTCATATCCAGCGAGGCAGAAATTTTCAGCTGCGGGTAATCGCCCTCAGCCACGCCGTCAGCATGCAACCAGCGGATGCGTGGCATGTGCAGGAATAACGCGCCTTGCGCGAATGGACGCATTTTTTCGTCTTTCGGCGTATTGATGGTGATCATGCCGACAGCGCCTTTCTCGGCGGCGGTACGGGCTTTTAATGAAGCAATGTGAGCGGCTTCTTCACTTGGTAGTGATTCCGGGCGACCTGGCAGGATCACGACCACTTTGCCTTTAACATCCAAACCAGCGTAATCGTCGATGCCAAATTCTTTCGACACCAGACCATAACCAACAAACACCAGGCCGGCGCTGACGTCGACTTTGCCTTCATGGCTGCTTGGGCCTGTCATAAATTGTTTCGGGAAGGCGAAATCTGTTGCTTTGCCGTCTACGGTCAGGCTCAGTTTCGGGCTCGATTGCACCAGCTTGCTTTGTTTCATTGGCACCGGTTGCAGGTAGCCTTCGGTGCCTGCTGGCTGCAAGCCAAGCTGCTTGAAATTGCTGGCGATATAGTGACTGGCGATCAGATGGCCGTTGCTGCCAGTATCACGGCCGGCGAGGGCATCGTCAGCTAAAAACAGCATATGGGCTTCAACACGTTCAGCCACAGCGCGCGGGCTGTTTTCTTTGTTGGCGACTTCGGGGGCGGCAGCAGCCATTGGTGGCTGACTGGTTTGCTGACATGCGCTAAGCGCCAGTGCTGACCCGAGAGTCAGCCAGTGAATTGTTTTCATTTACGTTCCTGTGAAATGATGACTGACGGTCCGCGTTGCCATCTTGTTATTGAATCAGCTGTTTTTTAACAGATCTTGCCGAGGCTAGCACAAAAGCAAACAACCGCCCAAGCGGGCGGTTGTTGCGAAATGTTGCGGCTGCGACGAAACGCGTGGAATCAAAGCCGGTTGGCGGCAACTAGCGCTGAATTTAATCCGCCAAAGCGCCCGGCATTTCTTCTTCCACCGGCGGATCCATCCGTTTGGCCAGCACTTTGTCGATGCGTTTACCGTCCATATCGACAATTTCCAGTAACCAGTCGTCCAGTTCTACTTTGTCGGCTGTTTGTGGAATTTTACCCAGCAACATCATGATAAGGCCGTTTAGGGTCTGATAACGTTTACTGTCTTCTTCCGGCAACTTGCTGATGCCTAAGCAATCTTTTAAATCGATCACCGGCAGCAGGCCGTCCAGTAAATAAGAGCCGTCGTCACGCTGCACGATCATCAAATCCTGTTCGGCAGAATCGGCCTGATTAAACTCACCGGTCAGCGCGTCCATCAGATCCTGTAACGTCACCAGGCCTTTGAGGTCGCCATACTCGTCAACAACAAACACCATCTGGCTGCCAGAGCTGCGGAAATGCTCTAACAGTTCCATACCGGTTAAGCTGTCTGGCACAAAGTTACAAGGCTGCGCCAGTTGTTGCAGGTCGTTCAGCGTGCCGGCAACCGACTGCGCCAGTAATTGTTTGGCGGAAATAATGCCGATCAGTTCATCAGCGTGGCCTTTGCAAATCGGGAACCGCGAATGCGGTGACTGCATCACGCGCTGCATGTTTTCACTGAGCGTTAATTCAATATCGAGAAACACGATGTCAGAGCGGGGCACCATCAACGATGAAATGCTGCGCTCATCCAGGCGAAACACGTTTTTCACCATCGTATGTTCGGTATGTTCAATCACACCGCTGCTGGAACCTTCCTGCAGCATCGCCTGAATATCTTCGTGCGTGACGTTTGATTCCTGGCTGTGGGCAAAACCGAACAACCGCATCATGGCGTGGGTCGAACCAGTTAATAACCAGACAAAAGGCTTGGTCAGCATGGCGAGCAGCAACATTGGCTTGGCCATAATGCAGGCAATCGTTTCGGCGCTGATTTGGCCAATGCGTTTTGGCACCAGTTCGCCGACGACAATCGATACATAAGTGACGACTACAACCACCAGCACTGTCGAGAAAATCGAGCTGAAGCCTTCAGACAGGCCATAGCTTTGCAGCCACATCGAGAACGGGCCAGCGAGCACGGCTTCACCGAAGATACCGTTCAAGATACCAATCGAGGTAATGCCAATCTGCACTGTCGATAAAAATTGCGTCGGATCTTCGGCCAGTTTCAGCGCGATGGCTGCAGAAGAACGGCCGTTGTGGGCAAGTGCTGTCAGACGTGATTTGCGTGCTGTGACTATGGCTATTTCGGACATGGCGAATAAGCCGTTTAACAAAATCAGACTAACAAGTATGAGGATTTCCATATAAACCATAAGGTGACTGAGGAAGGCCGAGTATATCAAAAACTTTTGTCAGGTATAGGGGGCTATTCAGCGGGATGTCAGTTTCAGCCGTTGAATAAGGCGCTAAACGGACCAAAAATCGACAAAAGTCAGCGAAAAGACCAGATCTTTTCCGGCGTCAGCACCATGGGCAGCGGCACATCCCAGGCTTCGGCTGGCACGGCGTCGACTTGCTGACATGGATGCGCCAGGCCGATTAACAGCGGCTTTTGGCCGTCCTGTGGTAACGATGCCAGCGTGCGGTCATAAAAACCGCCGCCCATGCCGAGGCGATGCCCTTGGCTATCAAAAGCCACTAGCGGCATAAAGATAATGTCGAGCTGCGCGGGCAATATAATGGCGCTGACGTCCGGTTTGGGTTCGGCAATGCCGAATTTATTCACCGTCATTAGCGTGTTGGCGTCATAACGCTGAAATAACAGATAGCCTGCGCAAAATGGATGTAACACCGGCAGATACAGGGTTTTGCTTAGCTTTTGTAAGTGCGCTAATAAAGGTGCGGTATCCAGCTCGCCGTCATTGCTGAGGTAGAGCGCAATATGCTGTGCGGTGTTTAGTTCGGTGATGAGATGACTTTGTTCAACCAGCGCGGCGGCGCTTTGTTGTTGCTGCAGGGAAGAAAGGCTTTGGCGGGCCTGACGCACTTGCCGGCGGATCGTGCTGCGAAGTGATTGAGACAGTGCTTGTTTGTCCTTATCCGCAGCGATTAAATCGTGATTAACAGCGGGCAAAGTGTTCTCCGAATTGCCGTGACCGGCGTAAGCCCTTGAACCAGAGGTTCAAGGCGGGAAGCTAATCAACGCCGCAGGCTTCCCGGTACGGGCCGGGCTTGCACAATAGCGCTGGAGAAGAAACCCTGATGTAAAGAATTATCGGCTCAGGGACATCAGCCAGTCACAAACAACTCAGAGAACGGCTGAAGTATACCATCGGAATTCAGCGAAATAAGCCTTATTCGTCGCTCTTTTTCGCTTCCAGTAACTCATTGCACAAATTTAACGCAATCATCAGCAACACGTCTTCGGCACCATGCACACCAGGTTGGTACTTGGTGTTGCTGACCCGGCTTTCCAATTCGCTGAGGGCCGCCTGCAGTTTTTCTTCCTGTCCGGCCGGGCAGGAAATTTTCATATGCCGGCCTAATACCGCGATGGTCAGTTGTTTTGGTTTGTTTGGATTGGCTGCTGGTTTTTGCGCTTTTGGATACATAAGTTGTCTGCTTTTATTGAAACTACAGTGGCAATTGCCGCTGTCGGGTTAATAGGTTCGGGGTGGTGCGCCCTTGGCGCTCAGGAAGCCCGGTGTTAGCATAGCGGCATTCAGCTCAAGCTTTAGGTGCCCTACTGATGCCTGCACATCCTTTAATGAATTACGACCTTTGGACCACAGCTTTAGATCAAAATGCACTGATGGCCTCGGCAGCTGAGCTGCACGGTCTGGTTGCTGGCATGTTAAGTGCCGGCGTCCCCGCAGATGCAAGTCAGATTCTACCAGTTTTACACGACTTCTTAAACGACGGGCAAGCGGTCAATGCAGCTTTAAAAAGCCAGATCAGCGAACTGATCACGGAAACGGCGCGGCAACTGGCCGACGAAGAACTGGGGTTCAGTCCTTTGCTGCCGGGCGACGATGATGCACTGCCCGAGCGGCTGGAAGCCTTAGTCGAATGGTCACAGGCGTTTTTGGTCGGTTTTGCCATTCAGCAAACTGATTTATCCATTGTCGCCGAAGAAGTGCGTGACGCGGTTGAACAGTTAACCGAAGTGACGCGTATTGATATCTACACGCCGGACGATACCAGCGAAGCTGACAACGAAGAGTCGTATTTCCTGGTGCTGGAGCACGTGCGCATTATGGTAATGACCTGCTTCAGTGAAGTCGGCCAGAAGTTTGCTGCAGCTGAAGTGTCGAGCCAAACGTTGCACTGACAGGCTGTGAGCTCAGCCTGCGTTGAACTGAGCCAGCTTCAAACGAGCCAGCTTCAAACGAGCCAGCTTTGATTTGAGCCTGCTTTGAAATGAACAAGAGGCATTGATGACGCCCCAACAAACTATTCCTGTGTTCCCGGTTGCTGTGTATGCCAAACGCCGCGCCGCGTTGCTGGCAACTTTAACGCCGGGCTCCGTGCTAGTGCACTGCGCCGCGCCGGAAGTTATCCGCAGCCGCGACACCGATTATACCTACCGTCAGGACAGCGACCTGCTGTATCTGACTGGTTTTCCCGAGCCAGAAGCCTGGCTGATTTTAAGTAAAGAAACCGACGGCAGTTGCCGTGAGCTGCTGCTCTGCCGGCCAAAAGACGAGCTGGCCGAAGTCTGGCAAGGCCGGCGCTTTGGCCCGGCCGCTGCCGCGCAGCAGTTTGGTCTGCCGGCGTTATGCCATGATGTGCTGGAGCAGGAGCTGCTGCAGGCGCTCAATGGCAAACAGACGCTGGTATTTGCACAGGGCGCTTATTCTCAGCTTGATGACAAACTTTTCCAAACGCTCAGCACGCTGCGCACTTATCCCAAACGCGGTTACAGCGCGCCGGTGCATATCCAAGACTTGCGACCGCTGACGGCAGAACTGCGGCTATTCAAAGACGAACACGAAATCACGCTGATGCGTGAAGCCGGCCGCATCAGCGCCGCTGCGCATCGCCGTGCCATGCAAATTGCCGCGCCTGGTGTGTTTGAATACCAGCTCGAGGCCGAAATTCGCCACTATTGCGCGATGCACGGTGCGCGCCAGCAAGCCTACAACACTATTGTTGGTGGCGGCGAAAACGGCTGTATCCTGCATTACACCGATAACAACGATGCGCTCAAAGACGGCGATTTAGTGCTGATTGACGCTGGTGGTGAACTCTTTGGTTATGCCGCCGATATCACCCGCACTTTTCCGGTTAATGGCAAATTTAGTCCCGATCAGGCGGCTTTGTATCAAGTGGTGTTAGACGCGCAATATGCTGCCTGCGCGGCAGTAAAGCCGGGCAACAGCAGCCGTGATACGTTAGCTGCGGCTATTGCTGAACTGACGCGTGGCTTGCTTGATTTGGGCATTTTGCACGGCGACTTGCCGAGCTTAATCGCTGAACAAGCCTGTAAAAAGTATTTTATCCATGGCCTCGGTCATTGGCTTGGCCTTGATGTGCATGATGTCGGTGCTTATAAAATCGCTGATGTTGAGCGGCCGTTTGAACCCGGCATGGTACTGACGATTGAGCCTGGTTTGTATATTCCGTCCGGCTCAGATTGCGACCCACGCTGGTGGGGCCTGGCGGTACGAATTGAAGATGATTTGTTGGTGATCAAAGACGGCCATCTGAATCTGACCGACACTGTGCCCAAAACCATCGCTGATATTGAAGCCTTGATGGCGCGCCGTTGATTGTTTTAAGACAGTTGTTTTTAGCGGCATTTGTAGCAGCCCAAGCACAGGAGCAGTTGTGAGTTCAGCCCAAAGCACGGCAAATAACAGTGACAAGCCATTTGATTTGGTGATCGCCGGCGGCGGCATGACCGGCGCCATGCTGGCGCTGCAAATTACCCGGTTGCTGCCTCAGCTACGCATTGCCATTGTCGAGCAGCAAAGTGCTGAACAACAAAATGTTGAACAGCAAAGCACCGAGCCGGCAGCCCAACACACCACCAGCTTCGACAGCCGCAGTATTGCGCTGTCCGCCGGCAGTGTGGCTTTGTTAGCCAGCTGGGGCCTGTGGCCGCAATTAAAACCGCATGCCTGTGCCATCGAACATATTCAGGTGTCAGATCGCGGCCATTTTGGCAAAAGCCGGTTAACCGCGACTGAGTTTGGCCGCAGCGCTTTAGGTTATGTCATTGAAATCGAATGGATTGGCCGGCTGTTGTATCAACAGTTACAGCAAGTACCTGCGAGTCAGCTGCAGTGGTTTAGACCGGATCAAATCAGCGCCATCCGTACCGAGCGCGACTTGCGGCATTTACAGCTGCAAAGCGGCGATGAGCTCAGTTGCCGTTTATTGGTGCTATGCGAAGGCGGGGATTCGCCAAGCCGCGCACTTGCTGGCATCGATGGCGTGCAACACGACTATCAGCAAAGTGCGCTGATTGCGAATGTAGCAGTGGCTGCATCGCATCAGGGCAAAGCTTTTGAACGTTTCACTGTTGATGGCCCGCTGGCTTTATTGCCATTAACGCAGCAGCGTTATTCGCTGGTCTGGACTTGTCAGCCAGAGCAGGCCGTAGCACTCAAGGCATTGCCGGAAGCCGAATTTGTTCAGGCGTTGCAGCAGGCGTTTGGTTACAGCGCCGGGATTTTTACCGGTGTAGGTAACCGCGTGGTTTACCCGCTCAAGTTAAAAACCGCAGCAAAAGCCGCCGACCACCGGCTGGTGCTCTGTGGCAATAGCCTGCACAACTTACATCCGATTGCTGGTCAGGGTTTTAACCTGGCGCTGCGGGATTTAGATGCGCTGTTACAGCTGCTGGCTATTCAGGCCGACGCGGATCTGCAGGACGCTGGCGCTGATTTGCCCGACGCTGGCTCTTATGGCCTGACCCGGCAATATCAGCTACTTCGAAGTGCCGACATGGCGCAGGTGGTGGGTTTTACTGACAGTCTGGTGCGGTTATTTTCCAACGACAGCAAACTGCTGGCGCTTGGCCGCAGCATTGGCCTGAGCCTGTTAAACCAGTGTAACGTAGTAAAACAACCCTTTGCCGCGCTGACGATGGGGCTATCGCCGCTCGCCAGCCAGCAGCAACAGATCGCGCTGTATCAGCAAACAGCCACTCATGCGGCCTCTTATGAAGCAAAAGGCGCCGCCACCGGACATTCATCATGTTAGATACCGATATTCTGATCACCGGCGCCGGCAGTGCTGGCCTGACACTGGCATTGTTGCTGGCGAAAAATAGCCCGGATTTACAAATCACTGTGCTGGAGCAAGGCCCGGCACCGCAAGCCGGTGCGGTCAGCTTAAGTCGCGTCAGTGCGCTGAATCTGGCGTCGCAGCGCGTGCTCGATAGCCTCGGCGTCTGGCAATTGTTAAACGCCAAACCGGCCTACCATCAAATGCAGGTGTGGGAAGCGGATAGCTTTGCCCGCATCGAATTTGCCACCAGCGATTTAGGCGCACTCGATATGTCTGCCATGACGGGCGATGCGGCGCTCGGTTGGATTGTTGATAACGAAGAACTGCGTGGTTGTTTATATCAACGCGCCCAACAGTATCCGAATATTCAATGGAAGTTTGACGCCCGCATCCAGCAAATCAGCGCCAGCGAGCGGCAGAATCTGCTGACGCTTGCCGACGGCAGCGCCTACATCAGCAAATTGCTGGTTGGCTCCGACGGGGCGAATTCGCAGGTGCGCGAGCAGTTAAAAATGCCTTTGGCGTTCTGGGATTACGATCACCATGGTTTAGTCGCCGTGGTGCGCACCACAGCGCCGCATCAGGCGACCGCTCGCCAGGTGTTTTTGCCGACCGGACCTTTGGCGTTATTGCCATTGGCCGATCCTCACTTAGTTTCAATCGTCTGGAGTGTGGCGCCTGAGCGCGCGGCGGAGCTGATTGCATTGGCACCTGAACAATTTAATCAGGCGCTGACGGCGGCCAGTCAGTCGGTGCTCGGTGTGCTCAGCGTGCAGACTGAGCGGCGCAGTTATCCGCTGAAAATGCGTTATGCCAGCCAATGGGTGAAGCATAACGCCGTGCTGGTCGCAGATGCGGCGCATACCATTCATCCGCTGGCCGGGCAGGGCATGAACCTTGGTCTGATGGATGTTTGTGCATTAGCAGAACTAATAGTACAAAATATCTCCACTGGTCGAACCTGTAATGAGCAACGCATGCTGCGACAGTACGAACGCTGGCGTAAAGCCGAGGCGCAACAGATGATTGCGTTGATGGAAGCCTTCAAACGCGGCTTTATGTTGCAGCATCCGTTGGCCAAGCTGGTACGAGCTGTTGGCATGGCGGCGACCAATCAGCTGGCGCCGGTGAAGCGGCAGCTGCTGGCTGCTGCGCTGGGTAATCAGGGCGATTTGCCAGCCGTGGCGCGGCCTGGCGTCATCTCGCTGTAACGTTGATCGTTTACTGCGGTGATAGAGCCTGTTTTCGGATTATTAAATCTAATCGAAAAGGGGCTATTTGACGCTGAGCCCATCAGTTATAATCCGGGCCATCTTTTGGTGGCCAGTCGGTTATAACGGCATCCGCCCGACCTACTGTGTCACTTTCTGCCCTTACAGGTTTGATACCTAGACAGCCGGCTATGCACCGGCACCAGAGGAAAGTACTGATGGCTCAACAAACTGTGTTATACGCAAAACATCTGGAAGCTGGCGCAAAAGTGGTTGATTTCCACGGCTGGGACATGCCACTGCACTACGGTTCACAGATTGAAGAGCACCACGCTGTGCGTCAGGACGCCGGCATGTTCGACGTGTCACACATGACCATCGTTGACCTCAAAGGCCCTCGCACCCGCGAATTCCTGCGTTTCTTATTGGCCAATGACGTGGCCAAACTCACAGTCCCTGGCAAAGCCTTATACAGCGGCATGCTGAATGAAGCCGGTGGCGTCATCGACGACTTAATCGTCTACTTCCTGACTGAAGATTTCTTCCGCTTAGTAGTGAACTCCGCCACCCGCGAAAAAGACTTAGCCTGGATCAACGCGCAAGCCAAAGCCTTTGACGTCAGCGTCACTGAGCGTCCTGAGTTTGCGATGATTGCGGTACAAGGCCCGAACGCCAAAGCCAAAGTCGCCACTATCCTTACCGCTGAGCAACAAGCTGCTGTTGCTGGCATGAAACCATTCTTTGGTGTGCAAGCCGGTGATTTATTTATCGCCACCACTGGCTACACCGGTGAAGACGGCTACGAGATTTCTGTACCAGAAGCCCAAGCGGCTGATTTCTGGCAACAACTGTTAGATGCAGGTGTAAAACCGGCCGGTTTAGGCGCACGCGACACGCTGCGTTTAGAAGCGGGCATGAACCTGTATGGCCAGGATATGGACGAAACCGTATCGCCATTAGCCGCCAACATGGGCTGGACCATCGCCTGGGAACCAAGCGATCGTAACTTCATCGGCCGTGCTGTACTGGAACAACAAAAAGCAGCGGGTACTGACAAGCTGGTTGGTCTGGTGATGGAACAAAAAGGCGTGTTACGTCATGGTCAGCGTGTGGTTGTAGCAGGTGGCGAAGGTGAAATTACTTCAGGGACTTTCTCGCCAACCTTAGGTTATTCTATTGCGATGGCCCGTGTACCGGCTTCGACCGGCGACAGCGCTGAAGTGGACATCCGTGGTAAATTAGTGCCGGTTAAAGTGGTCAAGCCGTCTTTTGTCCGCATGGGCAAAAAAGTCGTCTAAACTGGCTTTTGCAGAATTTTTTATACAAACACTCAATAAAAAACGTCGAGTTAGGTCCGAGGAATAATTAAATGAGCAATATCCCTACCGAATTAAAGTATGCATCTTCTCACGAGTGGCTGCGCAGTGAAGGCAACGGTGTGTACACCGTAGGTATTACTGAGCACGCTCAGGACCTGCTGGGTGACATGGTATTTGTTGAGCTGCCGGAAGTCGGTGACTCAGTCGCTCAGGGCGACGACGTTGCAGTCGCTGAATCAGTTAAAGCGGCTTCTGATATCTACGCACCAATCGCCGGTGAAATTCTCGAAGTGAACGAAGCACTGACCGATTCACCAGAGCTGGTCAACAGCGCGCCATACACCGACGGCTGGATGTTCAAAATCAAAGCGTCCGACGAAGCCGAAGTGGCTGGTCTGTTAGACGCCGCTGGTTACAAAAACGCCATCGACGAAGAATAAGCCAAGGCTAAGAGCCAGCGCCGCAAAGCCCCGTTTTACGGGGCTTTGATTTAGCGGCGGGCACAGCCTTGTGGCCAGCTGGCTGGCCAACACTGAATTTCGGCCGCCGGTGGCCCAACTGCCACCTGCTGCGTACAAACAGCTTTTAAGTTCACTATCAGGAATCTCAGGCATGACCACTTCAGTCAAAACCCTGTCGCAACTTGCGAATCACCAAGAATTTATCGCCCGCCACATTGGTCCGGACGCTGAACAGACTCAGGCCATGCTGGCCGAATTAGGTCTGAGCAGCGTGGAAGAGCTGATCGCTCAGACCGTGCCGGCCGGTATCCGTCTGACCACGCCACTGGCGACAGGCGAAGCAGTTAACGAAGTGGAAGCGCTGTCCTACTTAAAAGCAGTTGCCAGCAAAAACAAAATCTTCAAATCATACATCGGTATGGGTTACCACCCGACGCACACGCCAAACGTGATTCTGCGTAACGTGCTGGAAAACCCGGGCTGGTACACCGCGTACACGCCATACCAGCCAGAAATTGCGCAGGGCCGTTTAGAATCCCTGCTGAATTTCCAGCAAGTGTCATTAGATTTAACCGGCATGGAACTGGCTTCTGCGTCGCTGCTGGACGAAGCCACAGCTGCTGCTGAAGCGATGGCACTGGCCAAACGCGTCACCAAAAACAAATCCAATACTTATTTCATCGCTGACGACGTGCATCCGCAAACGATTGA
>JAIXXN010000007.1 GCA_027490725.1 Oxalobacteraceae bacterium
GGTCTGGAAGCGTCGCCAACCCACGAGCTGCTGATCGAAGAATCGCTGCTGGGCTGGAAAGAGTACGAGATGGAAGTGGTGCGCGACAAGGCGGACAACTGCATCATCATCTGCTCGATCGAAAATCTGGACCCGATGGGTGTGCACACCGGTGACTCGATCACCGTGGCGCCAGCCCAGACGCTGACGGACAAGGAATACCAGATCATGCGTAACGCCTCGCTGGCGGTACTGCGTGAAATCGGTGTCGACACGGGCGGCTCGAACGTACAGTTCTCGATCAACCCGAAAGACGGCCGCATGATCGTCATCGAGATGAATCCGCGCGTATCGCGTTCCTCGGCACTGGCCTCGAAAGCGACCGGCTTCCCGATCGCCAAAGTGGCGGCCAAGCTGGCGGTGGGCTTCACGCTCGACGAACTGCGTAACGAGATCACCGGCGGCGCGACGCCAGCTTCGTTCGAACCTTCGATCGACTACGTCGTGACCAAGATCCCGCGTTTCACGTTCGAGAAATTCCCGACTGCTGACCACCACCTGACTACCCAGATGAAATCGGTGGGCGAAGTGATGGCCATCGGCCGCACCTTCCAGGAATCGTTCCAGAAAGCCTTGCGCGGTCTGGAAGTTGGTGTCGATGGTCTGAACGAAAAAACCAAAGACCGCGAGAAGATCGAAGAGGAACTGGGCGAGCCAGGTCCGGAGCGTATCTGGTACGTGGGCGATGCCTTCGCTCAGGGCTTCACCATGGAAGAAGTGCACCAGCTGACCAAGATCGACCCGTGGTTCCTGATCCAGATTAAAGAGATCGTCGATCTGGAACTGTGGATGGATACCCAGAAGCTGGAAGCGCTGGATAAAACCACCCTGTACAAGCTGAAACAGAAGGGCTTCTCGGACCGTCGTCTGGCTTTCCTGCTGCAAACCACGCCGGCTGCCGTGCGTGCGCGTCGCCATGAACTGGCGATCCGTCCGGTCTACAAACGCGTTGATACCTGCGCGGCGGAATTCGCCACCAACACGGCGTATATGTACTCGACCTACGATGAAGAGTGCGAGTCCAACCCGACCGACAAGAAAAAGATCATGGTGCTGGGCGGTGGCCCGAACCGTATCGGTCAGGGTATCGAATTTGACTACTGCTGCGTACACGCGGCACTGGCCATGCGCGAAGATGGCTACGAGACCATCATGGTCAACTGCAATCCGGAGACCGTGTCGACCGACTACGATACCTCGGATCGCCTGTACTTCGAATCGCTGACGCTGGAAGATGTGCTGGAAATCGTCGAACTGGAAAAACCGGTCGGCGTGATCGTCCAGTACGGCGGCCAGACCCCGTTGAAACTGGCGCTGGATCTGGAAAAGAATGGCGTGCCGATCATCGGTACTTCGCCAGACATGATCGATGCGGCAGAAGACCGCGAGCGCTTCCAGCAAATGCTGCACACGCTGGAACTGCGTCAACCGCCTAACCGTACCGCCCGTACCGAAGCCGATGCACTGGCACTGGCACAGGAAATCGGTTACCCGCTGGTGGTTCGCCCATCCTACGTGCTGGGTGGCCGTGCCATGGAAATCGTTCACGAGCAGCGCGATCTGGAACGCTACATGCGCGAAGCCGTGAAGGTATCGCATGATTCGCCAGTACTGCTGGACCGCTTCCTGAACGACGCCATCGAGTGCGACGTGGACTGCATCAGCGACGGCGAAACCACCTTCATCGGTGGTGTGATGGAACACATCGAACAGGCTGGCGTGCACTCCGGTGACTCGGCTTGCTCGCTGCCACCGTACTCGCTGGCACAAGCCACCATCGACGAACTGAAACGCCAGACCGCGCTGATGGCCAAAGGCCTGAACGTGGTCGGTCTGATGAATGTGCAGTTCGCCATCCAGAAGCAGGAACGTAACGGCGTGCTGGAAGACGTGGTCTACGTGCTGGAAGTGAACCCGCGCGCTTCGCGTACCGTGCCGTTCGTGTCGAAAGCCACCGGTCTGCAACTGGCGAAAATCGCCGCACGTTGCATGGTTGGCCAGACGCTGGCACAGCAGGGCATTACCCAGGAAGTGGTACCGCCTTACTTCAGCGTCAAGGAAGCCGTGTTCCCGTTCGTGAAATTCCCGGGCGTGGACACCATCCTCGGCCCTGAGATGAAATCGACCGGTGAAGTGATGGGCGTCGGCAAAACCTTTGGGGAAGCCTTTGTGAAATCGCAGCTGGGCGCCGGCATCAAACTGCCGAAGTCGGGCAAGGTATTCCTGTCGGTGAAATCGTCGGACAAACCACGCGCCGTGAAAGTGGCCCGTGATCTGGTCGAGATCGGTTTCACGCTGGTCGCCACCAAAGGTACGGCTGCCGTGATCGCCGCCGCCGGCATCCCGGTTACGCCAGTCAACAAGGTTGTGGAAGGTCGCCCACACGTGGTCGACATGATCAAGAACCACGAAATTGTGCTCGTGATCAACACTGTGGAAGAAAAGCGCAGTGCCATTACCGACTCGCGCCAGATCCGTACCTCGTCGCTGGCCTCGCGTGTGACCACCTATACCACCATTGCCGGCGCCGAAGCGGCCGTGGAAGGTATCCGTCACATTGAGCAGTTGCAAGTGTACGATTTACAAGGGCTGCATAAAACCTTACACTAAGCTGCTTTCGTCACTGCGGTGACGAAGAGCGGACTTTCTAACCACAGAGCTCGCGCAGCAGCCAGGCGCGGCCTCTGTGGTTTTCCATTGTTACAACAGAGTAAATATAAGATGACTTCAGTTCCACTTACCAAGTTCGGCGCAGAACTTCTGAAAGAAGAGTTGCACCAGTTGAAGCACAAAGAACGTCGCATCGTGATTGACGCGATTGCGGAAGCACGTTCCCATGGCGATCTGTCGGAAAATGCTGAATACGATGCTGCCAAGGAACGTCAGGCCTTTGTCGAAGGCCGTATCGCGGAACTGGAAGGCAAACTGAGCGCGGCGCAGATCATCGATCCGACCACCCTCGACGCCGATGGCCGCGTGGTGTTCGCCTCGACCGTGGATCTGGAAGATCTGGAGTCGGGCGCCAAAGTGACTTATCAGATCGTCGGTATGGATGAGGCTGACCTGAAGCTGAGCAAAGTGTCGGTGACCTCGCCCATCGCCCGTGCCCTGATCGGCAAATCGGCCGGTGACGTGGTGGAAGTGCAGGCGCCGTCCGGCCCGCGCGAATACGAAATTCTGGAAGTGCGTTACGTCTGATGTTGCTCGCACGTACACGACTGCTGATTGCCACGCTGTGGGCTGGCAGTATCTGGACGGTCGGCTACCTGGCTGCACCCACGCTGTTTGCCACGCTTAGTGATCGCGTGCTGGCTGGCAATATTGCCGCCAGCCTGTTTGCGCATCAGGCCTGGTTGTCGATCGGCTGCGCACTGGTGATGCTGGCTTTGCTGTGGGTGGGGCGGGGCGCTGAAACGGGCGGGATTTTTGCCGGCTCGGCCGCCAACTCTGCGGCACGCACCCGTCGCATCCTGCTGGCCATCGTTGCGATCATGCTCAGCTGCACCTTGATCATGCATTTCGGTCTGCAACCGATGATGGCCGCTTTGCGCGCCGCAGCCGGTCCGGCCGGGGTGATGGAAGGCGCCGCCCACAATGAATTCGGGGTGTTGCACGGCATTTCCAGCAGTCTCTATCTGGTGCAAAGCCTGCTAGCGGCCTGGCTGGTGGTGAAGCAGTAACGATAAGAAGTAAAAGCAGTCGCAAAAAAAGCGGGGCCCATGCCGGAGATTGGAGTAATCTCTGGCACGGACCCCGAATTCCAGCAAAAACGTGGGCTCAGCCCGTTTTCACTTCCGAGCGGGCTTAGCCCAGACTCTTCTTGGTCGACTTCTGGCGCGGTTTGGCGCGTTTGATGTTGCCGCCCTGGGTGACGCGTTCGTTGCCTTTCAGCAGCACTTTGGTCACGGATGGACGTTTCGTACCGCTCGGGCTAGGTTTGACGATGGTGACTTCGCGCAAGCCTTTACCGGACGTGCTGCTGCGCTCGCTGACCGCTTCTTTCTTTGGACGGTAGAGCACCAGCAGTTTGCCAATGTGTTGCACAGGAGCAGCGTCGAGCTGTTCGCAGATGCTTTCGTACATGGCAATACGGGCTTCGCGGTCGTCGCCGAACACGCGGACCTTGATCAGACCATGGGAATCGAGGCCCAGCGAGATTTCCTTGATGACGTTGGCGGTTAATCCCGCTTCGCCGATCAGGACGATAGGCTTCAGACCATGCGCTTCAGCGCGCAGCGCGCTGCGCTCAACGGGTGTAAGTTTTTGCATAATATATTTTTTAGTAGTTCCCTTAAAGGCAGTATTCTACGCGAATGGCAAAGAACAAATTAAACAAAAACTGGATTCACGACCACATTAACGACCCTTATGTGAAATTGGCGCAAAAAGAGGGCTTCCGGGCCCGTGCCGCATTCAAGCTCAAGGAGATCGATGAGGACGAGAAGCTGATCAAACCGGGGCAGGTCATCGTCGATCTGGGTTGTACCCCGGGCAGCTGGGGCCAGTACACGCGTCGCAAGCTGGCCGGCAAGGACGGCGGCGGCATCAACGGTACCCTGATCGGTCTGGATATGCTGCCGATGGAGCCGATCGCCGATTTCCACTTCATTCAGGGCGATTTTCGTGAGCCCGAGGTGCTGCAGCAGCTGGAAAATCTGCTGCAAGGTCAAAAAGTCGATCTGGTGCTATCGGATATGGCGCCGAATCTGTCGGGAATTGCCTCCTCGGATGCGGCCCGTATGGAGCATCTGATCGATCTGGCCATCGAATTCTCGCAGGCCCACCTGAAACCCAGCGGTTCGCTGCTGGTGAAATGCTTTAAAGACATGGGTTTCAATGACATCGTGCTCAAGTTCCGGGCCGAATTCAAAACCGTGATCCAGAAGAAGCCGAAAGCCAGCCGCGACAAGTCGTCGGAGATCTTCCTGCTGGGGCGTGGCCTGAAAAACCCGATCGAAAGCATGCCTTCTTCGCAACCTTACGAAGCCGATGATTTCCCGCCGATGCGGCCTTGATATTTGCCGAGCGGGCCGCACATAGCCACAGTGAAGATCAGTTTCGACTTGATCGCACCGGTATTTTGGTCAAATAATGTGTTTTAGGCGAGAAATCTGCGCGCACCCCTGAATGGCCGTCTGGCAGCGGCTGTTTATTGCGGGTAAAATCAGAGTTCAAGCATAAGGTTATAGATGCGCCCTGCATCCAAGGAGTTTTCGTGAATAACATGTTTTCCAAATCCGCCATCTGGGTAGTCGTGGTGTTGTTGCTGCTGATGTTGTACAAGCAGTTCGACAGCCATGGCGTGTCCGGTGGCCCTAAAACGATCGCTTATTCCGATTTGCTGGATGAGGTGAAAGCCAAGCGCATCAAGGATGTGGTGATTGAAGGTGCCAACATCACTGCGACCCGCAGCGATGACACCAAAGTGCGTTCCACTGCCACCATGCTCGATCGCGGGCTGGTCGGTGATCTGCGCGAGGCCGGCATCCATTTCGATATCAAACCGCCTGAGGAACCATCGTTCCTGCAGCAGGTATTCGTCTCGTGGTTCCCGATGCTGTTGCTGATCGGCGTGTGGATTTTCTTCATGCGTCAGATGCAGGGCGGCGGCAAGGGCGGCGCCTTCTCCTTCGGTAAATCGAAGGCGCGCATGATGGACGAAAGCAATAACACCGTGACTTTCGCCGATGTGGCAGGTTGCGATGAAGCCAAGGAAGAAGTCAACGAAATCGTCGACTTCCTCAAGGACCCGAGCAAATTCCAGAAACTGGGTGGCCGGATTCCCCGTGGCGTGCTGATGGTTGGTCCTCCGGGTACCGGTAAAACCCTGCTGGCCCGTGCCATTGCCGGCGAAGCCAAAGTACCGTTCTTCTCGATTTCCGGTTCGGACTTCGTGGAAATGTTCGTCGGCGTGGGCGCGAGCCGCGTGCGCGACATGTTCGAGAACGCGAAGAAACATTCGCCGTGCATTATCTTTATCGACGAGATCGATGCGGTCGGTCGTCACCGTGGCGCCGGCATGGGCGGCGGTAACGATGAACGCGAACAGACGCTGAATCAGTTGCTGGTCGAAATGGACGGCTTTGAGGCGCAATCCGGCGTCATCGTGGTGGCGGCGACTAACCGTGCCGATGTACTGGATAAAGCCTTGCTGCGTCCGGGTCGTTTCGACCGTCAGGTCTCGGTGGGTCTGCCAGACATCCGTGGTCGCGAACAGATTCTGAACGTGCACATGCGTAAAGTGCCTATCGGCACCGACGTCAAAGCCGACATTCTGGCACGTGGTACGCCGGGCTTCTCGGGTGCCGATCTGGCCAATCTGGTCAATGAAGCAGCGCTGTTTGCCGCGCGTCGCAGCAAGCGTCTGGTCGACATGATCGACTTCGAAGATGCCAAGGACAAGATCTTCATGGGTCCGGAACGCAAGTCGATGATCATCCGCGAGGAAGAACGTCGCAATACCGCTTACCACGAGTCGGGTCACGCGGTGGTGGCCAAGTTGCTGCCTAAGGCTGATCCGGTGCACAAAGTCACCATCATGCCGCGTGGCTGGGCGCTGGGTCTGACCTGGCAACTGCCGGAGCATGACAATATTTCGGGCTACAAGGACAAGATGCTGGAAGAAATTTCCATCCTGTTCGGCGGCCGGATTGCCGAAGAAATCTTCGTCGGCCAGATGTCGACCGGTGCTTCCAACGACTTCGCCCGCGCTACCAAACTGGCCCGTTCCATGGTGACCCGCTTCGGTATGTCCGATAGCATGGGCGTGATGGTCTACGAAGATAGCCAGAATGACGGCTTCTTCGGTGGTGCTTCGAAAACCATTTCCGAAGCCACCCAGCAGATGGTCGATGCGGAAATCCGCAATATGCTCGACACCCAGTACCAACTGGCGCGCAAGCTGCTGGAAGAGAACCGTGACAAGGTGGAAGTGATGACCAAGGCGCTGCTGGAATGGGAAACCATCGATGCGGACCAGATCAACGACATCATGGCCGGGCTGGAGCCGCGTGCGCCGAAAGCTGGCGTGACGATCCGCAAGCATCCGCCTAGCGATGGCGGTTCGGGTGTCTCGCCGAGTGTGACGGCACCGGCCTGATCGCTTCAAGCTAGACCTGACGGCATACGGTTTGCAGTATCAGCGGGGTGGGGAGCAATCCTCACCCTTTTTTTTATTCTCTGTGCGGTAATCCATGCGTTCGACTTTACAGTTTGGCCGGTTCAACTATCCCCTGCAGGGCGAGCATGTGCGCGCCCGTGTGATGGGCATCCTCAACGTCACGCCCGATTCGTTTTCTGATGGTGGTCAACACCATTCGCTGGAGTTTGCCATCGCCCATGCCGAGCAGATGATTCTGGACGGTGTCGACATCATCGATGTGGGCGGCGAATCGAGCCGGCCCGGGGCAGCTCCCTTGCCGCTCGAGGAGGAATTGCAGCGTGTGATGCCGGTGCTGTATGCGCTGCGCGATCAGGGACCGGCGATTTCGGTGGATACCTACAAGCCGCAAGTGATGCGTGAAGCCATCATCGCCGGCGTGGATATGATCAATGATATCAATGGCTTCCGCGCGCCCGGTGCGCTGGAGGCGGTGCGCGACAGTGACTGTGCGCTCTGCATCATGCACATGCAGAACGACCCGCAGCAGATGCAGCTGGCGCCCCGCTATGACGATGTGGTGGCCGAAGTGATCGCCTTCCTGCGCGAACGCATCGACACCATGCTGGCGGCCGGGATTGATCCACGCCGATTGTGCATCGATCCGGGCTTTGGCTTTGGCAAGACCTTGGAGCATAATTATGCTTTGCTGCGCGCCACAGCGCGCCTGATAGGCGAGCTGGATATGCCGCTGCTGGCTGGACTGTCGCGTAAGTCGATGGTGGGCACGCTGACGGGCAAGCCGGTCGAACAGCGCATGGCCGGTAGTCTTGGTGGTGCGCTGGCGGCCGTGGCGCAAGGCGCCGTGATCGTGCGGGTGCATGATGTGGCTGAAACAGTGGATGCTTTAAAAGTCTGGCAAGCCGGAATTAACCGATAACAAGAGAGAGAAATCGCAATGTCCCGTAAATATTTTGGTACTGATGGCATCCGTGGTCTGGTGGGTGTCACCCCGATCACCCCGGATTTTGTGATGCGTCTGGGTTATGCCGCCGGTAAAGTGCTGGCCGCTGGTCGTGGCGCTTCCGCGCGTCCGACCGTACTGATTGGTAAAGACACCCGTATTTCCGGCTACATGCTGGAAGCGGCGCTGGAAGCCGGTTTTTCGGCGGCGGGTGTGGACGTCATGCTGGCCGGCCCGATGCCGACCCCGGCGATTGCCTATCTGACGCGCGCCCTGCGCCTCGCTGCCGGGGTAGTGATTTCTGCTTCGCACAACCCGTTCCAGGATAACGGTATTAAATTCTTCTCTGACCAGGGTACCAAGCTGCCCGACGCAGTCGAGCTGGAAATCGAAGCGGCACTGGATCAGCCGATGTCCTGCGTGCCATCGGAGAAGCTGGGACGCGCCAAGCGTCTGGACGACGCCCACGGCCGTTACATCGAATTTTGCAAGAGTACCTTCCCGAACGAGCTGGACCTGCGCGGCATGAAGCTGGTGGTGGATTGCGCCCATGGCGCCGCCTACAACATCGCACCGCACGTATTCCATGAACTGGGCGCGGAAGTGATCGCCATCGGCAATAAGCCTGACGGTTTCAACATCAACCTCAAGCATGGTGCCACCGCGCCTGAAGCAATGGCGGAAGCCGTGCGTGCCCACGGCGCCGATCTCGGTATCGCGCTCGATGGCGACGCAGACCGTCTGATCATGTGCGACGCCAATGGTCGCCTGTACAACGGCGACGAGCTGCTGTACCTGATGGTGATGGATAGGCTGGCAACCGGTCCGGTTGCCGGTGCCGTCGGCACGCTGATGACCAATATGGCGGTGGAAGTCGCGCTGAAAGAGAAGGGCATCGGCTTCGCCCGCGCCAAGGTGGGTGACCGCTATGTGCTGGAAGTGATGAAGGAAAACGGCTGGCTGCTGGGCGGCGAAGGTTCGGGCCACTTGCTGTGCCTCGACAAACACACCACCGGCGATGGGATTATCTCGGCACTGCAGGTATTGTCGGCGCTCAAGCGTGCAGGCAAATCGCTGCAGGATTGCACCGCAGAGCTGGTGATCTTCCCGCAGGCACTGGTGAACGTACGCGTGACGGCCGGTTTCGACTGGACCAAAAATGCCGCCATGGTGGCCGAGAAGGACACCGTGGAGCGTGAACTGGGTGATAGCGGTCGCGTCCTGATCCGCGCATCGGGAACGGAACCACTGATCCGCGTGATGGTCGAAGCGCGTTCGGAACAAGCTGCGCAGAGCATGGCGCGTCGTATCGCCGACAAGATGAGCAGCGCTGTGGCAGCCTGATGCTTCAAAAATGAAAGAAAATCTCCTGGCTTGCATTGACGTAGCAGGGGCTAGGCGTTAGAATGTTGTCTTCGGAGTGTGGCGCAGCCCGGTAGCGCACCTGGTTTGGGACCAGGGGGTCCAAGGTTCGAATCCTTGTACTCCGACCAAAAACACTAAACGGGTTGTCGTCAAGACAGCCCGTTTTTCATTTCTGCGACGGTTCTACGTTGCACTCAAATACCAGCTGACGGCAGCGCTGTTTTGCGTCGCTGACCAGATGGTAAAATGGTTCCTAGGCGGCCCGTCGTTCAACGGATAGGACCTCGCTCTTCTAAAGCGATCATGGGGGTTCGATTCCCTCCGGGCCGGCCAATTCCTGCAAGTAGCCACCTGCCAGTCATCGACGGCAGCACACCACCCTAAGCTTGCAAGCCGGAGGAAAGATGCGATCCATACTATGCCTGATAGCGTTCGTGCCGCTGATGGCGTGTGCCGGGGCATGCGAATTGACGAGCGTGCTGGTACAGCGTTTCGGCATCTCGGCCCTAGGCTTCAGTCAGGAACTGCCGCCTGCCGATGCGCCCTTACGCGATCGACAGGACAGTTACCTGCGCCTGATGCTCAATGAGCGGGGCGTGATGCTCGATGGCTTTCAACACATGGCGTATATCGATACTGCCAGTCATCAGGCGTGGATAGTGCGTACCGGTGGCTTTTCCGGGGTTGCGGAATGGTACGGGCCGGTGGCGGTCCGTCCAGACCAGGTGAGCGCTTGCGTGAGAGAACTGCCGGCACCGTGAGCGCGTCATCCACGGGCCGGCGAGGGCGCGCTGCCGCGCTGGCAGTTAGCGCAGATTGCCGGTGTGGCCGACCGAGTAGCGGCCCGGCTGAGGCCAGATCACCAGGCCGTGCGGCTCCTGTCCCACTTTGATCTGTTTCACACTGCCGTCCGTGGTGTCGAAGCGGTACACCACGTCATCGAAGCGACCCGACAGCCAGAGTGCTTTGCCGTCGGCGCTGACGTTGCCCATGTCCGGGCTGCCGCCACCGGGAATCTGCCACTGCGCCACCACTTTTTCGCTGGCGAAGTCCACCACCGTCACGCTGCCACGTACTTTGCGACGGCCGTGAATGCTGTGGGTGCCGCGATTGGCGACATAGAATTGTTTGCCATCACGGCTAGGGTAGATGCCGTGGGCACCGAGACCGGTGGCGATAAAGCCGACTTCTTTGAAGGCCTCGCCATCGACGATGTGCACGCCATCGGCTTCCATATCGGCGATGTAGAAGCGTTTGCCGTCCGGCGAGATACGTATATCCTGCGGCATGCCTTTTTTGGAGCTGCAGATTTCGCTGGCGAACGGGCCATCCGACGGTGGCACATCTTTGAAGCGGGTGCTCGGCATGGTCAGCTTCAGGTAGCCGAGCACCTTGCGTTCAACCAGATCAATCTTCGCCACGCTACCCGCGAACTCGCAGGTGAACAGCGCATAGCGGCCATCGATGGAAAAGTCGGCATGATTGATGCCGCCGCACTTGGGCACGTCGATTGAATACTGCATGGCCATCGTGTGCGGATCGCGGAAATCGAGACGGTGCTTGGCTTCGGCGACCACGATGGCGGATTGGCCATCTGGCGTGAAGTACAGGTTGTACGGGTCGTCGACGGGAACTTCCTTGCCCGGCTTACCGGTGCGCGGGTCGATCGGCGTCAGGCTGCCGATGTTGGTACGCTCGGCATTGTTGGCCACCCACAGGGTGCGCAGATCCCACGATGGCACCACGTGCTGGGGCGCCTTGCCGACCTTGAATTTATCCACCACTTTCAGGGTGACCGGATCGATCACGGAGACGTCGTTGGAGCGCAGGTTGGGTACGTAGACGCGTTCCAGATCGCCTTTCAGGGCGGCGGCAATATACGCCGGGCCATTCGACTCGCTGTACAGGTTGTTGCGATTGATCACCGGCGGCATACCGGGCACGGTGGCAACGGGGGCAGCGGCCGCAGCCGGTGCGGCGGCCTTATTGGCCACCTTATTGGCCACCGTGTCGGCGGCCACGACTACGCTGGCGGCCGCCAGCGTGACAATGATTGCTGCGCGCAAGGTATTTTGAGTATTCACATTAGTTCCTATGGCTGGAGGTGGGGGCGGCGCGTGGTGCGCGCTCGCGTAAATAGCTGCGGATACGGCTGACGGCAGCGTCGACCATGTGCTGCACGCCCAACTGGCCCAGCTCGGCCGTGGCGCGGCGCGGATCGCCTTGTACACCGTCGGCAGGGCCCGGCTTGGGCTCGCGGCTCAGGGCGCTAGTGCGTACCAGCGTTTTGTCGACGGCCAGCATCAGGGCGGTGTCCGCCAGACCCGCATGCAGGCCGATCTCGGCCTCGCTGTAACCGCGGCTTTTCAGGTCGGCCACGTAGCCCGTCTGCGCAGCCTGATAGTAATCGAGCAGGGCATAGGCGCGGCTCGCGTGGTCGGCCTCCCAGCTCTGGTTGAGCTTCTGCGCGACCTTGCTCAGATTCTTCTGATAACCACCATGGTCACCGAGCAGGATGATGTCGCGGAAACCGTGCTGGCGCAGGCTGCGCGCAGTCGCTTCCAGCAAGGCTTCGAAGGTCGCATCGGGAATGCTCAGGGTGCCGCTGAAGCGCATGTGGCCGGTGGGTGGTTTGATCTCGCCTTCCGGAACGTAGGCGATGACCGGCGCGACGATGGTGTTGCCGAGTTTTTCGGCGATCTGCTGCGCCAGCAAGCGGGCGCGCACATTGTGTTTGCCCAGTGCCAGATAGGGGCCACTCTGTTCCGTGCCGCCCACCGGAATCAGTACCGTGGTGGCGCCGGCAGCAATGCGCTCACGCAACTCGGTGCTGGTCAGCTGTTCCAGCATAACGCTGCTGGCACCGGTATTCAGTCCGGTCGTGGTGGCGGCATTCTGGGCGGCCAGCGCGCAGGAGGGGAGGACCGCAGCCGAGAGGCCGAGCATTGCGGCCATAAGGAGTGCAACCCGCCAGCACCGGCTGGCGCGCGAGGGACAAGGCAACTGGTGACGGGCTTGCCGATTACGTTGATTCATGGTGCGCTGGTGGTTGGGGAACTACCCCCCGGTTAAAGCGATACAACTCTCACTGCGCCGTGTGCGTCAGACGGTGCCCAGTGTCGCTGTTTTGGGGTGGGTAGTTCATTGATATGGATCAAATATTCCTGCATTGCCCAGCACGTTATTTACCCAGTACCTGCACTTCGATGCCGGAGTACATGGCGGGCGCGTGGTAGATGCGCTGGGTGGCTTTGCGGAAGTCTTCCCGCTTGGCATGGGGAATATCGACAAAGGTCTGCGGGTTCAGGTCCACCAGCGGGAACCATGAACTCTGGATCTGCACCATGATGCGGTGGCCGCGCCGGAAGGTATGGTTGACATCACTCATGCTGAAGTTGACAGCTTCCACCTTGCCCGGGGTGAACGGCTGGGGCGTCTCGAAGCCGTTGCGGAACTTGCCGCGCAGCGGGTCGCCACGTACCAGTTGCTGGTAGCCGGCCATGCTCAGGGTCGGTTTCGGTACATCATTACCGCGCGCTGGGCCGTCCTCAGCTTGCGGGTATTCGGCCGGATACACATCGATCAGCTTGACGATCCAGTCGGCATCGGTACCGGTGGTCGAGACGAACAGGCGCGGCTTGATGGGGCCGGCCAGCGTCACATCTTCTTCCAGCACCTCGCTGCGGTAGGTCAGTACATCGGGACGGCTGCTGGCGAAACGCTGGTCACCGGTCATGTATTCCTTGGGTACGCCCAGCGCCGGATAGGCGGTGTAGGGCACCGGCTTGAGAGGATCGGCAACGTATTCGTCGTAGGCGGCGCCGCTGGCCGGTTGCGTCCAGCCCAGCTTGCCATCGGCAGCCAGATACAGGGTGCGCACTTTGGTCTGCTGCGGTGGCCAGGCGGCATAGCTGCGCCAGACATTGCTGCCGGTCTCGAAGGCATATACCTCGGCCGCGCCCTGATTGCTCTTGCCCTTCAGGTGCTGCTCGAAGAAGGGATACAGAATATTGCTGCGGAAATGGGCGCCGGTTTTGGCGTCGAATTTCACATAGCCCAGACTCTGGCCATCGGCGCGGTTCCACGCACCATGCGACCATGGGCCCATCACCAGACCGCTATAGGTGCCCGGGTTGTTGCGTTTGATGGCGCTGTAGGTGCTCAGTGGCCCCTGTAAGTCTTCCGCGTCATACCAGCCGCCCACGGTCAGTACGGCGGCCTTGATGTTCTTCAGGTGCGGCACGATGTCGCGCTGCTTCCAGAACTCGTCATAGGTGCTGTGCGTGATGGTGGGCATCAGCAAGGCACGCTGGTTGGGTGTCAGGGTGGCGGTGATATTGGCCAGCGTCAGGTGGTTCAGGAAGAAATCATAGCCATCGGCCACGCCGTAATCGAAGCGCTCCCAGGTTTTCGGCAGCGGGGTCGGATTGGGCGCGTCGACGAAGGCCGAATAGAAATCGAAGTTGGCGGCCAGCATGAAGGCGCCACCATGGTAGGAGTCATCGTTCATGAACAGATTGGTCACCGGCGCCTGCGGCGAAGCGGCTTTGATGGCCGGATGCGAATCGATGATGCTGGCCGAGGTGTAGAAGCCCGGATACGAGGTGCCGAGAATACCGACTTTGCCATTGTTGTTGGCGACGTTCTTCAGCAACCATTCCACCGTATCGTGCATGTCCTGACTCTCGTTGCCCTGTCCGGGCACGCGGGTGCTGGCGGCATGGGGTGTCATTTCCACCCATTTGCCTTCGGACATGTAGCGACCGCGCACGTCCTGTTTGACGAAGATGTAGCCGCTATCTTCGAATTCCTGTGCCGGGCCGATATGCTCGGGATAAAAATCCACGCCATAGCGCAATTGCCCGTCGGCCTGTACGCCGGCGCTATAGGGCGTGCGCTGGATCAGGAAGGGATAGGGTTTGCTGGCATTTTTGGGCACATACACGGCCGTGAACAGCTTGATGCCATCGCGCATGGGAATGCGGAATTCATACTTGGTGTAGTGCTCGCGCAAGCTGTATTTGGGGGCGCCGGCCGGATCGGCGGCCATGCTGGTGGAGGCGAAGCTGGCGGCCGGTAAGGCGCACAGCAGCAGGGAAAGTAGTAGGGCGGAGCGACGGGTAGTCATGGGGTCCTTACGTTGCATAAGACAAATCAGGCGAACGCGGCTAGTTTAATCGCAGTGGATAACTTTGGCTGCGAAATTTTTACGCAGTCAAAGTTTTCTGTTTTAAAACAGTAGCTTAGTTTGGATGGGTCGGGCTTGTTAACAGGCTTATCCACAGAATTTGTTAACAACCCCCTCCCTCAAAACCCGGCCCTTTACAGCTTGGGTAGGCGCAGCGCGTCCACCACCAGCCGGATCAGGCGCAGACGCCCGGCCGTGTATGGCGGGAAGAACAGCTTGATCAGCATCAGCGGGGTAGCGCGCAGGATGGCGCGTTCGTGCGAGAAGGTCTTGAAGCCGTATTCGCCATGGGCGCTGCCCATGCCGGAGTTGTTGACGCCGCCA
The DNA here is from genome assembly GCA_027490725.1 of Oxalobacteraceae bacterium. GTDB lineage: Bacteria > Pseudomonadota > Gammaproteobacteria > Burkholderiales > Burkholderiaceae_D > Rugamonas. The sequence goes on from JAIXXN010000007.1 coordinate 14,980, forward strand.
AACGGCAGGTTGCCATGGGCAAAGTGGGCCACGCAGTGGTTGATGCACACCCCGCCGGAACTGGTCTGCTGCACCACCTTGTCGATCTGATCGCTACGCTGGCTCCAGACATACAGTGCCAGCGGTTTCGGCGCCGCATTGATGCTGGCGATGACCTGATCGAGCTCCTGGTAGGCAATGATGGGCAGCAGCGGTCCGAAGATTTCTTCCGACATGATGGCCGCATCGGCGGGAATATTTTCCAGCAGGGTAGGGGCGACATAGCATGCCGCGAGGTCGCTCTGGCCGCCGGCGCTGAGCACGGCGCCGCGCTGCACGGCATCGTGCAGCAGGCCGGCGACCCGCTCGGTGTGGCGGCGGTTGACGATGCGGGTCAGATCGGGATTGTTCTGGCGGGCGCTGCCTTCATCGCCATAGCGTTGCTGCAGCACTTGCTGGCAGGCCGACACGAAGGCGCGCTGGACGCTGGCGTGCACATACACGTGATCGGGCGCCACGCAGGTCTGGCCATTGTTAAGGAATTTGCCCCACATCAGGGTTTCTGCTGCCTGCTGCAGATTGGCGCTCTGGTCGACGATAGTAGGCGATTTTCCGCCCAGTTCCAGCGTGACGCTGGTCAGGTGGCGGGCGGCGGCAGCCATCACCAGTTTGCCCACATTCGGTGAGCCGGTGAAGAAAATATGGTCGAACGGCAGCGCCAGCAGTGCCTGCGCGGTGGGCTGACTGCCTTGGAACAGGGCCACTTCGTCGGGCGGGAACAAGTCAGTGATGATGCGTGCCATCAGGGCCGAGACGGCCGGGGTCATTTCGGAGGGCTTGATGATCACGGTATTGCCGGCTGCCAGCGCGGATACCAGCGGGCCGAAGCACAGGCTGAGGGGGTAATTCCATGGTGCCACGATCAGCACCCGGCCGCGCGGCTGGTATTGCACGGCGGCGCGCGTGCCCAGCATGGTGGTGGTTGGCCAGTGAGCACGCGGTTTCATCCAGCGCTTCAGGCTACCCAAGGCCTGACGGACTTCTTCCATTACTGGCAGAAATTCCGAGGCCTCCACTTCGGCGGGAGTCTTGCGGTAATCGTCTGCAAAGGCGGCATAAAAGTCTGCGCGATGCGCCATCATGGCGTCGCGTAGCCGGGTCAGGCGCGCCAGCCGCTCGGCGGCGCTGGACTGGCGCCAGCGCAGGGCGGTGGCTTGCTGGGATTCAAAGGTGCGCTGAATCAGCGCAAGATCGGCTTCGGCTGCGGACATGCTGGAGGTCTCCGGTGGTGTTTATCGGGACCATTATTGCGGCATTCTCAATACCGAGCAAGCGCTTGATTTTTATCGTGTGCTGGGCCAGCGCTCGATACGCTGAACCAGCAGCATCCTGCACTTTGCCCGCGCCAGCCGGGCAGGCGCTTGGCGGGGGCACTTGCTTGCAGGTGGGCGAAGACTCAGGTGGCGGATATTCGGGATTTTATTTAGGGAAACACCTGCTCTGAACGGCGTCAGCGTGGTGCCCAAGACTAGCGAGGGATTAGTGTGTCTCGCCCTGGGCGAGGCGGGCGGGACGGTAACGGTCCTGAATGGCCTGTAGCTGGCCATGCCGTTTGAGTGACAGGATGGCCTGATCGAGTGCGCCCAAGCTGATTTTTCCATGGGCTGGCAGGGCGCAATAGGTGTCGGTACTCGCTACCGCATACGTCACGGGATTAAGGGCTGCGCGCTCGCGATGCAGCTTGCGCTGGTAGTCGTAATACACGGAGTTGGTGAGCATATACGTGAAGCGATTACGCAACAGTTTGGCCAGATTCTGGTCGTCGCTGGCGGCATCATCGCGTTTGAACTCATCGCCCAGAGGCTGTTCGAGATTGGGATAGCGATACCCGAGCAGGGTGCCGATACGCTGGCGGCGCAATTCGTGCACGCTGCGGATGGCTGCCGTATCGCGACGGGTGGCAATAATTTCCTGACTGGAGAGGATGGTGGTCGACCAGAGCCAGTCTTTACCATCGAGCCATTCCGGGCGCATATTGCACAGTAGGTCGCCTTCGCCGTTACGCAGGGCGGATTCGATCCGTTTGCGCGGTGCCAGCAGATAACGCGGGGTGAGCTGTAATTGCTGGGCCAGTGCATCACCGAACGACTTGATCAGGCCGTCGCTCAATAGCCCCTGACGGAAACTAGTGTAGGGCATGCCGGTCTCCGTCGAGACGATCATCACTAGCTCGCCGGCGGACGCGACAGCGCTGCCGAGGATGCTAGCTAGCAGTAAGAAAAGCAATTTCATGCGGGTATCATACCCTTAGTCACGGACTGAACTCTTCACCGTTGCGTAAATGCTGTAGCACTTGACGAAATGCTGATGGACTAGCCTTTAAAAGGAAATTTATGAACGACAGTTATTTTTACCAGCCCGCGCTGGGGCACGGACTGCCCCACGATCCCTTCAATGCCATTCTTGGACCGCGTCCGATTGGCTGGATTTCCACCCTGAGTAGCGACGGGGTGCGCAATCTGGCCCCCTACAGTTTCTTCAATGCCTTCAATTACACGCCACCCCTGATCGGGTTTTCCAGTCAGGGCCGCAAGGACACGCTGCGCAATATCGAGCAGACCGGCGAATTCGTCTGGAATCTGGCCACCCGGCCACTGGCCGAGGCGATGAATCTGAGCTGTGCGGCAGCGCCGCCGGAAGTCGATGAATTTGCGCTGGCTGGCCTGACACCCCGGGCATCAACGCTGGTGCAGGTGCCGCGCGTGGCGGAGAGTCCGGTGGCCTTCGAATGCCGCTGCAGCCAGATCATCCGGCTGAAAACCGCCACGCAACAGGATACCGATGGCTGGCTGGTGCTCGGCGAGGTGGTGGGCGTGCATATCGCGCGCAGAATGCTGAAGGACGGGGTGTACGATACGGCCGCGTCGCAAACCATCCTGCGCGGCGGTGGGGCGGCCGATTACTTCGAGATCACGCCGGACAGCCTGTTCCGCATGCAGCGGCCAGACTATCCGGTGGCCTGATTACTGGCTAGCATTCAGGTGAGTGCACATCAATAGCGGTAGAAGATGCGCTGGATTTCCTTGCTGTCAGTGGTGCGGGTCAGGGCCAGCATCAGCAGAATGCGGGCTTTCTGCGGGTTCAGCGTATCGGCAGCGACGAAGTCCAGCTCATCGTCATTGGCTTCGCCATTGCGTGCCACGATGCCCTGACCGACGCGGCTGGCGCGGACGATCAGCACGCCCTGTTTGCGCGCGGCAGAAAGTGCTGGTACCACTTTGCTGGCCAGACTGCCATCGCCGACACCGGCGTGGATCACGCCTTTGGCACCGGCTGCAACGACGGCATTCAGCGCCGCAGGACCCATGTTGGCGTAGCCGTAGACGATGTCGACCTGCGGCAGGATGTTCAGCTGGCTGATGTCGAATTCCGTGTCAACCGTGTGCTGGCGGGCCGACAGATGGTAAAAGTAAGGCTTGTTGCCCTGAATGTAGCCGAGCATGCCCAGTTCCGGGGTTTTGAAGCTGTCCAGCGTCGAGGTATTGGTTTTGGTGACGTCGCGGGCGGCGTGGATCTGGTCATTGAGTGCGACCAGTACGCCTTTGCCGATGGCTTCCTGACTGGCTGCCAGCAGCACCGCGTTGTACAGATTGATCGGGCCGTCAGCCGACAGGGCGGTACCGGGACGCATCGCGCCGACCACTACCACCGGCTTGCGGCTCTTCACCACCAGATCGAGGAAGTAAGCGGTTTCTTCCAGCGTGTCGGTACCGTGGGTGATGACGATGCCATCCACATCCGGCTGGGCCAGCAGGGTATTGACGCGCTTGGCCAGCGTCAGCCAGTGTTCATTGCTCATGTTTTCGCTGGCGATCTGGAACACCTGTTCGCCTTTGACCTGTGCCACCTTGGCCAGTTCCGGTACAGCCTGGATCAGCCTGTCCACACCCACCGTCGCCGCGGTATAGCCGACCGTGGTGGTGCTGGTGGCGCCGCTACCGGCAATCGTGCCGCCGGTGGCGAGGATGGTGACATGGGCCAGTTTTTCTGCGGCCTGGGCAGCGTTGCCGAGCAACAAGGAGCAGGCCAACAGTGCCTGCATCAGGCGCGTGGGGAAGGCGTGCGGACGGGGATGGGACATGGAATCTCCTGAGCTGGCTGTAAAGCTGCTGATAGTAACAAATACCCGGCCTGTCAACAATGCAAGCCCCAGCTGCGTTATGGCTGGCGGGACACAGGGTTTTCGTGGATAATTTTCCTGAAATAGATATAAAAGAGAAAATATTATGATGTTTGCAAACGTCATGCGGGGGCTCGCACTGCTACCGTTGATGCTGATACTGGTCGCTTGCGGCAAGAGCGCGGCCCAGCAGCGTCAGGAAGATGTGGCCACCCTCACCAGTCAGGGTGAAAAATACGTGAAAGAGAAAGTGCTGGAACCGGGGGCAGCGCAATTTCGCAACCAGTTCATCGGCAAGGGCGGTGCGCCGTGTGGTGAAGTCAACACCAAGGACGCTTTCGGCGGCTATATCGGCTACCAGCGCTACATTGCCGTGGCGCGTGACCTGACTTTGCTGGCGCAGGATGTGGCACCGGCCGAGTTCGAGCAGAACTGGCAACAGCTGTGCCGTTAGCCCTGCCGTCTGCTCAGCGCAGCGTCAGACACTGCGTAGCGGCTTGCAGTGCCGGGTCAGCCGGCGGATGGACGGAGGGTGCTGGCCGCGCGGATGACGTAAGGCTTCCTGCGCGCGTTCGTAGCCAAAGCGCCACTGGTCGTCCATAAATCGGACAAATTCTTCGTGGGTGGGCGGCATCGCCAGCTCGATGCGGTTGCGGCGCCAGTGCAGCTTCTGCTGGAGTTGCTGGCGCGCCAGCGTCCGCGATACATCCGAACTATCAATCCGCAGATCCGCCAGATGGGTGTTGGCATAGCGCAGGCGCGCATTGCCGTTGATGCCCAGCACGGCGCGCCAGGCCGGAATCGAAAACACCTGATCGAAGGCTTCTTTAAACTCCAGTATCACTTCCTTGCCCAGTCGCCGGGCGATTTCCACCGGGAACAGATCGAGCACGCCGCCGATGTACTCGTGGCCGCAGTAGGGCTGGCAGCGGAAATAGTACATATCGGAAATCGAGATGCGTGCCGCTTCGCTCAGGGTGGCGCCATGTTCCAGCAAGAGTTCATCGGCAACCGCATGCTGGCCCCAGCGCGCGGCACTGAGCGGTGACTTCAGGTGTGCCAGCAAGGCGGCGCTGCGGGCGTTGCAGAACACCGTTTCGGCAAATAGCTTGCGTCCCTGACGCGGCTGTCCGACCTCGCTGGCGTCAAACAGCAGCTTGCCGCCGATGATGGCGACGTCCACTTCGGCCTGCCCGCTGTCGGGCGGGAAGGGCAGTTGCGGCGGAATCTCGAACAGATAATCCCCGAACAGATCCGGAATCAGCGGTGCGCTGGTATTCGACAGCTTGCGCCGCGCCGCCGCCAGCAAGGTGTCGCTCAGGCGCGCTTGCGGAGTCGATTTCAGGCTGCACCAGAACGCATACATCTGCGGCGAGGCCAGCCACTGGCGTTGCTGCGCCGGATCGGGCAGGTGGTGGATGATGGTGGCGGCGATTGCGCCGCCACAACTGGCCAGCAGCACGTCCGGCGCCTGACCGGCGGCGCGTAACGCTGCATACATGCCGATATAAATGCCGAAACGGAAACCGCCGCCACCGAGCACCATGCAGCGTTGATAGGGAACGGGGGCGCTAGCCTCCTGCGGGGTGGCAGGGTGGGCGGGCGGGCAGGGATGATGAATGCGGGAAGTCATAGGTACCACCATATCACACCTGCTGTCGAGCGCTGCGGTGCTGCCTGACGCCGGTCGCACTGCGGCACGCTGTCAGATGCCGTGCTAGCGGCAGCGGCCTGCGTTTGTATTTAATTTTGTAACATTGTTTAATTTCAATTCCTATTATGTTATGATTATTTTTTTACTAAGTATTACTGGAATAGAGGCGCGCTTCAAGAATTGAACCGTGGGGTGCCATACAATGGGGCAGCGACAGCGCTTCTGCTGTCGAACTCAAGCATTGGATAGCACCATGTATTACGGCGAACGATTTAACAGCATTACGCACAGCGTGGGTGCGGCGCTGGCTGCAGTAGGCGGTATCTGGCTGATTGTGCTGGCCGCGCGCAGCGGCGATGCGTGGAAGGTGGTCAGTTTCAGTATCTATGCCTTGACGCTGCTGGGGCTTTACCTGACCTCGACGCTGTATCACAGTCTGCGCGGACGGGCCAAGGATGTGCTGCGCAAGATGGATCATTGCGCCATCTACCTGCTGATTGCGGGCAGCTATACGCCGTTCACGCTGGTGAGTCTGCGCGGCGCGTGGGGCTGGTCGCTGTTCGGGGTGGTCTGGACGCTGGCGCTGGTGGGCATCGTGCAGGAATTGCTGTTTGCGCGCGGCGCCCGCGTACTGTCGCTGGTGATCTATGTGGCGATGGGCTGGGTGGCCGTGATCGGCGCCAGTCCACTGGTGGCGGCGCTGGGCTGGGACGGTTTTGCCTGGCTGGCAGTCGGGGGTGTGGTCTACACGGCAGGCATAGCCTTTTTCGTGACCGACCACAAATGGCCTTACGGCCATGGTGTATGGCATTTGTTTGTGCTCGGCGGCAGTGCATGCCACTTTGGTGCGGTGCTACTGTATGTCGCCTGAGCGATCACGGTAACAGTAGCATTTCAAGGGTAGAGGGCACGTGGAAATCAATTCCGATGATCTGAAAACGTTTATCACGGTAATCGACAGCGGCACACTGAGCGCCGCCTCCGTTCATCTAGGTCAGACCACTTCCGGTGTCAGTCGCGCGCTAGCGCGGCTGGAAGACAAACTGGCTACCTCGCTACTCACCCGCACCACCCGCCGCATGGAACTGACCGAGGAAGGCCAGTTGTTCCTTGAGCAGGCGCGTGCCATTCTGGGCGCCATGGAAGAGGCGGAAGAATCGATCCGGATCCGTCAGCAGCGGCCCGCTGGCCGGCTGTGCCTGTCGGCCGATTCGGCCTTCCTGCTGCATTGTGTACTGCCCCATCTGGCGGAATTCCGTAGCCGCTATCCGGACATCCGGCTGGAACTCAATAGCAGCGATCAGGCCACGGAAGTGCTGGAACAGCGTACCGACCTGGCCATCCGCATCGGCCTGCCGGACGACGCCAGCCAGCATGCCGAAGTGCTGGCCAGTTCGCCGCTGCTGGTGCTGGCCAGCCCCGACTATCTGCAAGCCTACGGCACGCCGCACACCCCGGAACAGCTGAGCGCACATACCCTGATCGGTGATGTCCAGAGCGCAGCGGAGCAGCACTGGCCGCTGCGCCATCTGGGCGGCAACAGCCTGCCCATCGTGCCGGCAATTGCCGCCTCCAGCGTCGAAACCCGCCGCCAGCTGGCGCTGCGCGGGCAGGGTATCGCCTGTCTGGCCGAGTACCTGAGCACGGCCGACGTAGCGGCTGGCCGGCTGGTGCCACTGTTGCGCGACGCCGATGCCGGTCAGACTCAGCAGATCTGCGCGGTCTACCTGCGCAACACCCGGCTGGCGCAGCGCATCCAGTGCTTCCTCGAGTTTTTGCGCGAAAAGCTGTAGTTTCCGGGCGGTCAGCGCCGTTCACCGGTCGCTTTCCGCCGTTGGCCGAATAGCAGTTTCCCCGCCAGCGTATCACCGGTATTGTTCTATTCATACCGCAACGGGAGACTGATATGAGCACTCACCACACTACACAAACTGCTTACCGCTGGCGCCAGCAACTGGTCTGGGGCACCCTGATGATTGTTGTCGGGGGAGCTTTGCTGCTCGACCAGATCGACCTGATCCAGCTGGAATTCAATCTGGCCCGCCTGTGGCGCTACTGGCCATGGCTGCTGGTGATCAGCGGCCTGACCAAGATCATTCCGCCGACCACGCCACGCCACTTACTGAGCGGCCTGTGGGAAATCTTCTTCGCTGGCTGGTGGTATGTCTCGTTCAACCACATCTTTGGCGTCGGCTTCGGCACCACCTGGCCAGCGTTGCTGGTGGCCTGGGGTATCGGCCTGTTGCTGCGCCCGCTGCTGGATAATCTCAACGCACCGAACAAGGAGACCGTATGAAAACGCCTCGTCCACGTAACCCCGCATCGCAAATGGCAGTGGGCCTGTTTGTCATCGCGATCGGGCTGATCTTCCTGCTCGATAACATCGGCTTACTTGATCTCGATTTCACCCTGCACCTGTGGCCGACTGCACTGATCTTTTTCGGGGTGCTGAAGATTTTGCAAACCCGTACGGTATCCGGTTCGCTGGTGGGGGCTGGTCTGATTCTGTTCGGCGGGGTGACCTTCCTGCACGAAATCGGCGTGATTACGCTGGGCTGGCGTGCCCTGTGGCCGCTGCTGCTGATCATCGCCGGGCTGTCGGTGGTGTTCAAATCGGATAAGGGCGGGGGCCTGATCCGGGGGCGCTCGCTGCCCGAGGATGGCACGGCGGCCTTCGACAAAGGTAGCGATGATGCGCAGCTCAACATCACCGCCATCATGGGTGGTTTCGAACGCCGCGTCACGACGCCGGATTTTCGCGGTGGTGAAGTCACCGCCATCTTCGGCGGCTGCGAACTGGATATGCGCCAGAGTTCGATCAACGGCGTGGCCGTACTGAATGTGTTTGCCCTGTTTGGCGGCATCACCATCAAAGTCCCGGCCGACTGGACGGTAGAGCTGGAAGGTACGCCCATCATGGGCGGCTTCGAAGAAAAGACCATCGCTCCGGCTACGCCGAGCAAACGTCTGATCGTGCGTGGCTACGCCATCATGGGCGGCATGGAAGTGCGTAACTGAGCATGCAGGGCCTGACCATCAACCGGCGCGGCAGTCAGATCTACCTACTGGTCTGGCTGTTGCTCGGGATCGCCCTGGGCAGCGTGATGGTACTGGCGCAGGTTGCGCCGCTCGCCAACGCGATGCTGTTTGCGGTCCCCATGCATCTGCTGTATGCCTACGCGGCTGGCTACTCGGCCCACTATCTGTGCCGCGCCTATCCGCTCGGCGGCCGCAGTGCCGGCGCCATCGTGCTGGTGCTACTGGTCGCGGCACTGGTATCGGGTTTGCTGTGGCTAGTCGCAGGGCAGTTGTGGAATAGCGCCTGTCTGGCACTCGGGGTGCACTGGGCCGGGCTGGCACTGGGGCCGCACCTGTCGTCACTGGTGGTAGGACTGGGGGTGCTGCTGTATGGTCTGGCGGCGGCGCTGCATTATCTGGTGATCGAATTTGTCCGCGCCAAACAGGCCGAACAGCGCGAGCTGGAATCGCTGCTGATGGCGCAGGAAGCCGAGTTGCGCATGCTGCGCACCCAGATCGACCCGCACTTCCTGTTTAACAGCCTGAATTCGATTAGTGCCCTGACCTCGCAGGATGCCAAAGCTGCGCGCCGCATGACGCTGGAACTGGCCAGCTTTTTCCGTCAGTCGCTGGGTATGGAGGCGCACAAAAAGGTCACACTGGCAGAAGAATTGAAACTGATCCGGCACTTTCTGGCGATCGAACAGGTGCGCTTCGGCGAGCGTCTGCAGATCGACGAGCAAGTCGAAGCGACTGCGCTGGATTGCCTGGTGCCACCGATGCTGATCCAGCCGCTGGTGGAAAACGCCGTCAAGCATGGCATCTGCAACTTGCCCGAAGGCGGCGTGATCCGCCTGACGGCGCGCCGTGCCGGTTCGGTGCTGCAGATCCGGGTCGACAATCCGGTCGATCCGGATGCTGCCGCGCTGCGCAGCGAAGGGCACGGGATAGGCCTGAGCAATGTGCGCCAGCGCCTAGCCGGGGCGTACAAACATGAGGCCAGCATACACTGGGTACAGCAGGCGCTATGCTTTAGCGTAGAACTGATGCTGCCGGCCCAGACTGAGGAAGGAGAACTGTAAGCGATGCGGATTATTATCGTCGACGATGAAATGCTGGCGCGCGGCGTGGTGCGCGAGTATCTGGCCGAGCATGCCGATGCTGAGATTGTGGCGGAATGCGCCAATGGCTTCGAAGCGGTCAAGGCCATTAGCGAACTGGCGCCGGATCTGGTGTTCCTCGATATCCAGATGCCCAAGCTCGATGGCTTCGAGGTCGCCGAGCTGGCCGGCAACAAGACGCGCTATATTTTTGCCACCGCGTTCGACCAGTACGCGATCAAGGCCTTCGAATTCCATGCGCTCGATTATCTGCTGAAACCGTTCAGCCAGCAGCGCTTCGATCAGGCACTCGCGCATGCGCGGGCGAATCTGGCCAGTAGTGGCGGGGGCGGTGATGTGGCCGTAGCCAGCATGGTGCGCGAAGCGGCGTCACGCCATCGGCCGCTGGGGCGGGTGCTGATCCGCGATGGTGCCAAGGTGCACGTGATTACCTGCGACAAGATCGAGGTGATCGAAGCGCAGGATGACTACGTGCAGATCCGTTCCGAAGGGCGTAACTATCTGAAGAACCAGCGCATGGCGGAGCTGGAAGAACAGCTCGATAGCGCACAGTTCCTGCGCATCCACCGCTCGTGGATCGTCAACATCGCGTGCGTAGAGCGGATCGAACAAGCCACGCGCGATAGCTATGTGGCGCTGCTCAAGGATGGCAGCAAGGTACCGGTGAGCCGTAGCGGTTATCAGAAGATTCGGGCAGTACTGCAGTAAGGGCTGGCGCGGCAGCGATCGCGCGCGTTAGGCAAGGCGGAATTGAAGAGTTTAATTTCCCATGGAGAGCAGACCGATGATGAGCTTCGAAGCAGCCCAGCAGGATATGCGGCAAGCCTACTATGACGGTGCCGCAGGTGTGGTGGTGTCGGCCAGCGTGTGGTGTGTGGCGGCCTTGCTGGCATGGCAGCGTAGCGCCGGGCAGGCGATTGCCGCCTTGCTGATTGGTGGCATGTGCATTTTCCCCGTATCGATAGCGCTGGTCAGGCTGCTGGGGCGCAGCGGCGCACACCACCGGGAGAATCCGCTGGCCGGGCTAGCCGCGAGTGGCACGGTATGGATGCTGCTTGCGATCCCGGCCGCCTACGCCGCCTCGCTGTATAAAGTCGAATGGTTTTTCCCCGCGATGCTGCTGACCATAGGCGGGCGCTACCTGACCTTCAGTCTGCTTTACGGCCTGCGAAGCTACTATCTGTGTGGCGCCGCGCTGGCGCTGGCCGGCATCGCCGTGGTACTGCTCCGGATGCCGGTGAGCGCCGGCGCACTGGCAGGCGCACTGATCGAATATAGCTTCGGCGCCTATCTGTTCCTGCAAGCACGCCGCTAAAACCGGGGTCAGATCCGACATCCGGACACGAGCACAGCTTTAGTCGGGCGAAAGCGCTTCAGTTCGTGTCTGAATGTCGGATCTGACCCCGCCGTTTTGACCCCGTTGTATGATCGAGAATCGGAGAAGACCATGAAAATTGCAGTACTAGTGATAGATGTTCAGCAGGGACTATGTGAAGGGCCTGACGCGGCGTTTGATTGCAGCGGTACCATTGCGCGGATCAACCAGGTGACGCGTAAAGCCCGGGCTGCGGGGGCACCGGTGATTTTCATCCAGCATGCATCACAAGCAGGTTACCTTGAACTCGGCTCTGCCGCGTGGCAATTGGCCGATGGACTGGAAGTTGAAGACAGCGACATCAAAGTCGGCAAGACGACACCGGACTCCTTCCTCAACACTGAACTGGCTAGCACGCTAGTCAATCTTCAGATCGAGAAACTGGTGGTGTGCGGGATGCATACGGAGTTCTGTGTTGATACCACCACCCGCCGCGCACTGGCTCTGGGTTATCCAGTGATTCTGGTATCGGATGCGCACACCTCGGCAGGCAACGCGGCGATTTCGGCCGTGCAAGTGATTGCGCACCATAATGCCACCCTCACGAATATTTCAAGTTTCGGTCCCCGGGTCGAGGCGCTCGCTAGTGGTGCGCTGCAATTTGCGCCCTGATGGGCGGTTTTTCGCCCGGTGGCTACCGCGCCGGATTACTAACTCGCTAGTAAGTCCAGTCGCCGCGTGGCTGACTCCGTTAAGTTGCGTAGCTTTAGTGCGGGCCCATTAAGAACAACAAGGGTTGTTCCAGTCGCGCGGCCCAGGCTTTTTCGTTGTGTCCTGTGCCCTCGAAAACTTTGGTCTGAAAGTTGCGCTGGTCCTGATAGCCCGCTTCCCGGACGATGTCATTGATCACCAGCTGGTAAGGCGCATACAGGGCATCAAGCTCGAGCGTGCCATGATCCTGATAGAGCCTGTGCGTCGCCGGATCGGCGAGCTGGCCGCGCAGGTAGTTGAACGCTGCCAGTGGTATTGCCGCATTTGGCTGATGCCGGCCGACCCAGTGGGTCGACAGCCCGGCGGCGCCACCAAACACCTGCGGGTACTCGTTCATGGCATACACCGAGATCAGCCCGCCCATGCTGGAGCCCATAATAAAGGTGCTGGCCGCTTCAGGCCGGGTGGCGAATTGCGCGTCGATGGCAGGCTTGAGCTCCTGCACGAGAAATTTCAGGTAGTTGTCGGACTGTGGCCGGTTCTGCAGATTTTCCCTGATCAAAGCATCGCTGGACTGCTTCGGCATGCCGGCCAGATATTTCTGGGGAAAATATTCGCTATGGCGAAATTTTCCGTTATTCCACACGCCGACGATAATCGTGTCCGGAATACGCTGGGCGTTTATCAAACGCTGCACGCTGTCCTGTACATTCCAGGCCTGCTTGTTCCACGTCGTGTTCGCATCAAACAGCATCTGGCCATCGTGCATATATAGCACCGCGTAACGTTTGTCGCGCGTATAGCCCTCTGGCAGCCAGATGTCGATATTGCGTGCATCGACGTAACGCGACGGGAAATTTTCGAGCCGCTCAATGCGGCCCACTGCCACTTTCGGCCAAGGTTCGCCAGCCCGCGCCGCGGTTTGCAGACCGAGCAAGACCAACAGTGTGAAAAGCAGTTTGATCCGAATCCCCGTCAACATACCATCCCCTTCATTCCAGCGTTGCGATTGAAGCGCTGATCATAGCGCAACCCGGGGTCAGATCCGACATTCAGACACGAGCTGAAGCGTTTTCGCTCCACTACAGCTGAGTCTGTGTCCGGATGACGGATCTGACCCCGGTTTTTTCGACGTTACAGCTGAGTTTGTGTCCGGATGTCGGATCTGACCCCGGTTTTTTCGATGTGCCACCAGGCGGGTAGCAGGGCGCGTAGTTCGGCGCGGTCGAAGCGGTCGTCGATCAGGTAGACGGTGCCGCGATCGGTCTGGGTGCGGATCACGCGGCCGGCGGCCTGGACGACTTTCTGCATGCCGGGATAGGTGTAGGTGTAGTCGTAGCCGGTGCCGGCGCCGAAGATGCTCTCCATGCGCTGGCGGATCTGTTCGTTGACGGGGTTGACTTGTGGCAGGCCGAGGGTGGCGACGAAGGCGCCGATCAGGCGCGCACCGGGGAGGTCGACGCCTTCGCCAAACGCGCCACCCAGCACGGCAAAGCCGATCCCGCAACTGTCCGCGGTGAAGCGCGCCAGAAAGCGGCTGCGTTCGGCTTCTTCCATGCGCCGGGTTTGCGACCAGATGGGGATCCCGGGGCAGCGCTCGGCCAGGGCCAGCGCGGCTTTTTCCATGTAGTCGAAGCTGCTGAAAAACGCCAGATAGTTGCCCGGCTGGCGCTGGTACTGGGCGCCCATCAGCTCGGCAATTGGCGCCAGTGATTGCTGGCGATGCTGGTAGCGCGTCGAGATGTGCGCCGCGACCCGCACCGCCAGCTGTTCGGCGACGAAGGGCGACTCGACATCGACCCAGGCACAGCTTTCGGGCAGGCCGAGCAGGTCGTGAAAATAGTTCCACGGGCTGAGCGTGGCCGAGAATAATGCGGTGCTGTGGCTGCCGGCAAAGCGCGCCGCCAGATACGGGGCCGGCACGATGTTGCGGATGCAGAACACGCTGTCGCGCTGCGCGCTACGTGGTGTCGGCCGCTGTTCGATATCGAATAGTGCGTGCGCGCCGAAGCTTTCGGCCAGTCGGCCAAACAGCAGCGCGTTGAAATAGAACTCCTGTAGCGGTGGCAGGTTCTCGGTGGGATGGTCGTTCTGGTAATCGCTGATGGCACTGGCCGCGGTCTGCAAGGCGCCCAGCCATTTATCCGGCAGTTCGGCATAGGACTGGTAAGCGTCGGCCTGCTGTTTGACTAGCTGGTTCCACTGCCGGTTGACCCGGTCGAGCGCTGGTTTGAGTACCGGCGGCGCGATCTTGCGCAGCGCGCGCAGGCTGGCGTGGCTCATCTCGGCGCTATACATTTTGCGGGCGCGCGAGACCATATTGTGGGCTTCGTCGACCAGTACGCTGACTTTCCAGTCGTTGAGGAGCGTTAGACCGTACAGCATGGCGCTCTGGTCGAAGTAGTAGTTGTAGTCGCCGATGATGACGTCGCACCAGCGCGCCAGCTCGCTGCCCAGATAATACGGACAGACCTGATGCGCCAGTGCGATGTCCTGCAAGGTCTGTCGATCCAGTACCGCCGGGATGGATGCAGGCGCGCCAGCGTCAGGCGACGCGACGCAGGCATCCAGCGCAGCCTTGCGGGCTGCCGGCAGGCGGTCGTAGAAACCACGTGCCAGCGGACAGGAGTCACCATGGCAGGCCAGCTCGGGATGGACACAGGCGTTGTCGCGCGACACCAGTTCCAGCGTGCGTAGCGGTAGCGCCGCTGCGCTGTTACGGATGACGTGCACGGCGTCGAGCGCCATCTGGCGCCCCGGTGTTTTCGCGGCCAGAAAAAACACTTTGTCGACGCCTTGCTGCGCCGCTGCCTTCAACACGGGGAACAGGCTACCGACCGATTTGCCGATGCCGGTCGGCGCCTGCGCCAGTAGGCACACGGCGCGCTTGCTGGCGGTGTACATGGCCGCGGCCAGTTCGCGCTGGCCGGGGCGGAAGGCGGGGTAGGGAAACGCCAGTTGCTGCAAGTGCTGGTCGCGCGCCGCGCGGTGCGCCAGCTCCTGCTGCGCCCATTGCAAGAATAGGGTGCACTGCTGGGCGAAAAATGCCTCGAGGTCCAAGGCGCTATGCAGTTGCTGCAGCACGGTTTCCTTCTGGCTGGCGACGTCGAAATACACCAGTGCCAGCGTCAGTTCTGCCAGTCCCTGCGACTGACATAGCAGATGGCCATAGACGCGCGCCTGCGCCCAGTGCAGCTGGCGCTGGTTGTCCGGCATGCGCTGCAGATCACCGCGATAGGTTTTGATTTCTTCCAGCCGCCGTTCGCGCGGGTGGTAGCCGTCGGCGCGGCCGCGCACATGCAGCGTGCCGAAATCGCCGGCCAGCGCTACCTCGCGCTGATAGTCGCCGTCACGCCGCGCCGTGACGGTGGCGTGACCGGCCATGCCTTCCTGCGCAGTGGGCGAGGGCGTAAAGCGCAGATCGAGGTCACCGGTTTTGGCGGTGAACTCGCACAGCGCCCGCACGGCGATGCTGTAGGTGGGCGTTGTCACGCCGCCCATTGCAGGTAGCAGACGGCGATCGGCATCTGATGCTCGGCGCAGTATTCGATCCAGCGCAGCTGGTTGTCCTGCAGCCGGTCGCCCGGGCCTTTTACTTCGATCATGGTGTAGCGTCGTTCCCCGGGCCAGAACTGGATCAGATCGGGGAAGCCGCTGCGATTGGCTTTCACATCGCTCAGTATGCGCTCGAAGGCGCGCCGCAGGTGTAGCGGCGGGATGCAGTCCAGCGCCAGTGTCAGCAAGTGTTGGTCGAGCGCTTCCCAGTACACAAAGGGTGACTGGATGCCGGTCTTGGCAGCATAGTTGGCGAGGATGGTCTGGCGGTAGCGGCCATCGTCGAGTTGCGCCAGCGCGCTGTCGAACTGGCTGCTACGGCGGCGCTGGAAATCAGCGCTATGCAGATCGGCCGGACCGCGATGATAGGGGTGGAAAAAAGCACCGGGGATGGGGCTGAAAATCGCTTCCCAGCAGAGCAGCCCAAACAGTGAATTGATCAGCGCATTCTCGACGTAATACACGGGCGCCGTCGGCTGGTTCAGATGGTCGCGCACCACCAGTTCCACATAACTCGGTTCGGCGGGGGGCGCTAGCTGCAGGTCGATGCGCTGTGGCTGCGCCTGCGGCACCGGCGCCGGTTTGGGCTGCCCTAGTGCGCGCGCCAGTCTTGGCGCCACGCGCAGCAGCTGCTGGCGTTCCGCGGCACTTTCCGGCGCCAGCATGGCCCGTTGCAGCAGTGCGTGCGCGGCCGCCATCTGGCCATCTTTTTCCAGTACCCGCACGGCGCGCGCACGGGCGCCGGGGTATTGGCTATCGGCATACAGCTGATATGCGCCGGGCCAGTCCTGCTGCTTTTCCAGTTGCTGGGCGATCTGGAACAGGAATTTATGGCGACGGCTACGCAGCCACTCATTGTCTTCGGCACAGGCGGGCAGGTCGGCGATGACGCTGGTATAGTCCTCGCCCTCGTTCAGGCGTTCGTGGCAGTGGTGCAGCGCCAGAAAATCATCGATATCGCGGCGATTGCGAAAGCCCCGCGCAGCCGGCGAAAAATCCACTTTTTCATACTGGTAGATGCCGAGATCGGAGAGTACGAATTCGGTCCAGTCCTGATAAAAATTACCGAAGAAGATCAGTCGCAAACGATCGCACAGGGGCTGGATCAGGTTGCGGTAGCAATGGTCGGTACTACCGGCACACCAGCTCGAATAGCGCTGGGAGGCATGGTACTGTGTTTGCAGCGCGGCCAGCTGATCGGCCTTGCGCAGCGCGCGTAGCGTCGCGGGCAGCTGGAATACCTGACTGATTTCCGGTTTTTGCAGGAGTTCGAATAACTGCTCCAGTGTGAGCAGCGGATCGGCCTCGATCAGCCCCAGTTGCACCAGTGGCAGGGCCGCGTCATGGGTATTACCGATTTCCCCATACACCAGCTTACTGGCGCGAAACAGCGTACCCTTGCGCATCACCATGCGCACCAGCAGCGCCCGTGAGGACCGCGGCAGACTGGCGTAGGCGCCGAAAAAGTCGCGTTCTTCGGCCATCAGGAGATCGTCGTAGCGCTCGCTGATCCAGCGTAACACTTGCTCGAAGTTATCGAGGTAATACAGGGGATTGTCGAGAACTCTGTTCATTGCCTGGGCCAACGGAAGCGATTACTGTGTGTTTATACAGTGTAGCGCGTTCGGCCCTGCCCGGCAAATAAAGCAGCGGGGTCAGGTCGGGCAAAGTGACAAACTTAAGGTAAGGTCTTAGCTTTGTCGTTTTGCCCGAGCTGACCCCGGCGTTTATTTGGCGGTTTTGCGGGCGCGGCTAGGTTTGGCGGCCTTTTCGGCGGCCTGCTGCTCGACCAGCGCGCTGGCCTTGGCAATCTGCGATTCCACCGATTCCACCGCCTGTTTGGTGGCTTTGGTGACTTGCTCGTAGCCGGCAAAAGCGTTGTCGATGGCGGTTTTGACGATCTGCACGGCGTTCTCAGAACCCGGTCGGACGTTTTTGGTGACGTCGTAAATCAGGGCGCTCAGGGTGCTTTTGGCTTCCGTCATGTGGGCGTCGGCGGCACGGCTGAATTCTTCGCGGATTTCGCCGATGATGGCGGCCAGCTGTTCGTTGTAGGCGGCCGCACCGGCCATGCCCGGCTGCACTTTGGCGGCGGCCAGCGACAGCGCTTCTTTGGGATTGGTCGACTGGCTCAGTTCCTTGCCGGCAGCCAGATGATCCTCCATCTGGGCTTTGGCGGTAGCCAGATTCAGTGCAACAACCTGTTCGACACCCTGTACCGCTTTGCTGGTCAGGGTATTAAAGGTCTCCAGTTGGAATTCAAACAATGCTTTGGTGGCGTTGGCAAATTGTTCCGGATTGGTAAACATGCAGTCTCCTCAAAAATGTTCGGATGTCATGCGACTAGCTGGATGCTTCTAGGTTCTGGCAACCCATTATTTAGCAAGCAGCGGCTTTTCGCAACGGCTATCTTTGTAAGGGCCGCGGTCTTGCTCCCAGCCGGGACCGAGCGGGGTTTGCGAACAGGCATACTGGCCATCGATTTTGCTGCGCCATAGATACCACGGGGCGGGACCGGCTTGCAGGCTGCTGCTGGTTAATAGCAGCAGAAACAGCAGCGGGACAGTGGCAAGGTGTCGATTGATGTGGCGCATAGTCATCCTAGCTGGAGGCAGCAGACGCGGTCGCGACCGCTGTTCTTGGCTGCGTACAGCATATCGTCGGCGGCGCGGATCATGTTCTGGTGGGCGCTGCCGGCGCTGCTGGCAAAATCAACGCTGACCACGCCAAAACTGGCGCTCACGCGGATCGTCTGGTCGCCATAGGGGATCGCGGCTCCGCCCAGCGCAACGCGCAGCCGCTCGGCCAGCAGGTTGGCGCCGGCCAGGTCGGTTTCGGGCAGGATCAGCAGAAATTCTTCGCCGCCGTAACGCACCACACTGTCGACGCTGTCACGGGTTATGGCCAGCATCAGGTGGGCAAAGTGTTGCAATACTGCATCACCGCCGTGGTGGCCATAGCGGTCATTGACCAGCTTGAAATGATCGAGGTCGCACATGATGACGGACAGGCTGAGCCGGTAGCGCTGGGCGCGCGTGATTTCCGTTTCCAGCAATTGCTGGTGCAGGTAGCGGCGGTTGTAGCAGCCCGTCAGCGAATCGCGGATCGCCAGATTCTGCAGCACGCTGTGGGCCGTGTATTCATGCCGCAGCAAGACCTGATAGCGGCGTGCGGCGACATAGCCGAACAGATTGGTCAGCGCCAGCATGGTCGCCATGGTGCCCAGTTCCACTTCGCGCAATTGCCCCAGTTGCGCCGCCAGCACGATAAAACCGGCGGTGGTCGGCACGGCGATCAGTGCCGAGTAGATCAGCCGGTTGGGAATGTAGATGTAGAACACAATGATCATGATCGCCATCGAGATGGCATGCAGGGCGAATTCGTTGGCCCGCATTGCGCAGATCAGCAGGAAGCCGCCGCCGCCGGCCAGTTCGGCCAGACTGGCAACCAGCCTGGTGCTGCGGATCGATTCCGGCCAGCGCCTTAACAGCAGAATGCCGCCCAGCGCCGCCACCGCCACCAGTAGGCGTACCCCGGCCAGCATGGCAGTTTGCTGGGTGTAGCCGAGCCAGACCACGTCGGTGGCGTTAAAGCCGAGGTAGACCAGCGCGCAGACGATCAGCGTGATACGCAGCTGCGCATGAGTGGTGGCCAGATGGTGACGCAGGAAGGCTTGCTCATCGGCGGGCGCTCTGAATTCGCTGCGCAGAGCGGCGATGACAGGACTGGGGGATGAGGCGGCTTGAGGCACGGTGCGATTCTTTCCGGACGTGGCTGGCGGGTTGCTAACCTGTTAGATTAATTATACGACCGCAACTTTTCCCCGCATTGAGGGATGCTTCTAAAAAATCTAGCGTGGTGCTACCACCGGCAGATACAGGGTGAAGCAGGTGCCTGTCCCGACGCTGCTACTGACCTCGATACGCCCGCCCAGCAGGCCTGTGATGATGTTGTGCGTGCGGTACAGCCCCAGACCGGAGCCGCCAGCGCCGAGCTGGGTGGTGAAAAACGGATCATAGATGCGCGACAGGCTGGCCTCGGCAATGCCCACTCCGTCATCGGTGATGGTGATGCAGATCTCGTCGTTGTCGCAAGCTTGTGCGTCGAGTTTGATGTTGCCCGCGCTACGGCCCTTGAAGGCATGCACCAGACAGTTCTCGATGAGGTTTTCCAGCGCCTGCCCCATTGGTCCCGGATAGCCATCGAGCTGCAGACCGGGCTGCAGGGTTTCTGCCAGCTGGACGCCGCGCTGGCGCAGTTCGCCTTCCAGTACGGGACGCAGCCGGTGCACCACGTCGGCCAGCTGAAAGCGCGCGCGCTGGGCGTGATCGTTATCGACCGCGATGCGTTTGAAGCTGGCCACTAGCTGGGCGGCGCGGTTCAGATTGCGCAGCACCACCGCATCGGCGTCGCTGGCCTGCTCCAGATAGGCTTCCAGCGTCGAGCGGCGCAAACCAGCCGCCAGTTTCTGGCGCAGGGCGGCGGTACGCTCGCTCATGCTGCTGGCCATGATCAGGCAATTGCCGATCGGTGTATTCAGTTCATGTGCCACACCGGCCACCAGTGCCCCCAGCGCGGCCAGCTTATCGCGCCGCACCAGTTCTTCCTGCGTCAGACTGAGGTTCTCCAGCGCGGTGCTGAGTTCTTCGTTGATGTGCTCGGCGTCTTCCTTGGCCTGTTGCAGTTCGGCCGTGCGTTCCTGCACCAGTACTTCCAGATGTTCGCGGTGGCGTTGCAGTTCCGCTTCGCGCCGGCTGCTATTAATGGCGACACGGGCGATCTGGGTGGCCGCAGCGATCAGTTGCTGGTCGGCCTCGGTCGGGCTGCGCGGTTCACGGTAATACATGGCAAAGCTGCCCAGTACCGTGTCGGGATTGGCCATGATCGGGGTGGCCCAGCAGGCGCGCAGTCCGAACTTGGCGGGAATCGCCTTGTAGGGTGCCCACAGGGGATCAACTGCGATATCGCTGACCACCACATTCTGCTTGCGGTAGATGGCGGTGCCACAGGAGCCAACGGAAGGGCCGGAAGCCAGTCCGTCGATGGCTGCCATATATTCGGCCGGCATGCTGGGGGCGGAGCGCGCCTGCATGGTCACGCCGTCCTCGGCGACCAGCATCACGGTGCACAGCACCGGTGGCGCTTGCGACTCGATCAGTAGCATCAGACGATCCAGCGTGGTGCCGAGCGGTGCGCCGCTGGCGATCATTTCGAGCAGGGCATTCTTGCCGCTACGTAGTTCCTCGGCGCGCTGGCTGGCGCTGACGTCGACGATCCGGATATGCATCAAGCTATGGCCGTCGATGGCCAGCGGTATCAGCGCGACATCGCAGGCCAGTGGCTGGTTCTGGCAGCCCAGCATGGTCAGTTTGCAACTGTGCGGATTGTCGCTTGCGAGCTGTTGCAGACAGCTAGCGAGCACCGCTTCGGTACTTGTGCCGTCGGGCTGGCTGGGCGGACACAGGTTCTGAATCCTGGTTTGCAGTAATTCCGCTTCGGTTACGCCGAACAGGCGGCGCGCATGCTGGTTGCTGTCGACGATGCGCTGGCTTTGCCGGTCCCATAGCAGCACCGGATCAGGCGAATGCGCCAGCATATGGTGGTAGCCGACTTTGAGGGTGTGCCGGTCCGGCCCGTCCGGGACTAGCGGTGCCGGATTGATGAAGCGTAGATGCAGCAGGATTTTTTCGGCCAGCGCATCGGCCGCCAGGTGCAGATCCCAGCGCACGGTCTGCAGCACGCCGGCCTCGAGCCATGGTTCGGACTGCCCGGCCTTCAGGGCGGGATCGAGCAGCAGCAGGGCGGTGTATTCGGCAGCGCGACTGGCGCTGGCAGTATCGGAAGCGGTGCGGCTGTCTGCCCACAGACCATGGCGCATCAGCATGGTATTCAGCGGCGCCACGGCATACGCCGGATCGCTGACGATCAGGATACGGCGATGCTCGCTGGTGGGTAAGAGCGCTGCCATGATGGTCTGGGTCGGTATTCCGGAAGTTCTGTCTGACACCAGTTTCACAGGATGAGAGGGGGAGGTCAAGCCGCTTGTTGTTCTGAGGCGTCCTGCGCGGCGCGGATCAGGGGGAAATTGTCCTCGATCCAGTCGACCAGCACTTCCAGCCGGCTTGCCGCTTCCCGGCCAAGCGGCGTCAGGCTGTATTCGACGTGGGGCGGCACCACCTGCTGCGCGACGCGCAGCACCAGTCCATCGTAGGCCAGCGCATCGAGCGTCTGCGCCAGCATTTTTTCGCTGACGCCGCCAATTGCGCGGCGCAGCTGGCTGAAGCGGTGTGTGCCATCGAGCAACACTACCAGTACCAGCACGCCCCAGCGGCTAGTCATATGACTGAGCACGGCACGCGAGGGACAGTCGGCGGCCAGTAACTCGCCGCGGCCCTCCTGATTCAGGCAGGCGAGGGTCTTGCGCAAGCTACGGCTGGTGGCAGGAGGATTCATCGGATTTCCCTTGAATGGTTAAACGCTGGCGCTATGGGCGCGCAGCGCATGATGCCAGGAATGGCGCACTAACTAAAATGTACGTACTTACAATTAGTAAGTATAGCATTTATGATGCTTGCACTCGCGCGGATTTCCCCCGCGACTACACGACTAAAGGATTCCTCATGATTATCGTAACAGCCGCCAGTGGCCAACTGGGCCGTCTGGTCATCCAGCAATTGCTGCAACGCGTGCCGGCCGGACAGATTGTCGCCGCCGTGCGTGACGTCAATAAAGTCGCCGATCTGGCCGCGCAGGGCGTCCTGGTGCGCCATGCCGACTACACCGATCCGGCCTCGCTTGATGTTGCTTTTCAGGGCGCCAGCAAGATTCTGCTGATTTCGTCGAATGATCTGGGACAGCGCGTGGCCCAGCATCGCAATGTGATCGATGCGGCCGTGCGCGCCCGTGTCAGCCTGCTAGCCTATACCAGTTTGCTGCATGCCGATACCTCGAGCATGGCACTGGCCGTCGAGCATCGCGCCACCGAGGCGGCGTTGCTGGCATCCGGCCTGCCATACAGTTTGCTGCGCAACGGCTGGTACGTGGAGAACTACACAGGCAGTCTGGCCGCAGCGCTGGCGCACGGTGCGCTGGTAGGCGGTGCCGGGGAGGGACGGATCGCCGCAGCGGCGCGGGCCGATTATGCCGAGGCGGCTGCGGTGGTGCTGACCAGTACGCAGGCACCTGCAGCGATTTATGAACTGGCGGGAGATCAGGCTTTCACGCTGTCCGAGCTGGCGGCCGAGGTGTCGCTGCAGAGCGGTAAGACGATTCCTTTCCAAAACTTGCCCCAGCAAGCCTATGCGGAGTTACTTAAGAATGTAGGCTTGCCAGCCGCGATGGCAGAGTTGATCGCCGATGCAGACGCCCAGACGGCGCTGGGTGCGCTCGATGATCGTAGTGGTACGCTGGGGAGTTTGCTGGGTCGCCCGACCGTGACGCTGGCCGCCGCCGTGCGCGAGGCGCTGGCCTAGTCGCTGCGCTAACCGAGGCCGGCCGCAATAGCGCGCCGGCAATGAAAAAAGCCTCCCTCAGTCTGAACGCGCTCAAGATCGCGCTCAGTACTGAGGAAGGCTTTTTTGCGGAATTTTGTGGTGCCCACGGAGGGACTCGAACCCCCACACCTTGCGGCACATGGACCTGAACCATGCGCGTCTACCAATTCCGCCACGTGGGCACTGAACTACTTTTTACTACTTGCTGCTGCGTGTTCTGCAACAGAGCCAGAATCATAAAGAACCGCAGGGGTGCCGTCAAGGGTAAATCAGTGCTTTTGTGAAATTATTTCATTGCTGCACATTTTTTCCGCGGTGGACCTACCCGCACCGCAAACCGGCAAACCGGGGTCAGATCCGACATCCGGACATGAGCCGGGGTCAGATCCGACATTCATGAGCCGGGGTCAGATCCGACATTCAGACACGGCCTGAACGGTGAAGGGGGGGGCGCTAATGAGCCGGGGTCAGATCCGACATCCAGACACGGCCTGAACGGTGAATGAGCCGGGGTCAGATCCGACATCCGGACACGGCCTGAACGGTGAAGGGGGGGCGCTAACGAGATTAAATGCAAATGCGTCGCAAACGCGTTGCGTCCCTATTTTTCAGGCAATAGTGGGTGCTGCGGAGCAGCCGTGGATTTTGGATCGCCGGAAATGAAAAAAGCCTCCGCGCGCTTACGCTCATGGAGGCTTTTCTGCGGAATTCTGTGGTGCCCACGGAGGGACTCGAACCCCCACACCTTGCGGCACATGGACCTGAACCATGCGCGTCTACCAATTCCGCCACGTGGGCAC
>JAIXXN010000052.1 GCA_027490725.1 Oxalobacteraceae bacterium
CTGCGCAAGATGAAGAAAACGGCAGAAGACTACCTCGGTGAAGAAGTCACCGAAGCCGTCATCACCGTGCCTGCCTACTTCAATGACTCGCAGCGTCAGGCCACCAAAGATGCTGGCCGTATCGCCGGTCTGGACGTCAAGCGCATCATCAACGAACCAACCGCTGCAGCACTGGCAGTCGGTCTGGACAAGACCGACAAGGGCGACCGCAAGATCGCCGTGTATGACCTGGGTGGCGGTACCTTCGACGTATCGATCATCGAAATCGCTGACGTAGATGGCGAGAAGCAGTTCGAAGTGCTGTCGACCAACGGCGACACCTTCCTCGGCGGCGAAGATTTCGACCAGCGCATCATCGATTACATCATCGAAGAGTTCAAGAAAATCAACGGTCTGGATCTGAAAAAAGATCCGATCGCCTTGCAGCGTATCAAGGCTTCGGCGGAACGCGCGAAGATCGAACTGTCGTCCTCGCAGCAGACCGAAATCAATGAGCCGTACATCGCCATGGCGAACGGCGCACCGGTCCACCTGACCCTGAAGATGACCCGCGCCAAGCTGGAATCGCTGGTGGAAGAGCTGATCATCGCCACCATCGAGCCTTGCCGCACCGCGATCAAGGACGCAGGCGTGAAAGTGTCCGACATCGACGACATCATTCTGGTCGGCGGTATGACCCGTATGCCTAAGGTGCAGGAAAAGGTCAAAGAGTTCTTCGGCAAAGATCCACGTAAAGACGTGAATCCGGACGAAGCCGTTGCTGTCGGCGCTGCGATTCAAGGTTCGGTGCTGTCGGGCGAACGCAAAGACTTGCTGCTGCTGGACGTAACGCCTCTGTCGCTGGGTATCGAAACCCTGGGCGGCGTGATGACCA
The DNA here is from genome assembly GCA_027490725.1 of Oxalobacteraceae bacterium. Taxonomy (GTDB): domain Bacteria; phylum Pseudomonadota; class Gammaproteobacteria; order Burkholderiales; family Burkholderiaceae_D; genus Rugamonas. The sequence continues at coordinate 875 of JAIXXN010000052.1, forward strand.
AAATGATCCACAAGAACACCACGATTCCTACCAAGTTCTCGCAAGTGTTCTCGACCGCTGACGACAACCAGCCTGCCGTGACCATCAAGGTCTATCAGGGTGAGCGTGAAATCGCCGTCGGTAACAAAGGTCTGGGCGAATTCAATCTGGAAGGCATCCCGCCAGCAGCACGCGGCACCCCACAGATCGAAGTGACCTTCGACATCGATGCTAACGGTATTCTGCACGTTGGCGCGAAAGACAAGGCCACCGGCAAGGAAAACAAGATCACCATCAAGGCGAACTCCGGTCTGACCGAAGAAGAAATCCAGAAGATGGTGAAAGACGCCGAGCTGAATGCCGAAGAAGACAAGAAAGTGAAAGAACTGGCCGAAGCGCGCAACCAGGCTGACGCACTGGTGCACTCGACCCGCAAATCGCTGACCGAATACGGCGACAAGCTGGAAGCAGGCGAGAAAGAGAAGATCGAAGCTGCGATCACCGAACTGGAAGGCTCGATCAAAGCTGGCGACAAAGCCGACATCGACGCGAAAACCGCTGCCCTGTCGACCGCTTCGCAGAAGCTGGGCGAGAAGATGTACGCTGACATGCAGGCGCAGCAAGCTGCCGCCGGTGGTGCTGACGCTGGTGCCCAGCCAGGTGCCGAGCAAGCCAAGCCACAGGATGACGTGGTTGACGCCGACTTCAAAGAAGTCAAAGACAGCAAGTAAGATCGCCATCCCCGCCTAGGCGGGGAGGACGAGCGCCGAGCCATCGGCCGTGTAAGCGGTACCGGCTCGGCTTTTTAGCATAATCAGTACATCAGTTACAGCAAGGTGCCGACAAGATGGCAAAGCGAGATTTCTACGAGACACTGGGTGTCGCAAAAAATGCGTCGGAAGACGAGATCAAGAAGTCTTACCGCAAACTGGCGATGAAATACCATCCGGACCGCAATCCGGATAGCAAAGAGTCGGAAGAAAAATTCAAGGAAGTCAAAGAAGCCTACGAGATGCTGACCAATCCGGAGAAGCGCGAAGCGTATGACCGTTATGGTCACGCTGGCGTCGATCCGAACATGGGCGGCGGCGGTGGCTTCGGTGGCGGCGCCGGTGGTTTCGGCGATGCCTTCGGCGACATCTTCGGCGATATCTTCGGTGGTGGTGGCGGCGGCCGTGGCCGCAATGCCGGTCCGCAGGTGTACCGCGGCGCCGATCTGCGTTACAACCTCGAAATTACGCTGGAGCAGGCGGCGCACGGTTTCGATACCACCATCCGCGTGCCGGCCTGGGACAAGTGCGATACCTGTAACGGTTCCGGCGCCAAGCCCGGCACCGCGCCGGTTACCTGCTCGACCTGTGCCGGTCACGGTCAGGTGCGCATGCAGCAGGGCTTCTTCAGCATCCAGCAGACTTGCCCTAAGTGCCATGGCACCGGCAAGATCATTCCTGAACCTTGCGCAGCGTGCTCGGGTCAGGGACGCATCAAGCGCAACAAGACGCTGGAAGTGAAGATTCCGGTCGGTATCGACAGCGGTATGCGCATCCGTTCGTCCGGCAACGGCGAACCGGGCACCAATGGCGGACCCTCGGGTGACTTGTATGTGGAGATCCACATCAAGCCGCACGCAGTGTTCCAGCGCGAAGGCGACGACCTGCATTGCGAAATGCCGATTTCGTTTGCCAAGGCGGCTCTCGGTGGCGAAATCGAAGTGCCTACGCTGTCCGGCAAAGTCTCGTTCACCGTGCCGGAAGGCACCCAGTCGGGCAAGACCTTCCGCCTGAAAGGCAAGGGCATCAAGGGCGTACGCTCCGGCTTCGCTGGCGATCTGTTCTGCCACGTTGTGGTGGAAACGCCGGTCAAGCTGACCGACAAGCAGAAAGACATGCTGCGTGACTTCGAAAAACTGACCACCGAAGGCGGCTCGAAACATAGCCCGCAAACCAAAACCTGGCGTGACAAGGTGAAGGACTTCTTCGAATAAGCATCGTTGCAGCGAGCCTGCTAAAATCGGACCGCCGCACTGCCCCCAGGCAGCGCGGCGGTCTTCTTATGTACGAGAGGAATAGCATGAATGATCTGGATATCAGCGCGTCGCCCCTGAGTGGCTTATTGGCAAACAACCGGCGCTGGGCAGAATCGGAGGTCGAGCGCGATCCCGATTTCTTCAACCGGCTGGCACAGCAGGCGTCGCCCGAATATCTGTGGATCGGTTGCTCGGACAGCCGGGTGCCCGCAAATGAACTGCTGGGACTGGCGCCGGGCGATGTGTTCGTCCACCGTAATATCGCCAACGTGGTGGTGCATACCGATCTGAACTGTCTGTCGGTGCTGCAATTTGCGATCGACGTGCTGAAGGTGAAGCATGTGATCATCGTCGGCCACTATGGCTGCAAGGGGGTGCACGCGGCCATGACGGGTACCCGCATCGGGCTGGCCGATAACTGGCTGCGCCATGTGCAGGACGTGAACCAGAAACACGAGCGCTATCTGGGCGATATCCTGCCGAGTAACAAGCGCGCCGAGCGCCTGTGCGAACTGAATGTGGTGGAACAGGTACAGAACGTGTGCCAGACCACGATCGTGCAGGATGCCTGGGATCGCGGTCAGGATGTCACCGTGCATGGCTGGGTGTATGGCCTCAAGGATGGCAAGCTGCACGATCTGCAGATGACCGTCAGCGCCGGTCATGAGCTGGCGCCGCGTGTCGCACAGCGCCTCAGTCATTACGCGGTCGACGCCGAGTGAGTGGGCGACCTGCGCTGGCAGGTTTGATTCTTGCTTCACTTTGGGGCATGAACCATCTTACGCACCAACACCGACCATGAAACATCTCCGCATCGTGGTGGTCAATCCCGTCATCCTCGCCGGTGACGAGGATGATCTTGCCCTGCAGGCGCAGGCCGAGCGCGCCCGTGCGCTGCGCATCGGTCTGCTGGAGGCGGGCTACGACATCATTGCTTCGCTGCCGCCCGATATGTATCTGCCCGAGCGCATCGCCCAGTTGCAGCCTGATATGATCATCGTCGATGCCGAGTCCGACGCGCGCGATGTGCTCGAGCATATTGTGATCGCGACGCGTGATGAACGCCGTCCTATCGTGATGTTCACGGAAAGTGAAGATACCGCCAGCATGGAAGCGGCCGTGGCAGCCGGGGTTTCGGCGTATATCGTGGCCGGTCTGCACAGCGAGCGCATCAAACCTGTGCTGCAAGTGGCGCTGGCACGCTTTAAACGCGAGCAGAAGCTGCTAGACGAATTATCCGATACCAAGAGCAAGCTGGCCGAGCGCAAGCTGATCGACCGTGCCAAGGGCTTGCTGATGTCGCGCCAGAACTTTACTGAAGAGCAGGCTTACCAGAAGCTGCGCTCCATGGCGATGAGCAAAAACCTCAAGCTGTCCGAGGTAGCCCAGCGCATCCTCGATGTCGAGGATTTACTCGGCTAGTCCCCCCCGGCTTGCCGCGCCGGCTAGCCGCTCCGGCTTGCCGCGCCGGCTTGCCGCACCGGTTAGCCGCAGCTAATCACTATTGCCTGAAAAATAGGGACGCAACGCGTTTGCGAGGCATTCGCCTTCAGTCTCGCTGATTGCCGTTTCACCGATGAGGCCGTGTCCGGATGTCGGATCTGACCCCGGGTTATAGAGCTCCCCCTGGTGTTGTCCAAAATGATGCACTGCGCAATCGCGGTGCGTTTTATGCGCCATACTGCGGCGCTTTTTCCTTCCTGACCATGGTTTTACCCCTGTTAAAGGCTGGCACAGTCATTGCATTGCTATAGGCAAGCGCAACGATGCGCCCATGCACTCTGCCAACGGCGGTGGAGTACACCAGACAACGACGTCTACCGAACAGCAAGCCTTGCTTGACTGTGGGTGGACGTTTTTTTTTGTTCGACAGACTAGACGAGGATAGCCATGGATAACAAGCAGTCACCAGCGGAGGTAAGCCTGAACGGGGCGCAGCCTGAGGTCAATGTGACCCGGCGGGCAGTGGTGGGAAGCATGATTCATGGTGCAGGGCTGGTAGCGGGAGGCAGTATGCTGGGATTGGCAACAGGTGGTGTGTGGGCGGCAGGTTCGGATAAACCGGAAAAAGAAGAGGTCCGCATCGGCTTCATTCCGCTGACCGATTGCGCGTCCGTGGTGATGGCCTCGGTGCTGGGGCTGGACAAGAAATATGGCGTCAAATTTATACTGAGCAAGGAAGCCTCCTGGGCCGGCGTGCGCGACAAGCTGGCTAACGGTGACCTGGATGCTGCGCACGTACTGTACGGCCTGCTGTATGGCGTGCAAATGGGTATCGGCGGACAGAAGAAGGACATGGCTGTGCTGATGGGCCTGAACAACAATGGTCAGGCCATCACGCTGTCGAAAAAACTGGCCGACAAGGGCGCCGTTGATGGCACCACGCTGAATAAGCTGATGCAGACGGATAAGCGCGAATACACTTTTGCGCAAACCTTCCCGACGGGTACCCACGCCATGTGGCTGTACTACTGGCTGGCGGCGCACGGCATCAATCCGCTCAAGGATGCCAAGGTGATTACCGTACCACCGCCGCAAATGGTGGCGAATATGCGGGTCGGGAATATGGACGGCTTCTGCGTGGGCGAACCGTGGGGCCACCGCGCCATCATGGACGGGGTAGGGATTACCGCCACCACCACCCAGGATATCTGGCGCGATCACCCGGAAAAAGTGCTGGGTTCGACGCTGGAATTTGCCAAGAAATATCCGAATACCTGCCGCGCCATGATGGCCGCCATCCTCGAAGCAGGCAAGTGGATCGATGCTTCGCTGGGTAACAAGAACCGCATGGCCGAAGTAATCGCCGATAAGTCCTACGTCAACACCAGTAAGGATGCGATCGACCAGCGCATTATGGGGCGCTACCAGAATGGTCTGGGCAAGACCTGGGACGATGCCAATTACATGAAGTTCTATAACGACGGTCTGGTCAACTTCCCGTATCTGTCGGACGGCATGTGGTTCATGACGCAGCACCGCCGCTGGGGCCTGCTGAAAGAAGATCCGGACTATCTGGCGGTGGCCACCTCGGTGAACCAGATCGATCTGTACAAGGACGCTGCAGCGATGACCAAAACGCCGGTGCCGAAAAGCCCGCTGCGCAGTTCCAAACTGATGGACGGCTCCGTGTGGGACGGTAAGAACCCGAAAGCGTTCGCCGCCTCGTTCAAAATCAAAGCCTGAGAAGGAATGTCATGAACGCCATGCTCCAACCTGAATCGTCGTCTGCGGTGGACACGCTCGCAACTGCTGCGATTGCGGCGGCCACCGCCACCGCGGCTGCAGCGACTGCTGCCACGGCAGCACCGCAGCGCCGTCCGCGCCAGCCCGTGGTGGCAAACGCTACGGCGCGCGTCCGTCAGCAAGTGTCGGCGCTGGCGTTGAAAATCATCGCACCCCTGCTAGGGGCGGCCATGCTGGTGCTGGTCTGGCAGATCATCACCATCAAGAACAGCAGCTTTCCTACCCCGCTGACCACCTTGCACGAGGCGGTGACGCTGTTCTCCGATCCGTTCTACCGGAATAGCCCCAACGATCAGGGCATCGGCTGGAACATCCTGGCATCGCTGCAGCGGGTGGCGCTGGGTTTCGGGCTGGCGGCACTGGTGGGGATTCCGCTGGGCTTCCTGATCGGACGGGTGCCGTTCGTGAGCAGCATGGTGGGTCCGATGATCAGCTTACTTAAACCGGTCTCGCCACTGGCCTGGCTGCCGATTGGTCTGCTGGTGTTCAAGTCGGCCAATCCGGCGGCGATCTGGTCGATTTTCATCTGTTCGATCTGGCCGATGATTATCAACACCGCGGTCGGGGTGCAGCGGGTACCGCAGGACTATATGAACGTGGCGCGGGTACTGAATCTGTCGGAGTGGAAGGTGCTCACCAAGATCCTGCTGCCATCGGCACTGCCTTACATTCTGACCGGTGTGCGCCTGTCGATCGGTACCGCGTGGCTGGTGATTGTGGCGGCCGAGATGCTGACCGGTGGCGTAGGGATCGGCTTCTGGGTCTGGGATGAGTGGAACAACCTGAATGTCCCGCACATCATCATCGCGATTGTGGCGATCGGTGTGGTGGGGCTGTTGCTGGAGCAGGCGCTGGTGGCACTGGCACGGGCTTTCAGTTACGAACAAGTGGCAAGTTGAGAAAAGGCGGACATCATGGAACAGGAAAAATTCATAGCGATCGAAGGCGTGGAGATGGTTTTCCATACCAAGAAGGGTGTGTTTCATGCGCTGCGCGAGATTGATCTGACGGTACGCAAGGGCGAATTCATTACCCTGATTGGCCACTCCGGTTGCGGCAAATCGACGCTACTCAATCTGATCGCCGGCCTGACCCGGCCGACTGAGGGCGTGCTGTTGTGCGCGAATCGCGAAATCGCCGGGCCGTCGCCGGAACGTGCGGTGGTGTTCCAGAATCATTCGCTGCTGCCATGGCTGACCTGCTACGAAAATATTCATCTCGGCGTGGAGCGCGTGTTCGGCAAGACGGAGACGCAGCTTCAATTGCGTGCCCGTACCATGGGGGCGCTGGCGCTGGTAGGCCTGACGGCAGCAGAAACCAAGCGGCCGCACGAAATTTCGGGTGGCATGAAGCAGCGCGTCGGGATAGCCCGCGCGCTGGCGATGGAGCCGAAAGTGCTGCTGATGGACGAGCCGTTTGGTGCACTCGATGCGCTGACCCGCGCCCACCTGCAGGACGAGTTGCTGAAGATCGTCGCCGCAACCGGTTCGACGGTCGTGATGGTGACCCACGATGTTGACGAAGCCGTGCTGCTGTCGGATCGTATCGTGATGCTGACCAATGGCCCGGCTGCCACCATCGGTGAAATCGTCGACGTAAAGCTGGAACATCCGCGTGACCGTGTCGCGCTGGCGCAGGATGCGCGCTATGCCGAGTACCGTAGTGCGGTGCTGGAATTCCTCTACCGCAAACAGGCTCACCCTGCCAAAGAGGCAGCGTAATGAACGCGCCGGAGAGTGCTGCACTGCTGGCGATCAAGGCGGTACGGCCGCTGTCGGGAGAAGTGTTTGGCGCGATGATCAATCTGTCGGGCCGGCGCCGCTTTACCTCGCAGCGCATCGTGTTGTATGCGCTGCTGGCTGCGCAGGGGCAGGAAGGCAGTCTGGCGGTGGCGCAGGAAGCGCTGACGCTGTTCCGCAGCGCCCATCAGGCTTTGCTGAGCGAGACGGATGAAGTGCCCGGCGTGTTTTGCGCCGAGCTGCAGCAAGCTTATTTCGGTAAGTACGAGGGTGATCGCAAGATCCGCGCGTTTGCCGATCTGGCCGAGCGTACCTTGCGTGCCATCGAGGGCGGTGCTGCCAATGCGCTGACGCTGCAGGCGGAGCTGGTGCAGGCGACTACTCCGACACTGGTGGTGCTCAACCAGATTACCGGTATCTACGAAGAGCAGTCACGCCTGCACGCCCGCCAGATGCGGCGCCAGTTGCGCAGTGTGATCAGTGAGATTGAGACGATTAACCGGCAGGCACGCATGGTGGCGTTCAATGCGCGCATTGTGGCCGCGCGGGCTGGCCATGCGGGAACCGAGTTCTCCGTGGTGGCCGGTGTGATGTCGAATATTTCGGGTGAGATCGACCAGATGATTTCCACGGCGCTGGCCGCAGCAGCGTAGCTTGTAGCGAAAGGAGCACCAGATGAATCAAGTAACCCTGGTGGGGGCAGGCCCCGGTGATCCGGAACTGCTGACCCTCAAGGCAGTTCGTGCGCTGGAACAGGCGGACGTGGTGCTGATCGATGATCTGGTCAATCCTGCTGTGCTGGCCCATTTGCCAGCCACAGCGCGGGTGATTCAGGTGGGCAAACGCGGTGGTTGCGTTTCGACCCCGCAGGCTTTCATCGAACGACTGATGGTGACCGAAGCGCGCGCCGGCAAGCGGGTGGTGCGCCTGAAAGGTGGCGATCCGTATCTGTTCGGACGGGGTGGTGAAGAACGCGCCACCTTGCAGGCACAAGGGATCAGCGTCGAGGTAGTGCCGGGCATTAGCAGTGGTGTGGCGGCACCTGCCAGTATCGGCATTCCGCTGACGCACCGCGCTTACAGTCAGGGGGTGATTTTCGTGACCGGGCATGGCAAAGATGCCGGTTCCGAACCGCACTGGCCAGCGTTGGCACAAAGCGGTCTGACGCTGGTGATCTATATGGGGGTGGCGCGCGCCGAGGCAATTCAGCAAGGCTTGCTGGCGGGCGGCGCGGCCCTAACGCTGCCGGTGGCCGTGGTGCAGTCGGCCACGCGTGCGGAGCAGCGCCAGTTACTCACTACGCTGGGTGAATTGCCGCAAGCGTTGCGCAGTAGTGGTCTGGGTAGCCCCAGCGTGATCGTGGTCGGCGAAGTAGTGCGCTGCGCAGATGCGTGGCAGGAACTGGTGCAGCACCCTGAGTGCAAGGCAGCACTGCACCGATAAAGTGCGAGCCCGCACCGCGAACTGGCGTGGTGCGACTGGCCACACCGCTAGCACACAGGGCGACACCCAGAAACGACGGCATCGCGAAGATGGCACGGCTCTTGCAACAACAAAGGTAAGGGATCAACGGCGATCCCCCCGAATACAACGCTGGCCCAAAGACGGGCCGGCAGGACAACGGCGTCCGCCCAACCCGGTCTTTCAGACTGCGGTTGCGCGGGCGCCTTTTTGTTTTCTGAACGGGATAGAACATGGCCAGCAAAGCACACAGCATTAAGCTCTTCAGCATTTCCACGCCACCGATGCGGGCGTTTCACCTGACCTGGATGGCATTCTTCGTCTGCTTCTTCGCCTGGTTCGCCTGTGCACCGCTGATGCCGCTCATTAAAGGCGAATTCGGTCTAAGTGTGGCGCAGATCGCTAACATTAATATTGCTGCCGTGGCGATCACGATACTGGTGCGGCTGGTGGTGGGGCCGCTGTGCGATCACTTCGGGCCGCGCCTGACCTACACCGGCCTGCTGCTGGTTGGTGCCATCCCGGTGATCGGCGTGGCCTTCGCGCAGAGTTACGAGAGCTTCCTGTTCTTCCGGCTGGGGATCGGTGCGGCCGGTGCCAGCTTCGTGATCACCCAGTATCACACCTCGGTGATGTTCGGCCCGAAAGTGGTGGGCACGGCAAATGCTGCCGCCGCTGGCTGGGGCAATGCCGGTGGTGGCGTCGCACAAGCGGTGATGCCGCTGCTGATGACTGCCATGGTGATGCTGGGCGTAAGCGAAACGCTGGGCTGGCGCGCTGCCCTGATCGTGCCGGGTGTGCTGATGATCGTGATGGCCGCGGTGTACTACCGCTACACCCAGGACTGCCCGCAAGGGAACTACCGCGCGCTGCGTGCCGCAGGTATCACTATCGACGGTCAATACAGCGGTAAATATGACGCGGTGCAGGGCGGTGCATGGAGCAGTTTCAAGCTGGCCGCCATGAATCACCGTGTCTGGCTGCTGTTCATTACCTACGGCGCCTGCTTCGGTATCGAAATCTTCATCCATAACATCGCTGCGATCTACTACGTTGATCACTTCAAGCTGTCGCTGGCACAAGCGGGTATGGCAGCGGGAAGCTTTGGTCTGCTGGCGCTGTTCGGCCGCGCACTGGGTGGCTGGGTCTCGGACCAGCTGGCGGCACGCGGCTCCCTGAACCTGCGCTTCACTCTGCTGTTCGTGCTGATGCTGGGCGAGGGGGCTGGCTTGCTGTGGTTCGCCAATGCTGCCAGCGCCACGCTGGCGATCGCTGCGATGCTGGTGTTCGGCCTGTTCACCCACATGGCTTGCGGTGCGACTTACGCCATCGTGCCATTCATCGACAAACGTGCACTCGGTGGCGTGGCCGGCATCATCGGTGCGGGCGGTAACGTTGGCGCCGTGGCAGCAGGCTTTCTGATGAAGGGCTTGGGCAATACTCAGCAAACGCTGAGCATACTCGGTGTGCTGGTCGCTGCTTCGGCACTGTGTGCACTGGCAGCCCGCTTCAGCGATAGCCGTCTAGAAAAATCATCCATCGTCGCCAAGCTGGCAGCTTAAAGGAGTCAGGAATCATGAAAATTATCGTTATCGGTCACGGCATGGTGGGCCACAAATTTCTGGAGTCGCTGGCGCAGAGCGGCATCGCCGATCTGCAGGTGACGGTGCTGTGCGAAGAACCGCGTCCAGCCTATGACCGCGTGCATCTGTCGGAATTCTTTGCCGGTAAATCAGCCGAGGATCTGTCGCTAGTGAAGCCCGGCTTCTTCGAGCGCGAAGATATGGTGCTGCGTCTGAATACCCGCGCCACCCGGATCGATACGGCCAGCAAGAGCGTTACCACGGCCGATGGCGAGCTACTCGACTACGATAAGCTGGTCATCGCCACTGGTTCCTATCCCTTTGTCCCGCCACTGCCGGGTAAAGAGCGCAAGGACTGTTTCGTGTATCGCACCATCGAAGATCTGCAAGCCATGCTGGAATGCGGCAAGCGCTCGAAGACCGGGGTTGTGATCGGCGGTGGTCTGCTGGGGCTGGAGTGTGCCAAGGCGCTGCGCGATCTGCAGCTGGAAACCCATGTGGTGGAGTTCTCGCCGCGCCTGATGGCGGTGCAGGTTGATGATGGCGGCGCGCGCGTGCTGCGCCGGAAAATCGAGGAGCTGGGCGTCACCGTCCATACTGGTAAAAACACCACGGCGATTGTGGATGGCGTCGATGGCACGCACCGCATGGAGTTTGCCGATGGTGGTCATCTCGATGCGGACATGATTGTGTTCTCGGCCGGCATCCGTCCACGCGATATGCTGGCGCGCGAGTCTGGCCTGAACATCGGCCCGCGCGGCGGCATCGAGATCAATAACCACTGCGTCACCTCCGATCCGGACGTGTATGCGATTGGTGAGTGCGCACTGTGGGGCGGCCTGATCTTTGGGCTGGTGGCGCCCGGCTATGAAATGGCGCGTGTCGCGGCCAGGCATCTGGCTGGTGAAGCGGCCGAATTCGCCGGTGCCGACATGAGCACCAAACTGAAACTGATGGGTGTGGACGTGGCCAGCATCGGCGACCCGCACGGCAAGGTGGAAGGTAGCCGTTCCTACCAGTTCACCGACGAACGCAAACAGATCTACAAGAAAATCGTGGTATCCGATTGTGGCAAATATCTGCTCGGTGGCGTGATGGTGGGCGACGCCAGCGAATACGGCACCTTGTTGCAGATGATGCTGAACAAAATCGAGCTGCCGGAGTCGCCCGAGTTCCTGATTCTGCCGCAGTCCGATGGCGCAGCCAAACCGGGACTGGGGGCAGATGCGCTGCCCGAAACGGCGCAGATCTGTTCCTGCAACGATGTTAGTAAAGCTGCGCTGTGTGCCGCAGTAGCGGGTGGCGTGAGCACTGTGGCCGAGCTGAAAAGCTGCACCGGTGCTGGTACCTCGTGCGGCGGCTGCGTGCCGCTGCTAACCCAGGTGATGAAGGCGGAAATGAAGAAGCACGGCATGGAGGTGAACAACCATCTGTGCGAACACTTCGCCTACTCGCGGCAGGAGCTGTTTCACCTGATCAAAGCGGGCCAGATCAAGACCTTTGCCGAGCTGTTGTCCAGACATGGCAAGGGACTGGGTTGCGACGTCTGCAAGCCGCTGGCAGCGAATGTACTGGCGACGGTGTGGAATGACTTCGTGCTGAAGAAGCAGCACGCCAGTCTGCAGGATACCAATGACTACTTCCTCGGCAATATCCAGAAGGATGGCACGTATTCGGTGGTGCCGCGCATGCCGGGTGGCGAAGTGACGGCCGATGGCCTGATCGCCGTTGGCATGGTGGCGAAGAAGTATCAGCTTTACACCAAGATTACTGGCGGTGCGCGGGTCGATCTGTTCGGTGCGCGGCTCGAACAGCTGCCGTTGATCTGGGAAGAACTGATCGCTGCCGGTTTCGAATCCGGCCATGCCTATGGCAAATCGCTGCGCACCGTGAAGTCCTGCGTAGGCTCGACCTGGTGCCGCTATGGTGTGGACGATTCGATCGGTCTGGCGATCGCCCTGGAGAATCGCTACAAGGGCTTGCGTACACCGCACAAAATCAAGTTCGGGGTGTCCGGCTGCACCCGCGAGTGTGCCGAGGCGCAGGGCAAGGATGTCGGTGTGATCGCTACCGAGAAGGGCTGGAACCTGTACGTGTGTGGCAACGGTGGCATGAAGCCGCGCCATGCCGAATTGCTGGCCACCGATCTGGATAAGGAAACGCTGGTGCGCTATATCGACCGCTTCCTGATGTTCTACGCCCGCACCGGCGACCGGCTGCAGCGCACCAGCGTGTGGCGCGAGAATCTGGAAGGTGGTCTCGATTATCTGAAGCAGGTGGTGGTGGGCGACAAGCTAGGCATCGGCGCAGCGCTGGAGGCTGACATGCAGCATGTGGTCGATACCTACGCCTGCGAATGGAAGGCGGCCGTGGAGGATCCGGAAACCCGTAAGCGCTTCCGTCACTTCGTTAATAGCGAGCAGGGCGACGCGAATGTGCTGTTCATGGAAGAACGTGGCCAGATTCGTCCCGCTACCGTGGAAGAGCGCAAGCGCGTGATTCCGATTGCCGTCAACGCAGCCTGAGGAGAACTTTATGCATCGAGATATTCAGACCGATCGCTGGATCAGCGTCTGTCAACTGGACGAGATTGTGCCGAATACCGGCGTGTGTGCGCTGCTGAACCAGCGCCAGATCGCTGTGTTTCATGTCGAGGCCGACGGTGCCTGCGCGCGCGTGTTCGCGATCGATAATTTCGATCCGAATTCGCAAGCGGCGGTGCTGTCGCGCGGGCTGGTGGGTAGCATCGGCGAGCGTATTGTGGTGGCCTCGCCCATCTACAAGCAGCATTTCGATCTGCAGACCGGCGAATGTCTGGAAGCACCCGAGCATTCGGTGAACACCTATCCGGCCCGCATCGAAGACGGCAAAGTGTGGGTGGGGCTATGAACCGCCCCGCGCTGGTGGTGATCGGGAACGGCATGGCAGGCATGCGCACGGTCGAAGAGCTACTCAAGCTGGCGCCCGGGATGTACGACATTACCGTGTTCGGCGCCGAGCCTCATGGCAATTACAACCGCATCATGCTGTCGCCAGTGCTGGCTGGTGAAAAGACCATGGACGAGATCATGATTAATAGCCGCGAATGGTATGCGCAGAATGGCATCACGCTGCACGCCGGTGATCCGGTCGAGCATATCGACCGGCGTAATCGCATCGTGCGCGCAGCTTCGGGCTTGAGCGTGCATTACGACCGGCTACTGATCGCGACCGGTTCCAAGCCTTTCATCATTCCCGTACCGGGCCACCAGCTGAAAGGTGTACTGGCGTTTCGCGATATTCAGGATGTGGAAAGTATGCTGGCCATGGCGCGCAATCATCGCAATGCGGTGATCATCGGTGGTGGTCTGTTAGGGCTGGAAGCGGCCAATGGTCTGCTGCGGCAGGGTATGTCCGTGACGGTGGTACATGTGGCGGACGCACTGATGAACCAGCAACTCGATAAACCGGCAGCCCAGTTGTTGCAGAAGGCGCTGGAAGCTAAGGGCTTGAAGTTCCTGCTGAATGCCCAAACCGAAGAAATCCTCGGAGCGCACCGCGTGACCGGGGTGCGCTTCAAGGATGGTAGCGAGCTGGCGGCTGATCTGGTGGTGATGACGGCCGGTGTGCGACCGAATATCGAACTGGCCAAAGCAGCCGGGCTGCATTGCGACCGTGCCATCGTAGTCGACGATACCTTGCAGACCTACGATCCGCGCGTGTATGCGGTGGGCGAATGCGTACAGCATCGCAGCGCCACCTTCGGTCTGGTGGCGCCGATCTGGGAGCAGGCGCGTGTCTGCGGCGCGCATCTGGCCGGTGCCGGTGTGCGTCGCTATGTCCAGCAGACTTCTCCGACCCGCCTGAAAGTGACCGGCGTGGAGCTGTATTCGGTAGGTGATTTCATTGGTGGTGAAGGCAGTGAAGATCTGGTGCTGCGCGATGCGCGTCGCGGCATCTATAAACGGCTGGTGCTGAAGGGCGGCCGCCTGACGGGCGCGGTGCTGTACGGCGACGTCAAGGATGGTCCGTGGTACTTCAAGCTAATACAGAGTGGTGCCGACATCGCCGCCATTCGTCCGACCCTGCTATTTGGCGAGGCGCTGTGCGCCAGAGCCGCCTGACCAGTATTGCGAGCTCATAGTGAATCTCTCTTCCGATCATCTGGCAATTCGAAGCACCTGTGCCTACTGCGGCGTGGGCTGCGGTGTGCAGGCCATGCCGCAGGGCGATGGCACGGTTGTCATCAGCGGCGATGCGCAGCATCCTGCCAATCGCGGACGGCTGTGCGTTAAAGGCTCTGCGCTGGGCGAAACGCTGGGACTGGAGGGCCGCTTGCTGTATCCGCAACTGCGCGGCGAGCAGGGCTTGCGGCGCGTGTCATGGGATGCGGCGCTCGATCAGGTCGCTGGGCAGTGGCGTGGCATCATCGCGCAGCACGGCCCGCAGGCAGTGGCACTGTACGTCTCGGGTCAGTTGCTGACCGAGGACTACTACGTCGCGAATAAACTGATGAAGGGCTATGTGGGCAGCGCCAACATCGATACGAATTCGCGCCTGTGTATGTCCTCAGCGGTAGCCGGTTACAAGCGCGCGTTTGGTGAAGATCTGGTGCCGCTCTGCTATGACGATCTGGAACTGGCCGATCTGGTGGTGCTGGTAGGCTCGAACACGGCGTGGTGCCATCCGATTCTGTTCCAGCGCATCCTCAAGGCCAAAGAGCTGCGTCCGGAAATGAAACTGGTGGTGATCGATCCGCGCCGCACAGCCACCTGCGAACTGGCTGATCTGCATGTGCCGGTGAAGGCCGGTACCGATGTCTGGCTGTTCAATGGCCTGCTCAGTTATCTGGCGCGTATCGGCGCGATGGCACCTGCGTTTTTGGAACAGCACACCAGCGGACTGACGGCGGCGCTGGAAGCGGCCAGTGTCGACTGCGCCGACCCTGCCGAAGTGGCGCGTAGCTGTCGTATCGAGCTGGCCGTGCTGATGGAATTCTACGAACTGTTTGCGGCGACGGGGAAAACCATCACGGCCTATTCGATGGGCGTGAACCAGTCGTCGGCCGGCACCGACAAGGTGAATGCCATCATCAACTGCCACCTGATCGGCGGGCGTATCGGCCAGCCAGGCATGGGACCGTTCTCGATTACCGGGCAGCCGAATGCGATGGGCGGACGCGAAGTGGGCGGTATGGCGAATATGCTGGCGGCGCACATGGATCTGGAAAATGCCGCGCACCGCGAGGTGGTGCAAACCTTCTGGGATGCGCCACGCATGGCCGACACGGCAGGTCTGAAGGCGCTTGATCTGTTCAAAGCTATTGAAGAGGGGAGCATCAAGGCGGTGTGGATCATCGGCACCAATCCGGTGGTGAGTATGCCCGACGCCGATCAGGTGCGACGCGCGCTGGAGCGTTGCGAACTGGTGGTGTGCACCGACATCATGCAGGACACCGACACCAATGCCTTTGCCGACGTGCTGCTGCCGGCACTAGGCTGGGGCGAGAAGGATGGCACGGTGACCAATTCCGAGCGCTGTATCTCGCGCCAGCGCGCCTTTCTGGCGCCGCCCGGCGAAGCGCTGCCGGACTGGAAAATACTGGCGCTGTTCGCACAGCGTATGGGCTATAAGGGCTTCGATTTCCGCAGCACCCACGGCGTATTTACCGAACATGCGCGTCTGAGCGCCTTCCGCAACACGCCGGCCGATGTGCCGCGCAGTTTCGATCTTTCCGGCCTGGCTGGACTGAACGCTCGCGAGTACGATGATCTGGAGCCGACCCAGTGGCCGGTGCGTCGTCTGGCAAGCGGCGCGCTGCAGGTGGAGCAGCGGCTGTTCGCCGATGGCCAGTTTGCCCATGCTGACGGCAAGGCGCGCTTTATCGCCACGCCAGTGCGTGCGCCGCTGCATGCCCAGAGTGATGACTATCCGCTGTCACTGAATACGGGGCGTGTGCGCGACCAGTGGCACACCATGACGCGCACCGGCAAAGCGCCGACACTGGCCGATCATACGGCGGAATCGTTTGTCGACATGCACCCGCAGGATGCGCTGCTGCATGGTGTGCGCGAAGGCGAACTGGCACGCATCAGTTCCGCGTGGGGCGCGATGGTGGCGCGGGTACAGCATGGTGGCGGCATTGCGCGCGGCAGTGTGTTCATCCCGATTCACTGGAACAGTCAGACAGCATCCGATGCACGGGTGGGTGCGCTGGTCAATCCGGTGGTCGATCCGGTTTCCGGCGAACCGGAATTCAAGCATACGCCGGTGCGCATCGAGCAGTTCCGCGTCAACTGGCACGGCTTCATACTCAGTCGCAGTGCTCTGAAGCTCGACGATGTGGCGCACTGGACCCGCATTCAGGGGGGCAGCTTCAAGCGCTATGAACTGGCAGGGCGCACCACCATCGGCGATGCCAGCGGCTGGGCGCGCGACCTGCTCGGTGTGACCGAGGCCGATGCCGACTGGCTGGAATACCAGGACCGTAGCGCCGGGGTGTACCGCGCAGTACACATCGTCGACGATCGCATCGAACAGTGCATCTTTCTCTCGCCCCGGCAGGACATGCCTTCGCGTGCATGGCTGGCCAGCCTGTTCGTGAAAGCGGCGCTCAACGAGTTAGACCGCGTGGGGCTGCTGGTCGGTATGCCGGTGGAAAAGGGCGCTGACACGGGCCCGACGGTGTGTTCCTGCTTTGGCGTGGGCCGCAACACTATCTGCGAGGCCATTCTCGAGCAGGACCTGCAGACCGTCGCGCAAGTGACGACCTGCCTGAAGGCAGGTGGCAATTGTGGTTCCTGCGTTCCGGAGATTAAAAAAATACTTGTGCAAACGCGGCTGTTAGCAGCAGAAGAAAAGGTGTAGTTATGGTAAATTAGACCATCGATCGCTTGATCATTTTAGAGAGCGTGAGCATGTCTATGCGCGAGAATTTTACTGATGCCGATATGGAGCAGTGGCTCAACGAACACCGGGTCACTGAAATTGAATGTCTGGTACCCGATCTGACGGGTGTCGCACGCGGCAAGATTCTGCCGCGCGCCAAATTCAGTAAGGACCGCGGCATGCGGATCCCCGAGGCGGTGCTGGGCATGACCGTCACCGGGAATTATCCGACCGACGATGTGGCCTATGACCGCGCCATCTCCTCCACCGACCGCGACATGATCCTGCGCGCCGATCCCGGTACCATTACGCAGGTGCCGTGGGCGATCGATCCGACCGCGCAGGTGATCCACGACTGCTATTTCGCTGACGGCACGCTGGTTGATTTTGCGCCGCGTTCGGTGCTGCGCCGTGTGCTCAAGCTGTACGCGGAACGTGGCTGGCAACCGGTAGTAGGGCCGGAGCTGGAATTCTATCTGACCGAAAAAAGCATCGATCCCGATCTGCCGCTGAAGGCACCGATTGGCCGTAGCGGCCGCGCCGAGACCAGCCGGCAGGTCTACAGTATCGACGCTGTGAACGAATTCGATCCGCTGTTCGAGGACATCTACGACTACTGTGCGCTGATGAATCTGGACGTCGACACGCTGATTCACGAAACCGGCGCCGGGCAGATGGGCCTGAATTTCCAGCATGGCGATGCGCTGGCGCTGGCCGATAACGTGTTCTACTTCAAACGCACGGTGCGCGAGGCGGCGCTCAAACATGGCATGTACGCCACCTTCATGGCCAAGCCGATGGCAGGCGAGCCGGGATCGGCCATGCATGTGCACCAGAGTGTCAGCGACGTGAAGACCGGCCGGAATATCTTCACCGCCGCCGATGGGGCGCCGTCGGCGCACTTCCGCCACTATATCGCCGGTTTGCAGCGCTATACGCCTTCCAGCATGGCGATACTGGCGCCTTATGTAAATTCGTATCGCCGCATCGTGCGCCATACGGCCACCCCGATCAATATCCAGTGGGGCATCGACAATCGTACCGTCGGCTTCCGTATTCCCATCTCCGGGGTCGAGCAGCGACGTGTGGAAAACCGCATCATCGGAGCCGATGCCAATCCTTATCTGGCGATGGCCGTGACGCTGGCCTGCGGCTATCTGGGTATGGTGGATCAGCTGGAGCCGACTCCGATGACCACCGACTGCGCTTACCCCAATCTGTTCGAGTTGCCGCAAGGGCTACCGCAGGCGCTGGAGATGCTACGCCGGGAAGACCGCTTGCGCGCAGTGCTGGGCGAGCGCTTTATCGACGTCTACACGGCGATCAAGGAAGTCGAGCATCAGGAGTTCATGACGGTGATTAGTCCCTGGGAGCGCGAGCACCTGCTGCTACACGTCTGAGGCGCGCGGGGTGTACTGGCCGGTATCTGCAGGGGCCTCGTAGCCGCTTCCTAAGTAGCTTTATAATCACGGGTTCTAAAATTGGGGCGACCTGTGGACGGTCGCTTTTTCGATAGTCGAACCATATCATTTATATTTAAATAACATGAGCATAGAGCGAGCTGCTGCCAGTGCGGGACAACCATTTCTGCTGATCCGCAACCTCGTCAAGGAATTTGACGGTGTGCGTGCTGTGAATGATGTGTCGGTCGAGATCAACAAGGGCGAGATCTTTGCCCTGCTGGGGAGTTCCGGCTGCGGCAAATCGACCCTGCTGCGCATGCTGGCCGGTTTCGAAACGCCTACTGCGGGCAAGATCCAGCTGGCCGGTCAGGATATCGTCAGCGTACCGCCGTACCAGCGCCCGATCAATATGATGTTCCAGTCGTATGCGCTGTTCCCGCATCTGTCGGTGTGGGACAACATCGCTTTCGGCCTGCGCCGCGACGGCCTGCCGAAAGATCAAATTGCCGCGCGCGTCGAACAGATGCTGAAACTGGTGCAGCTGTCGGCCTATGCCAGGCGCAAGCCGCATCAGCTGTCCGGTGGCCAGCAGCAGCGCGTCGCACTGGCGCGCAGTCTGGCCAAACGTCCGCAATTGCTGCTGCTGGACGAACCGCTGGGCGCACTCGATAAGAAGCTGCGCGAGCGCACACAGATGGAACTGGTGGGCATCATCGAAGAAGTCGGTGTGACCTGCGTGATGGTGACGCACGATCAGGATGAAGCCATGAGCATGGCCACCCGCATCGCCGTAATGAGCGAAGGGCGCATCCTGCAGGTGGGCGCACCCGGTGAAATCTACGAGACGCCGAACTGCCGCTTCGTCGCAGACTTCATCGGCAGCGTGAATATGTTTAACGGCAGCGTGGTCGCGGATGAACCGGACCACGTGATGATCGATACGCCGGAAGGCCGTCACTACATCACCCACGGCATTACCGGCACGCTGGGCATGCAGGTGTCGGTGGCGGTGCGTCCCGAAAAAATCTGCTTGCAGCTGACCGCACCCGGCGTCGAGCAACGCGGGCAGGCAGCCGAAGATGGCTTTAACTGCGTACAGGGCGTGATTACGGCGATGGCCTATTTCGGTAACGAGACCCACTACCATGTGCAGCTCGATAGCGGCATGGTGCTGAAGGTTTCGCGCACCAATGCAGCGCGTCACGAGGCAGCGGTGCTGGAACGCGACCAGCGGGTGTATGCCTGGTGGGATGGTGCCGACGTCGTCGTGCTGACCAGCTAAGGCGGAGCGCAGCTATGAATTTTCTCAAGCAGCTGGTGACGCTGCGCTGGATCACCGGCCGCAACGCCGTGATCGCCGTGCCTTTCCTATGGCTGACCTTCGCGTTTCTGGTGCCCTTCCTGATCGTGATGCGCATCAGCTTCACCGAAGCTGACGCGGGTGGTAATCCCTTCGGTACGCTGATGACCATGGTCGACGGCGTGATCACGCTGAAGGTCAAGATCGCCAACTATCTGTTCATCGCGCAGGATGACCTGTATGTGCTGACCTATCTCAGCTCGCTCAAGTTCGCCGCGATTACTACTTTGCTGTGTCTGATCATCGGTTATCCGTTCGCGTATTTCATGGCACGCTCGCGTAGCACCGTGCGTCCGGTGCTGATGATGATGGTGATGCTGCCGTTCTGGACCTCCTTCCTGCTGCGTATCTATGCATGGAAAGGCATCCTTGCTAACAACGGCATCCTGAATCACATGTTGATGAGTATCGGTGCAATCAGCGAACCGCTGCACCTGATGAACACCCAGTTCTCGCTGATCATCGGCATGGTGTATGCCTACCTGCCGTTCATGATATTGCCGCTGTACGCCAATCTGGTGAAGATGGACACCCGCTTCCTCGAAGCGGCCGCCGATTTGGGCGCGACGCCGGTGCAGACTTTCTGGCGCATTACGGTGCCGCTGTCGAAGTCCGGCATCATCGCCGGCTCGATGCTGGTGTTCATTCCGGCGGTGGGCGAGTACGTGATTCCGGAACTGCTGGGTGGTCCGGAAACGCTGATGATCGGCCACGTGCTGTGGGATGAATTCTTTACCAATAACGACTGGCCGATGGCGTCGTCCGTCACGGTGGTGGTGATTCTGCTGATCCTGGTGCCGATGGCGATCTTCAATAAATACAAGGCAGAACAGGAGGCCCGTGCATGAACGCTCAATGGTTACAGCGCTGGTTCGGGCGTGGCTGGCTGTCGATGGGTTATCTGTTCCTGTACTTGCCGATCGTGGTGCTGGTGGTGTTTTCGTTTAACAGTTCGCGTCAGGACATGATCTGGAGTGGCTTCTCGACGCGCTGGTATCTGGAACTGCTCAACGATACGGAGATTCTGAACGGCTTCTGGCTGTCGATCCGCATCGCCGTGCTGACGGCTTTCGCTTCGGTGCTGCTCGGTACTTTCGCCGCGTTTGTACTGAACCGCTATCAGCGCTTCTATGGTCGCACGCTGTTCGCCGGGATGGTCAGTGCGCCGCTAGTGATGCCGGAAGTGATTATCGGCCTGTCGCTGCTGCTGATGCTGGTGTCGGTGCAGAAGCTGTTCGGTTTCCCTGAACGGGGGCTGACCACGATCTGGCTGGGCCACACGCTGCTGGGTATGGCGTATGCCGCCGTGGTAGTCCAGTCGCGGCTGCAGGAGATGAGTAAATCGCTGGAAGAAGCGGCGATGGATTTGGGTTGCAAACCGCATCAGGTATTCTTCCTGGTGACGCTGCCTAACATCACGCAGGCATTGGGTTCGGCATGGCTGCTGACGTTCACCCTGTCGCTGGACGATGTGGTGCTGTCGGCCTTCCTGTCCGGCCCCGGTTCGTCGACCATGCCGATCGTGATCTTCTCGCGCGCCCGTCTGGGGCTGGATCCGCGCGTGAACGCGGTGGCAGCGCTGACTATTCTGGTGGTGTCGATCGGGGTGATTGCTTCGAGCCTGTATATGGCGCGCAACGAGCGCCTGCGCCAGAAGCAGGTCGCTGCTGCGGCCAAAGGCTGAGTTAAACGCTGATTTCCAGCGTTTGCTCTATTTGGACTGCTGGGCGATGCGCGCGCACAGATAAGTCCACACAAACGTGGACGCGGCGTTGGAAGTGAGTTCCGCATGATCGTAAGGCGGTGCCACTTCCACGCAATCCATCCCGCACCAGTTCAGCTCTGCCAGTTCTTCAATAATCGACAGTACCTGCGCCGAGCTCATGCCGCCCGGTTCCGGCGTGCCGGTACCCGGTGCAAAGGCCGGATCAAGGCAGTCGATATCGAGGGTCATGTACACCGGCGGATTACCTGCTGCCGCCATGCGTGCACGGATCTCGGCCAGCACCGGTGCCAGTTGCGCCGGGCTTTCCAGTCCGCGCAACTCTCGCGCCGTGAAGACCCGGCCACCGACCGTATTCACATATTCACGTGCCGCCCGTTCACCCGAAGAACGGATGCCCAGCTGGATGGATGCCTGCGGAATCAGCAAGCCTTCTTCCATCGCTTCATAGACCCACGTGCCATGGCCGGACGGCTCGCCAAAATGGCTGGTCCAGGTATCGCAATGCGCATCGAAGTGCACCACCGCCACCGGACCGCCATGCAGCTTATTCAGTGCACGCAGCAGTGGCAGGGTGACCGAGTGATCGCCACCGAGCCAGACCATGTGGTACTTCTGTAGCAAGGCCAGTGCCTGCGGCATCAGTGCCTCACGCATTGCGGCGATGCCGGTATTCGGCAGCAGCAGGTCACCTGCATCGGAGAGCTGGCCGAGCGGCGTGGTGTCGAAATACGGATGGGTGGCATCGCATAGCATCTGGGAGGCCAGCCGGATCGCCTGTGGCCCCAGTCGTGCGCCGGGACGGTTGGTCACGGCGCCGTCAAAGGCCAGACCGGCGATGCAGTAAGGCGTATCGCGTTCACCCCGCTCGACGTTCAGATAAGTGCCGCTGGAGCGGAATGCAAATTCGTGATTCGACATTGTTTAAATGCCTCCCATGCAGATGTATTTGATCACCAGATAGTCGTCCATGCCGTAACTGGAACCTTCGCGTCCCAGTCCCGATTGTTTGACGCCGCCGAACGGTGCGACCTCGTTGGAGATCAGGCCGGTATTCACGCCGACCATACCGCTTTCCAGTCCTTCGGCGACGCGCCAGATACGTCCAATATCGCGCGAATAGAAATATGCCGCAAGTCCGAATTCGGTATTGTTCGCCATGGCCAGTACTTCATCGTCGCTGTGGAAGCGGAACAGCGGCGCCAGTGGCCCAAACGTTTCTTCGCGGGCCACCAGCATGCTGCTGTCCACATCGGCGATGATGGTTGGCTCGAAAAAGCTGTGACCGAGTGCGTGACGGGCGCCGCCAGCAAGCAGACGGCCGCCTTTGGCCAGTGCATCGGCGATGTGCTGTTCCACCTTTTGTACAGCCTTCTCTTCGATCATTGGCCCCTGCGTCACACCGGCCTCCACACCGTTGCCGACCTTGAGCTTTGCCACTGCTGCTGCCAGCTTTTCTGCGAAGGCATGGTACACGCCATCCTGCACGTACAGGCGGTTGGCGCACACGCAGGTCTGGCCGGCGTTACGGTATTTGGACGCGATAGCGCCTTCCACGGCTGCGTCCAGATCGGCATCGTCGAAGACGATGAAGGGCGCATTGCCCCCCAGTTCCAGCGACAGTTTCTTGATCGAAGGAGCGCACTGCTGCATCAGCAGGCGGCCCACCGCGGTCGAGCCGGTAAAGCTGACTTTGCGCACCGCCGGATTGGCGGTCATTTCGCCACCGATGGCACGCGCGTCACCGGTAATCACGCTGAATACTCCGGCAGGAATGCCGGCGCGTTCAGCCAGCACGGCCAGTGCCAGTGCCGAAAACGGCGTCAGTTCGGCCGGCTTCACCACGATCGGGCAGCCAGCGGCCAGCGCCGGGCCGACTTTGCGGGTGATCATCGCGGAAGGGAAGTTCCACGGCGTGATGGCAGCGCACACCCCGATCGGCTCTTTGGTCACTAGCAGACGGCGATCCGGCCATGGCGATTGCAGGGTTTCGCCTGCTACCCGTTTGGCTTCCTCGGCAAACCATTCGATGAACGAGGCAGCGTAGCCGATTTCACCTTTGGCTTCGGCCAGCGGCTTGCCCTGTTCCAGCGTCATGATCAGCGCCAGATCGTCGGCATTTTCCAGCATCAGATCGTGCCATTTGCGCAGCAGGGCTGCACGTTCCTTGGCGGTCTTCTTGCGCCATGCCGGCCACGCGGCCTGCGCGGCGGCGATGGCGGCGGCAGTATCGGCTGCGCCCATGTACGGAACGCTGCCCAGCGCTGCACCGGTGGCCGGGTTGTGCACGGCCAATGTGGCGCCGTCCGGTGCATCGCACCAGACACCGTTGATGTAGCACTGCTGGCGCAGCAAGCTTGGGTCTTTTAGTGTCAGCATGATGCAGCCTCCTGCAGCGCGGCGGCGAGGATGGTCAGTGCTTCATCCATCACGCTGTCTTCGATGGTGAGCGGGAACAGGAAGCGGATCACGTTGCTGTACACACCGCAGGTCAGCAGCAGCAAGCCTTTCTGCAGTGCCAGCGTCTGAACCTGTTTGGTGAAAGCGGCATCCGGCTCCCCGTTCGCAGGGTTGGCAAACTCGACAGCGATCATGCCGCCCAGACCGCGCACGTCGGAAATCTGCGGCACGCTGCGACGCAGTGACTGCAGGCTGTCCTTGAGCCGGTCGCCCAGCACATTGGCGCGCTGGCATAACTGTTCTTCTTCGATGACGTCGATCACGGCCAGTGCCGAGGCGATCGCCAGCGGGTTGCCCGCATAAGTACCGCCCAGCCCACCGGGGTTGGGCGCATCCATGATTTCGGCACGACCGCAGACGGCCGAGAGTGGCATACCACCCGCCAGACTCTTCGCAATCGTCATCAGGTCCGGCACCACATCGTAGTGCTGCATGGCGAACAGCTTGCCGGTGCGCGCAAAGCCGGTCTGGATTTCGTCGGCGATCAGCAGGATGCCGTGCTGGTCGCACAGCGCCCGCAAGGCCTGCATGAAGGCCGCTGGTGCGGCGTAGAAGCCGCCTTCGCCCTGTACTGGTTCGAGAATGATGGCAGCGACTCGTTGCGGATCCACGTCGGCTTTGAACAGCATGTGCACGGCGTTGATCGCGTCGTCCACACTGATGCCGTGCAGTTCGACCGGATACGGTGCGTGATAGATCTCGGCAGGGAAGGGGCCAAAGCCGATTTTGTACGGCGCCACTTTGCCGGTCAGGGCCATACCCATCATGGTGCGGCCATGGAAGCCGCCAGCAAAGGCGATCACGGCACTGCGGCCGGTCGCGGCGCGGGCAATCTTGATAGCGTTTTCCACCGCTTCGGCGCCGCTGGAGAAGAACGCGGTCTTCTTCGCATGGCTGCCCGGGGTCAGCTGGTTAATCCGTTCGGCCAGTTCGACATATTCGGCGTAAGGCACGACCTGATAGCAGGTGTGGGTGAACTTACCCAGTTGCTGTTCGATGGCGGCGACAATTTTCGGATGACGGTGGCCGGTGTTGAGCACCGCGATACCGGCGGCAAAGTCGATAAAGCGTCGGCCTTCCACGTCCCATAGTTCGGCATTCAGCGCGCGCTCCGCGTAGAACTGGCACATGACTCCCACGCCGCGTGGCGTGGCCGCATCTTTACGTTGCTGCAGGTCTGCATTCTTCATGGTGATTCCGGATAGGACAGGTTGATCGATAAGCTAAAACAGGCTAAATCGATACTACACGCCAAAACGGTACCATGAATAGATCCACAATTAAGATGTTGATGGTGCCACTTGGCGTTCCACGAAGCCCTGACGGTATTCCCACCACGCGGTAGCGACGAAAATCGCCGCGCCACACCACAGCACTGCCGGTAGCGCATTGATGCCGACGCTTTGCATCAGGACACCCGTCAGCAAGGGGCCGCCGCTGCTGGTAATGCCCCAGCTGGCGTTGACCACGGCGCTGGCTGCGACCAGCGACTGGCCCTGAAAACGGGCACCGCAAGCCACTAGCGACAGCATATAGATGGCACCTGCCGTGGCGCCCAGCATCAGCAGCACGGTCCACCATAGCCACGGCGTGCCTGCTGCAAAAGGCAGTATCGGCAGCAGCACGCAGACCGCGATGCCGCAGCCGGTATGCACTTTGCGGCGGCCCACATGGTCGGCCAGCCAGCCGAACACGAACTGCAACGCAGTGTCGCCCACCAGCACCACGGTGGCCGACAGCAGCGCCAGTTCGGTGGCGATACCGTGGCGGATTGCATACAGTGGCAGCATGCTGAGCGCCAGCGTGTCGAATAGCGCGAAAAAGGCTGCGCCGACTACGATCATCGGCATGCGTGGCAGCACCTGCTGCCACGACACGTGCGCTTCGTCATCGTCGGCATGGGCGCCGCCGGAAATCAGTACCATGCCGGGCAGGGCGAGTAGGAACAGCGCGCCACACAAGGCGAACGGCCAGGCCACGCGGCCTTCCATTTGCGCCACCAGTGCCGGGCCGACCAGCTGGAACAGGGTAAAACTGGTGGTGTACATGGCGACCACGCGGCCGCGCGAATTGACCGGTGCCAGCCGGTTGATCCAGGCTTCGCCGATGGTGAACAGCACGCCCATGGCCGCACCGAAGATAAAGCGCAGCAGGCCCCAGCAGAGTAGCGAGTCGGTCAGCTCCATCAGCGCGGTGGAGCAGCCGCCTGCCACAATCGCCGCGATCATGTTGGCACGTGGTCCGTAGCGGGCCACCCAGCGCGACACGAATGGTGCGGCGGCCAGAATCCCGAAGGCGCTGGCGGCAGTGATCATGCCGATGATGTCGGTGCCGATGCCGCGTTTATCGAGCGTCAGCGCGGTGAGCGGAATGGTAGCGCCCAGTCCCAGTCCGACCACGCCGATACTGGCCACCAGGGCGATGAAGTCACGCCATGCCATGGTTCTCATTAACGCACTCCCGACTGGATCACGGCAGCCAGCAGGCGGCCGTAATAGGCGATTTTCTCCGGCGTGCAGTAGGCATAGCCCACCAGCAGGCCGCGCCGCACCGGCGGCGCCAGATAATAGGTGGACAGCGCTTTGACCTGAATCCCCGATTCGGCAGCCAGTTTTTCCAGTGCCACATCGTCGACCCGGTCCGGCAGTTCTACCACCAGATGCAGGCCGGATTCTTCGCTCGAGATGGTTACCGGTTGTCCCAGTTGCGCGCCCAGCTGCGCACCGAGCTGATTTACCAGCGTGCGGCGCAGCAGCTCGCGTCGCGCGCCGTAAGTCTGGCGGATTTTACGGATGTGGGTGGTGAAGTGGCCCAGCGCGATGAAGTCCGCCAGCGCAGCCTGCACCATCAGCTGGCCGGGCCGCTGCAGATCGTAGAGTGCACTCTTGAAGCCATTGATCAGCGCCGGTGGCACCACCAGATAGACGATCTTGATGCCGGGGTAGAGGATCTTCGAGAAGGTGCCCATGTACAGCACGCGGTCATCGTTATCGAGTCCCTGCAGCGCTGCCAGCGGCCGGCCCGTGTAGCGGAACTCGCTGTCGTAATCGTCTTCCAGTATCCATGCATCCTTGCGCACCGCCACGTCCAGCAGTTCGCGCCGGCGCGTCAGGCTCATCACCGCGCCAGTCGGATACTGGTGCGACGGCGTTACGTAAATCAGGCGCGGCGTGGTGGCCAGATCGGCTTCTTCGAGCGCCATGCCATCGCTGTCGACCGTAATCGGATGCAGTGCCAGTTCGCGCGCTTCGAACACCCGGCGTGCGCCCCAGTAGCAAGGGTCTTCTACCCACGCGGTATCGCCAACATCGGCCAGCAGTTGCGCGCACAGATCCAGTGACTGCTGGGTACCACTGGTAATCATCACCTGCTCGACCTGTACTTTCACCGAGCGCGAGATGCGCAGGTATTCGGTAATCGCCTGACGCAGCGGCAGATAGCCGCCGGATTGGCCGTAGTCGAGCAAATCGGCGCGGGCTTCGCGCCAGACCCGGTTCTGCAGGCGCTGCCACAGCTTGAAGGGGAAGGAAGAAAAGTCCGCATCGCCGGGGGCAAAGGGCTGAATTTCGAAACGCGGACCGGCCGCAAAACTGGTCAGCGCTGTGCCGCGACGCGACAAAGGCATGTTGCGCGCGGCCGTCGCAGCTGGTTTGTGTGGCGCCGAACCAACACCGCGCATGCTGGCATTGTGCGCTTGCAGATCGCTGACGTAAGTGCCACTTCCCAGACTGCTGTGTACATAGCCTTCCGCCGCCAGTTGCTCGAATGCGGCGATCACGGTGTTGCGCGAAACCCCCAGATCCCGCGCCAGATCACGGCTGGACGGTAGTTTGCTGCCGGCGCCCAGTTGCTGACGGTGAATGGCCGCCTTGGCCGCCTCGTACAGACGGCGTTGCTGTGGCAGGCGCGGATGGAAGTCAGTCTGGGCTAGCGTGTGTGCCAGCAGGTCGGAAGTGGGTAGCATTTTACAAAGTGGTTCTAACGGTAAGCCATAAGTGGCACTGACAATGATACCAAAATCCGCATATGATTAATTGAAATTCAAGCCATTCAGGAGCAAGATTGACTTGATTACACAGCTTTCTGACCTGCTTTGCGTAATTTCAGCGCTGGCGTCATGGAGTTGTCACAGAGTGGTACTAAAAATGCGTCATGAAAGTTCATATGCGTAGCCCAATCGTTCTGTTACCAGCCTGTGTGAATCAGATCGGTGCCCACCCTTATCACACGGCCCAGCTGAAATATGTGGCTGCTGTCGCCAGCGGTGCTGCCGCCACGCCGCTGATCGTGCCAGCGCTGGGTCAGGCCACCGACTTCGAAGCCTTACTCGATCTGGCCGACGGCATCATGCTGACCGGCTCCCCCTCCAACGTGCACGCCAGTCTGTATGGCGAAGCGGTGCTCGATGCCACGCTGCCGCAGGATGCCGCGCGCGATGCCACCACGCTGCCGCTGATCCGCGCAGCAATCCAGCGCGGCATACCGCTGCTGGCAATCTGCCGCGGTTTTCAGGAAGTCAATGTAGCGCTGGGCGGTACGCTGCATCAGGCGCTGCACACGGTGGCCGGCATGGCTGATCATCGCGAGCAGAAAGGCCAGCCACTCGAACAGCAGTACGCCCTGGCACATCGCGTGTTGCTGGAGCCTGAAGGTCAATTGACGCAGATGCTGGGTGGCGTCAGTGACATCATGGTCAACTCGCTGCACGGTCAGGGCATCAAACAACTGGCGCCCGGCCTGGCCGTGGAAGCACGCGCTGACGATGGCTTGATCGAAGCCTATCGCGTGACTAACGCTGCAGGTTTCACGCTGGCGGTGCAGTGGCATCCGGAGTGGCGTCTGCAGGAGAACCCCGACTCGGTAAAACTGTTCCGCGCCTTTGGCGACGCCTGCCGCATCTACAAACAGAGTCGCGGCGGGGTGCCGTAGCTTACCTGTTTGGCAGTGCGGTAATTCCAGCAGCAGGGACGGTGGCCGGTAAGCGGCAACGCCTGCAGAAGATCAAGACAATACGAGAGAGAGTTATGGCGATTCGCGAAAATTTTAGCTACAACGATATGGACCAGTGGCTGAACGAAAAACACGTGACGGAAATTGAATGTCTGGTACCCGATCTGACCGGTGTGGCGCGCGGGAAGATTCTGCCGCGCGGTAAATTCACCACCGAGCGCGGTATGCGGATTCCCGAAGCGGTGCTGGGTATGACCGTGACCGGCAATTATCCGACCGAAGATGACGCCTATGATCGCGCCATTTCCACCACCGACCGCGATATGATTCTGCGCGCCGATCCGACCACCATCACCATGGTGCCATGGGCGACCGATCCGACCGCACAGGTGATTCATGATTGTTACTTTGCTGATGGTCATCTGGTGGATTTCGCGCCACGCTCGGTGCTACGCCGGGTATTGAAATTGTATGAAGATCGCGGCTGGAAGCCCGTGGTGGCGCCGGAACTGGAGTTTTACCTGACCGCCAAAAACACCGACCCAGATCTGCCACTGCGCCCGCCTATCGGCCGTAGCGGCCGTGCCGAAACCAGCCGTCAGGTTTATAGCATTGATGCGGTGAATGAATTCGATCCATTGTTCGAGGACATTTACGATTACTGCGAACTGATGAATCTGGATGTCGATACGCTGATTCACGAAATCGGTGCAGGCCAGATGGAAATCAACTTCCTGCACGGCGATCCGCTGGGTCTGGCCGACAAGGTGTTCTTCTTCAAGCGCACCCTGCGCGAAGCCGCGCTCAAGCACGATATGTATGCGACCTTCATGGCCAAGCCGATGGCTGGTGAACCGGGTTCCGCGATGCACGTGCACCAGAGCGTGGTCGATGCTAAAACTGGCAAAAATATCTTTAGTGCCGAAGATGGTTCGGCCGCGCCGATCTTCAAACACTACATCGCCGGTCTGCAGCGCTACATGCCGTCGGCCATGGCCATCGTTGCGCCATATGTGAACTCGTATCGTCGCATCGTGCGCCACACGGCTGCACCGATCAACATTCAGTGGGGTCTGGATAACCGCACCGTCGGTTTCCGTGTGCCGGAATCGGGCGTGCAGGATCGTCGCGTCGAGAACCGCATCATCGGTGCGGATGCCAATCCTTATCTGGCGCTGGCCGTAACGCTGGCCTGCGGCTACCTCGGCATGACCGAACAACTGGAACCAACCCCGATGACGGTCGGTAGTGCCTACGATCTGAAAGTGGAGCTGCCACAAGGCTTGCCGGAAGCGCTGCAACTGCTGCGTGGAGAGGATAAGTTGCGCAGCGTGCTGGGTGACCGCTTCATCGATGTGTATGCGGCCATCAAGGATCTGGAACACCAGGAATTCATGACTGTTATCAGTCCATGGGAACGCGAACACTTGTTGCTGCACGTCTGATCTTTTTACAGGGAACCAACATGGCTAACAATCCAATGGCGCCTAGCGCCGCCTTCGTCGCGTCTGTCAAAAGCGTCGCGGCCCCGGAAGTCTTCGATACGGCAGCAATCCAGAAGCTCGACACGGCGCACTATATGCATCCGTTCACCGATCACAAGGCGCTCGGCGAAAAGGGTGCGCGGGTAATGGTGCGTGGTGAGGGCGTGTATCTGTGGGATTCGGAAGGTAAGAAAATCCTCGATGGTATGTCGGGCCTGTGGTGCGTCAATGTGGGCTATGGCCGCACCAGTATTTCGCAGGCGGTGTACCAGCAGATGGAGACGCTGCCGTTCTATAACAGCTTCTTCAACACCACCAACGTGCCGGCAGTGAAACTGGCTGCCAAGCTGGCGAAAATTTCGCCACCCGGTTTTAACCATGTGTACTTCACCGGCTCCGGCTCGGAAGGCAATGACACCAATCTGCGTATGGTGCGCCGTTACTGGGATGTGCTGGGCTACAAGGACCGTCATACCATCATCAGTCGGCATAACGCCTACCATGGCAGTACGGTAGCCGGTGCCTCGCTGGGTGGTATGGATGGCATGCATGCGCAGGGTGGCCTGCCAATTCCGGGCATCGCGCACATCGGTCAGCCGAACTATCTGGAGTCAGGGCGTGGCATGACGCCGGAAGAATTCGGCATCGAAGCGGCATCGTGGCTGGAAAAGAAAATTCTGGAAATCGGTGCCGATAAAGTGGCTGCCTTTATCGGCGAGCCAGTGCAAGGCGCTGGTGGCGTGATCATTCCGCCGTCGACCTACTGGCCAGAGATCCAGCGTATCTGCGACAAGTACGGGATTTTGCTGATCGCCGATGAAGTGATCTGCGGCTTTGGGCGGCTGGGTAAATGGTTTGCTTCCGAACTGTTCGGTATCAAGCCTGATCTGATCACTTTCGCCAAAGGCGTCACCTCGGGATATGTGCCGCTCGGCGGTGTACTGGTGGGCGATCGCGTGGCGAATGTGCTGATCGAGAAGGGCGGCGAATTCAATCACGGCTTTACCTATTCCGGCCACCCTGTTGCCTGTGCTGCGGCGCTGGAAAATATCCGCATTATCGAAGACGAAAAACTGGTTGAACGTGTCGCAAATGAGACGGGTCCCTATCTGAAGAAGCGCTTTGCAGAACTGGCTGATCATCCTCTGGTAGGCTATGCGGACAGCTGCGGACTTGTTGCTGGCCTCAATCTGGTGCGCAGGAAGGCCGCCGTGGTGCATGATAATGAAGCGTTCGATGAATCACTGGCGGTGGGCATGGTATGCCGCGGCTATATGTTCAACAACGGCATGATCATGCGCGCTGTCGGTGACCGCATGATTATCGCGCCGCCACTGGTAATGACGACGGCGCAGATCGATGAAATGGTGGCCCTGATCCGTCACTGCCTGGATCTGACGTATGCAGATATCCAGCAGCGCGGGTGGGTATAGTTTTTGCTGAAGGTTAGACGCGAAGTTTCGTAGCACGGTTTTTTTCTGGACGTATTCTCAATAGATCGAAAAAGGAAAATAATAATGACACCGTACCCAGCACTCAAGCATCGAATGTCCCGCGGGATCGCCACACTGGTTTCCGCAGCAGCCCTTAGCGCAGCAGCCGCGCTTCCTGTCGCCGCACAACAGGAAGAGAAAGTTCTGAACATCTACAACTGGTCAGACTACATCGCGGAAGACACCATCAAGAACTTTGAAAAAGAGACCGGTATCAAGGTCCGCTATGATCTGTTCGATAGTAACGAAGTACTGCACGCTAAACTGGCCGCCGGTAAAACCGGCTACGACATCGTGGTGCCATCGTCCAACTGGGCGCGTCTGCAAATCGATGGTGGCCTGCTGCGTGAACTGGACAAGAGCAAGCTGCCGAATCTCGCCAACATGGATCCGCAGTTGCAGGCACTGATCGGCAAACTCGATCCGGGTAATAAGCACCTGGTAGTCTGGCTGTGGGGCTTCACCACGCTGGGTATCAATGTCGACAAGGTCAAGGCTGCACTGGGTGGCATGCCGATGCCGGAAAATGCCTGGGACCTGATCTTCGATCCGAAATATGTCTCCAAACTGAAATCCTGCGGGGTCTCGGTGCTCGATTCGCCATCCGAGATTCTGCCGCCAGCATTGCAGTACATTAACAAGCCTGCCTTCTCCAAGAACGCATCCGACTATCAGGATGCCGGACGCCTGCTGCAATCGATCCGTCCTTACATCACGCTGTTCTCGTCGTCCGGGTATATCAACGATCTCGCCAACGGTTCCCTGTGCCTGTCGCTGGGCTGGTCGGGCGACATCAACATCGCCCGTCAGCGCGCGATTGATGCCAAGAACGGCAACAACATCACCGCGCTGGTACCGAAAACCACCGCCACCCTGCTGTTCGATACCATGGCTATTCCTACCGATGCGCCACACCCGAACAATGCTCACCTGTGGATCAACTACATCACCCGGCCAGAAGTTCACGCCAGTCTGACCAACAAGGTTTTCTACGCCAATCCGAATGCGGCAGCACTCAAGTTCGTGAAGAAGGAACTGGCGGAGAACAAGACCATCTACCTCTCCGACGACGACAAAAAGCGCATGACGGTGCCAGAGCCATACAGCTCTGATACCCGCCGCGTCATGACGCGCGTGTACACCAAGTTCAAAACCGGTCTCTGATCGGTGTTACGGGCACCCGGCATGGGTCGGGTGCAGCCGCTGCATTTCCGTTTGATTTTTTTGACTGCTCTATCATGAATAAAGCCTCTATTGCCACGCCGGTGCGTGACACCGACCAGCCGTTTCTGGCGATCCGGAATCTGGTGAAGTCGTTCGACGGCGTACGCGCTGTGGACGATATTTCGGTGGCTATCCACAAGGGCGAGATCTTCGCGCTGCTCGGTAGCTCCGGCTGCGGCAAGTCGACGCTGCTGCGCATGCTGGCCGGTTTCGAGACCCCGACGGCAGGCCAGATTACGCTAGCCGGTCAGGATATCGTGAGCGTGCCGCCGTATCAGCGCCCGATCAATATGATGTTCCAGTCGTATGCGCTGTTTCCGCACCTGACGGTGTGGGACAACGTCGCCTTCGGTCTGCACCGCGATGGTCTGCCGGAAGACAAGGTAGCCGAGCGCGTCAAGAAGATGCTGGATCTGGTACAGTTGGCCAAATACGGGCGACGCAAGCCGCACCAGCTGTCCGGTGGCCAGCAGCAGCGCGTGGCACTGGCGCGCAGTCTGGCCAAGCGGCCGCAGTTGCTGTTACTGGACGAGCCGCTGGGCGCACTCGATAAGAAGCTGCGCGAGCGCACCCAGATGGAACTGGTGAGCATCATCGAGGAAGTCGGCGTGACCTGCGTGATGGTGACCCACGATCAGGATGAGGCGATGAGCATGGCCACCAGGATTGCGGTGATGAGCGAAGGCCGCATCCTGCAGGTCGGCGCACCGAATGAAATCTACGAAACCCCGAACTGCCGCTTCGTGGCGGACTTTATCGGTAGCGTGAATATGTTCAATGGCCGGGTGGTGGTGGACCAGCCGGATCACGTGATCGTCGAGTCGCCTGAAGGTATGCACTATATTAACCACGGGATTACCGGCACCATGGGCATGGAAGTAGCGATTGCCGTACGGCCGGAAAAAATCTGTATCCAGCTCGACGCGCCGACCGACGAACAGCGCGCCAGTCTGGCCGAGCAAGGCTATAACCACGCTTGCGGTGTAATTACCGCACTGGCCTACTTTGGTAACGAAACCCGCTATCACGTGCGGCTCGATAGCGGCATGGAGCTGCGCGTCTCGCGGACTAATGCCGCACGCCATCAGAGCACGACGCTGGAACGCGACATGCGCGTCCATGCATGGTGGGATGGTTCCGACATCGTGGCGCTGACTAGCTGAGCACCGCCATGAAAAAAACTCTTATGCATGCACTCAGTCTGCGCTGGATTACCGGCCGGCGTGTGGTGATTGCCGTGCCCATGCTGTGGCTGACCTTCGCGTTTCTGGTGCCTTTCCTGATCGTGATGCGCATCAGCTTTACGGAATCGGATGGTGGCAATCCGTTTGGTACGCTGATGACCTTTGTCGACGGCGTGATCACCTTCAAGGTGAAGATCTCGAATTACCTGTTCATTGCGCAGGACGATCTGTATGTACTGACCTATCTCAGTTCGATCAAGTTCGCAGCGATCACTACATTGCTATGCCTGATCATCGGCTATCCGTTCGCCTATTTCATGGCGCGTTCGCGCAGTACTGTGCGTCCGGTGCTGATGATGATGGTGATGCTGCCGTTCTGGACCTCCTTCCTGCTGCGTATCTATGCATGGAAAGGCATCCTCGCCAATAACGGTCTGCTGAATCACCTGCTGATGAGCGCGGGCGTGATCAGCGAGCCGCTGCACCTGATGAACACCCAGTTCTCGCTGATCATCGGCATGGTGTACGCCTACCTGCCGTTCATGATTCTGCCGCTGTATGCCAATCTGGTGAAGATGGATATCCGCTTCCTTGAAGCGGCCGCCGATCTGGGGGCGACGCCGATGCAGACCTTCTGGCGCATTACCGTGCCGCTGTCGAAGTCCGGCATCATCGCCGGCTCGATGCTGGTGTTCATTCCGGCGGTGGGCGAGTACGTGATCCCGGAACTGCTGGGTGGCCCGGAAACGCTGATGATCGGTCACGTGCTGTGGGATGAATTCTTCACCAATAACGACTGGCCGATGGCCTCGTCCGTGACGGTGGTGGTGATCCTGCTGATACTGGTGCCGATGGCGATCTTCAATAAATACAAGGCAGAACAGGAGGCTCGCCCATGAACGCTCAATGGTTACAGCGCTGGTTCGGGCGCGGCTGGCTGTCGATGGGCTATCTGTTCTTGTACCTGCCCATCATGGTGCTGATCGTTTTCTCGTTTAACAGCTCGCGTCAGGACATGATCTGGAGCGGCTTCTCGACGCGCTGGTATGTCGAACTGCTCAGCGATACGGAAATCATCGGGGGCTTCTGGCTGTCGATCCGCATCGCGCTGATGACGGCGTTTGCGTCCGTGATCCTGGGTACCTTTGCGGCGTTCGTACTGAATCGCTATCAGCGCTTCTATGGCCGCACGCTGTTCTCCGGGATGGTTAGTGCACCGCTGGTGATGCCGGAAGTGATTATCGGTCTGTCGCTGCTGCTGATGCTGGTGTCGGTGCAGAAGCTGTTCGGTTTTCCCGAACGGGGCCTGACCACCATCTGGCTGGGACACACCCTGCTCGGCATGGCCTATGCCGCCGTGGTGGTGCAATCGCGTTTGCAGGAGATGAGTAAATCGCTGGAAGAAGCGGCGATGGATCTGGGCTGCAAGCCGCATCAGGTGTTCTTCCTGGTGACGCTGCCGAATATCACGCAGGCACTGGGTTCGGCGTGGCTGCTGACCTTTACGCTGTCGCTCGATGATGTGGTGCTGTCGGCCTTCCTGTCCGGCCCCGGTTCGTCGACCATGCCGATTGTGATTTTCTCGCGTGCCCGTCTGGGGCTGGATCCGCGCGTGAATGCCGTGGCAGCGCTGACGATTCTGGTGGTGTCGATAGGCGTAGTCGCTTCAAGCTTGTACATGGCGCGTGCCGAGCGCCTGCGTCAGAAACAGATTTCCGCTGCCTTCAAGGCAGATACCGAGTAACGCTCACAACAATCATAAGGAGTAGCTATGCACTTACTGAAGAAAGTCGTACTGGCCATCGCGATTGCCTATCCAACCATTGCTGGTGCTCAGACCAATCAGGAGTTGAAGGCGGAACTCGAAGCGCTGAAGAATCAGGTGAAGCGTCTGGAAGCACTGATCGAAAAAGCCGGATCACAGGCGCAGCAGGCTAGTACCCAGGCGGCGGAAGTTAGCGCCAAGGTGGCAATGGCCAGCGAAGCGGCGGTAGATCCGGCCGAATTCAATCGTATTCGTATCAAGACCGAAGCGATGGAAGACGCCACAGAAGCGAGTGGCTTCAAGGGTGTGAAAATTTCGGGCTATATTGACCCGACCTATATCTACAACCGTAATGCCAAGACTTCGAGCTTTGTGTTCCTGAACAATAACAGCGCGGTCAGTGGTTCGCCGGAGACCTTCGGCTACGACAATACCTTCTTTGGCAGCGGCATGCTGAACTTCGAGAAGGAACTGGAAGGCGGCACCAAACTGAAACTGAGCATGATGCCGAGTAAGAGTGCTGGCGCAGGCTATAACTTCGGCAATATGGTGCATGAGGCGACCGTGGTGGTACCGCTTGGTGACCTGAACACCCGCCTGATTGCCGGCCAGTGGGCCGACTGGTCGGGCTATGAAATGATTCCGTCGAACCAGAACAAACTGATTACCCACAATCTGCTGTTTGACTTCTCGGCGGCGAACTTCTATACCGGTGCCGGGATGGAGTTCATCAATGGCCCGATAGATACCAAGGTACTGGTCGGGAATCTGAACCGCTCCCGCATCGATACCGGCAAGCGTCAGACGCCGGGCCTGTTCTACCGCGTCGATTACGCCAAGGGTGAGTTCAATGGCCTCGGCTTCTCCGGCATCCATGCTGGCTTTGACGATCATGACCAGTTCGGTCGCCTCGATCTGATGGAGGCGGATGGCTACTTCGCGCGCGGTGACTGGAACGTGCAGGGCCAGATTTCTTATGGCCGCCAGAAGGCCACCGATTACAACGCCTTTAGCGGCAACGGCACCCACTGGTTTGGTCTGTCCGGGCTGGTCGCCTATAAAGTCACACCGCGCTTTGAAACCATTGCCCGCTTCGATTACATCAATAACCGCGGTAATGGCGGCGGTGTCTTCGGCTCGACCTTTGGTGGTGTTTGCAAGGATATCAGCGGTGCCGATGCCAACTGCCCGGATGGTCGTAACGGCTTTGGCTCCAGCATGAGCTATGACGGCAGTACCTGGGTGGTGAGCGATCCGACGCAGGGTACCCGTCGTTACGCGCTGTCGCTGGGTGTGAACTATGCGCTGATGCCGGGCGTGAACGTGAAGGGCGAATACCGTTATGACCGCTCGTCCGGTTATGTGTTCAAGACGTTTGACGAAAACTACCGCAAAGACAACCACGTATTCGGTGTGTCGACGGTGGTCAGTTTCTAATCAGGAAAGTAGTGGAGGCGAAGATGACAACAACATCGTGGCATGAGCGCGCAGCGCAATTAAAAATCGACGGTCGTGCATTCATTGGCGGCCAGCGTGTGTGGGCCGTGGCCGGACAGCAGTTCGAAAATCTGTCACCGATAGATGGTCGTAAGCTGGGCATGGTGGCGCGCTGCGATGCTGCCGATGTGGATGTCGCCGTCGCCGCCGCACGCGCGGCCTTTGAGGACCGGCGCTGGGCTGGCAAG
This sequence comes from Oxalobacteraceae bacterium, assembly GCA_027490725.1. Lineage (GTDB taxonomy): Bacteria > Pseudomonadota > Gammaproteobacteria > Burkholderiales > Burkholderiaceae_D > Rugamonas. The sequence continues at coordinate 38,507 of JAIXXN010000052.1, forward strand.
TCGCCGGCACAGCGCAAGCGCGTGCTGATCCGCTTTGCCGATCTGGTGCAGCAGTATGGGCCGGAACTGGCTTTGCTGGAGACGCTCGATATGGGCAAGCCGATCAAGTATAGCCAGAGCGTCGATGTGGGCGCGACGGCTAACTGCCTGCGCTGGTATGGCGAAGCGATTGACAAGATTTACGATGAAATCGCACCGACTGCCGAGAACAGTCTGGCGCTGATTACGCGCGAGCCGGTCGGCGTGGTAGCGGCCATCGTGCCGTGGAATTATCCGATGATCATGGCGGCGTGGAAAATCGCACCGGCGCTGGCGGCCGGGAATAGCGTGATTCTCAAGCCTTCCGAAAAGTCGCCACTGACCGCCTTGCGGCTGGCCGACATCGCGCTGGAAGCCGGTATCCCGGCTGGCGTATTCAATGTATTGCCCGGCTATGGTCACGAGACGGGGGCTGCGCTGGCGCTGCATATGGATGTCGATTGCATCGGCTTTACCGGTTCTACCCGGGTCGGCAAACAGATTTTGCAGATGGCTGGCCAGTCCAACCTGAAGCGCGCCTGGACTGAACTGGGTGGCAAGTCGGCGAATATTGTCTGTGCCGACTGCCCCGACCTGGATGCTGCCGTGGCAGCGGCGATCGGTTCGATCTATTTCAATCAGGGCGAAAGCTGCAATGCGCCTTCGCGTCTGTTCGTGGAGGCCTCGATCAAGGACCAGTTCATCGCCAAGGCAATGGCGATGATGCCGAGCTACCAGCCCGGCGATCCACTCGATGAAGCAACGGTGATGGGCGCGATTGTCGACGCCACCCAGCTGAAGACGGTGCTCGGATATATCGAAGCCGGCAAAGCCGGCGGGGCACGGCTGCTGTCCGGTGGCCAGCAATCGCGTACTGCCAGTGGCGGGTACTTCGTCGAGCCGACCCTGTTCGATCAGGTCGACAGCAGCATGACGATTGCGCGCGAAGAGATCTTCGGGCCAGTGCTGTCGGTGCTGAGTTTTACCGATCTGCAGGAGGCGGTGAAGCAGGCAAATGCTACCTCGTATGGCTTGCAGGCGGCTGTGTGGACGGCGGACCTGTCGAAAGCGATCCAGACCGCGCGTGCCCTGCGCGCAGGCACGGTGCACGTCAACCAGTACGACGGTGACGACATCACCGTTCCCTTTGGTGGTTACAAACAATCCGGCAATGGCCGCGACAAGTCGCTGCACGCCTTCGATAAATATACCGAACTGAAAACCACCTGGATCCAGATCGGTTGAGAGCAGCCATGAGTACAACAGAACCGAGTAGCCATTCCGTCACGGAGCAACAGCGCGAGCTGGCTGCGCAAGGCATTAAATATGTGTTCGCCCAGTTCACCGACATACATGGCGCAGCCAAAGGCAAGCTGATACCGCTGGCCTACCTGTCCGATATCATCCACCCCGGTGCCGGCTTCTCGGGGCCGTCGATCTGGGGTACCGGCTTGCCGCGCAATGGCCCGCGCTCCGAATACTATGGTCGCGCCGATCTGGCGACCTTGCAGCCGATGCCGTGGTTACCCGGCTATGCACGGGTGGCACTGGATGGCTATGTGGCGGGTGAGGCGTTTGATGCCTGTCCGCGTCAGGTATTACGCAAGCAGGTGGCACGACTGGCGCACTATGGCTGGACCCTGAATGCCGGACTGGAGCCGGAGTTCTTCCTGCTCGAGAAAGGCGCGCACGGCTACGATGCGGAGGCCGGCGATACGCTGGAAAAGCCTTCCTATGACAGCAAGAGCCTGATGCGCAAACGGGCCTTTCTCGATCAGCTCAGCACCGGTCTGGATCAGTGCGGACTGGGCGTCTTCCAGATTGACCATGAGGATGCGACGGGGCAGTTCGAAGTCAATTACCGTTATGCCGACGCACTGAAGGCAGCCGACAACTTCATGCTGTTCAAGATGGCAGCGCATCATCTGGCGGAAGAGCAGGGCATGCGGTTTTCCATGATGCCTAAACCCTTTGCGGACCGTCCCGGTAGTGGCCTGCATTTTCACCTGTCGCTGGCCGATGCCAGTGGCAAGCCACTGTTTGCACTTGCCGATGGCGAAGCTGCTGCCGATGAACATGGTCTGGGCTTATCACCGCTGGCCTACCACTTCATGGCGGGGCTGCTGCGCCACGCACCAGCACTGACGGCGCTCTGTGCACCGACTGTGAATTCCTACAAGCGCCTGATGTGCGGCGAATCGCTGTCCGGCACCAGCTGGGCGCCAGCTTTTATCGGCTATGGCGAAAACAACCGCACGGTGGTGGCGCGGGTGGTGTATCAGCGTATCGAATGGCGCTTGCCGGATAGTTCGGCCAATCCCTATCTGGCGCTGGCGGGTGTGATTGCGGCGGGACTGGATGGCATAGAACGCCACTTGCAGGCTAGCGCGCCGGTGAATGCCGATGTGTACCAGATGACGGCAGATCAGCGCACCGCACTCGGGCTGGAAATGCTGCCACAGAATCTGGGCGCCGCTGTCGCCGCCCTGAAAGCCGACGAGGTTCTCGGTGCCGCACTGGGAACCAATCTAGTCACGGAATTCACGGCGTTGAAGAACGCTGAATGGCTGGAGTACTGCCAGCACGTGAGCGCCTGGGAAACTTCCCGATACCTAGATCGATACTGATATGCTGCTCAAACGCGAAGTACACCTGACGCAGAACTCCTACTACGAGGCTAGCGTCTCCCGAAACACGCCTGCTGCATCGCTAGACGGCAGTGTGCAGGCCGATGTCTGTGTGATTGGCGCCGGTCTGGCCGGCCTGTCGGCGGCGCTGGAGTTGCGCCAGCGCGGCTTCTCCGTGGTGCTACTGGAAGCGAAAACGGTGGGCTGGGGCGCCTCCGGGCGGAACGGCGGCCAGCTGATCGCAGGCTATGCCAGCGATGCCGCCATCGAGTCCCAGCTTGATGCTGCTGCTGCGCGCGACGCGTGGCAAGTGACGGTGGATGCGCTGGCACTGGTACGGCAACGGATCGCCGAACACCAGATTGATTGCGACTTCGTGTCCGGTTATCTGAGTCTGGCCGTGAATGCCCGCAAGGCGCGCGAATTGGCCGACTACAGCAACCACCTGATGCAGCGTTATCACTACGCAGTGCAGCCGATCGGGCCAGCGGACCTGCCTGAGTGGATTGCCAGTGAGCGTTTCCATTCGGGTGTGTATGATCCCCAGTCGGGGCATCTGCACCCCTTGAAATACACGCTCGGGCTGGCTGCGGCGGCGCGTGCTGCCGGGGTACAGATTTTCGAGAACACCCCGGTGCATGCGGTGTCGCGTGGTAGCAAACCGGTGGTGCAGAGCGCCCAGGGTTCGGTCAGCTGCGATTTTGTCGTGATGGCCGGTAACGTCTACCTGAACGAATATGGCAAAGCGGTAGCACCGGAACTGGCTCCGCGCATTATGCCGGTAGGGACTTACATCATCGCCACCGAGGCGATGGCGCCGGAGCGGGCGGCTGCGCTGATCCGTCACCGTGCCGCCGTGTGCGATACCAATTTTGTGCTCGATTATTTCCGACCTACGGCCGACCAGCGCATGCTGTTTGGCGGGCGGGTGAGCTACAGCGGTGCGACGCCACTGAATCTGGCCGGCTCGATGCGCCAGCGCATGCTGGCGGTGTTCCCGCAGCTGTCCGATCTGGCCGTACCTTATGCGTGGGGCGGCTTCGTTGACATCACCATGAACCGTGGCCCCGACTTCGGCCGGCTCGACCCGAATATCTATTATCTGCAGGGCTTTTCCGGCCACGGGCTGGCGCTCACCGGCATGGCCGGTCAACTGGCGGCACAGGCGATTGCCGGACAGGCCAGCCGCTTCGATCTGCTGGCGCGCCTGCGCCACCACAGCTTCCCCGGCGGCGCAGCGTTGCGCACCCCGGCGCTGGTGCTGGGCATGCTGTACCACCGTATGAAAGATTTGCTGTAATTCGACGTACCAACAGGAGATGCAAGATGGATCAGGTCATGAGGGATTTTTTACGTGAACGGAATATTCACGAAGTCGAGTGTGTGATCGCGGACATGACCGGGATCGCACGCGGGAAAATCCTGCCCAAGGATCTGTTCCTGAGCGAAGGCGAAATGCGCTTACCCAAAAGCGTGCTACTGAATACGGTCAATGGCGAACAGCCGAATAACCTGCCGTATGTCGGCGCCACTGATCCCGACATGATCTGCAAGCCCGATCTGGCCACGCTGCGGCAAGTGCCGTGGGCAGCCGAGAATGTCGCGCTGGTGATTCACGATTGCCAGAACTTCGATGGTTCGCCGGTCGGACTGTCGCCGCGCGCTGTGCTGCGCCGCGTGCTGGCGCTGTATGCAGAACGTGGCTGGCAACCGGTGGTAGCGCCCGAGATGGAATTCTATCTGGTGGCACGCAGCAGCAATCCGCACGAGCCGCTGGCGCCACCGCTGGGGCGCAGCGGTAAACCCGAGTCGGGCCGCCAGTCGTATTCGATCGACGCGGTGAATGATTTCGATCCCTTCTTCCTCGAACTATCGACCTTCTGCAAACAGCACGATCTGGGGGTGGAAACGCTGATCCACGAAGCCGGTGCCGGCCAGATGGAAATCAACTTCACCCATGGCGAAGCGCTGGAACTGGCCGACCGGGTTTTCCTGTTCAAACGTGCCGTGCGCGAGACGGCGCTGCGCCACGGGATCTTCGCCACCTTTATGGCCAAGCCGATGGAAACCGAGCCCGGTAGCGCCATGCACATACACCAGAGCGTGCTCGATTCCGATGGTAATAACATCTTCAGTCTGCCGAGTGGCGAGGCCAGTCCGCTGTTCTTCAACTATATCGCGGGGCTCGAGCGCTACACGGCAGCGGCCACGCTGCTGCTGGCACCGCACGTGAACTCCTATCGCCGCCTGTCACGCTATATGTCGGCGCCGACCAATGTGCACTGGGGTTTTGATAACCGCACCTGCGGCATTCGTGTGCCGAACTCCAACCCGCGCAACCGCCGGGTGGAGAATCGTGTGCCGGGTGTCGACGTGAATCCGTATCTGGCCATGGCCGCCACGCTGGCCTGCGGCTATCTCGGTATGACGCAAGGCTTGCAGCCGTCCGCACCGACCGAAGGCAGTGCCGAGCATGTGCATGATCAGCTGCCGCGTAATCTGGAAGACGCCATCATGCGTCTGCGCGAGTGCAAACCGCTCAGCGACATACTTGGCGAATTATTCGTGCAGGCCTTCTGCGAAGTGAAGGAACTGGAGTTTGCGACGTATAGCCGGGTGATCAGTTCATGGGAACGCGAACACCTGATGCTGCTGGTCTAAGGAGCGCGCCATGCACAGCACCCGTAACGGTTTGAACTGGCAGCGCGCGCAGGCGCTGGCCGCGAGTGAACGCGCCAGCTATGCGGCCCGTAATCCTGTATCGGCACAACTGGCGCAGCAGGCTGCCGCACACCTGCTGTTCGGCGTACCGATGCACTGGATGAATGACTGGTCGACGCCGTTTGCGTTGACAGTGGATGCGGCATCGGGCGCGCGCTTTCGCGATGCGGACGGCCATGACTATGTCGACTTCTGCCTCGGTGATACCGGCGCCATGTTCGGCCACGCTCCCGCACCGGTGGCGGCAGCGATTGCACGCCAGTCGCAGCGTGGCTATACGGCGATGCTGCCATCGCGAGATGCGGCACCGGTCGCCGCGGAACTGGCGTGCCGTTTCGGCTTGCCATACTGGCAGTTTGCCCTGTCAGCGTCGGATGCCAACCGCTTCGTCCTGCGCTGGTTGCGTGCTGCCACGGGACGCAGCAAGATCCTGGTGTTTAACGGCTGCTATCACGGCACCGTCGATGATGTGTTTGTCGATCTGGTAGATGGTGTGGCGACCCAGCGCGACAGCCTGCTGGGTCAGGTCTATCCGCTCACCGAGCACACCGTGGTGGTGGAGTTTAACGATCTGGCTGCGCTGGATGCCGCGCTGGCGCAAGGCGATGTGGCCTGCGTGCTGGCCGAACCGGTGATGACCAATATCGGCATGGTGCTGCCGCAACCCGGCTACTGGGAAGCGGCCCAGCAGATCATCCGCCGTCACGGCAGTCTGCTGGTGATGGATGAAACCCATACCATCAGCAGCGGCCCTGCTGGCTATGCGCGCGCGCATGGCATCGAGGCCGATGCGCTGGTGCTGGGCAAGCCGGTGGCAGGCGGGATTCCCTGTGCGGTGTATGGCATGAGTGCTGCGCTGGCAGCGCGGGTCGAGCAGGCCAAGCGCACGGCGCCGCCCGGACACTCGGGTGTTGGCACCACGCTGAGTGCGAATATGTTTGCGATGGCGGCGATGCGCGCCAATCTGGAACAGGTGATGACGGAGGCTGCCTATGCGCACATGACGGCGCTGGCGGCGCAACTGGCGCAGGGCTTGCGGGACGTGATTGCGCGGCAGCAGTTACCGTGGTGTGTGACGCAGGTGGGGGCGCGCACGGAATTCCAGTTCTGTGCCGAGGTACCGGTCAATGGCACACAGGCAGAGGCGATACTCGATAGCGAGCTGGAACACATCATCCACCTGTATCTATTGAATCGCGGTCTGCTGATTACGCCGTTCCACAACATGCTGCTAGTGTGTCCGGATACCAGCAGCGCCGACGTGCAGCGCCTGCTGGCGGTGTTCGAGGAGTGTGTCCAGCAGCTGCGCTAGCGGCGCAGCATGCTGTACAGAGTTAGAAGCAGTGTTCCAGTGCCGGGAAGCTGCCATCCTTGACGGCGCTGACGTAGGCGCTGATGGCTGCATCGATGCTGGTCTGGCCATCCATGAAGTTTTTCACGAAGCGCGCTTTACGGCCCGGGAAAACGCCCAGCAGGTCGTGCATCACCAGAACCTGACCGGAGCAATCCGGACCGGCACCGATGCCGATGGTGGGAATCGCCAGCAGGTCGGTAGTCTCTTTGCCCAGCGCAGTCGGAATTGCTTCGAGTACCAGCAGCGTCGCACCGGCCGCTTGCAGGGCCAGCGCATCGGCTTTCAGCAGATCGGCGCTTTCCAGCGTTTTGCCTTGCACCTTGTAGCCCCCCAGTTGATGCACCGATTGTGGCGTCAGACCCAGGTGAGCGCATACCGGCACCGAGCGTTCGGTGAGGAAGCGCACGGTCTCGGCCAGCCATGCGCCGCCTTCCAGTTTGACCATGTGGGCGCCAGCCTGCATCAGCTTGACGGCGTTGTCGAACGCCGCCTGCGGCGTGGCGTAGCTACCGAACGGCATATCGGCCAGCACCAGTGCCGACTTGCTGCCGCGTGCCACGGCAGCGGTGTGATACGCCACTTCGGCCACCGTCACTGGCAGGGTGGAGGACTGGCCATTGCAGACCATGCCCAGCGAATCGCCGATCAGTAGCACTTCCACGCCGCAGCGGTCCATCAGGGAGGCGAAGCTGGCGTCGTAGCAGGTCAGCATGGTGATCTTTTCGCCGTTGGCGCGCAGCTGTGCCAGGGTCGGGATGGTGACCGCTTTGGCGGCCGGCAGTTTGGCCGGTGCAGGCGTCGGGCTGGCGGCAGGCGCTTGGCTCGCGGCCATTTCGTTTCCTTGCAGGTAAGCAGACATGGTAATCCTCTAAAAAGGTGCTGAGCGCGATAGTGTAGTCCTAACAGCTAGCGCGTGCAGTGAAGTCAAATGTTCAGGTCAAATGTCAGGTAAGCAGCTCGATGCGCTGATCGGCCACGGCGCCCGCGTAATCCTGCGCTGCGCCCAGACCGGGAATATGGATGGCTGGCGCCAGTTCCAGCAGCGGCTGCAGCACAAAGGCGCGCTCGGTAATGCGCGGGTGCGGCACTGTCAGCGTGGCGGTGCTGATGCGGGCATCGCCATACAGCAGCAGGTCCAGATCGAGGGTGCGCGGCGCGTTGCGGTAAGGCCGTTCGCGGCCGTGTGCCTGTTCGATGCCGTGCAGGGCTGCCAGCAGGGCAGGGGCATCAAGCGTGGTGGCAATGCGCGCCACGGCGTTCACATAATCGTCGCCACCGGCGTCGATCGGTGCAGTGCGGTACAACTGCGAACGCGCCATCAGCGTGCAACCCGGTGTCGCCTGCAGGCGACGCAGCGCGTCTTCCACCTGTGCGCGGGCATCGCCCAGATTGGCGCCAAGGCCGATGTAGGCGATGCTGAAGGCGAAATCGCCGCCAGCTGCCTGTGGCTGGATCGTCAGTTGAGGATTCATGGTGCAGCAGACTTATTCGTGATCGTTCTGGCCGCCGCCAGCGCTATCGCCATTCTCTGCGCCGCCCTGTGCGGACTTGTTACGCCCACCACGGCGCGGACCGCGTTTGCGCTTCGCGCCAGCGGCTGGCTGAGTGGCAGCGTTCAGCAGGGCTTCGCGCTGCACTTCGTCGCCTTCGTAGAAGTCGGTCCACCATTCGCCGATTTCGGCATCGATCTCGCCCGAGGCGCAGCGCAGCAGCAGGAAGTCGTAACCGGCGCGGAAGCGCAGGTGCTCCAGCAGCTTGTATGGTGCTTTGCCGGTGCGGCGTTCGAAGCGCGGCTGCATGGCCCAGATGTCGCGCATGTCCGAACCGATCTTGCGTTGCAGTGCCAGTTTCTCGGTCTGCGATTCCAGTACATCGTCGGCCGCCAGATGCAGGGCGGGGATGGTCTGCTCGCCGGCAGCGCGGTAGGCGGTCCATTTTTCCAGCACCTGATGCCACAGCAGCGACGCAAACAGGAAGCCCGGCGAGACGGTTTTGCCGGCGTGGATGCGGGCGTCGGTCGAGTCCAGTGCCAGCGTGACGAACTTCACGCCCAGTGGCTGTTCCAGCACCACGTCCAGCAGCGGTAGCAGACCGTGATGCAGGCCTTGCTCGCGCAGCTGCTGCAGGCAGGCCAGCGCCTGTCCACTCATCAGCAATTTCAGCATTTCATCGAACACGCGGGCGGCAGGCACGTTGTTGATCAGCGGTGCCATCACCTTGATCGGTGCGCCGGTGTGCGGCTCGATGGTGAATTTCAGCTTGGCGGCAAAGCGCACCACGCGCAGCATGCGTACCGGGTCTTCGCGGTAGCGCGCTTCCGGCTGGCCGATGATGCGCAGCGTCTTGGCGCGGATGTCGGCGATACCACCGTGGTAGTCCAGCACCTGCTGGTTGGCCGGGTTGTAGTACATGGCGTTGATGGTGAAGTCGCGTCGCACCGCGTCTTCCGCCTGCGAGCCGAAGGTGTTATCGCGCAGCACGCGGCCATGTTCATCTTTCGGTGCATTGTCCGAGGTGGTGCCACGGAAGGTGGTCACTTCCAGCAGATCCTGACCGAACATCACGTGCACGATCTGGAAGCGCTTGCCGATGATGAAGGCGCGCCGGAACAGTTTGCGGACCTGCTCCGGCGTGGCATTGGTGGCAATGTCGAAGTCTTTCGGTTTCACGCCCAGCAGCAGGTCGCGCACTGCGCCGCCCACTACAAACGCTTCATAGCCGGCTTCCTGCAAGGTGCTGGTTACCCGCACCGCGTTATTCGACAGCAGACGCGGGTCGATGCCGTGCGCGTCCGGTCCGAGCACCAGCGGGGTGCCGGTTTCGGGGGCGGCCTTGCTACGGGTGCCGAGGATTTTGCGGATCAGTTTCTTAATCATTGAATAGGTCGATAAGAGGCCAGCCGTGCGCGCTGGCATGCTGTTTAAGTTGAGCGTTCGGATTGGTCGCAACCGGATGGCTGACGATCGACATCAGCGGCAGATCGTTGTGCGAATCACTGTAGAAGTGTACGCGTTCGAAGTCTTCCAGCTGCTTGTTCATATTCGCCAGCCACGCCCGGGTGTGCGTGACTTTGCCGGGACCCTGGGTCGGCGTGCCGAGCAAGCGGCCGGTCAGCTTGCCGTCGGCATCGGTTTCCGGTACGGCGGCAATCAGGTGTTCCACTCCCAGTGCTCTGGCGATGGGCGCCGTCACAAACTGGTTGGTGGCGGTGACGATGGCCAGCAGATCACCGGCGTCGCGGTGCTTCTGCAGCAGCGCCAGTGCACTCGGGCGGATCGCCGGCAGGATTACTTCTTCCATGTACTGCGCCTGCATGGCCTCCAGACGCTCGCGCGGGAAGCTGGCCAGCGTGCCGAGCGAGAATTCCAGATATTCCACCGGGTCGAGGGTGCCTTGCTGGTACTGGGCGTAGAAGGCGTCGTTACGGCGTGCGAATTCGATGGCATCGACGGCGCCGATACGCACCAGGAACTGGCCCCATTCGTGGTCGGAGTCGATAGGCAGCAGGGTGTGGTCGAGGTCAAATAAGGCGAGATTCATGATGCTCTGGCTTCCGCCTGCAACCACTCGCGCAGCAAAGGCAGAGTGATCGGGCGTTGGGTTTGTAGGGAATACTGGTCCAGCGAGTCGAGCATGCTCGAAAGTGACCGCATGTCACGCTGGAAGTGCGACAGCAAATAGGGTATCACGCCCGGCGACAGCGTCAAGCCACGGGCGGTGGCCGCAGCACTCAGGGCGGCCACTTTTTCATCATCGGTCAGGCCGTGCACCTGATAGATCAGGCCCCAGCCCATGCGGGTGCGCAGATCTTCGCGCACCGGCAGTACCGCTGGTGCGACCGCGCCGCTGCACACCATGTAGGCCTGATTGGCACGGATTTCATTGAACAGGGCGAAGGCGTCGATCTGCGCCAGCGGCGAGAGTTTTTCGCAGTCGTCGAGCAGATACAGATCGACTTCGGGCGAATACACGAACTCCGATTCGATCGAGAACGGCGAGATGTAGCGGGCGCGCAGCTGCTGCTGCTCGCTGCCGGTGCCGGCTAGCGCCTTGAGCAAGTGGCTCTTGCCCACGCCTTCATGACCCCACAGGTAGGCAAAGTGCTCGCGCGCGCTGCGCTCGGCGAACTGCGTCAGCAGTGCCACCGCTTCGGCGTTCTGTCCGACCTCGAAAGAGGTGAGGCTGTGCGCCGGGTCTGCGCCTAAATCGAGCACCAGTTGCTTCATGGCGCCCGCCTGAATGTGATCTTTTGCATAACGTTTTTCTGTTCCACCTTACGCATTATAGAAGCTGCTGCGCAGGTAGTGGTTACGCAAGTGTCTAAAGGCCACCATCAGGATGGCCGAAGCGGGCAAGGCCAGTAGCACGCCGACGAAGCCGAACAGCTGGCCGAAGGCCATCAGGGCGAAGATCACGGCCAGCGGATTCAGGCCAATGCGCTCGCCCACCAGTCGCGGCGTGAGGAAGAATCCTTCGATCACCTGACCGGCGCCGTAGATGATGGCCACCGCAACCATGCCACTCAGGTCGTTAAACTGCAGCACTGCCGAAATCAGCGCCAGCGCCAGTCCCAGACCGAAGCCGAGGTAGGGAATGAACACCAGCAGGCCGGTGATGATCCCGACCGGCAGCGCCACGTCGAAGCCGGCAATCCCCAGAGCCACCGAGTAGTAGACGGCCAGTACCAGCATCACCAGCAGCTGGCCGCGCAGATACTGCGCCAGCAGCACGTCGACTTCTTCGGCCATCGCCATGGTGGCGCCTATCCAGCGGCGTGGCACACAGGCGGCAATCCGCGCCAGCATGGCATGCCAGTCCAGCAGCAGGTAGAACAGCACTACCGGAATCAGTACCAGTGTGGCCAGCCAGCCCAGTACCGCGCTGCCACCGGTGCGCGCGGAATTCAGGGCGGCGCTCCAGATGGCATCACCACTGCTGGCCATCTGCTCGGAAACGAGTTTCTTGATGCCGGTGCTATCGAGGCGGATTTTGACGCCCATTTCCTGCAGGCGTGGCCCCAGCATATCGTTGATCTTGGCCAGAAACGCGGGTATCTGTGCCTGCATCAGCGGGATTTCCTTCTGCAGCACCGGCACCACGATCAGCACCAGCGCCGTCAGCGCCGCGAAGAACAGCAGGATCACCACCAGCGCGGCCAGCGCGCGCGGCATTTGCCAGCGGCGCAGGCGCAGCCGGTGCAGCGCATCGACGCCGGGATTGAGGGCGTAAGCGAAGATGGCGGCGGCGATGAACGGTGTCAGAACCGGTCCCAGTGTCACCAGCAGGAAGAAAAATGCCGCCCAGACCGCGAGCCAGAATGCTGTTTGCTTTTGCTCTAGCGAGAGGGGAAATGGCATGGAATGTGATTTAGATAGTTAAAAACGGCTGTGGCGCTAGGCATTTTGATAAAATAGCGGATTAACCGGCTTGCCGCGCTATTTATTTGCGCATTTTCGTGCCTTTTTGCTACGAAACAGGTCGCCGCCCTCTATTTTACCGCCTCCGCTGCCAAATACACCATGAGCCAAACTTCTAATGTTTCCCTGTCCTACCGTGATGCCGGCGTCGATATCGATGCAGGTGACGCTTTAGTCGAAGCGATCAAGCCGTTTGCCAAGCGCACCCTGCGCGAAGGCGTGATGGGTGGCTTGGGCGGTTTCGGTGCGATGTTCGAAATTAGCAAAAAGTACAAGGAGCCAGTACTGGTGTCCGGTACCGACGGCGTGGGTACCAAGCTGAAACTGGCGTTCGAGCTGAACCGTCACGACACGGTCGGTATCGATCTGGTCGCCATGAGCGTGAACGACATTCTGGTACAGGGCGCCGAGCCACTGTTCTTCCTCGACTATTTCGCTTGCGGCAAGCTGGACGTCGCCATCGCTACCGACGTAATCAAGGGCATTGCGCAGGGTTGCGAGCAGGCCGGTTGCGCGCTGATTGGCGGCGAAACGGCGGAAATGCCATCGATGTACCCGGCTGGTGAGTACGACCTGGCCGGTTTCGCGGTGGGCGCTGTAGAAAAATCGCAGATCATCGACGGCACCAAGATTGCCCCGGGCGACGTGGTGCTGGGTCTAGCCTCGTCGGGCGTGCACTCGAACGGTTACTCGCTGGTGCGTAAGATTATCGAAGTGGCCAAGCCGGATCTGGAAGGCGACTTCCACGGCCGCAAACTGGCCGACGTACTGATGCAGCCAACCCGCATCTACGTGAAGCCACTGCTGGCGCTGATGGCTTCGATGGAAGTCAAAGGCATGGTGCACATCACCGGCGGCGGTCTGGTCGAAAACATTCCACGCGTGCTGCAAGCTGGTCTGGTTGCCGAACTCGATTCCAAAGGCTGGACCCTGCCACCACTGTTCACCTGGCTGCAGCAGCATGGTGGCGTAGCGGACGCCGAGATGCACCGCGTGTTCAACTGCGGTATCGGCATGACCGTCATCGTGTCGCAGGAAAACGCGGCAGCGGCCAAGGCCCAGCTGGAAGCGGCTGGCGAAACCGTCTACACCATCGGCCGCATCCGCGCCCGCGTGGGTGACGAGCACCAGACCATCGTGATCTAAGTCACGTCCAGTCAACAAAAAAGCGGAGCACGTGTCAGCGTGCGCCGCTTTTTTTACGTTACTACGTTGGGGTCAGGTCGGGCAAAGTGCAGCCTCAGCAGTTTGCAACTGCTGAGGCTGCACTTTGCCCGACCTGACCCCGGGTTTACTTCTTGAGGATTTTGGCGACCGGGGCAGGGCGCAGGCGGAATGCGTCTGGCATGCCGGAACCCAGCAGGGGACGCAGATACATGCGGAAGGCGTCAGTGACGTCGGTGCCGCTGGCGCTGATGAACGCGTCCTCCATGGTGCGGGTCTTGCCCGCCACCGCGTCCAGCGGCAGCAGTTCGTAGTCTACCGAGTAGAAGCCGGTGCGCTTGATGGCGACCGAGCCATTGCGCTGCCCCCACATGGCAAACTGGACCGCCTTTTCGCCCACTTCGCGTGCCTCCCGCTGGTCGACGTCGGAGACGCAGCCGATGAAGGAGCGCTGCAGATAGCCGAAGGTGTCGCCGCGTACCCGTTTGATACCGAGCTTGGCTTTGATTTCGTCGCACAGCAGGTCGGCCAGAGCGCCGTTGCCGGACAGTTGCACATTGCCGTGGGCGTCGCGTTCGATGTCTTTGGCCAGCAAGCTGGCGATAGGCGTGCCGCTGGCGTCGTGAATGCCCTCGGAGACGGCGATCACGCAGCGCCCGTAGCGGGCATAGCAGTCTTTGACGTCGTGCAGGAACTGTTCGAGCGTGAATACCCGCTCCGGCAGGTAGATCAGGTGCGGCCCGTCGTCGGCAAATTTCTTGCCGAGTGCGGCGGCGGCCGTCAGGAAACCGGCGTGGCGTCCCATCACGACGCCCACATACACGCCGGGCAGGGCAGCGTTGTCCAGATTGGCACCGGCAAATGCTTGCGCGACGAAGCGCGCTGCCGACGGGAAGCCGGGGGTGTGGTCGTTGCCGACCAGATCGTTATCGATGGTTTTCGGGATGTGGATGCAGCGCAGCGGATAGCCGGCCGCTTGCGCCTGTTCGCTGACGATGCGCACCGTGTCCGAGGAATCGTTGCCGCCGATGTAGTAGAACTGCTCGATCTGGTGCGCCTGCAGGACTTTGAAAATCTCCGCGCAATACGGAATATCGGGTTTGTCGCGCGTCGAGCCCAGCGCGGAGGAGGGGGTGGCGGCCACCAGTTCCAGATTGTGGCTGGTTTCGCGCGTCAGATCGACCAGATCTTCGTTGATGATGCCGCGCACCCCGTGCAAAGCGCCATACACCAGACTGACCTCGCGGAAGCGGCGCGCTTCCAGCACCACCCCGGCCAGTGACTGATTGATAACGGCGGTGGGACCGCCCCCCTGTGCTACCAGAATTTTCCCTGACGACATGCCTGCTCCTGCGTAACCGTTGAACCAGCTGTCCCCAGACTATAGCGCGAGTTTCAGTGCGCGCCGATATGTTTATCAAGGAATTTTTCCACCCGTCCCCAGAAGTCGTAACGGGTGGCTGGCAGCGCCCAGCCGTGCCCTTCGTCCGGATATTCGATCCACTCGACGTTGGGGTTGTTCTGCTTGACGGCGTCGTAGAAGCGCGTGCCATGCACCAGCGGCACGCGCAGGTCGGCGCCGCCATGCGCCAGCAACAGCGGCTGTTTGATGCGGCCTGCCTGCAGCAGCGGCGAGGTGGCTTTGAGCTGTTCGGCATCTTTCTCCGGATCGCCCACCAGTTGCGGAATCCCGTATTGCTTCCAGTTTTCCGACATATCCGACACGTAGGCCCAGTGGCCGGTGCGCATCAGGTTGATGTCGGTGACCCCGGCCCACTCGATGCCGCAGCGGTACAGCTCGGGATCGTTGACCAGTCCCATCAGGGTGGCATAGCCGCCATAGCTGGCGCCGGCGATGCAGATGCGCTGGGCGTCGGCCGTGCCACGGGCAATCGCCCAGCGTGCGCCATCAGCGATATCGTCCTGCATTTTCAGGCCCCACTGTTTCCAGCCAGCGCGGAAGTGCTGGCGACCAAAGCCGGTACTGCCACGGAATTCCGGCTGCAGTACGGCATAGCCGCGCGAGGCGAGGAACTGCACTTCCGGGTCCCAGCGCCAACTGCTGCCGCGCACGAAGGGCCCGCCATGCACCAGCACCACCATCGGCAGATTTTTACTCTCACCGAGCGGTACGGTCAGCCAGGCCGGGATGTCCAGTCCGTCGCGTGCGCGGTAATGCACCAGTGTGGTTCGCGCCATCTGTTGCGGCTCGATGGCCGGGTGGGTCGCGCCGATCTGCTGGATTTTCTGGGTTTCGCGGTTATACAGGAAGGTGCGGGTAGGCCAGATGTCAGCATACGCGCTGACCAGCAACCACGGACTCGCCGGACGGCGGGGCGAGGTCAGTAGATTGATGGTGTTGGGCAGCATGCTGTCCACTTTGGCTTGCATGGCTTTCAGGTCATCGTCTAGCCATTCGGTGCTGTAGGCATCGTTCAGGTAACGCACCCCGAGCAGCTTCTGCTGGTTCATCAGCAACTGGCCGCTGAAATCATAGCCATCCAGTCGGATCACGGGCTTGTCCGACAGCACCAGCTTCTCCAGATCAAAGGTGTACACGGCGCTGGTGTTCTGGCCGTGGTGGGCGATCACGTACAGGGTACCGTCTGGACCGAATGAGAGCGGCGTGAAGGTGTCCTTGTCGCCCCGGTAGGCATCAAATTCGGCCAATTTGCGCCATGCCTTGGTAGCCGGATCACGGTAGTGGATGGCGCTGAGGTTTTTGTCCAGCGTTTGCACCAGCCGTGGTTCGCCCTGGAAATCGAGCAGCCAGTGCATGGTGTTGTCAGGGCTATCGATACGTTCGGCGGCCTGCCGTCCGGTGACGGTGTTGACGCGCACCAGCCGGACATAGTCAACCTGGGCGCGTCCGACGAAATGCTTGTCTAGCAGGTACAGGTAGTCGCTATTCTGGGCGCCGCGCTGGCCCATCAGATAGGTATGCCACGGCAGCAATTCGCCTTTGGTGCGCAGTGCCGAGCCGTCAGAGATGTACGGCGTGGCGGTACGCATAGCCAGCTGGCGGAAGCCGGTGCCGTCGCGGTTGACGGCGTACAGGCCCGGTGCATAGCGTTTTTCGCCCTGCGCCAGATCGCGGTCGGCGGCCGTGAAGGCCAGCCGCTGGTCGTTTACCCACTGGAAATCGCCGACGTCGGCATCGGTGAAATTGCCCACCACGGTGACTTGCTGGGTGGCCAGATCGACTACGGCGAGGCGTTCGCGCTTGCCGCTGCTGCCGATCTTGACGGCCAGATGCTGGCCGCTAGGCGAGAGTAGGGCGGCGCTGAATTCGGGATTGCTGAAAAACGCGCTGAGCGGCGGGCGCTCGGCGCTATGGGCGCTGGCGCAAAGCAGTTGTAGCAGCAAACTGGCCAGCAGTAACAGGGGGCGGAAACGCATGGAATACTCTCGTTCGGGCTAGGTTGGGCGATTGCGCTGGGTTTCATCGGCAAGGGCCAGGCCCGCTACGATAGCATTAAGTTAGTAAAATCTCTATGTTGCCAAAGAAATTATTGTTCCGGTGCACGAATGTAATCGATCAGTGCCAGCGTGGCCGCGCTCGGCGGCGGGGTCACCAGACTAACCATGATCATGCTGAGTATCCCTGCAGGAACGCCGAAAATGCCGGCCGAAATCGGTGCGATGTGGAACCACTGGGCCGCGCTGCTGCCACCGAGTACGGGATTGGTGTGCAGCATGTAATACACGCACACGCCGAAGCCGGTCAGCATGCCCGCCACCGCGCCCTGGGTGGTGGCGCGTTTCCAGAACACGCCCAGCACCAGCGCCGGGAACAGTGTCGAGGCCGCCAGCGAGAAGGCGGCGCCCACCAGTGACAGAATATCGCCGGGTTTCTGCGAGGCGGTATAGGCCGCGACGAAGGCCACCCCGAGCAGCAGCAGTTTCGAGATGGTCACCCGTTTCTGGGTCGAGGCGCTGCGGTCGACCACTTTGTAATACACGTCGTGCGACAGGGCGTTGGAAATTGCCAGCAGCAGGCCATCGGCGGTGGACAGGGCAGCGGCCAGTCCGCCAGCGGCCACCAGTCCGGAGATCACATACGGCAGACCGGCAATTTCCGGCGTGGCCAGCACCAGCACATCGGCGTCGATGGTGATTTCGGCGAGTTGCACGATGCCGTCGTGGTTGATGTCGCTGATGCTGAAGAGCGGATTGAGCTTGTCCACATTGGCCCAGTAGGACACCCAGTTGGGCAAGTGGTGGTAATCGATGCCCACCAGCTGGCTGTAGATGTCGTATTTGACCAGTACCGCCAGCGCCGGGATGGTCAGGTAGATCAGCAGAATAAAGAACAGGGTCCAGAACACCGAGGTACGCGCTTCGTGCACGTTCGGGGTGGTGTAGGAGCGCATCAGAATGTGCGGCAGGGCGGCCGTGCCCAGCATCAGGCAGAACACCAGCGCCAGGAAGTTGTTGCGCTTGATGTCGGAACTGGCCGGATCGCCGGGGTAGGGCGTGGCGTGCGGCGTAATCGGTTCGGCGCGTGCCAGTGCTGCGGTGCGCGCTTCGTTCCAGATCCGTTCCGCATCGTCGGCCGATTTCGGATAGGCGATCAGGGCCCGTTCGGCGTTGCGGATTTCCAGTAGCGAAGCGTTACCGCGTTTGACCCGATCGAGTTTGTGCTGCAGTTCCTGGCGTCCCGAGTCCCACGAGCTGGGTAATGCACTCAGACGGGCGGCGTAGTCGTCGGCACGCTGGCGGAAGATGGCACGTACTTCCGCTTCGCGCGGGTCGGCCTGCAGCACGTGTTCGCGGGCGCTCAGTTTGGGGAGTAGTTTGCCGTAGGCCAGTTGCGGAATCGGGTTGTCGCTATGTTTGGCCGACAGCCAGATCGCCGGAATCAGAAACGCCACCACGATGATGATGTACTGCGCCACCTGTGTCCAGGTGATGGCGCGCATTCCGCCCAGGAAGGAGCACACCAGTATGCTGGCCAGGCCGAGGAAAATCCCCACCGAGAAGTCGACACCGGTGAAGCGCGAGGCGATCAGGCCGACCGCGTAGATTTGCGCCACCACGTAGGTGAACGAGACGATGATGGTAGCTGCGACGGCCAGCAGGCGCACCACGGTGCCGCCACTTTGCGGGTTGGCCGCGCCGCCATAGCGCTCAGCGAGAAAGTCGGGGATGGTGTACTGGCTGAACTTGCGCAGATACGGTGCGATCAGCAAGGCCACCAGACAGTAGCCACCGGTCCAGCCCATGATGTAGGCTAGGCCGTCAAAGCCGCGCAGATACAGGCCGCCGGCCAGACTGATAAAACTGGCCGCAGAGATCCAGTCGGCGGCGGTGGCCATGCCGTTGAACACGGCCGGTACGCGCCTGCCTGCCACATAGTATTCGAGCACGTTGGAGGTGCGGCTGATCACGCCGATGGTGGCATACAGCACGATGGTGCAGAACATGAACAGATAGCCGATCCAGATGCGCGACATGCCTTCCTGTTCCAGCACGGCCAGCGAGATCAGGAAGCCGGCGAAACCGGCGGTAAACATCAGGTAGTAGCTGCGCAGGCGCTGCCGGAATGAGCTTGGTGTTTTCATGGGCGCGCCTCCGCACGCGCACTGCCTGCACTGCCTGCGCTACGTGCCACTCGGCTGGCTTTATCGAGGCGCCGCATGCGCCAGGCGTAATACGCGAGGATGGCCAGATACACCAGCGAGGAACCTTGCGCCGCCAGATAGAAGGAGAGTGGCCAGCCGAACAGGTTGAGGTTGGTCAGTTCGCGCGCGAAGAAGGCGGCACCGAAGCCGGTCACCAGCCAGACCAGCAGCAGTTGCAGGGTCAGACGGCGGGTAGCGCGCCAGTGCTGGGCGCGCGTCAGGACGGGCGCTGGCGCTGGCGCGGACGACTGCTGCTGATCCGGTTTATCCACGTTATCCATAGTACGGTGCTTCGCTTTCTTCAATCGGTGGCGCGGGCGGCAGCGGGAAGCTGAGGCGGAACAGGGCCCCCGGCAGTTTCGGCTGGAGCGCGCGCGGATTGGCATAGATCTCGACATCAGCGTCATGCTGCTGGGCGATTTCGCGCACGATGGCCAGCCCCAGACCGCTGCCTTCAGCCTTGTTGCCGAGGATGCGGTAGAAGCGCTCGAACACGCGGCTACGTTCGGCCGGCGCGATGCCCGGGCCGGTGTCTTCCACTTCCAGAATGCCGCGCGTTTCATCGCTGCGCACCCGCACCGTGACGCTGCCGCCGGACGGTGTGTAGCGTAGCGCGTTATCGATCAGGTTGGAGAGCAGTTCGCGCAGCATGGTGGGATTGCCGACGATTTCTACCGGCTCCGCCGGTGCTTCGTAACCGAGATCGATGCGTGCGGCGAACGAGGCCGAGACCCAGTCCTGCACCGTGTCACGTGCCAGTTCGGACAGTTCCAGCGGCTGCATACTGGTACCGGCCTGCGGCTGGTTCTCGGCGCGCGCCAGTGCCAGAAGCTGGTTCACCAGCCGGGTCGCAGCTTCGGAACTTTTGGCCAGTTGCTCCAGCGAGCGGCGGATTTCCTCGCTGTCGGTCTGGCGCAGTGCCAGTTCCGACTGCATGCGCATGCCGGCCAGCGGGGTGCGCATCTGGTGCGCTGCGTCGGCGATGAAGCGCTTCTGCATATCGATCGAGGAAGAGAGACGCGCCAGCATGTCGTTGAGCGAATTGACCAGCGGTGAAATCTCCTCCGGCACCTGATTCGGCGCAATCGGACTTAAGTCATCGGAGCCGCGCGCACGGATGCGTTCCTGCAGCTCGGCCAGCGGCGACAGGCCGCGCGCCAGCGCAAACCAGACCAGTGCCAGTACGATGGGCAGGATGATGAACTGCGGCAGAATCACGCCCTTGATGATTTCATTGGCCAGCTGGGCGCGTTTTTCCAGCGTCTCCGCCACCTGCACCAGCGCCATCGGTGCCTCGTTGCCGGTCTTGTGTTCCAGCCGCACGTAGGCGTAGGCAATCCGCACCGGGGTGCCGTGCATGGTGTCATTGCGGAAGTGGACGCTGGCGCTGGTGGGCAGATCCTCCTCGTCGATGACCGGCGGTGGCAGATCGCGGTCACCGTCGATGTGCTCACCGTGCGGGCCCTGAATCTGGAAATAGACGCTGTCGATATCGTCGGCGCGCAGAATGTCGCGCGCCAGTCCGGGCAGGCCTTTGCTGATTTTGCCGTCAACCGCGCGCACCTGCTGCGCCAGCACGGTGACGCTGTCTTCCAGCGCGTGGTCAAACGGCTGATTGGCGATCGATTTGGCCACCAGATAGGTGATCGCGATACTCATCGGCCAGAGCAGCAGCAGGGGCGCCAGCATCCAGTCGAGAATTTCGCCGAACAGCGAGTGTTGTATGCCTTCGTCCGCTTCCGCCGGCGGTGGTTGATAAGCCCCGGCGTCGGCCTCGACCTCCGCCGCTTCAGTGCCGGGCGCGGACGGCAGTGTCACTTGGCCGGTTCCGCGAATTTCTCGAGGCAGTAACCAAGCCCGCGCACGGTGGCGATGCGAATCCCGCCCGTTTCGATTTTCTTGCGCAGGCGGTGCACATACACCTCGATGGCATTATTGCTGACTTCTTCGCCCCATTCGCACAGGTGATCGACCAGCTGTTCCTTGGAGACCAGCCGGCCGCTGCGTGCCAGCAGAATTTCCAGCAGCCCCAGTTCGCGCGCCGACAGGTCCAGCATCTGTTCGTTGATGTAGGCACTGCGCCCCACCTGATCGTAGCTGAGCGGGCCATGTTTGATCAGCGTGGCGCCGCCACCTGCGCCACGGCGCGTCAGGGCGCGCACCCGCGC
>JAIXXN010000068.1 GCA_027490725.1 Oxalobacteraceae bacterium
GTAGTTGCGCCAGACCGAATTTGTCGGCGCGGTGCATGATGATGGTGTTGGCGGTCGGGACGTCGATACCGGTCTCGATAATTGTGGTGCACAGCAGGATGTTGTAGCGCTGTGCCACAAAGTCGCGCATGACTTTTTCCAGATCGCGTTCATGCATCTGGCCGTGCGCGACGGCGATGCGGGCTTCCGGTAGCAGCTCGGTCAGCATCGCCATGCGGTTCTGGATGGTCTCGACTTCGTTATGCAGGAAGTACACCTGACCACCGCGTTTCAGCTCGCGCAAGCAGGCTTCGCGGATGATCGATTCGCCTTCGCTGCGGACAAAGGTCTTGATGGCCAGCCGCTTCTGCGGCGCCGTGGCGATTACGGAGAAGTCGCGCAGACCTTCCAGTGCCATGCCCAGCGTACGCGGAATCGGCGTCGCCGTCAGGGTCAGTACGTCAACCTCGGCGCGTAAGGACTTCAGTGCTTCTTTCTGGCGTACCCCGAAGCGGTGTTCTTCGTCGATGATGACCAGGCCCAGACGGGTAAATTTCACGTCGTCCGAGAGCAGCTTGTGGGTGCCGATGACAATATCGAGCGTGCCATCGGCCATGCCCTTGATTGCCTGCGTAATTTCCTTGCCGGTGCGGAAGCGCGACATTTCCGCGATCTTCACGGGCCAGTCGGCAAAGCGGTCGGCAAAGGTCTGTGCATGCTGCTCGGCCAGCAGCGTGGTCGGTGCCAGAATCGCTACCTGTTTGCCGCCCATCACGGCGATGAAGGCCGCGCGCAGTGCCACCTCGGTTTTACCGAAGCCCACGTCACCGCACACCAGCCGGTCCATCGGCTTACCGGAGGTCATATCCTTGATGACGTTGTTGATGGCTTCTTGCTGATCCGGCGTTTCGTCGAAGCCGAAACTGTCGGCAAAGCGCTCGTAATCGTGTGCCGAGTACTCGAACGAATGGCCCTGACGCAAGGCGCGGCGGGCATACAGATTCAGCAGTTCGGCGGCGGTATCGCGGACCTGTTCGGCCGCCTTGCGCTTGGCTTTTTCCCACTGGCCGGAGCCGAGCGAGTGCAGCGGTGCGTCGTCCGGCGAGGCACCGGAGTAGCGCGAGATCACATGCAGCTGCGATACCGGCACATACAGCTTGGTGTCTTTGGCATATTCCAGATGCAGGAACTCGGTCTCGCCTTCGCCCAGATCCATGCTGGTCAGGCCCATATAGCGCCCGATGCCGTGGTTGATGTGCACTACCGGATCGCCGATCTTCAGTTCCGACAGATCGCGTACCATCGACTCGACCTGGGTCACGCCTTCCTGTTTCTTCTTGCCGGCGCGCCGGCCGGAACCGGCATACAGCTCGGTTTCGGTAATGAAGATCAGGTGTTCTGCACCGGTGGACAGCTCGAAACCGGCATGCAGTGGCGCTACGCCCAGCATCAGCTTGGCGTCCGAGCTGACGAAGCCCTGGTAGCCTTCCGCAGGCGTGAGCGTCAGCTGGTATTCGTTGAAATACTGTTGCAGGGTTTCGCGGCGGCCGTTCGATTCCGCGCAGATCATCACGCGTCGGCCAGCTTGTAGCAGATAGGCGCGCAGATTGGTGAGCGGATCTTCGCTGTGACGGTTGACGGCGATGTTCGGTACTGGCGCCGACAGCTCGGAGGCGCCGGCATCGGCCTCGCGGCCGATTACCAGTCGTCCGTATGGCTTGGCCAGCGTGAAGAACTGTTCATCGGTGAGGAACAGCGCTTCCGGCGCCAGAATCGGGCGTTCGCGGTCGGCTTTCAGGAAGCGGTAGCGCGAGCCGGTATCGGTCCAGAAGCGCAGGATGACGGCATTGATGTCGCCCACCAGTGCCAGCGTTGCGCCTTGCGGCAGATAGTCGAACAGCGTGGCGGTCTGCTCGAAGAACAGCGGCAGATAGTATTCGATACCGGCCGAGGCAATACCGGCACTGATATCTTTGTACACCACCGAGCGCGATGGGTCACCCTCGAACTGTTCGCGCCAGCGGCTACGGAAAGTGGTGCGCGCCGCCTCATCCATCGGGAACTCGCGTCCCGGCAGCAGTCGTACTTCGTTGACCGGATACAGCGAGCGCTGGGTGTCGGCGTCAAAGGTGCGGATGGTTTCGATGGTGTCGCCAAACAGGTCGAGCCGGTAAGGCAGGGCAGAGCCCATCGGGAACAGATCGATCAGACCACCACGCACCGAGTATTCGCCGGGCGACATGACCTGCGTGACGTGGGTGTAGCCGGCCAGCGTCAGCTGGCTTTTCAGGCGTGCTTCGTCGAGCGACTCACCTTTTTTGAAGAAGAAGGTATAGGCCGCGAGGAAGGAGGGCGGTGCCATGCGTACCAGCGCGGTGGTCGCTGGCACCAGCATCACGTCGCACTGGCCGCTGGTGATTTCGTGCAGCGTAGCGAGGCGCTCGGACACCAGATCCTGGTGCGGCGAGAAGGCGTCGTAGGGCAGGGTTTCCCAGTCCGGCAACAGGTGGCAGCGCAGGGCGTCGCCGGCAAACCATGGAATTTCATCGAGCAGGCGCTGGCCATCGCTGGCGCTGGCCACAATCACGGCCAGCATCTGGCCTTGTGCTTTGAGTTCGAGCGCGGTTTGCGCCAGTGCGTAGGCATCCGACGAACCATGCAGGGCTGGCAGGGCGTAACGGTTGCCGGGTTTTGGGATGGAGTTTTTCAAGACCAGAGACACAACGCAGCTTCACTGTAAAGGCGCATCGCCAGAGTGGCCATGCCGCTGCAGCATTATAGACCAAGCCCCGTTTTGTTGCCCTGTAGAGCTACGCGCTTGCGCCGCGCGGTTCCGCCACGCGCTTGCGCCGCGCGCTTGCGCCGCGCGCTTGCGCCGCGCGCTTGCGCCGCGCGCTTGCGCCACACCCTGTCCTTGCAACGAGTCGCTGGAATCGGGCGTGCCGCTAATCTTTTGCCGGTGGCCGGTTCGCCACGCCGAATGGCACATGCACCATCGGGATATTCCCGCCCGCCGATTTCAGGTGACTGAGCTGGTCGTCAAAGAAGATATGTGGTTTGAAGATGCTCAGGACCCGCGCCTTTTCCATGCCGCCAAGGAAAAACGTCTCGTTGGCGGATACGCCCCAGCTTTTCAGGGTGGTAACGACCCGCTCGTGCGAGGGCGCGCTGCGCGCCGTGATGATGGCAATGCGCAGGATCTTGCGGTAGGCGGGATCTCGGCGCTGGGCGCGTTCTTCCAGCCGCTGCATCAGCGACAGCTTCTGGAACAGGTCGGCCAGCGGCCCCGGTTGATGGGGTGTCGCGACGTGCTCGCGCTCGTGGGCGTGGAATTCGTCGACGTTGTTATTGCGTTTGAAAACAGTTTCAGACTCGTCGTCAGCGATCACGCCATCGAAGTCGAAAGCCACCCGTAGCTCGTTATCGTCTTCGTCGTCTTCGGTACGCGAGGGGAGTACCAGCCCGGCCGGATAGTTGGCTGCCAGTGCATTGCGTACATCTTCTTCGTGCGCCGTCAGAAATAGCGCGGTGTTAAAGGCCGGTAGATAGGTGTACGGCGATTTGCCGGTAACAAAGCAGGCGCGCGAAATGTCGAGGCCGTAGTGGGCGATGGAATTCATTACGCGCAAGCCTGTTTCCGGCGAATTACGGGACAGCAGCACCACTTCAACGGGCGCCGATTCGGCGTAATGCTTGTTAATGCCGAGGAAGCGGCGGATGAAAGGGAAGGCAACGCCCTTGCTCAGGATTACATTGAGATGCTCTTCCTGATACTTTCGGTAAGCTTCCGCGCCCTGCTCGAGAAAAATCTGGTGCGATTCGCTGAGGTCAAACAGCGCACTGGAAGCGATGCCGATAACCAGTTTGTGTTCGATGGGATAGGCCATGTTTGCTCGCTTGGTTGCAATGTTCACCACTTTACCGCATTGGCACGGATTCCGCTGGTTTGCACAACTGGTCTGCTACTGGTAGTTAAATTAAGATAATTTTTATTGTCAGGATGGTTATTTCTATTGTTTTGGGGATATAATTATTCCAATGCAGTGCAGTTTTGACGGATTTCTCCCGATTTTCAATTTCAAATACCAATTACATACCATGACCACTTCGAATCTGATGAAACGTGTTTTGCCTCTGGTGTTGAGCATCGCCGCGATGGGTGCAGCCCACGCCGCCGTTCCAAGTTTTGACCTGGGCGCAGCCAGTGCCTATAGCGCTTATATTTACGGCAATGTGTCCGGCGTAACCGATATCGAAGGTCGCTTTGCCGTTGGCGGTAATCTCAACATCAACGGCGCTTCGGTTGGCTACCGCGCGCCTTACGGCACCACGGGGCCTACCCTGGTGGTCGGCGGGGATGTGAAGTTCACCAGCGGCAATCTGTATGGCCCACCCGTGAAAAATGTCGATACCAACCTGACCTACGGCCCGATTACCGACTACGTTACCAATCCTTATGGCAAAGGCGTTTACGGCGGAAGCAATACTTCCTCCGGCTATCACAACCTGACGAAGGCTGATATCAGCAAAGTTACCGACTTCGCCGCCACCAAGAGCAGCCTGACGGCGCTGTCGAACACCCTGAGCAAACAGGCCAGCAATGGTACTTCGGTGAACTATGTCAACAGTGGCATCGAACTGGTGGGTAATGGCGAGTCCGGTGTGCAGATTTTCAATCTGGACACCCATAACCTGACCAATCTGAGTCTGCGTAATGTCGCCAAAGATGCGGCGGTGCTGATCAATGTCACCGGTTCGGGTGAAGTCAAGTTCGCTGGTGGTCAGGACGGCCAGTTGCAAGCGCTGCGTGGCAATGTGCTGTTCAACCTGAACGGTGCGACCAGCGTGAATATCGCCACCTTCGCCTGGGGCTCGATCCTGGCGAACGATGCAAATCTGTTCGGCACCGGCCATCTGGAAGGTACGATTGTTGCCAATTCGATCAGCTCGGCCGTTGAAGTGGGCTGGGAGCCATACAAGGGTTATGTTGCCGCACCTGTACCGGAACCGGAAACCTATGCCATGCTGCTGGCCGGTCTGGGCCTGGTGGGCGTGATTGCACGGCGTCGTCGCCAGCAGTAATCGCTGCGCACTGGCCTATGGAAATAGCTGCTTCGGCAGCTATTTTTGTTTCATTTTGACACTTCCTGATTGCTAGGTGACGGTGCCTGAGTTACATTGAGGCATCCTCTAGACGGAATCCAGCGTGCTCAACTTCGACACTCTGCTACTGGTTCAGGTATGTACGACGGTGCTGACCACGGCACTGTTGCTGGTAACTGCCTGCTACCGGGATAGTCCGCCCGAGCTGCGCTGGTGGGCACTCGGCGATCTGGTCATATCCGTCGGTCTGGCATTGACCAATCTCGATCATGTGCCGGTGCTGCTGGCCGCTCTGCTCGGTTACAGCCTGCTGGCGCTGGGTATTGCGCTGGTGTTGCGGGGTGTGTGCGTGCATTGCGGCGCCTCGCTGAGTAATCTCCATATTCTGTTACTGACCCTGATTGCCCTCGGTGTGAGCGGCTATTTCACGCTGATCGAGCCCAGTCTGAAAGCGCGGATTGCCTTCGGCGGCCTGTATTTCGGCTTGCTCAACTGGATCTGTGCGTATGCCGTGGCGCGTTACGGGGGCGAGCGGGGGACAGTGATCACTGCCAGCGGATTCGCCATGCTGGGAACGGCACTACTGGTCAGGGGCATCGGCTTGCTGTTGCAGGCAGGGCCGCTGGATCTGTCCGGCTCCATGATTCTCGGCATCACCATGCTGACCATTCCACTGGCCCAGATGTGCACGGCCTTTGGTCTGATTCTGATGGTGATGTGGCGTTATGCCGAGCGCTTGCGCCATTTATCGAGTATCGATGCGCTGACCGGCGCCTTCAATCGCGCGGGCCTGCAGAATCAGGGCGGGCGACTGGCGCAGCGCTTGCAACGTGCGCGCCGCGAGATGGCGGTGCTGATGATCGACGTAGACCACTTCAAACAGATTAACGATAGTTTCGGCCATGCCGCCGGCGATGAAGTGCTGCGCTTTCTGACGCGCCTATTGCGCCAGGAATTGCGGCCGATGGATGTGCTGGCGCGGCTGGGTGGCGAAGAATTCGTGCTGGTGCTGGACGGTATCGATGCCGCTGATGCCTTGCGGCTGGCCGAACGGCTGCGGGTGCGCATCGCTGCCGAAGCGGTGGCAATCGATGGCGGATCGGTGGCCTATACGGTCAGCATCGGGGTGGTGACGTCGGCGCAAGCCGGCTATGAGTTGGCGACCCTGATGGTCGAGGGTGACCGCGCCATGTATGCCGCCAAGCAGGCTGGCCGCAATCAGGTGCGCGCCGCCTGACAGCCTACTGCTGGCGGCTTGTTTCACTGCTCGTAGGCTCCCAGTCGCAGCTGTTCCTCGGCACTGAAGGCTGCAGCGCGTAATTGCTGCAGCGCGAGCTGCTGCTGGTCGGCGCCATGCTCAGCGTGCTGCAAGCGCTGTAAAAGCTGCTGGCGCTGTGCCAGATAGCTGGCGATACGCTGCTGCCAGCTGGCTTGCTCGCGATCGAGTTCGGCCAGCCGGGCGGCGGCAGCGGGCGAAAATGCGCTCGCCCGCAGACGGTAAACCTCATTGTCGCCAGCCCCCTCGGCGCGTGCCTGCGCTACCGCCTGTTCCATGGTTAATACGCGCGCTGGCGCCTCGCGTTCGCTCCGCTGGTCAGGCCTTAGTGCGGCGTCGAGCGCCTGCCAGCGCTGCTGTCGTTCGGCCTCGCTCAGCGTCTTGTCTGCGCTGAGTGCCATGCGGGCTATCGCATCCTCATCGTAGGCATCACTGGCGCCAAACAGTGCCGCAATCTCGGCGTCGCTGAAGTACTGCCGGCGAGTCTGCTGCATGGCCTGCAGGCGCTGGCGTGCACCCTGTAGCGCATCCTTGGCCGCCGGTAGCATGCGTTCCGTGTCGACCAGTGCACGCTTGTAGTCGAGGTAGGCGTCCAGTAGCCGCTGGGCTTCGCGGGCTGCAGCGCGCGCGAGCCGGCGCTCCAGTTCGCGGCGGATCTCGGCGCGCAGCGCTTCCAGCGATTGCTCGCCCAGCCCTGCCAGATAGTAGTCGAACAGGTATAGCAGCTCGGGTGTGATGCTCAGCTGGTCGGCGCTGCTCTGGCCCAGATTTCCGTCCGGGCGGGTACCCGCCATGGACGGCACAAAGGCAAAGTAGTCGGGTGTGCGAGCGGCACCGGGCGCAGCGCTGGCCGCTGGCTGCTGCCAGCTCCCGTATAGCGCTAGCGCTGCGAGTCCCGCCAGCAGCAGATAGCCCAGTGTTCTGGCTGGTCGTCGCATGGCCACCCTTTACAGCCCCAGACCTTGCAGGCGATTGGCCTGCTGGCGGAACAGCGTTACCGGATTGGTCTCGAACAGATTGCTGATGCCGACCAGCTGGTTGACTTCGTCAAGATGGTTGAGGGCGTAGTCATCGCGGATCACGCGCCCCAGGTGGCTCGAGCAACTGCTGACCAGGCCATCGTTCTTGGCGCCGTCAAAGGCAATTGCGGTCAGCGCCAGTACCGGGTCGCTGACATCGAGCAGGTTGGTATAGGGCTGCGCGCCACTCCACGAGAAGTAGTACACGCCTTTTACCTGATAGTCGCCTTCGCCGCAGGCGCTGACAGGCACGCCGGCAGGGTGGCGCTGATTGAAAGCGAGGCTGCCGGCGGTGCTCAGCGAGCTAGCCGCTGCCCGGGAGTTCTGCGGCAAAGTAGGGCTGCCAGACAGGAAGCTGATCAGGCCCGACACGGCATTCGCCAGACTATATGTCACGTTGGGCACCGCGCCGATCAGCACATCGGCTACGCGCGAACCCTTATTCACGCCTCCCACGCTACTCACCGAGGCGACCAGATCCGGGCGCACCGAGGCGACGTAGCGTGCAGTCGGAGCGCCATGACTGTGGCCGATCAGGTTGACCTTGGCCGCACCGGTAGCGGCCAGAATCTGCTTTACCTGTATCAGCAACTGCTCGCCGCGCACTTCGCTGCTGTTGGCGGCGGAGACCTGGGTGACGTAGACCTGGGCGCCACCGCTGCGCAGCGCGGCAGCGATGCCGTAGAAATAGTCCACCGGACCGAGCTTGTCGAAACCGAACAGGCCATGTACCAGTACGATCGGGTATCTGGTTTGGGTGTAGCCCGCGCTGGCGGCGCGCGCCGGGCTGGCGAACAGGCTGCAGGCAATCAGGCCGAACGCCAGTAGCTGGCAGATGCGTTGTCTCATGGTGGTCTCCGTGGATTTTATTGTGGTCCGGCTCAGGTCCGGTGGAGAAAATGTAGCACCGCCGTGATGACCATGCAGACCGTCCGCTAGTCCCCGCGAGCCAAACTGGCATGGCCAATGGCGTGGCCATGATTCGGCGTGCAGGCTGCGTTATAATCGTTGGCAAAAACCCACAAAGAGACGACCTTGCCAGCTCACTTCGACTTGCAGCAATTTCAGGCGATGACGCCCCTCGATGGCGACAATATCTGGGCCTATCTGCTCGATCATCATGCCGAGCGGATTACTGTCAAACGGCGCAAGCCGGCGCTGGAGAATATCGAGAAAATCTTCCGGGCCACCTTCAAGCTGGCCAACGAGGTGGGTTTCCGCTCCATGAATCTGCGCGATCTATGCCGGGAAACGGGTTTGTCGATGGGGGGGCTGTATGGCTACATCAGCAGCAAAGACCAACTGGCGGAAATGATCGAAGATGTGGTGCGTCACGCCACCCATGAAGTGCCGCGCCTGTTCTGCCATCTGGAAGATCCGCTGGACCGTATCGAAGCGCTGGTGCGCGCCTCGATCTATGTTTCGGAAATTCTGCAGCCGTGGTTCTATTTCGTGTTCATGGATTCGCGTGTGCTGCAATCGGCGCAGCGCACCATGGCCAAGGAATCGGAACTGTATGTGCAGTCGCTGTTCGCCAACATGATTAGCGAATTGCCGCATCGGCCAGCCGGCCAGCCAGAACTGCTGGCGGCGCACATTCTGGCGATGTTCCAGGACTGGTATGTGAAGCGCTGGAAGTATCGCGCGGCCGGCATTGGCGCGGACCAGTTTGCCGACAGCGCAGTGCGCATGACACGCGCCTATCTGCGCGCTCAGGGCGCGCAGTAGTCCTAGTTGTTAGGCGGCGTAGCCGGCGTCGCGGCAGTTGCCGGAGCTGCCAGGGTCGGCGCCACATTCTCCGCACCCGGTGCCACATAGTCTTCCATGTCCAGCGAGTGACGTGCCGCGTCACCGGTGAACTCGTCGTACAGCCATTCGCCATTGACCTGCGTGAGCCCAGCCGGTGCCGGACGTTCCTGCGCCGGACGGTTCTGCAGCGCTACCTTCATGTAATCAATCCAGATCGGCAGGGCCACGGTGGAGCCAAACTCTTTGCCGCCCAGTGATTTGGAATCGTCATACCCCATCCAGGAGACGGCCACGATGCCGCCGCCATAGCCGGCGAACCAGCCATCCACGGCGTCACTCGAGGTACCGGTCTTGCCTGCCAGATCCGGGCGACCCAGTTTGGCAACGGCTGCGCCGGTGCCGGTGCGGGTGACCTGGCGCATCAGACTGTCGGCAATGTAGGCGTTACGCGGGTCGAGTACGCGTGCTTCGTCGGGCAGGGTGGT
Organism: Oxalobacteraceae bacterium; assembly: GCA_027490725.1. GTDB lineage: Bacteria > Pseudomonadota > Gammaproteobacteria > Burkholderiales > Burkholderiaceae_D > Rugamonas. The sequence goes on from JAIXXN010000068.1 coordinate 9,612, forward strand.
GCGCGGTTTTGTTTCACTGATGATTTTGCCGTTACCGTCGACGATACGGGCGATCAGATAGGGTTCGACGCGGTAGCCGCCATTCGCAAACACCGAATAGGCACCGACCAGCTGGGCCGGCGTGACGGAGCCTGTGCCCAGTGCCAGGGTGAGGTTTTTCGGGTGCTTGGCCAGATCGAAGCCGAATTTACCCAGATAGTTGTGGGCAAACGGCACTGTGATGGAGCGCAGGATGCGTACCGAGGCGACGTTTTTCGACTCGGACAGCGCGGTGCGCATGCTAATTGGGCCGTCGAACTTGCCGTCATCGTTTTTCGGGCTCCAGGCCTCGTTACCCGTTTCGGCACCGCTCAGATCGAGTGGCGAATCGTTGATGATGGTGGACGGATTGAAGCCTTTTTCCAGTGCCGCCGAATACACGAAGGGCTTGATTGAGGAGCCGGGCTGGCGCCAGGCCTGCGTGACGTGGTTGAATTTTTGCAGATTGTAGTCAAAGCCGCCCACCAGTGCGTGGTAGCCGCCGGTGACCGAATCGATCGACACAAAAGCGGCTGCCACTTGCGGAACCTGGGTGATGCTCCAGCTGGATTTGTCCTGCATGATGCGGATCACGGCACCGGGACGCAGGCGCACACTGTCTTTGGCTTTGTCGCTCAGAGCATTCGTGACCAGGCGTAAGCCGTCGCCCGTGATGGTGATTTCTTCACCTGACGGATTCTGTACCTTGACCGCTTTCGGGCTGGCGTCCAGCACCACGGCTGCGATCAGACGGTCGCTGCTTGGCCGGCGCTGCAGCGCTTCTTCGATGGCGTCATCGCGCTCTTCTTCGCTGGCTGGCAGATTGATGAAGGCTTCCGGACCACGGTAGCCGTGGCGCTGGTCGTAATTGAGTACGTTGCGACGCACCGACTCGTAAGCGGCGATCTGGTCGGCTTTGAGAATGGTGGTGTAGACGCTGATGCCCTTGGTGTAGGACTCTTCCTTGAACTGGGCATACACGACCTGCCGCGCCAGTTCGGCCACGTATTCGGCGTGCGTTTCGAACTCTTGACCGCGATGGCTGACGTGCAGGGTCTGGCGCAAGGCCTTCTGGTACTGTTCTTCGGTGATGTAATCCAGGTCGCGCATGGATTTGAGTACCACGTGCTGACGCTGTTTGGCGCGCTTCGGATTCACGGCCGGATTATGCCGTGCCGGGTTCTGTGGCAGGCCAGCCAGCATGGCCATTTCGGCGATGTTCAGATCCTTCAGCGACTTGCCGAAATAGGTCTGCGCCGCGCTGGCGAAGCCGAACGAGCGCTGGCCGAGGTAGATCTGGTTCATATACAGCTCCAGAATCTGGTCCTTACTCAGTGCCGCTTCGATTTTGAAGGCCAGCATGACTTCATTGAGTTTGCGGCCGTAGAATTTTTCGCGGGTCAGGAAGAAATTACGCGCCACCTGCATGGTGATGGTCGAACCGCCCTGACGCATGGCGCCGCCCAGATTGGCGCGCGCAGCACCGAGCGCGCGCACCCAGTCGATACCTTTGTGTTCGTAGAAGCGCTTGTCCTCGATGGCCAGCACGGATTTCTTCATCATCTCCGGCACGTCTTTGATGGCGATGAAATCGCGGTGTTCTTCGCCGAATTCACCGATCAGGGCATTGTCTGCGGTGTACACGCGCAGCGGGATTTTCGGGCGGTAGTCGGTCACCGCATCGAGCGACGGCAGGTTGGGGGCGACTACCAGCAGCAGATAGGCGATCAGCAGAGCGCCGGCAATCAGGCCGGCAACGCCGATGGCGATGAAGCCGCGAATAGCATTGCGGCGGGTCAGCCACTGGGAAAAATCGATGGAAGAAGTAGTCAAGGCAGGCACTCTCGGAGACATCGGTAGGCGCGATTATAGACTATCGCGATTATCCTCCCGGTTTGTCGTCGCTCTCGGGAGAAAGTAGCGATTTTTGCAAATTCGGGAGCTGCGGTCTATGATGAGAGCAAGATTGATCCTAACGTAGCGTTATCCGGGCTGAAACGTATCATCGGGGAAGACATGGCGGAGCCGCAGCACACACTGGAATGTGATTTACTGATCGTTGGCGGCGGTATCAACGGCGCCGGTATCGCCCGTGATGCAGCGGGCCGCGGTCTGTCGGTGGTGCTGTGCGAGAAGGATGATCTGGCAGCGCACACCTCGTCGGCGTCGACCAAGCTGATACACGGCGGCTTGCGCTATCTCGAATATTACGAGTTCAATCTGGTGCGTAAGGCGCTGATCGAGCGGGAAGTGTTGCTGCGCGCTGCGCCGCATATTATGTGGCCGCTGCGCTTCGTGATGCCGCATGCGCAGGGCCAGCGCCCGGCATGGATGATACGTGCCGGATTAAAACTATACGATCTGCTGGCGAAACGGGAACTGCTGCCGGCATCGGCGGCGCTCAATCTGCGCTGTCATCCAGCCGGCCAGCCTTTGAAACCCGAGTTCCGTAAAGGCTTTATCTATTCCGACGGCTGGGTCGACGATGCCCGTCTGGTGGTGCTGAACGTCATGGATGCTGAAGAAAAAGGCGCCATCATTCTGACCCAGACGCTGTGCAGCAGTCTGCAGCGCAGCGCTTCCGGCTGGCAGGCCGCGTTGCATAAACAGGGGTGTGGCGATATCCGTGTCACGGCGCGCTGCGTGGTCAATGCGGCGGGTCCGTGGACCGCACAACTTCTGCATGCCGCCGTGCCGAAGCAGGAGCCCGGCCATTTACGCCTGATTAAAGGCAGTCATATCATCGTGCGGCGCATCTTCGAGCACGAGAATGCCTATATATTCCAGAACGGCGACGGCCGGATTGTGTTCGCCATCCCCTACGAGCGTGATTTCACATTGATCGGTACCACCGATCTCGAATATCACGGCGATGCTGGTCAGGTGGCCATTAGCGACGACGAAATCGCCTATCTGTGCCAGCTTGCCAGCCAGTATTTCATTGCGCCGGTCACGCCCGCTGACGTGGTGGCGACCTACTCGGGCGTGCGCCCGCTGGTCGACGATGGCGCCGACCCGAAAGCGGTGACGCGCGACTACCGGCTGGAAGTCGATCACGATGGTGCACCGCTGCTGAGCGTATTTGGCGGCAAAATTACCACCTTCCGCAAGCTGGCCGAAGATGCGGTTGATCTGGTGGCGAAAGCGCTGGGTAACCGCCACGGGGCGTGGACCCGCGACGCCTGCCTGCCCGGCGGCGATCTGTTTGGCGCCAAGCCGCAAAACCGCTCAGTGCTGGAGTTTGATAGCTGGGTGCGCACGGTGCAGAATCAGTATGCCTGGTTACCGGCCTTGCTGGTGGCGCGTTATGCACGTGCTTATGGTACCCGTGTGCATACGCTGCTAGCGCAGAAAACCGCGCTCGAGGAAATGGGCGAACAGATTGTGCCCGGCCTGTACATGGCGGAGGTAGAGTATTTGCGCCGTTACGAGTGGGCGCGGACCGCGCAGGATATTCTGTGGCGACGCTCCAAACTGGGGCTGCATCTGCCGCCGGAAGCAGCCACCCGTTTACAGGGCTGGCTGAATGCCCATCCGGTTCAGTGCAAATAGAAACGGCGCCTATCCCTGGGGATAGGCGCCGTTTTCATTGAGGCGAGTGCGCTTACTTCACGCCGTGCATCAGTTTCTGGATCAGTGGTGCGATCAGGAACAGCAGTACGCCGCCAGCCATCAGCGAGTAGAAGCCGAAGGTGTAGCCGCTCAGTGCCGACACCACCGACATACCGGCTTCGCCACTAACGTGCGAAGCGAAGATGCCGGACAGGTTGTTACCGATGCCGGTGGACAGGAACCAGCCACCCATGCCCAGACCGACCAGACGGGTAGGTGCCAGTTTGGTGACCATCGACAGGCCGATCGGCGACAGGCACAGCTCACCGATTGATTGCAGCACGTAGACCATGAACAGGGTCCAGAACGGAATCTTGTTATCGATGTTGACCAGCATCGACAGGGCATACATCAACAGGCCGAAGGCGGCACCGTTGAACAGCAGGCCGAGACCGAATTTACGCGGGATCGAAGGATTGGCGCTACGCATAGCCACCCAGATGAAGGCGATGACGGGTGCGAAGGCGATGATGGCCAGCGAGTTCACGGTCTGGAACCACGCAACCGGGAAGGTCCAGTTGAACATCGAGCGATCAACGATCTTATCGGCCAGGAAGGTGAACGAGCTACCAGCCTGTTCGAAGAACATCCAGAACATGATGTTGAAGAAGAAAATCAGCAGCATGGCGATGACTTTGTCGCGTGCCACTTTACCGTTACGGATACCTTCGATCAGCAGCATCACCGACAGCAGAATGAACAGCCCGGACAGCACGATCTGCAGGTTGTTGGCGCCAGCGGCCAGCAGCATGTAGACCAGCGGGATCACGCACAGCGAACCCAGCACCACGTAAGCGAGACGCTTAGGGTCGGCGTTGCTCTCGTCCGGTGCGCCGATGCCTTTCAGCTGGGCGCGGCCGATGTAGAACCATACCAGACTAATCAGCATGCCAACGCCGGCGGCCATGAATACGACTTTATAAGCCGGCATGCCGTTGGTGCCGAAGATGGCCGATGCCAGCCACTCGGTCAGTACCGGTGCGACCAGCGCGCCGGAGTTAATGCCCATGTAGAAAATGGTGAAGCCGGAATCGCGGCGTGGGTCGGCACTGCCATACAGCTTGCCGACCATGGTCGAAATGTTCGGTTTGAACATGCCGTTACCGACGATGATGGTGGCCAGGCCGAATTTGAACACGGTCTGGTCCGGGAAGGCGATCATGAACAGACCGGCCGCCATGAAGGTGGCACCCACCAGAATCGAGCGTTGATAGCCTAGTACGCGGTCTGCGACGTAGCCGCCGAACAGCGCTGCGGCATACACCAGCGCCAGATACGAGCCGTAGACAAGATTGGCAGCAGATTCGCCAGTCGAGTCGCCGCTGTAGAACTGGGCGACGACGTAGAGCACCAGTGCCCAGCGTATGCCGTAGAACGCGAAACGCTCCCAGAACTCGGTCATGAATAACATCCAGAGCGGAGCAGGGTGACCCATGATCTGCTTGAATTCGGGAATCTTCGCTTCCGTATTGATGGTGGTAGCACCGCTCATGCGGCTTCTCCTATTTTTTATGATCGAAAAAAAGTGTCTCGGACTTCCTCGTGGGGAGCCAAATTGGGCGCCATTTTAATCTACAAATCGCCTGTCCCGAACATTTTGATGCACTGTTCGAAAACTTGTGGCATTTGTGCTATGAAATCGAGGATAGCGGGTATGCGTAAAGTCAGCCCCGCAAACGCGCCGTTTGTCGTATATTGAGGGCGCAGGCAGTCACGCCGTGCATCGAATTTGAATAAGGATTTCTGCATCATGGAACATGACGTTGTCGATACCCTGATTTCGCCCGAAGGACATCTGGAGGTCCTGTCGAAGGCGGAGGTGGCCAAACTGCTCGATACCAGCCAGGGTGGCCTGTATAACACTTTACGCCGCTGCGCACTGGCCGTGCTCAATTGCGGCAGCACCATCGACGATGGCAAGGAACTGCTGGAACGTTACGAGTCGTTCGATATCAGCATCGTACAGCGCGAGCGCGGTATCAAGCTCGATATCAAGGGGGCACCCGCAATCGCCTTCGTTGACGGCAAAATGATTAAGGGCATCCACGAGCACCTGTTTGCCGTGCTGCGCGATATTATCTTTGTCAGTAACGAGATTAGCGATAACCCTAAATTCGATATCGGCAGCACGGAAGGCATTACCGACGCAGTGTTCCATATTCTGCGTAACGCCGATGTGCTGAAACCGATGCTGAACCCGAAACTGGTGGTGTGCTGGGGAGGCCACTCGATCAATCGCGCCGAATATACCTATTCCAAGGAAGTCGGTTACCAGATGGGGCTGCGCGATCTGGATATCTGCACCGGCTGCGGTCCGGGTGCCATGAAAGGCCCGATGAAAGGCGCCACCATCGGCCACGCCAAACAGCGTCTGAGTACCGGGCGCTATCTGGGGATTACCGAGCCGGGGATTATTGCGGCGGAGTCGCCTAATCCTATCGTCAACGAACTGGTGATCATGCCCGATATCGAAAAGCGTCTGGAAGCGTTTGTGCGCACCGGTCACGGTATCGTGGTGTTCCCCGGTGGCGCCGGCACCGCCGAGGAAATCCTGTACATCCTCGGCATCCTGCTGCATCCGGATAATGCCGGGGTGCCGTACCCGCTGATCTTCACGGGGCCGGAAACCTCGCGCGAGTACTTCGTGCAGATTAACCAGTTCATTCACGATACGCTGGGTCCTGAGGCGCAGCAGCGCTACAAGATCATCATCGATGATCCGGAGTTGGTGGCGCGCGAAATGCAGAACGGTATTCGCGAAGTGCGCGAATACCGCAAGCAGCGTAGTGACGCCTATTACTATAACTGGGGTCTGAAAATCGATCCGGAGTTCCAGCGTCCGTTCGCACCGACCCACGAGAATATGCGCAATCTGAGTCTGCACAAGCAGCAGCCGGTGCACCTGCTGGCGGCTCATTTACGGCGCGCTTTCTCTGGCGTGGTGGCCGGGAACGTCAAGGAGGAGGGTATCCGGGCGATCGAGAAGTATGGCCACTTCGAAATCCATGGCGACCGTGACATCATGGGGCCGATGGATGCACTGCTGGCGTCGTTCGTGTTACAGCATCGGATGAAGCTTGCCGGCAAGCACTACACGCCGTGCTACCGCGTGATCCAGTAAATCGCCGGCAACCCTTCGCTACAAAAAAAAGCCCCGCAGGTGTCACACCGCGGGGCTTTTTTTCTATCAGCCGACCGGATCGGCTGATGCGGTCGGCGGACTGTGGCGATTTATTCTTCGCGGCGCAGGTGCGGGAACAGCAACACGTCACGGATGTTCGGCGAGTCGGTGATGATCATCATCAGACGGTCGATACCGATACCGCAACCACCGGCTGGTGGCATGCCGTATTCCAGCGCGCGGATGTAGTCCGCATCGTAGAACATGGCTTCTTCGTCGCCGGCATCCTTGGCAGCGACTTGCGCCAGGAAACGTGCCGACTGGTCTTCAGCGTCGTTCAGCTCGGAGAAGCCGTTGGCGATCTCGCGACCCACCATGAACAGTTCGAAGCGTTCGGTGATGCCAGCCTGCGTATCGGACGCGCGTGCCAGTGGCGAAACTTCGGCCGGGTAGTCGATGATGAAGGTCGGTTCCCACAGCTGGGCTTCAGCGGTTTCCTCGAACAGCGCCAGTTGCAGCGCGCCCAGACCGGAGGTGGCGAACGGCTTGACGCCGAATTTTGCCAGTTCGGTTTTCAGGAATTCCATGTCGGTCAGCTGCTCGGGGGTGTAGCCCGGTGCGTATTTGTTGATGGCGTCGACGATGGTCAGGCGCTGGAATGGCTTGGCCAGATCCAGCTCGCGACCGCCGTAGGTCAGGGTTGCGGTGCCGTGTGCATCAATCGCCGCCTGACGGATGATCTCTTCGGTGAAGGTCATGATCCATTTGTAGTCGGTGTAGGCCGCGTAGAATTCCATCATGGTGAATTCTGGATTGTGACGGATCGACACGCCTTCGTTACGGAAGTTGCGGTTGATTTCGAACACGCGGTCAAAGCCGCCTACCACCAGGCGCTTCAGATACAGTTCCGGAGCGATACGCAGGAACATCTGCATGTCCAGCGCATTGTGGTGGGTGATGAAAGGCTTGGCTGCGGCGCCACCTGGAATGGTGTGCAGCATCGGCGTTTCCACTTCCATGAAGGCGTTCTTCTCCATGAAGCGACGCATCGACGAGATCGCGGCGGTACGGGCCTTGAAGGTGCGGCGCGTTTCTTCGTTCATGATCAGGTCAACATAGCGCTGACGGTATTTGGTTTCCTGATCGGCTAGACCGTGGAACTTGTCCGGCAGCGGACGCAGCGACTTGGTGATCAGACGCAGCGAGTCTACCTTGATGGTCAGTTCGTCGGTCTTGGTTTTGAACAGGGTGCCGGTCACGCCCAGAATGTCACCCAGATCGTAGTGGTGCAACGCGGCCATGGCGGCTTCGCCGGTCAGGTCCAGCGTGGCATAAATCTGGATGCGGCCATCGGCACGGGCGCCCGAGGAGTCCTGCAGGGTGGCGAAAGCAGCTTTTTTACCGGCTTCACGTTTCAGCATCATGCGGCCAGCCAGTACTACGCTGACCGGGTTCGCTTCCAGTTCCTCACGGGTCTTCTCGCCGTACTGCGCGTGCAGTTCGGCTGCCTTGTGTTCCGGCTTGAAGTCGTTCGGGAAGGCTACGCCTTGTTCGCGGATAGCCGCCAGCTTGGCGCGGCGCTCGGCGATGATCTTGTTTTCGTCATGCGCTGGGTGTTCGTGATGATCCGTAGTCATGGTCAGTTCTTTGGTTGAGATGATGAGGGGAGAGTGGCGGCGAACAGCGTCTCGACATCGAGTTCGCTGAAGTCGCTCGCCATGGCAATGATGTTATCGAAACCGGCAAAAGCTTCGGCGGGCAAAGTGGTGGTCAGCACCACCGCGCGCATACCGGCGCGGCGTGCCGCTTCCACGCCCAGCGGTGCGTCTTCGAAGACGATGCTGTGGGACGGCTGCACGCCGCTGCGTTCGGCGGCCAGCAGGAATACGTCCGGATTGGGCTTGCCGCGGGCCGCGTCGGCGGCACCGGCGATGGCATCGAACTGCTTGCGCAGGTCCAGTCCATCGAGCGTAAACGCGATGTTGTCGTTCGGCGCGGCGGTGGCCACTGCCAGTTTCACGCCCGCGCTTCTGGCGCTGGCCATGAATTGTTCCAGACCGGCGACCGGCGCCAGATGGGGCGCATACAGCTCGCGGTACAGCGCTTCCTTTTCCTGATCGAGCATGGCGCTTTCTTCCTTGCTCAGATGGTCGCCCAGATAGGCAGCCATGATCTCGTGACCCTGACGGCCAGCGGTGGCGCGAAAAAACGCCTCCGGTTCGAGATCGTGACCCCGGCGCGCAAAGAAGGCCAGCCACGATTGCATGTGGTAGGCCATATTGTCGACCAGCGTGCCGTCCATATCGAAGATGAAAGCGCGCGGCAGGTTTGCCCCTGTGTGCATCAGACGCCCTGTTTCAGCGAAGCGGAAATGAAGTCGTCCAGATCGCCGTCCAGTACACCTTTGGTGTTACCGGTTTCGAAGCTGGTGCGCAGATCCTTGATGCGCGACTGGTCCAGCACGTAGGAGCGGATCTGGTGACCCCAGCCCACGTCGGTCTTGGAGTCTTCCAGTTTCTGCTGCTCGCTCATACGCTTGCGCAGTTCCAGTTCGTACAGCTTGGCCTTCAGCATTTCCATCGCTTCGGCCTTGTTGCGGTGCTGCGAACGGTCGTTCTGGCACTGCACGACGATGCCCGTCGGGCCGTGCGTCAGACGCACTGCGGAGTCGGTTTTATTGATGTGCTGACCACCGGCGCCGGACGCACGGTAGGTATCGATACGCAGGTCGGCCGGATTGACTTCGATATCGATCGAATCATCCACTTCCGGATACACGAACAGCGACGTAAACGAGGTATGGCGACCATTCGCCGAGTCGAATGGCGACTTGCGTACCAGACGGTGTACACCGGTTTCGGTGCGCAGGAAGCCATAGGCGTAATCGCCTTCAACTTTGATGGTGGCGGTCTTGATGCCGGCTACCTCGCCGTCCGACTGCTCCATTACTTCGACTTTGAAGCCTTTACGTTCCGCATAGCGCAGGTACTGGCGCAGCAGCATCGAGGCCCAGTCCTGGGCTTCCGTACCACCGGCGCCGGCCTGGATGTCGATGAAGCAGTTGTTCGGATCCATAGGATTGTTGAACATGCGGCGGAATTCCATGCCTTCGACGACTTTGCGGACTTCTTCCGCATCGACGATCAGCGCTTCGAGCGTATCGTCGTCGCCTTCTTCCTTGGCCATGGCGAACAAATCACCCATGTCCTGCAGGTCGGTATGGGCTTTGGTCAGTGCAAAAACCACTGTTTCCAGGGATTTCTTTTCCTTGCCGAGGTCCTGAGCTTTTTTCGGCTCATTCCAGACGGTCGGGTCTTCCAGTTCTTCGTTTACCTGTTCGAGTTTCTCTGACTTGACATCGAAGTCAAAGATACCTCCGAAGTTCGGCTTCGCGCGTGGTCAGATCGGCGAGCAGGGCGGAGAGGGAGTTGATGCGTTCGGCTTCCATGTTTTCTTCTTTTCTATGGCTGAAATCAAACCTTAGATTATACCCGAGCCACGCCATGGTCTTGTAGCTAAATGGCATGAGCAGCCCCGTAAAGCAGCGCGGGAGCGGCTAGTTGGATGGGTAATGCTGCCATTTTTGCCATAAAACGGGTAGAATCGACCTCTGGCAAAAACAATTCTCTTTTCAAAACCATGCGTCTTGCGTTTCACCGCAACGCCCCGCTCAGGGCAGCGTTGCTGTCCTTGTCTCTGCCTGCGGCGCTGTCGGTGCTCATGACGGCCTGCGTCAGTGTGCCGCATGAGGCGGCACCGCCGACCGGTAGCCGTGCCACGCTGGCCGTGCTGGAGACGACCGATCTGCATGCCAATCTGCTCGGTTACGACTACTACAAACTTAAGGCCGATCCCACCATCGGTCTGGAACGTACCGCCACCCTGATCGCGCGCGCGCGTAGCGAATTTCCCAATCACCTGCTGTTCGATAATGGCGATGCTATTCAGGGCACCGCGCTGGCCGATTATCAGGCGCTGATTGCACCGGTGCCGTGCGAGCAGCCGCTGGCCATCTATAAAGCCATGAATCGGCTGGGCTTTGATGGTGCTGGAGTGGGTAATCATGAATTCAATTACGGACTGGCTTATCTGAATCAGGTGACGGGCAGCCAGTTCAGCGTGGACGGTGTGGCCGACGCCGCGCCGCGTTGCGCTGGTCCGGCCTTCCCGTTGGTGCTGGCCAATATCTACAGCAGCCGTACCCGCGCGCCGCTATTCCAGCCTTACCGCATCCTCACGCGCCAGATTCGTGCGCGTGGCCCGGACGGCGCGCCGCTCATCGCGACACTGCGGGTCGGCATCATCGGTTTTACTCCGCCAGCGGTGCTGCAATGGGATCAGCGTGCGCTGCAAGGCAAGGTCTACGCCGAAGGCATCCGCGAAACAGCGCTCAAATATGTGCCGCAGATGCGCGCGCAAGGTGCCGATCTGGTGGTGGCGCTGTCGCATGGCGGTCTGGATGGTGCGCCCTATACGGCGGCCATGGAAGACGCCAATTACTATCTCGCTCAGGTGCCCGGTGTCGATGTGCTGCTGATGGGGCACTCGCACCAGAACTTCCCGCAGGCGGCCAGCAGCTTGCCGGCCTTTAATTTACCCGGCGTGGATAAGCAGCGCGGTACGGTGCATGGCGTGCCGGCAGTGATGGCCGGGCTGTGGGGCAAGGAACTGGGCGTGGTGGCACTGCGGCTGCGTTATGACGGCAGACAGTGGCAGGTGGAGCGCGAGGCCAGCACGGTGGAAGTGCGCTCGACACGCCAGCCCGACCGCACGCTGGTGCCAGCCGACCCGGCACTGGCGCCGCTGATAGCGGCCGAGCATGAAGCGACCATCCGTTATGTGCAGTCGCCGGTGGGCAGCAGTGACTTCCGCATGAGTAGTTATTTTGCCGATGTGGGCGATAGCAGCGCGCTCGCCGTGGTGAATCAGGCGCAAGCGGCTTATGTGCGACGCTATGTCGAACGCAGTGCACCGCAGTGGGCAAACCTGCCAGTGCTGTCGATGGCGTCGCCCTTCAAGACTGGTGTGGCGGGGGCCGCCGACTATACCGATGTACTGCCCGGAGCGCTGGCACTGAACCACGTGGCAGACCTGTATCTGTATCCGAATACCCTGCAGGTGGTGCAGCTCGATGGAGCGCAATTGCTGGCGTGGCTGGAAAAATCCGCCGCGCGCTTCCGGCGCATCGATCCGGCCAGTGCAGCCCCGCAGGAGCTGGTCAATCCGGCCGTGGCGGGCTTCGATTTCGATATGCTGACCGATCCAGCGGTGCAGTACGAGATCGACGTCAGCCAGCCGGTGGGTCAGCGCATCAGGAATCTGCAGTATCGCGGCGCGGCGCTGGCACTCGGCCAGCAATTCCTGATCGCGACGAATAATTACCGGGCCAGTGGTGGCGGGGCGTTTCCGGCGCTCGATGGTCGCCATACCGTGTTCGCTGCACCGGACGCCAGTCGCGATGTACTGATTTCCTATATCCGTGAACAGCGTAATCTGAGCCGCGCAGAACATGGCGCGCAGCGCAGCTGGCGCTTCACACCGCTCAAGACTCGCGCGCCCGTGGTCTTCCATTCCGCGCCCCAGTTGCAGGAGCTGGCCGAACATGCCGGTCTGCGCGGCATCCGTCAGCTGCAGGCCGACGACGGTGGCGGCAAGGGTCTTGCCCTGTATTCGATTGATCTGTCCCTATGAAGAAGCTGCGTCTCCCTGGTGCGCCTGCTGTGTGCGTGGCGTTGTTGTTGAGTTTGTCGTCCGGTGTGGCGCTGGGGAGGGCTGCGCCGGCCGGATCGCTCGAACAGGCTCGCCTGTATCTTCGAGGCAATTCCCAGCTGGCGGCCAATCTACCCAAAGCGTTTGCCTTGTTCAACAGCGCCGCCAGAGCCGGTGATCCGCAAGCCGCTTACTATCTGGGCATGATGTACCGGAATGGTATGGCCGTGGCGGTGGATGCCAAAGCGGCCGCGCACTGGTTGACCTTTGCCGCCAACCGGCAGATGCCAGCCGCCATGTTCGCACTGGCGAATCTGTATCTGCACGGCGAAGGCGTGCGGCGTGATGATCTGGCGGCGCGCCGCTGGATCGAAAAGGCCGCCGATCTGGAATATCCCGACGCGGTGATGGCGATGGCGATCGGCCTGCGCGATGGATCGATGGGTTTCGAGCGTAACGAAGCGCTGTCCGAAACCCAGATGCGCTTTGCCCAGCGGGCGCTGGAGCGTCGCCAGTCCGAGCATTAAGCGGGCTCATCTGCACCTGCCGAGCGCCCGTAATGGCGCGCTGCGCGCACAAAAAAATCCTTACATAAAACTTACGTGCGGCACCTGCTTGCATGTGCTGCGATGCCGCACATGTATCTGTTGCTGCTACCCGCTAAGCCACCTACAATGCAGCATCGATGGGGCATAGCACTAGCCGGATTTCCAGCGTAGACGACATTATAAAAACGTTGTAAACAGGAGATGACAGATGACTTTCAAGTTGAAGATGCTGGTAGCAGGTATTGCACTTGGTTTCTCGGCTGGCGCTATGGCGGCAGACCCTATCAAGATCGGTGTGGCCGGTCCGTTCACCGGCGGTTCAGCGCCGATGGGTGTGTCGATGCGCGACGGCGTCAAGCTGGCCGTGGCGGAGATTAACGCCAAAGGCGGCCTGCTGGGTCGCCAGATCCAGCTGATCGAACGCGACGACGAAGCCAAGAACGAACGCGGTGTGCAGATCGCGCAGGAACTGATCAACAAGGAACGCGTGGTAGCCACGGTGGGCTATATCAACACCGGCGTGGCACTGGCTTCGCAGCGTTTCTATCAGGATGCCAAGATCCCCGTGATGAATAATGTGGCCACCGGCTCCATCGTCACCAAACAGTTTGCCGATCAGCCGGAGAACTACATCTTCCGCAATTCTGCGAACGACACCATCCAGTCGCACATGATCGTTCAGGAAGCCATCGATAATCGCAAATTCAAGAAAGTCGCGATTCTGGCCGACTCCACCAACTACGGCCAGCTCGGTCGCGAGGATCTGGAGAAGGCACTCGACAAAAAAGGCCTGAAAGCGGTCGCGGTTGAGAAATACAATCTGAAGGACGTCGATATGACTGCCCAGTTGCTGAAGGCCAAGCAGGCCGGCGCCGAAGTGGTGCTGACCTATGGTATCGGCCCGGAACTGGCGCAGATCGCCAACGGCATGGAAAAACTGGGCTGGAAAGTACCGCTGATCGGTAGCTGGACGCTGTCGATGGCGAACTTCATCGATAATGCCGGTAAGAACGGTAACGGTACCCGTATGCCGCAGACCTTTATTCAGGAACCGAATACTCCCAAGCGTAAAGCCTTTATCGAGGCCTATGTGAAGGCCTACCATCCGCCAGCAGACCGTATGCCTTCGCCAGTGTCGGCGGCACAGGGCTATGATTCAATCTATCTGCTGGCCGCGGCCATCAAACAGGCCGGTTCCACCGAAGGGCCGAAAGTCAAGGCCGCGCTGGAAAATCTCAACGAGAAAATCGACGGGGTAGTGACCTCGTACAACAAACCGTTCAGCAAGGATAACCACGAAGCGATTACCGCCGAAATCACCATGTTTGGCGAAGTCAAAGACGGTAAAGTGGTACAGGCCAAGTAAGCCGCACTATGCTGGTAGTGGCCAGTCTTGATCCGTCAAGTCTGGCCTTTTTCTTATCATCCTTACGGTGGTGATTCAAATGGAAATTCTGCTGCAACTGGCTTTCAGTGGCATTGCGCTCGGCATGATCTATGCGGTGATCGCATTTGGCTACCAGCTCACCTTCGCCACGTCCGGCACTCTGAATTTTGGTCAGGGTGAATCGCTGATGCTGGGCGCACTGGTCGGACTGAGTCTGGTCGGGAATATACATGGCGGCCCTTATGTCAGCTATCTGCTGATGATTCCGCTGGTGATCGTGTTCGGCGCCCTGCAGGGGATGTTTGTCGAATGGATCGGTGTGCGTCCCGCGATCAAGATTAAATCCGAGTTTGGCTGGATTATGTCGACCATCGCACTGGCCATCATTTTCAAAAACGTCGCTGAAAATATCTGGGGCAAGGATGATCTGACCTTCCCGATGCCGCTCAGCTCCGCACCCATCGAGATCTTCGGCGCCAATGTACAGCCGATGCAGATCGCGGTGATCGTCGGCGCGCTGGCCATCATGGCGGCAGTCGAAATCTTCAACCGTAAATCCATCTACGGCAAGGCCGTGGTGGCCACCGCGAATGACCGCGATGCGGCCGGTCTGATGGGGATTAATACCAGCATGGTGATTACCTTCTCGTATGCGCTGTCCTCGGCCACGGCAGCTTTTGCCGGGGTGCTGGTAGCGCCACTGACCCTGACCGGCGCCACCATGGGCGCGTCACTGGGCCTGAAGGCGTTCGCGGTGGCGATTATCGGCGGGCTGACCTCCGGGGTCGGTGCCATTGTCGGTGGTCTGATACTGGGCGTGGCGGAAACCATGACCGGCTATTACATCTCCACCGGCTACAAGGAAGTGCCGGGCTTGCTGTTGCTGTTGCTGGTACTGGCGATCAAGCCGTCCGGCCTGTTCGGCAAAGCCGCCATCAAGAAGGTCTGAGAAAAGGTTGGAGCCATGAATAAAAAGCTACTCGCAGCGAGCATCCTCGGACTGGCGGTACTGATCCTGTATCCGGTACTGATTCCTAATCCTTACTATATCCATCTATTTGAAACGATTCTGATCTACGCAATACTATTATTCGGCCTCGATATCGTGGTCGGCTATACGGGCCAGGTTTCGCTGGGACACGCAGGTCTGTTCGGCATCGGTTCCTATGCCACCGGGGTGATGGTGTTCAAACTCGGAGCACCGTTCTGGCTGGCGATTCCGGTGAGTATCGCCAGTGCCGCCGTGTTCGGGGCCATACTGGCGCTGCCAGCGCTGCGGGTGACCGGTCCGTATCTGGCGATGGTGACGCTGGCTTTCGGGACCATCATCCAGATTCTGATCAACGAGATGACCTTCCTTACCGAAGGGCCGATGGGACTGAAAATTGCCAAACCCGTGATCCTCGGGCAGAAGCTCAACGAAGTCAGATACTACTATATGGTGGCGGCGCTGATGGTGCTGTCGCTGATCATCGTGCACCGGGTACTCAAGTCCAATCTCGGACGCGCCTTCGAAGCACTGCGCGATAGTCCGATTGCCTCCGATTGTATGGGCGTTTCGGTGTATCGCTACAAGGTGTACGCCTTTATTATCAGCGCCGGTTTCGCCGGTCTGGCGGGTAGTCTATACGCCTATTCGGAAGAGTACATCTCGCCGAATACCTATAACTTCGAGCTGACCATCCTGTTCCTGCTGGCGGTGATCATGGGCGGGCGTAAAACCCGTTCCGGTTCGCTGATTGGCGCGCTGATCGTGGTGATGTTACCCAGCCTGCTGGCCGATATCGAATTGTTCCGCCAGATCGCCGTTGCGGCGGCAGTGCTGGGCGTGATCGGTTCGGCGTTCATGCTGGCCAAGGGACGCTCCACCGTGCGCGGGGTGCTGGTGCCACTGGTAGCGACCATCGGCATGGCCGCCACGTCGTACAAACTGGAGAACATCGTTGACTGGCGCCTGACCATCTTCGGTCTGATGACGCTGTTCGTGGTGTACTACCTGCAGGATGGTATCGTCGGCTTCCTGCAATCGCTGCTGGGACGTGGCGTGCAGCATGCGCGCGGTGTTGCTGCCAGTGGCGTGGCGCCGTTCGACCATGCTCAGGGTGGCAGCCGCGGCAGTACGCTGCTACAGGTGGACCAGATCCTGATGCAGTTCGGTGGCCTGAAGGCGCTGAACCAGGTTGACCTGAACGTGGTGCAAGGTTCGGTACATGGCCTGATCGGGCCGAATGGCTCGGGCAAGAGCACCATGATGAATGTACTGACGGGGATTTATAAGCCGACTGCCGGCAAAGTGCTGTTTGCCGGTGCGCTGATTTCCGGCCGTACCCCGTCCGAAATTGCACTGGGTGGCGTAGCGCGTACCTTCCAGAACGTGCAGCTGTTTGGCGAAATGACGGCAACAGAAAACGTGCTGGTAGGGCTGCACAACACCTTCAAGTCGAATGTGCTGGATGTGATGCTGCAGACGCCGCGCTACAAGGCCGAGGAAAAAGCTGCGCGTGAGCGCGCTGCCAGCATTCTCGAGTTTGTGGGGCTGGCCGATCTGGCCAATGAAGAGGCGCGCAATCTCCCGTATGGCAAACAGCGTCTGCTCGAAATCGGCCGGGCGCTGGGTCTCAGTCCACGCCTGCTGCTGCTCGATGAACCAGCGGCCGGTCTGACGGCGCCCGATATCAAGGACCTGATGGCGATTATCCGCAAGATTCGCGACCATGGCATCACCATCATCCTGATCGAACACCATATGGATGTGGTGATGGCGCTGTCCGATACGGTGACGGTGCTGGACTTTGGCCAGAAAATTGCGGAAGGGGTGCCCAGCGCCGTGCAGAATGATGCCAAGGTGATCGAGGCTTATCTCGGTGGCAGCGGCGAAGAACACGGCGGTACCAAGGCGCCAGCGGCGCAGTAATTCCCCATTCCCGCTTCAGACAAGGATAGCCCATGCTTTCG
Organism: Oxalobacteraceae bacterium; assembly: GCA_027490725.1. Classification (GTDB taxonomy): domain Bacteria; phylum Pseudomonadota; class Gammaproteobacteria; order Burkholderiales; family Burkholderiaceae_D; genus Rugamonas. Next base: position 26,962 of record JAIXXN010000068.1, read on the forward strand.
ATCTCCAATCTGCAGGCCGCCTACGGCAAAGTCGAGGTGCTGCACGGTATTTCACTGGAAGTCCCCAAGGGTAAGCTGGTGACCCTGATCGGCTCCAATGGTGCCGGTAAAACTACTACCATGCGTGCCATTTCCGGCATGCTGAAACCGAAAGGCGGCAAGGTGACGCTGGCCGGTAAGGACATCACCGGCATCGATTCGCACCGCATCGCGCGTGCCGGATTAGCCCATTCGCCGGAAGGCCGGCGCGTATTCGCGTCCATGTCGGTGCGCGACAATCTGCTGCTCGGGGCGTTTCCGCGGTTTATCCGCGCCCGCCCGAAAGGCGACATTGCGCATGATCTGGAAAAGGCGCTGGAACTGTTCCCCCGCCTGAAGGAGCGTCAGACCCAGCTAGCCGGTACGCTGTCCGGTGGCGAGCAGCAGATGCTGGCCATGGCGCGCGCCGTGATGCTCAATCCGGAAGTGATATTGCTCGATGAACCGTCGATGGGACTGGCGCCGATTCTGGTGGAAGAAGTGTTCCGGATTATCCAGCGCCTCAAATCGGAAGGCGTGACCATGTTGCTGGTCGAGCAGTTTGCGGCAGCGGCGCTGAATGTTGCCGATTATGGCTATGTGCTGGAGAATGGTACGATCTCCGTACATGGCCCCGCGGAGAGCCTGAAAACAGATCCCAAGGTGATTGCGGCCTACCTTGGCGGAGGACATTAGATAGTGTCCTCCGTTACAAATTCCTTGGATAAATGCGGCGACTAAGGCCGCAATCCGGCGTCACCAATGCGCGCAAGGCTCCGGCCTTGCTGTGCTTTGTTCCTTGGCTTGCAACGCTCTCGCCAAATTTATCATCAACGAATTTACAACGCAGGACACTTTATGAGTTTGCAATCGGTACGTGATTATTTCGTTGCTCGCGACCTGCAACTGCCGATTATCGAAACTGCTGCCAGTACCGCTACGGTGGCCATGGCAGCCGAGGCGCACGGGGTGGAGCCGGGGCGGATCGCCAAAACGCTGGCATTCCGGCTGGGAGAGGGCAGGGTGATTCTGCTGGTTGCCAGTGGCGTAGCGCGTATCGATAATCGCAAGTTCAAGGACGCTTTTGGCAAAGGCAAGATGCTGGCGCCAGATGATGTGGCCGAGGTGACCGGACATCCGGTGGGCGGTGTCTGTCCGTTCGGACTGGCGCAGGAGCTGCCCGTGTATCTCGATCATTCGTTGAATAATTATGACGAAGTGCTGCCAGCTGCGGGTTCCACCAATAGCGCAGTGCGGATTACCCCGGCCCTGATGGCTACCGTAACGGGTGGCCAGTGGGTGGATGTATGCTGAAGCTCCGCTGGACTGATCTGGCCGCACGCTCGCGCATTGTCGCTGCGGCCGCATTGTCGCTGCCGATGTTGCTGGCGCTACCGTCGGCACAAGCCGCCGTCGAACGCATCGAGATCCGCGAGCGGGTACCGTTCGCACCGGGCGTGACGTTCGGGGAGGTAGGCGCTTACGAGAAAATCCGTGGCGTGGCCTATTTTGCGCTCGATCCGCTCGATCGTGCCAACGCTGCCATTGTCGATCTGGCGCTGGCCCGGCGTGACGAACGTGGCCGCGTGCTGTTTTCCAGTGAGTTTGTGCTGCTGCGTCCCGTGCACGGCAAGCCCACCACGCTGATTTACGATGTAAATAATCGCGGTGGCATCGCCATGCTGGGGCAGATCAATGGCCGCAGTCCGGCCAATAACGACCCGAGCACTGCGCAGGATGCTGGTGATGGTTTCCTGATGCGCCACGGTTTCAGCCTGCTGTTTTCGGCCTGGACCTGGGACGTGGCACCGGGTGCGCCGGGTGCCCGGCCGCTGGTGTTCGCGCCGCCGGTGCTCAAGGGGGTGCGCGGCAAGGTGAATAATGAATTCACCGTCAATGCCGTGAGCGAGATTGCCGGGTATGCAGGCATGCGCGGCCTGACCTATGAACCGGCCACGCCCAACGACCCGCATGCCCAGCTCACAGAACGGACGCGCCCGGAAGCGCCACGCCGCCCGATTGCGCGCAATCGCTGGCAGTTTGTGGCACCCGCCGAGGCGGGCGGGCCGGGCCGCATCCGGCTCGACGAAGGCTTCCAGCCCGGCGTGATTTATGAACTGAGCTATGTGGCGCGTGACCCGTATGTGGCCGGTGCCGGCATGGCGGGCATCCGCGATCTGCTGTCCTATCTGCGCAGCACCCCGCTGGCCGGTAGCGCGCCGCCAAAAAATGTGCTGATGTTCGGTATCAGCCAGTCCGGCCGGCTGATCGGGCGCATGCTGCATGATGGCCTGAATCTCGATGAAAGCGGCGCGCTGGTGTTCGACGGTGCGTATCTGCACGTGCCGGGGGCAGGTGGTTCGGCGGGCTTTAATAGCCGCTTTGTACAACCGACCCGTCATCCGTCGATGCTCGAAGAACACGATTATCCGGCCGATGCCTTCCCGTTCACGGCTGCTCCCAGCCGCGATCCGGTGACTGGGAAAACCGCCTCGACGCTGGACCGGGCGCGTGACCGGCAGGGACGCTTGCCCAAGCTATTCATCGCCAACACCTCGACCGAATTCTGGAATCGCGGTGCTTCGCTGATTGCCACCACGCCCGATGGGCTGCGTGACGTAGCGGCACCGGAAAATGTGCGCCTGTACGGTTTCATGGGCGCCCAGCATTATGTGGGGCGTTCGCGCACCCGTGCACCATTTACAGCCTGCGTGTCGACCAGCGACCACTATCTGCCGATGCGTGCGCTGGTGCTGGCGCTGGACGACTGGACCAGCAACGGCAAGGCGCCGCCTGCCAGCGCCTATCCGCAACTGGCGGACCACACGCTGACCACGGTGGCCGACTACCGGGCCGTGTTCCCCGCGGGTCTGGGAATTAGTCCGCCGCAGCAGAACCTTCGCGAACCGCGCCTGAACTTTGGCTGGCGTTACGCCCGCTTCGGCATTGCCGACCGGGTGCCGCCCAAACAGGGTGAGGCCTATCAGACGCTGGTGCCACTGCCCGATGCCGATGGCAATGATCAGGGCGGCGTGCGACTGGTCGAACTGCAGGCCCCACTGGGCACCCACACCGGCTGGAATCTGCGTGCAGCGCAGACCGGCTTTGGCTGGGCCACCTCGCGCTTCGACGGCAGCTTTGTGCCGTTTGCCCGCACAGAAGCGGAACGACTGGCGGCTGGTGATCCGCGTCCTAGTCTGGCCGAACGCTATCCGACACGCGACGATTTCGTCGCCGCCGTTGACAAGGCGGCGCGGCGGCAGATGGCTGCGGGTCTGCTGCTGGAAGAAGATTTAGCGCGCACCATGAGCGGAAATCTGGGCTTGTACGACCGCATCATGGCGCGTGATCCGGCCGACCCGGGCTGCAGTTATCTGTATCCGGCGCCGTGAACCATCTATCCCGGCATATAGCGGCACTGGCTTAGGCGAGGTATGCTGCTAGTTTGCGCAGTGCGCGCACGCTATCTTCCATGACCCGCTATGAGTACACCTGCTAAAACACTGTTGATCCGCAATGCCCGCGTCGTCGTCACGATGGACGAGCAGAGGCGCGAGCTCGCCGATGGCGCCGTGTTTATTCGCGGCCATGTGATCGAGCAGGTCGGCTATAGCGCCGATCTGCCGCAGCAGGCCGACGAGGTGATCGATGCGCGTCAGCATGTGGTGCTGCCCGGTCTGATCAACACACACCACCATATGTACCAGAGTCTGACGCGCGCTGTTCCTGCAGCGCAGAACGGCGAGCTGTTTCACTGGTTGAATAATCTGTACCCTGTGTGGGCCAATCTGACGCCGGAAATGGTCAAAGTGTCGACCCTGACGGCTATGGCCGAACTGATACTGTCCGGCTGCACAACCAGCAGCGACCACCTGTACATTTACCCGAATGGCTGCAAACTCGATGACAGCATCGAAGCGGCCAGCGAGATCGGCATGCGCTTCCATGCAGCCCGTGGCGCGATGAGCGTAGGCCAGTCACAGGGTGGCCTGCCACCGGACCGGGTGGTTGAAAGCGAAGCGGCGATTCTGCAGGATACCCAGCGTCTGATCGAGCGCTATCACGACGCCAGCCGGCATGCCATGCAGCGCATCGTGGTCGCACCGTGTTCGCCGTTCTCGGTGTCGCGCGATCTGATGAAGGAGGCTGCAACGCTGGCGCGCAGCTATCAGGTGTCGCTGCATACCCATCTGGCGGAAAACGCCAATGATATCGCCTACAGCCGCGAGAAGTTCAACATGACGCCAGCCGAATACGCGGAAGACTGCGGCTGGGTGGGGCACGATGTCTGGCATGCCCACTGCGTGCAGCTCGATGATGAGGGCCAGTATCTGTTCGCCCGCACCGGTACCGGCGTGGCGCATTGCCCGTGCTCGAATATGCGTCTTGCCTCCGGCATTGCGCCGATCCGCAAGATGCTCGATCGTGGCGTGAACGTGGGGCTGGGCGTGGATGGCAGCGCCTCCAACGACGCTGGCCACATGCTGGGCGAGGTGCGTCAGGCCATGCTGTTACAGCGGGTCGGTTTCGGGCCTGACGCCATGACGGCACGTCAGGCGCTGGAACTGGCGACGCTCGGTAGCGCGAAAGTGCTGAACCGTGACGACATCGGCGCCTTAAAGCCGGGCATGTCGGCTGATCTGGTGCTGTTCCGCCTTGATGGCATCGCTACTGCGGGAGCATTGCATGATCCGGTGGCGGCGCTGGTCTTCTGCATGCCGCCGGCGGTCGATTACAGCATCATCCACGGCAAGCTGGTGGTGCGGCAAGGCCAGCTGGCCAGCGTTGACTTGCCGGTGCTGGTCGAGCGCCACAACCGTCTGGCGTTACAACTGGCACAGGCTGCGCTATCGGCCTAGTGCAGGCTGGCCGCGACGGCTTTCTGCTGCTGCACCAGAATAAATGGACTGACCACGCAAGCCCACAGTTCGGCATTGCTTTCCAGCCAGCGCTGGGCCTGCTCGTCGCTGACCTTGGCGAGCAAGCCGGCTTCCATCCACTTGCCGATATTGGCTTTGTCGTCGTGCGAGATGCGCACCGCTACATCGACCAGATCGAGCGAGTCGGCGAGCCACACCACATTGCCCTGTGCGAAATGCTTAAGCAGTTCGGTCCAGGGCAGGCGCGCCGTCTCACGGTTTACTTTGAGGCGCAGATCGGTATCGTTTTCGGGTTTGGTTTGCATGATTCAGACTGTTTCAATGGTCGGGACAGGACTACCTTGCCATGTTAACCGATAGCTGGCGCCTTTGCGAACATTGCCCACCAGCGCAGGGCGGAAGCAGGCCAGATTGGTGCCGCCCGCATGCCGCACGCTGGGGTAGATCACTCCCAGCGCACCGCTGTCGAGCAGCTGTTCGGCCAGCGTTTGCGAGGCGATGTAGCTGTCGGGCTGAAGGCAGGCGGCAAACTGTTCGCTGGCGCGCAGGTCGTAAAAGCTGGCGGTGAAGTCGGCCAGCATGGCCTGGTACTGTACGCTGTCATCGTAGCGGCCGATTTCGGCGTACTCGACTGCCTTGTGAAAGCTGATCTCGGCGAGCGCGGTCTGGGTATCAAAAGCGCAATACCAGGCGCCGCGCTGGCCGTTATTAAAGCGGCTGCCCTCGGGACGGGGATAGGTGTAGGCAGCGTTGATGATACGGAAATGCGGCACGCCGAACACCAGTTCATCGGTAGTGATGCCGGCGGCAGCGCCGTGCTGGGCGCGTAGCCGGGCGTTGCTGGCGTTATCGAGTTCGAACAGGTCGTGCAAGTCCTGATCCGTGTCGGCCAGTGGCGCCAGCACGGAATCTTCCGTGTCGGCGAAGCGCGAGGGCAGCAGGCGGCAGGTGTCGAACTGGCGTAAGGTGGTCAGGGGCGGGAGTTGCTGCAATGGCACTTACAGCCCTCCGCGCCGTGCATCGAGCAATTGGCGCACAATCTGCATGGCCGGCAGGCCGCCACTGAGCAGATAGACCAGCGGACTACGGCCACCGAACAACAGATTGCTGTTCGGTAAACTGACCCATTCATCGGCCAGTTGATCGCCATATAGGATATGCAGGGCCTTGTAGATGCCCAGCAAGTAGGAAATCCGCGTGATGCAATCGACTTCGAGGGTGCGGTCCGGCTTTTTTTTCCACTCGTAGTAGGCGCTGTTGGAAATTCCGCCCAGCAGTTCGCGGGCATCTTCATCGCGCAGCTTCCACGCGGCGATCAGCTTGAAAAAACCCTTTAGGGCAGCGCGCGACAGGCGCTCCCGTTCGGCCTTGGCGTTCAGGTCGACCAGGATCGTGGGTTCGAAGCGGCTGCGTGGGTAAGCGTAAGTCAGATGCATAAATCCTCCGTCTTTGGAGTATTTATACTCCTTTTCCGGATTTTCGGCAATCGCTTAGCCTTTACGCAGCTTCCGCATGTTCGACCAGCAACTGCACTTTGGTCACGCCATTGTATTCATTCGCATCGAGGCGGAATGCCACTTTGGCACGCTGGCCCAGCGACTCGGTATGGCCGAACCAGATCGCGTCATAGCGCGCGCCATTCTTTTCCAGCAACAGCTTTAAATGGCGCTCTTTGAGGATGCGCTGGCTCACCACCCGGAACTCGTCGCAGAACAGGGGCGGTGCAAAGCCCTGGCCCCACACTTGCCCATCCATGAGGGCGATGAAGTCGGTGCTGAAATAGGCATCTTCCAGTGGCCCATCGGTCTCGATGACGCGTTCCAGTTGCTGGCTGGTCAGCCAGCTACGCCCGACTTCCTCAAAGGCGGCGGCAAATGCATCAAAGGCGTCGGCACGCAGGGTCAGGCCGGCAGCCATGGCGTGACCGCCGAATTTGTCGATCAGGGTAGGCGCTTTTTTGGAAACCAGATCGAGTGCGTCGCGCAGGTGGAAGCCGGGAATCGAACGCCCTGAACCTTTAATCCAGCCATCGGCGCCGGGGGCGAAGGTAATCGTCGGGCGGAAGAATTTTTCTTTCAGGCGCGAGGCGACGATGCCGATCACGCCCTGATGCCAGTCCGGATCGAACACGCAGATGGTGCTGCTCTGGGCCGGCTCGAAGCTGTCCAGATGCAGCAGGGCGGCATCCTGCATGGTCGCTTCGATTTCGCGGCGTTGCAGGTTGATGTCATTGAGTTGCTGGGCCAGTTCCCAGGCGCGTCCCTCATCGTCGGTAATCAGACATTCGATGCCGAGCGACATATCTTCCAGACGTCCCGCGGCATTCAGACGCGGCCCCAGCGCAAAGCCCAGATCGAAGGGCGTGGCGCTGCGCGGATTGCGTCCCGCCACGCGGAATAGCGCAGCAACGCCGGCATGCATGCGTCCGGCACGCATGCGTTTCAGACCCTGCGCCACCAGAATCCGGTTATTGCTATCGAGGCGTACCACGTCGGCCACCGTGCCCAGTGCCACCAGATCGAGCAGGTGATCGAGTTTGGGCTGGCTCTGGGCGTCGAATACGCCACGCCGGCGCAGCTCGGCGCGCAGGGCTAGCAGGACATAGAACACCACGCCGACACCGGCCAGATGCTTGCTGGGGAAGCCGCAGCCGGGCTGGTTGGGATTGACGATCACGCTGGCGGCTGGCAGCTCGTCGCCGGGCAGGTGGTGATCGGTGACCACCACGGCGATGCCGCGCCGGTTGGCTTCCGCCACGCCGCTGATGCTGGCGATGCCGTTATCGACGGTAATGATGATATCCGGCTGCTTCTGCTCGGCGGTCAGGGCGACGATCTCGGGCGTCAGTCCGTAGCCATATTCGAATCGATTCGGCACGATGAAATCAAGGTTGGCGCCCATGGCCCGCAAACCGCGCAGGGCGACGGCGCAGGCAGTGGCGCCATCACAATCGTAATCGGCCACGATCACCATCCGTGCCGCCCTGGCAATGGCATCGGCCAGAAACACCGCGGCAGCGTCGATGTGCAACAGGCCGCTGGGCGGTGTCATGGCGGCCAGTTCGCTGGACAGTTCCTGCGGGTCGCTCAGGCCACGTGCGGCATACAGCCGTGCCAGTACCGGGTGGACGCCACTCTGGCGCAGCATTTCTGCCGCGCGCAGCGGGCAGGGGCGGGTAGCGATACGGGTCATGTCAGCCTTGCTTCAACAGTGCGTTCAGGGTGCGCTTGCGCCAGAATTTGCGCAGTGAGATGCGCTTGCTGGTGGTGCTGAGTAGGCGATCGCGGTCGCTCAGCACCAGCTCGAGCTGGTCGATGCGGCCAGTGCGCAAGCCTTGCAGTAATGGCGCTAGCCATTGCTGCTCAATGGTATGCAGGCGATCGATCCAGACCGACCAGTCGCCCGCCTGCGCTGGCTGGATCAGGTCCGGCACGATCAGTGGCCGTGGCGCGGCCAGTAATTGCTGGGCGTCGGGCTGGCGCCAGCCCGGCTCGGTGAGTGCTTGCAGCCAGTCCGGGCCGCCGGCCACGGCCAGTGGCGGCAAGCTCTGTGGCAGGGCGCTGGCGCCCGCCCATAGCCAGCAGGCATTGATCACCGGCGCGCCGCGCGCTTCCCGCGCCTGATTGACGGGGTGCTCGTGCCAGGCCATCTGCACTTCGTTCTGCAGCCTGCGGCAGGCGCGCGCCGCATCGCCTTCCGGCATCCAGTCGCTGACATTCTGGGTGACCGCCGCATCGGGACTGGCGGTATCCAGACTGGCCCACGCGTCGGCGCGCCAGAACCACAGATCCGCGCTGGCATACAGCAGTTCGCCGCCCAGTTGTTCGAAGCTGGGACGGGCGGCATCGAACAGCGCCCGCGATTCCTGCTCGCTGAGCGTCAGCGTGCGGGCATCGGCCAGCAGCAGATGGGTGCGCGCCAGTTGCAGATGGCTGGGCTGGACGATGAACCAGTGACCCTGCCGGGCCGCGAGCGCGAGATTGCAACCCTGCATGGCGGCAGTCGCCAGTGGTACGCCGCCAGTATGGTCTGCAGCGGCGAGTTGCAGCGTCTGCGCCAGCCATGCTTCGTGGGGCAAGACCCGGCTCGGGCTTTCAAAAAGGGTGTATTGCAAACGTTTGTGGTGTGACAACAACGTGGCCAATGCCGGGGTGTCGAGCACGCGGATCAGGTCGCCTGCTAGCTCTGCGGGCGGTAAGGCGAAGGGGAGGACGACGGTTAGCTGGTTCATACCGACATTGTAGGGCATCGCACAATAACGCGGAATGTTGCTTCTGAGAACATAGAAATGTTATAAAGAATCTTTCTTTAATTAAAATTCATTGCATCTGAATAAATTTTGCTATAATTGCGACAACACAAATGTTTTTAAGGCATGACTTTAACCCAGTCAGCGCTTGATGCAAGTCACACCGGCCACTGATGACCCAGCCCCGTCACCAGCCTTACCGGCAAGTTCAATACATTTAAGAACAACTTTTTAAGACAAAAAAATGACGAATTCCACTTTCAGCGGTAAGACGGTCGAGGTGCTGGTATGAGTAATCCCATCGTAAGAACCAGTGTTAACGTTTATGAAGATACGCAGAATACGTTTGAAATTCGCGATCTGCTGACTAAGGCCGGGTTTGATAGCAGCGCCAGCATTCACGTGAGCAGCATTCGCGTCACGCTACCGGACGGCAAAGTTACCACCATCAACAGCGATCTGTTCGGTATGGCCGATCAGGACACCATTTATGTTCGCCCGGGTTTGTGGGCCAAGGACTGGTATGGCAAATTTACGACTGTAGAGGTGGTAGTTGACGATGGTAATGGTGGCGCTGGCGTTAATCTGAACCTGACAGTCAATGTCGATCCGGTCAATGATGCGCCGGTTGCTGCGGACAAGGTATTCGATCTGACCAATGGCGCTGCAGTGGTGCTGGCACGCGGTGACTTCGGCTTTGTTGACCCAGTCGAGAAAGACGCTTTTAAATCCGTCATCATTACCAAGCTGCCAAGTGCTGGTGAACTCTTGCTCAATGGTGTGGCGGTGACCGTCGATAGCGAAATATCGGTTGCCGATATCGACGCCGGTCATCTGACGTTCGTGCCGAGCCAGACCGAGGCCGGTAGTTTTAACGTTGACTTCAAGGTGCGCGATACCGGTGGCACTGTCGGTACGGGTGCCGCTGATACCAGTCTGGTCGCAAATCATCTGACCTTCAATGTGCCGCCGGCACATCTGGGCGATTTCGTCTGGGAAGATAGCAATGGCAACGGGGTACAGGATAGCGGCGAAGCCGGCCTGGCCGAGGTTGTCGTGCAACTCAAAGATGGCGCTGGCAAAGTGGTCGCATCGACGACGACCGACGCGAGCGGCAAATATCACTTCGACGTCAATCCCGGCACCTATTCGGTGACCGTGCAGGCGCCGAACGGCTATGTTGCTACCACCAAGGCTCAGGGCGGCAATGACGCGCTCGATAGTGACATCGATGCGCAAGGTAATAGCGCTGCGATCACGCTGGCGCCGGGTGAAACCAGCAACAAGGCCGATGCGGGTCTGTTCCGTCCAGTATCGCTGGGCAGCACCGTCTGGTACGACAGCAACCGTGATGGCATCCAGAACAATGGCGAAGCAGGCGCCGCTGGTGTGAAAGTCACCTTGCTCGACGCCAACGGCCAAACCACCGGCATTACCGCGACGACCGATGCGAACGGCCACTACCAGTTCAGTGGTCTGAAGCCAGGGAGCTACAGCGTGCAGTTCGACAAGACCGCGCTGCCGGACTATCTGTTCACGGCACAGGGGCAGGGCAGCGATGCCGCCAAGGATTCCGACGTTGACGGGAATGGTCTGACCGCGCAAGTGACCCTCAACTCGGGTGACGCGGCCCAGCACCTCGACGCGGGTCTGGTGGTTCGTCAGGCGATCGTGGGCGACCGCGTGTGGGAAGATACCAACGGCAACGGCGTGCAGGATGGCGGCGAGCAGGGCGTGGACGGCGTGGTTGTCACGCTGAAAGACGCTAACGGTAAGGCCGTTAATACTGTCACCACCCATGACGGTGGCCAGTACAGCTTCACGGTCGATCCGGGCGATTACACCGTCTCGGTGGCTCCGCCAAGTGGCTATGTCTTCACCGCCGCTGGCAAGGCAGGTGGTGCCATCAATAGTGATGTCAACGCCAGCGGCAATGCCAGCGTTTCGCTCGGCGCCGGTGAGGTCAATCTGGAAGTTGATGCCGGTATCTATCGTCCAGCTTCGCTCAGCGAAATCGTGTGGATCGACACCAACCGTGATGGTCGTCTGAACAATGGCGAAATTGGTGCCGCCGGCATCAAAGTGACGCTGCTGGATGCCAGCGGTAATCCGGTGGCAGGCGCTTCGGCTGTCACTGACGCCAATGGTCACTATGAATTCAATGGCCTGGCACCCGGTGTGTACAGCGTGCAGTTCGATAAGACCACCTTGCCGGTTGGCTATAACTTCACTTCAGCAACCCAGGGCGCACCAGGCAGCGGTGGCTCCGATGCCGACACCGGTAGCGGAAAAACCGGTCAGCTTACCCTGAACTCGGGCGACAATCTGACTGTGCGTGCCGGTCTGACCATCCAGCAGGCGACGCTGGGCGACCGCGTATGGGAAGATGCCAATGGTAATGGCGTGCAGGATAGCGGCGAAGCCGGCCTGGATGGCGTGAGCGTGGAACTGAAAGATAGTCTGGGCAACACCGTTGCTTCGACCGTCAGCCACGATGGTGGCCAGTACAGCTTTACCGTCGATCCGGGTACCTACTCGATCGCCGTGACGGCACCGACCGGCTACGGCATCACTGCCCAGACCCAGGGGAGCAACACCGCAGCCGACAGCGACATCAATGCTGCAGGTAAAAGCGGCAATGTGACGCTGGCCGCCGGTCAGTCGAACACGACGCTCGACGCTGGTCTGTATAAATTTGCCGAACTCGGCAACGTGGTCTGGAACGATGCCAACCGTAATGGCGTGCAGGATGCCGGCGAGACTGGCCGTGCCGATGTCAAGGTAACGCTGCTCGACGCAAGCGGCAAGGCGGTCGCCACGACCACCACCGACGTTGACGGTCATTACCTGTTTAACAATCTGAAACCGGGCACCTACAGCGTGCAGTTCGATAAAGCCACGCTGGGCACTGGTTATGTGTTCACCGCCGCCCACACCGGCACCGACGGCAGCGTTGATTCCGATGCCGATCTGAGCACCGGCGTGACGCAGCAAGTCACCCTCGCCTCCGGCAGCGCCAACCACAGCCTCGATGCGGGCGTGGTTGCTCTGCAAGCCACCATTGGTGACCGTGTCTGGGAAGACAAGAACGGTAACGGCGTGCAGGATAGCGGCGAAGCGGGTCTGGTTGGCGTCAAGGTTGACCTGAAGGATGACCAGGGCAACCTCGTCAAGACCACCACCACCGGCGCCGATGGTAAGTACAGCTTTACCGTCGATGCTGGTAAATATGCGATTTCGGTCACGGCTCCGGTCGGTATGACAGCCAGCGCGGCCCATGCCGGCAGCAATGGCGCAGTCGATAGCGATATCGATGCCAACGGTCAGGGCGAGCTGATCACTGTAGCGCCGGGTCAAACCAATGTCGACGTCGATGCCGGCTTCTACAAAGGTGCTACCCTGGGCGATCGCGTCTGGCTCGACACCAATCGCAACGGTCTGCAAGATAGCGCCGAAGTGGGTGTGGAAGGTGTGAAAGTGATTCTGCTGGATCAGGCTGGCAATCCGACCGGCGCGACGGCAACCACCGATGCCAACGGTAGCTACAGCTTCACCAATCTGAAGCCCGGCACTTACAGCGTGCAGTTCGACAAAGCCAGTCTGCCGACCAATTACATCTTCACGGCGGCCGATCAGGGCAGCAGCGACCTGAAGGATTCCGATGCCAACACCACCACCGGTAAGACCGCACAGGTGACGTTGACCTCGGGTCAGGTCTATAGCGATCTGGATGCCGGCGTCATGGCCATCCAGGCCAAACTGGGCGATACCGTATGGGAAGACAAGAATGGTAATGGCGTACAGGACAGCGGCGAGAGCGGCCTGTGCGGCGTAACCGTGCAACTCAAAGACGCCACCGGTAAAGTGGTTGCGACCACCAGCACCGATGCGGCCGGTCGCTACAGCTTCACCGCTGATCCGGGTAGTTACACGGTTTCCGTGACGGCGCCGAGTGGCTATAGCTTCACCACCAAGGATGCTGGCACGGACGATGCCAAAGACAGCGATTTCGCTAGCAACGGTGTCAGCAATGTCGTCAAACTGGCCGCTGGTGAAGTCAATACCACCGTCGATGCCGGTCTGTATAAGGGGGCATCGCTGGGCAATCAGGTTTGGCTGGACAGCAATAAGAACGGTCTGCAGGATTGCGACGAATGCGGTGTGGCTGGCGTGAAAGTCATTCTGCTGGATGCTGATGGTAAGCAGGTTGGCAATGCTGTGACCACCGACTCCTATGGTAACTATCTGTTCAGCAACCTCAAGCCGGGCACTTACACCGTCCAGTTCGACAAGAGCAGCCTGCCAGAAGGTATGACCTTCACCAAGGCCAATCAGGGCTCGGACGACAGCATCGATTCGGACGTGAGCGCTAGCGGTCTGTCCCACAGCGTGACGCTGACCTCCGGTCAGGTCAACAAGAGCATCGATGCCGGTGTAGTGGCGGCAGCCACCATTGGTGACAAGGTCTGGATCGATAAGAACGGTAACGGTTTGCAGGATGATGGCAGCGACAGCGGTAAATCTGGTGTGGTGGTCGAACTGCGCGATGCCAGCGGTAGCGTGGTAAAAACCACCACCACCGATAGCAACGGCAACTACAAGTTCGCGGTGGAAGCGGGTACCTATTCGGTCAGCGTGAAAGCGCCAACCGGCTACACCCTGACTAGCGCAGGCGTGGGCAGCGACCGTGCGCTCGATAGCGATGCGGATGCCAGCGGCAAGCTTGGTACCGTCTCGGTTGTCGCTGGTCAGAACGTCACCAATCTGGATGCTGGTCTGTATCAGAAAGCCAGCGTTGGCGACAAAGTCTGGTACGACACCAACGGTGACGGTATCCAGCAATCGTCGGAGTCGGGCGCCAGCAATGTAACCGTCTCGCTGCTAAACGAAAAAGGTGTGGTGGTCGCAACTGATGTGACCGATGCCAGCGGCGCCTATCTGTTCTCGGATCTGGGCCCGGGTAAATACTCGGTGAAATTTACCGCGCCAAGTGGCTATATGTTCACCAAGCAGGATCAGGGTAGCAGCGATAGTACTGACTCGGATGCGGCCGCGAATGGTCTGACCTCGCAGTTCAGCGTGGTATCCGGTGGCAAGGATCTGACCCGTGAAGCGGGTCTGGTCAAAGCGGGCAGCATCGGCAACCTGGTCTGGGAAGATAGCAACTACAACGGCGTTCAGGACAGCGGCGAAGCTGGTCTGGATGGCGTGACAGTCAAACTGTACGATGCGAATAACGTGCTGAAAGCCAGCACCGTCACCCATGACGGCGGTCAGTACCAGTTCACCGGTCTGGCAGCGGGTAGCTATCAGGTGGAAGTGACCAACAAGTCCGGTTACTACTTCACCAAGACGGGCGCCGGCACCACCAGCACCAATTCGGACATTACTATCGTCAGTGGCAGCACCGGCCGGACCGACAGCATCGTGCTGGCCGCCGGTCAGGATGTCAGTTACAAGGATGCCGGCGTGTACCGTAAAGCCAGTATCGGTGACAAGGTCTGGCGCGATGCCAACCACAATGGCGTGCAGGATAGCGGTGAAGAGGGCATTGGCGGTATCAGCGTTGGGCTGTTCGATGCGGTGACCAAGAAACAGCTGGGTTCGACCATCAAGACCGATGCTAACGGCAATTACAAGTTTGTCGATCTGACTCCAGGTAGTTACTACCTGGTGTTCGACAAGACCAATGTGACGGTCAGCTTTGCTTCCGATCATGGTACTTACAACATGAGCAACTGGAAGTGGGGCGTGAAGAACTCCGGCACCAATGATGCGGTTGATTCGGATGTGACGGGCGATGCCAAAGATCTGAGCAACGTCACCCGTACCGATACCATCACGCTGACTTCGGGTAAAAACGATATGAGCTGGGATGCCAGCATCACCCCGATCGCGATCGATCTGAACGGTGACGGTATCCAGACCATCGCGCGTGAAGCCATGACCGGTAGTTTCGACCTGCTGGGCACGGGTAAAGCCATTCAGACCGGCTGGTTGTCGGGCAGCGACGGCTTCCTGGCCATCGATGCTAACGGCAATGGCAGCATTGACGACATCAGCGAACTGTTTGGCGGTGTCAGCAAAGGCTCCGGTTTCGCCAAACTGGCAACCTATGACAGCAACCACGATGGCGTGGTCGATGCCAAGGATGCCCAGTTTGCCAGCCTGCTGGTCTGGCAGGACGCCAACAGCAACGGCAAGACCGATGCGGGCGAATTACTGTCGCTGGAACAGGCCGGCGTCGTCAGCCTCAAGGTCAGCTACGTCGAACTGCCATTCGTGGATGCCAACAATAACCTGCATCTGGAACGCAGCAGCGTGGTGATGAGCAACGGCCAGACGGCCGACATGACCGACGTCTACTTCAACGTGGCCCGCGAAGATGCGCAAGCGGCGGGCCTGGTAGCGCCGACCATTGCTGACCTGATTGGCGACGCAAGCTTCGCCACGCTGGTCGGTCAGTGCCAGATTCCTGCACAAGCTTAAGAAATTTTGTTAAAATATCCTTTAGACAAGAAAGATTACATTATGAAAACTACCTTCAACAAAGTAATGCAAGCCGCCGTAGCCGCAACCGTTCTGACTTTTGCTGGCGCCAGCCACGCTGCAGATACCTTTAGCCTGGCAAATACCTCGAGCAGCGAGATCTACGTCAACTCGGCCACCAGCGGTTTCTTTAAAGATGTCAGCATCGATGACAACACCCTGCAGATCAGCGTCTCGGTCTTCGAGATGGTCAATACCGGCAAGACCTCGGAGCGTTACTATGCTTACTGCATCGCCCCGATGATCGATTTCTCGAGTAAGGCTACTTACACTGCCACGTATAACTTCACGCCATCGGACGACGTACGCAAGCTCTACGAGTCGTCCTTCGCTGCGACTGCCGGTAACACCGACAAACAGCTGGCATTCCAGCTGGCACTGTGGGAACTGCAGAATGATGACAAGAATCTGACCTCTGGTAACCAGTACTTCGCGCTGCATGATGCCGCGAATCCGCAGATCGATATGGCTGCCGATATGCTGGCCGCTGCGGCTTCGTATCAGCTGGGTACCAACCACTACAACTATGTCACTTTGGAAGGTTCCTTCAATGGCAAGCAATCCCAGCAGCTGCTGGGCGTGTCCGCCGTACCGGAAGCCGACACCTGGGCCATGATGGCACTGGGTCTGGGCCTGCTGGGTGTGGTTGGCCGTCGCAAGCCAAAGAACGAAAAATTCGCTTAATTCCCTAGGGAATAGCGTCCACCGCGCCGTCGCAGAGCTTCTGCACGGCGCGGTTTTTTTATGGGCGCACGCCAAGCTGTGCCCGCATGAGTGCCAAGTTATGGCACACTGCGGGCTCACCAATGTCTAGCTTCACCGGAGCCCATGAGTCTTATGCAGAATTTGCCCTTTGAATGGCTGGTCGGCCTGCGCTATACGCGTGCTGGCAAGCGCAGCGGGCGTAATAGTTTTATCTCGTTTATTTCCCTGATTTCCATGGCGGGTATCGGCCTCGGAGTGGCCGCACTGATCGTGGTGCTGTCGGTCATGAACGGTTTCCAGAAAGAAGTTACCGACCGCATGCTGTCCGTACTGGCCCACGTCGAAGTGTTCGACGCCCGTGGCAGCATGCCGGACTGGCATGCCGCCGCCGCCGAAGCACGCCGTAACCCCGAGGTGATCGGTGCCGCACCGTTTGCCGAAACCCAGGGCATGCTGGTGCGCGACGACGTGCTGCGCCCCTCGATTATCCGCGGCGTCCTGCCCGAGCAGGAGCCGAACGTGTCCGACGTGGCGAAACAGACCCGGCGCGGCAGTTTCAATGCGCTGCAGCCGGGTAGTTACAACATCGTGCTGGGGATCGAACTGGCGCGGGCCCTGCGCGTCAATCTGGGCGAGAAGGTCACACTGGCGCTGGCGCAGGGACAGCCGACACCGGCCGGGGTATTGCCGCGGGTGCGCTCGTTCACGGTGGTGGGGATTTTCGAAGCCGGGCATAACGAGTTCGACTCGGCACTGGCCTTTGTCCACCTGACCGATGCCGAAAAGCTGTTGCGCCTCGATGCGCCGGCCGGCCTGCGTTTGCGTCTGAGCGATATGCACCGTGCCCCGCAAGTAGCCCAGGCACTCAAAAACAGCATGTCCGGTGACCTGATCATGCGTGACTGGTCCAAGCTCAATGCCAACTGGTTCGCTGCCGTACAGACGGAAAAGCGCATGATGTTCATCATCCTGACGCTGATCATCGCCGTGGCAGCCTTCAATCTGGTGTCGACACTGGTGATGACGGTGACAGAAAAGCAGGCCGATATCGCCATCCTGCGCACGCTGGGGGCTTCGCCCCGGTCGATCATGAAGATTTTCATGATACAGGGCGCGCTGGTCGGCATTCTCGGCACGGCGATCGGCATCGGTCTAGGCGTGCTGGTGGCCCTGAATATCGACGTGATCGTACCGTTTATCGAACATCTCCTGGGAGTGCAGTTCTTGTCGAAGGATATTTATTACATCAGTACCGTGCCATCCGATCTGCGCTGGCCTGACGTCTTCAAGATTGGCGGCGTCGCCGTCGTGCTGGCCTTTGTGGCAACCCTGTACCCGAGCTGGTGGGCAGCCCGCGTAAAACCTGCGGAGGCACTGCGCTATGAGTAATCAGGAAGCATTAGTACTGTCGTGCCGCAATCTGGGTAAGACCTTCACTCAGGGCAACTATTCCGTGCAGGTGCTGAACGGCATCGATATCGATGTGCGGCGTGGCGAGCGGGTGGCGATTGTGGGTGCCTCCGGTTCCGGCAAATCGACCCTGCTGCATCTGCTGGGCGGGCTCGATACGCCGACGCGCGGCAGTGTCACCCTGCAGGGCAAGGATTTTGCCAGCCTGAGCGAGAATGTACGCGGCAACTTGCGCAATGCGGCGCTGGGTTTCGTGTATCAGTTCCACCACCTGCTGCCGGAATTCAGCGCACTCGACAATGTCGCGATGCCGCTGATGATACGCCGCATGCCACGCGCCGATGCACTGTCGGCGGCGCAGCAGTTGCTGGCGCGGGTGAATCTGGCCAAGCGCGTCAGCCATGTACCGGGCGAATTGTCCGGAGGCGAGCGGCAGCGTGTGGCGCTGGCGCGGGCACTGGTCACCCAGCCAGCCTGCGTGCTGGCGGACGAACCAACTGGTAATCTCGACACCGCGACCGCCCAGCAGATATTCGATCTGATGCTGGAACTCTCGCGCACACTGGGCACCGCCTTCGTGATCGTCACCCACGATATGGAACTTGCGCGCCGTTGCGACCGTGTGCTGCGCCTGACCGAACACGGTTTGCAGCCCGCCGAGGCCTAGACCAATGTGGGTCGATACGCACTGCCATCTGGATGCCCACGAATTCGCCGGCGACGGCGTAGGGCAGGCGGCGCTGGCCCGGCAACAGGGCGTGGCGATGATCGTGATCCCGGCCGTGGAGGCGGCCAATTTCGGTACGGTCGCCACGCTGGCTGCCAGTATTCCCAACGGCCGTTATGCGCTGGGCATTCATCCCATCTATGTACCTCACGCCAGCGAAGCGGATCTGGTCGTGCTGCGCGAGCGCGTGGCCACTGCCATGGCCGATCGCCGTCTGGTGGCGCTGGGCGAGATCGGACTGGATTTCTTCCTGCCCATGCTGAGCGAAGCAGTGATGCGCGAGAAACAGATTTTCTTTCTACGCGAGCAGCTTAAAATTGCCCGCGACTTCGATTTGCCGGTGCTGTTGCACGTCCGTCGCTCGCAGGATGTGGTGCTGAAGCATGTGCGCCAGATCCGTCCGGCCGGCGGCATTGCGCATGCCTTCAATGGCAGTATGCAGCAGGCACAGGCCTATATTGACGCCGGCTTCAAACTGGGCTTCGGCGGTGCCATGACCTATACCCGCGCCTTGCAGATCCGCCGTCTGGCCGTTGATCTGCCGCTGTCGGCCATCGTGCTGGAGACCGATGCGCCCGATATCGCACCGAGCTGGATCCATCCGGGCCGCAACAGTCCGGATCAACTGGCCCGTATCGGCGCCGAGCTGGCACAACTACGTGGCCTGACGCCCGAAGTAGTGGCGCAGGCCACCAGCGCGAATGCCCTTGCGGTACTGCCGCGACTGGCTATTTGATCCAGTTCAAGCATGCTGGAAGTCCTGATCAGCAGGCGATAAAGGCAGCGGAGCGCGGCGCATAATCGGCCTATCTATTCAGATGCCGACCTGGAGTTGCCGCCATGAAGCTGGTCCTTGCGCTGTGCCCTTGCACCGTTTCGGTAATACCGCTTAGGTCTGCCTGCGCGCTAAGCCATCAGGCCCGCGATATGCCAGAGCGTCGCTCAGCTTTCATCAGCGCTACCATCGCCGCCGCCAGCAGTACGGAAACTCGGGCGCTGCGGGCTAGCAAGCTCACCCCGCAATAGCGCGTGTCCGGATGCGCCGTGTCAGCCTCGGCTTTGTGGCCGGCGTGGTCCTGCTGCAGCAACAGGCGCTGCTGCCGGACTGGCAGCAGCTGCTACCCATACTCTTGCTTCTACTAGCGTTTCTGTCGGTGTTGGTGGCACTGGGGCAGATGTTGCTGCGCCGCTCAGCTTCCAGCGCCTTCACCGCAGGCCGCCTGAACACGCGCTGGCGGGCATTTGCCGGATCATTGCTGCTGGTCGGTGGCGCCGCTCTGGTCGGCTTCTGCTGGGCGGCCTTGCTGGCCCAGATGGCCTTAGGCAGCGAATTGCACCGGTTCGATGAGGGACGCACCTTGCAGGTTGTCGGCCTGGTCGAGAGCCTGCCTAGTCAGTCGGAGCAGGGAGTGCGTTTCAATTTCCGCATCGAACAGGTTCTGGCTGGTACGCTCCAGCCGGTGCCGCAGCACCTTGCGCTGGGCTGGTACAGCAATCCGGGCAAGCCCGCGCAAGCGTCCACCTTAATTCAGCCTGGGCAGCGCTGGCGCCTGAGTCTGCGCTTGCAGCGCCCGCATGGCAACGCCAATCCCTACGGTTTCGACTACGAGGTATGGCTGCTCGAGCAGGGCATCCGGGCCACCGGCTATGTGTACAATGCCGGTGACAACCAGCTGCTCGCGCCGTTTGTGTCCTGCTTCGCCTGCGTGATCGAAGCGGCGCGTGCTAGCTTGCGCCTGCGTATTCAGACGCTGCTGGCAGGGCGTCGCTACGCGGGCGTGATCGTCGCGCTGGTGCTGGGCGATCAGCGTGGCATCAGTCATGGGAGGTGACATTTAAGTCGGTAACTCGATTCTCCTATGAGGAAGCCATCTTCACTCTTCTCACTTTACATTCAAGTCGGTAAATGGCTATGTCTTGTCAAAGCAGCGCTTTACATTTGAGTCGGTAACTGGTCACTCCCAACTTGAAAATCTATATCACCGCTCGCCTCGTCCCGGCGCAGGACTTACGCAAATTTCCTATGGAGTACGACCTGTATAGCTTATGGCTCAGAAGAAGGCCACCGCACGCGCGCTTGTAGCATCCGGTTAATGCTTAAGCCGGTAGTGGCATTTTCAATTGGCTTAAGAGTCCCGGTAGGGCTAGGGCAGAATCGCATGCTCCTAAGCGGAAAAATCTGCGGAAAAAACACTGGCGCTGGCACGTCAGCCGACAATGAAAGACGCTTTGCGAATGCTGCCTTGTTCACAGATTGGGTTGACGAACACCTCATCAGTCCGGTGTAGTCACAGTTGCACCGCAATTTCCGGTCGCCGCAGCTTCACTCGCTGAGTGTCGGCTCAACATCAGCGACTTTCATCGTGGTTGCCCCTCTGCTCTCTTCGATGAAGAGCAGGATTTCTTCGAGGACACCATGTTTCGTTAGGGCTCGGTGCAAAGCTATGACCATGTCTATTGAGACGCCGCTGTGCGCCACATTTTTCCAAGCAGTTTCCTGGGCAAGTTTTCCTAGAATCGTGTCCAGCCGAGCGCGCGATGCTGGACTGGCTAACAGTGTGCTGCCTGTGTCGAATAGCTTGTAGATGTGTTCCCATTCCGCATCGGTCAATCTTGTGCTGCCGTTATCATGCCGCGCCACTTCGCATCCATGGCCTCGAAACTTTTGCATAACGAACCTAGCTGTAGCGGGTACCCCAGCGATAGGCGTCTCCTGGGGAGTTAGACTCATCAACCGGCATCTTGTTACGAAAAAGCTGTCGCGCATTGGCATACCTGTGACTTCAACGTAAGCGGTGGCCTTTGGTAGCGTAATGTCCAAGCGACCTTGCAAGCCAAATCGGTGAATGCTTCCCGCCATTTGGTGCGCTGTAGGGTACGCGAGCATCCACGAGAGTCTTTGGTCAACGGCCTCCCTAGCTCGCTGGTCTACCGGCTGTGCTCTACCGATGACCAGGCGCAACGCGGGAGGTGTGCTGTCAAAATCCAGGTAGCATATTCGCTCCAGTGCCTGAGGACGGAACATTTCAGCGAGTAAGTGTCGGGATGGTCCGAAGAAGGTGCGCATCAATGCTAACGCTGGAACGAGGTAGTCCCGACCCTTGATAGTCCACTTGTAGAGACTGTGCTTCGACCAAAGCTCATTCGGAATTGCTAGCAGTTGGCCCATGTCTTCGGGGAATTCGCTAGTGGATGAACCTTCGTCCAATTGAATGCGTATTGTGTGCTGCTCTTTATCGATGCGAGAGAGCCCACGGTCGTGCAGCCGGGCCAGGTCCAACAGCGTAGATTCTCCGTTGCCATCTTCAATAGTAGCTGTGCCACCGAACAAATCCACGCTTGTTGCCCACTCCATGTTGCCTCCATGCTGACTAAGTTATGCTAACTTGAAATATCTAGAATCCAGATTCTCAGCTCTTTCGTGGTGTAGCTCCACACATCGACGGAACATCTGTCCTGGTCGTTCGTACGTTTAGAGGGTGCCCGCCGGCGCCACGTGACCAGGTGAGAGGAAAAGGCTAAGTCTTTTGCACATCCTTTTTTGGTTTTAATCCGAATTTTGTCGGGAAGCGCTCGCGCCAGATGGCTCTGCCGCCTAACTGTCGCACTGCTAGTTCGCTGCGTTTGAACTCGGCCAGGAATTGCTCGGTGAGTGGAAAAAATTTACGATGGTGGCGGTAGCTTTGCCATGCGCGGGCTTTCGTCATCATTTCCTTGACTGTACATCGCTCTCCCATCAAATCGAGTTTGAGCGCGATATCGCACAGCGCTTCGACAATCTGTTGGTCCAAGACGGAGAACTCCGGTAGCCGCGGACCTGGCCTTTGGTACAGCTCAAGCTTACAGATTTTCACCGTCGACCCATGGTGAAGGAACGTGCGCATCATTATGTGCTTCGGCGCCGCGAATTGCAGGGATACGTTGTGACGCAACATCAACGCTGGCCATTGGCGCTTTGGCAATCCTCTCACAAGGCAACCGGCATTTCGCAGGTATTGCTCGCCAAAAAATCTCGAGAGCTCGTTGGAGAATACGGCCGTCGCTAAATCAGTCGTTGTTAGCCCAAATCCTTTTTTCCATGCATCCGCCCGGTAGTCGTATGACGATTTAAGGATATGTCCACGTCCAGTTAGGGCGGCATGTGATAGGTTGGCGACGCACATTAGTGCATCATCGGCGACCGGGGCGAGTTCATGGAATCCCGACGATGGCAGTGCGAGATGGTCTCTAATTCGCACCTTTCCACTTAGGGGTATGTTTGTCGCGATGACCCGGCACCGATGCACAGAGCAGGTCAGAACTCCAGGTAAGTGATGCAGGCGGTGCCAATAGGCTTCGCCATAAACTTGCAAATCCGACGATACGCACAGGGGACAAAAGCGGCGTTCCATAACTCCATGGGTTACGACTTTCGTGATAGAGCCGATGCTAGAGCGCATAGAAGCGCTTGAGATGAATTTTTCACGGAGCCTCATCTGCTGTTCAGGCGGCATGAACGCGACGCAGTAGGGAAAAATTGTGTGCGCAGATAAGTACACCTCCGGGTCAAGGCCCATCGCGGCCGCTATACGAGTTACGTTTTGACCTAGCAGGAGCGAGATACTTTTCTTACGGACTCCAAGCGTATTTTTGAGCAAGGTCTCCAGTGGAACGCCCATGCGCGCGCTAGCTCTCGCCCATACGCTTCCGGCGAGTTCATCTGGATAAGGTTTCGGCAGCTGCATGCGCTTAGATTTCCACGAGTGAATGGAGCGGTAGAAGCATACCCAGCTCCTTCAATTGGGCTACGACTGGCGTGTTGGCTGAGCCAGCCAGCGCCGTCGCCCGTCGATAGTCCATCGGACGGCTTTCGAAGTCGAGCGCTAACGCTTCTGGGTCTGGGGCTACTGTCCGCGCTTTGCGAAGAGTCTTCACTGGTGCCATACGCTTGATTGCAGTTTGAACACCTTGTGCCAATGTGGTCGTGCTTTCGCTTTCGGAGATGTCGATTGCTGCCGACACAGCTTCTTCTTCGCCGAAGCCGGCAGCTACAAGTGCAGTCGCAAGTTGAGGTGCGAACTCCTTATCTTGCGATTTGATGGCGTACGCTTTGGCCAGTGCGACGTCGGCCTGCCGTGCATAGGTATTGAGCATTTCACTGACGCTTGAGGGCGCGATATCTTCGAAATGCATCAGTGCGCCGAGGTCATTTGTACGCAGTGCGTCAATCATCGGATGTAGGAGGAGCATCTCCTTCTCATAGACATACGCAAGGAGACGGGCAGTTATAGTCTCGCTACCATCAAGAATGGCCTTAGCTTGAGCGGAGGCGAAGAGTTTAATGGCCAAGTCGATGATGCCTTGGCTACAGTGATACATCGTTGCGGCTAGCTGGGCATCGAGTTTGACTGGATTCTTCGTCCACTGAAAAGTCCAAAGAACTCTCAGGAACTGGCTCCATTCACCGACCTCGCCCTCAGCGACAGTCTCGGGCAGCCTGTTCCATTCAGAGATGCCATGGCCGCTAGCTCGCCTGGACTTGCGGAAGTCCAGACTAAAAACCTGCGCGGCTTTATTGGTGCCGATGAAAAGTAGGGGGACGCCAAGGTCGTTGCAGGCGGAGACCAGTTCGGTCATCACTGTCTGAGACGACTTCTTTGAATTGGTCAGATTTTGTATCTCGTCGGCTATCAGGAATCCGACGCAATGCGCATTTAGGACACGCGCTACGCTGCGCATAAGTGTATCGGCACCAGCTCTGCCGCGTTGGGTGTAAGTGTCGTAGTAGTTCGCGCCCGGGATAAGTTGGTCGAGTTGGTGCAAGATACCTGCAGCTAGTCCTTTAATACTTGACCCGTCGCTCGGCATCTCGACGTGCAAACGAGTGACTTGATAAAGATTGAATTTCTGGTGATAGATAACTTTTGGAATCTTCGAGAAGAACCTCTTTACCACTGAGGTCTTGCCCATTCCGGACACGCCCATGAGCAGTGATGACAACTGTGGCGTTGCCCCTGCAGCTGTTGGAAGATAAGAGGCACTCCCATTGACTAGAGGATAGTCAGCTCGAAATTTGCTCGCGTGGCCCGGCGTGAATGGAACGCGCCCAACATAGCCGTTACGCAGCATTGAATCAAGCGACCGGGCGAGTTCAACATGGCGAGCGAAGGGCACCATGAAGTTGCTTAAGGTACCGAGCATTTGAATTCGCTCATGCGTGTTCCATTCGCGCTGGCCTACATCAAAAGCAGGGCGCAGCATTAGCGCGTCCCTGAGTTCGTCATCCGAGAACGATTGAGGCAGTGCCTCGATGAGCGGGTTGCCCTGGAAGTGCGGCAGTCGCTGAGGTGTATACTGGACGTTAGCCAGATTGATGTCTTCGAGTTGGTACATGTCACCCTTTCATCATGCTTTCCTGAGCTCTACGTACCATTTCTTCAATGCTGGAGCGCGGCTTCGGAGCTGGAGTCGATGCGTCAGGTTCTGCTGCCTTGACGGAGGTTGCTGGGGCCTTAATTGGAAATGGAACTACATTATCGCCTTGCGAGTCGGTCGTCCGCACCGGGGTCGAGGGAGTGAGTGCGTTACGCTCCGCGGTCAGCTCTTTCGCACGTACTCCTTTAATGGAGGCTTTGCGCGACGTACGAGATTTCTTGACTCCAGCTTCCGTTAGGCGCTTCTTTGCATTGTCCTGAATTTCTTTGACGGTTAAGTTGTAGTCGACCTGCACTTGGTCGCGTACGTGCTGAATGTCGTGCTTCATTGACTTTTCGACTGCTTGGAGCGTAAGCACTTCCGCCAGTGAAAGACCTCTGAAGCGCTCGCTTGCGCTGGTGAGATTGCATTCGAAAACCAGCCCTTTGTTATCTGGGTGGTGCATGTGAATAGTGTCGACCAGGCGTGAGTCGAAGGTCACTTTTACTGGTATAGCCCCCTTGCTTCCGGCCTTAACGAACAAGCCGAGTGCGATGGCGTCTCTACACGCGTAGTAGCACCCCCTGAACGATAGTCCTGTTTGGGTAATTGTCCCCGTTTCAGTCGGGAGCAACGACATGCGGACGAACTCCTCGGTATACCTGCTTGCGATGCCCGAGCGATTTGCTATATCGTGGTTCCATATATTGATTGGGGTGGGCATCATCCCCGTGGCCAACTCGCCGGGACCCCACGCATAATTTTTCATAGGTGTACGGTTGTGCGCGATGATTAGGTTGAGGAAGATTGCGATGAACTCCTTCAGCGTCAGGCAAGCCTCTCGCTCCGCAACTCCGTTGTTATTCCTTCGCTGCTTCGCATCCTCTGGGACAACAAAACCGTAAACTCCTCCTTGTAGCTTCTGCCGTAGAAATTTAAAACGCGATTCGACGATTGGCTTCCAGTCGGCGCGCAATGCCGGAGGGTTGGCAACGGTGACCGCCATATTTTCTGCCAGGCGATTGCTCGCATATGTGAAACCCTCGCCGTGGTCGAACAGCATTTGGCTTGGGAACACTTCGTGCGCCGGCCAGTCGGTCGCTTCGTACTTGACTCCATAGGTTTCGCAGAGCACCTGCTTGTCTTGCGCGATGGAGAACGCGGCCTGCATGGCGCAAACCCAACTGGCGTTTTCAAAACCGGCATAGAACCCCACAATCAGGCGAGAACGTCTGTCCACGATGAAGTAGATGGTCGGTTTTCCCACGATAAGAGACCGGTCAGATTCGGACACCAGCAGGACATCGCCGACAGTTGCATCACATTCGTAGTAATGAGCTACGCCAACGCAGTCGTCCATCACGGAGCCCAGCACGGCTCGGTGGTCACGGTTAAAGTTCGCGCTGCCTTTGCGATTTCGAAGCTGCGTCTCCAACGAATAATGCTTATGCAGGAAGTGCCTCAGCTGTCTGATGGTTGGGCGTTCACCAAATGCAAACAGAGTCGAGCTATCGGTGCTTTCTGCGTGATTGAAGTGCTTCTCAACCATGTTGATGTACACAACTTCGATGGTTGACCGTCTGTCTTTAAAGTACGCTTCTATGGCTTCCCTAAAATACCCATGGTCTCGCTCTGTCAATTGGTAAATGCCGTAGGAAGTCTTTCGCCCACGTCCTTCCGTGAGCGAGCTTTTTTTGCCGCATCTATTGAATTTCGCGAGTAGTCCGCTAGGAACCTGTCCGCCTACCCAGAAGCGTCGCAGATTCTTGTAAATTGCCTTACGTGAATATCCCGTGGATACGGAGCGAGCTGCAATCAGCTTGCTTCGAATCGACGCATTAAAGATGTCGGGAACTTGGTTCGGAAGTTCGCCAATTATGGCCATCGCTCTGGCCTGCGAAAGGAGCATTGCCTCGGTTGGTGGCCGCTCGACTTGGGGCGTTTGAGTTGGAGTCGCCGGCTCGAGTGCCACGAGCATTTTGGGGCTTACCGAAACGGGGAACCCTTTTTCGGCGTCCATGGCAATCGCCCATGCCACTTGTGCGACCGCGTCTGAGTAAAGCAAACGATAACGTTCGTCTTCATGCATAAAAATGTCGTTGCGAAAGAGCATCAGGCAACTCCTCGGATGGCGGTGATATAGGTGGAAGAGGGCAGGGTGAATTGCGATATCTTTGAATCCTGGATGGTACGTGCACTAAAGTCCGGCTCGATGATTCGCTTGAACATGAGCTGACGGCCTGCGGTCATCGCGGTTCCAGGTTCCAGCCCAGCGGATGCGTCAAGCTCCACACAGAATTTGGAGAGGGTAATGGACGGCGCCGCTCTTGAAAATTCTCTTAGGAAGTGCTTCTCGGTCTCATCCCAGTAGCCCTCGTAGGGCGTGACTTCGGCAGTATCGACGTTGGCTCGTCGTATCCATTCCAGCTTATTAATTAAGTCTCGCGGCAGCGTAGTGTTCAAAACGATGTGGTGAGGGCTGCCCATTAATGCGAGCGTTTCGCGGTGAATCTCAAGTTTGGCAAGCGTCCTCGCCTCTTTTTCCAAGTCCGAAGCGGACTTGGTGTCAAAGCCGATGTATCGCTTTTCGCCATTAACGAGCTTAGTGACCATGAAGTCTACGGTCATCACAACTGGCACGTGGGTGACCGGATAGGTCGGGTGCGTAATACTCAGCATCCTGGCTACTTCTTGTGTGAGCTCACGGTCTAGCGGGAATTGCTCCCGGATGTCGAGCACCGATTTGTCGCGTTCAAGGCACAAGAAGAAGTGATACTCGACGTCGGAGAAGAACTCGTGGACGCGGCCAGTTTTCGAGCTGATGCCTGTGCTGCGACACCGCCCAGCGCTGCTGAAGCTCAGCCTGTTAAGCCAAGGGATGTAGTTCGTCCCGTGACCTTCGCCACGCTTCGCATCCTTGAATTCTTGGATTTTGCCTTCTGTCCATTTAGTACGTCCTGCCATCGAAACTATCTCCTCAATACTCGCTAAATTGTTCGCTAAAATTCAGAAATCGGAATTGGTCTAGTGCAGCAAGGGATAAATGGCCGTTAGGCGCACGGGGCTGCTGTCAGCGGTCTGCACGGCTTCGTCGAAAGCCCGAGGGAAGCTGAATGGGGTTTCTTCGTGACTGCACGGGCAATCATGCTGACTCAGCTGAAAGGTCCGACTACGGAGTCGGACGGACTTCCCTTTCCGTGCGTCCGCAGATAGTGCCGGGACAATGCGTACCGCTTTTCGAGTAGCGGAATGCAGCTCGACGATTTGCGTGCGGTGCCCTGCGGCGAGTCGGAATTCATTGGGCCACAGCGTGGCGGCTACTGCGCACGAGAGATAAGTTGGCGCGCTAAGGCGCAGCTTGCAGTCGTACTTGGACGGCGAAGCTATTGCGTGACGAGGTAAACGAACGACAACGTATGTTGGCTTTTGCGTTGGTGTAGATTGCGGACGTGACAAGACGAATCTCCTCTTTGAGGGTTGATTCGTCCGGTTTCGAAAGCTAGCTTCTCGGGTTCAGTTGCGAGAAACTCGGTGGGGACGGTGAACACACGAATGAAATTACTTGCTTTTTTCCCATGCCAAGACTTCTGGTTGAACGGGAGGCGGCCGCCACTTCGTGTGCCTTAGTATAATAACATAAAATTTACCCTGTGGCAATATAATCACGTCCCTGTGAGCCCTTGGGGGGGAGGGTGTAAAGAGTTTCGATTTATGCCAACTAAACCCAGTGATATCTACATGCTTAAAACCCGCGCACGATAGCTTCGCAGAGCGCTAGCAGGGCGGTCACCGACACACCGCAAAGTAGTCGCCTTAACCCGGATATGCAGTTTTACCCCGCAGGACACGAGTTCATTGCGTGCACTGAGGGGGCCACGATGCGCATCGTCCGTCCGTTCGCTGTGCCGTCGGACTCATTGATTAGGGCCTGTGGAAGAATTCGTTGCTGGGTTGCTATACCTAGGAGGCCACTCTTTATAGGAACCTCAACATGTCCCCAATGTTAGCCGCTTTGCTTTTTACCGTTTTCGTCGAACTCCTCGTTCTATGCATCGTTGTCATTCGCTGCCCGCCTGGCCGGGGCAGGCCTTCTTCACTTCCGGATTCGATGGAGCTCTTGAGGCGGGCGCATGACGACAAGGACCGAAAGAAACGTCGAGCAGAGCACGCGAAACATTATGGGAAGCCTGAGCGAGTTGGTTGAAAATTGACAGCAATTAAAACCTTCATTTATTCGAACCCCTTGAGCTTTGCTCGAGGGTTTTTTTTCGAGCAATTCAAGGCATCGGCAGGTCCGCTCGCGGGCAGACTTCAAGGCAAGCGCGACAAGCGGCGACTGAAAAGATTCAATTAGCTTCTTTGCTACATGCTATAATTTCTTTAAGGAAACTTTAGTGAGCTGCGATATATGTTGTCCAGGATGATTGAACTGGTTGAGCCCGCCCAATTTTTTGGGGTACGAGGTCTCATAACCGAGCGCGGTCAAGCCACCGCGCGCCTTTGTTGGACAGCGACTCTAGCCGTTTTCCTCATCGTCACCTTTCCGCGATTTGGGCACTATCCCGAGTATCCCGTTGCTTTGGCGATGCTCGCTGTCCAAGGCATCTTTGCAATCCTCTTTCTGTACCTAGTCGTCAAAAAAATTGCGGACGGTTCGTCGCGCCTGGTCTGTTCTGTGGCGTTCGACCAGGTTTGTCTAGGCACAATGCTTTTTCTTACAGGTGAAATTACAGCACCTTTCGTGTTGGTAACTCTCTTGCAGACGTTTGGCAGCGGGCTTCGTTATGGACGGAAGTACGCACTTTTGTCCTCGGCCATCGGTTCTCTTAGCGTAGTATTACTCATCGCATATTCGCGATATTGGATGCAGCATGCCGACCTCGCTAGTGGAATAGCGGCAGCCGTAATTTTCATTCCGTTCTATGTCTTCCGCTTATCGGACGAGCTTGCTTTTTCGACGCGTATCGATGGTATGACGAAGCTGTGGAACCGATTAGCATTTGACGAATCTTTGAATGCTCTCTGCCTCGGCACTACCAAACTCAGCACGTCCGGCGCCGTGGTGCTACTCGATTTGGACGGGTTCAAAACAATCAATGACAAGCAAGGTCATCCTACGGGCGATAAGGTACTTCAATGGGCTGCTTACGCCCTTAGCGCCGAGCTGAGCTCCTTTGGCACTGTCGCGCGAATCGGAGGAGACGAATTTGGAGTTGTTGTCAATGAGCTGAAAAGTGCTGATGCGCTCGAAGCTGCCCTACGTCGGTTCTTAGCCAGAGCCGTCGAAGCGGGGGGGGACTTCGGAAGTCCACTTAGCGCCAGTATCGGTGTCTATTATTTCAATGCCGGGACAGCACCTACCCGAAATTTTTTATATAAGGCGGCCGACTCGTTGATGTACCTGTCCAAGGTAATGGGCAAGGGCCAGTTTCAGACCTCAACGGGCAGGACCTTCTCGAAAGAAGGAGCCGTAATTATGGACTCGGACTTTTCGACGGCTCCGGCGTAAAAATATGAGGGGCTGGCGATGGAACGCGCGCATCGGAGTCATATTGGTTCCTGCAAGGCGTTACGTCGCCCCAGGTGGTCGCTGAAAGCCACCTGTACCCGAACTTGAGCCCAAGGCAGCTAAGCTCGCAGAAAGCTCGCAGAGTCAAGCATGGGGCCGCGATATCGTAGAAATCGCTGCAGCTTACTTACGTGAGAGCCACTGCCTGGAGTGCGGCATTGAGCAAGTTCCGACTTGAATTCCCCGACCGTCTCGCGTCGCGTCTTTGACCTGTAGCTCAGCAAGTTCTGCAAAGAGGACGAACGGCGAACTGTCGAAGCGTGCACAGGAAGATGGGCACCTAAAAGTCGCCATCGCGACCGTACACGCGCAGAGCCGGTGGACCTATGGTCTAGCCGCAATTGACGCCGCAGGGCTTCCTGGCAGGCGGTGACTGCATTGTCCAGCTGCGTCGCGAGCTGGGGCTGCACTGCAGCCGGAAATGAAAATCCCTAGCCACCGGCAACTCGAATCATGACCTACCACTGGCCAACCCTTTCAAACCAGACATTTGCGCCGCTGTGCTCGACGTAGCAGGGGTGGCTTAGCTATGTCGACATCAGTGAGGAATCGCTTACCAGGCAGCGTATGGGACGTGCTCACCTTCCAAATTATCAGCACGCAGGCCCTGACGGCAACGGCGCTGTGGGGCAGTGCGCAACAAACGCCCCGCGCCGGACCAAATGGATTTTGCTAGAAGGACTAGCTTGGCGGTGCCGAGTTACGGCTAGAGCGTGGTCTTGAATCCCAGTGAACTCATCAGCGCAATAAAGGGCTATCGCGTCAGAAGCACATGTACATCGACGTGAAGCGCGTTCGCGAGTTTGCGCAAGCTATCGATAGATACGTTCTTCAATTCGCGCTCGATTTGGCTCACGTACGTGCGATGGACGCCGGCCAGGGTGGCCAGGTCCTCTTGCGATATCCCCATGAGCGCTCGATGAGCTCTAAGGTTTTGCGCAACTATGGCGCGCAGTTCTGTTTCGGGAGTTGGTTTAAACATATACCCTACAGCCTCGCCCAGAGAGTCTTTGATGTCTACAGCCCATGAATCCACAGCCTTTGAATCTACAGCCTTTACATCTACAGCCGTTGGAGCTATGATGGCTGGCAGTTTGCACGCCACCACAGCGAAAATTTCGCGTGCGGTTTTGGTATCGACAACTAGCATCGGTTTGTATAGCACCAGAATAGCCCAAAACTTTGATGCCAACGACCATCTCTTTTGAGCCGACAATATGCCTTCACCTACTTTCCTTTCTTCATATAGCCTGTTCAAATCTGCGCTTCAGACTTTTCGTGATATGCCCGAGGATGCGAAGTCAGCACTTAGTGAGCGAGACGTCATGTGCGCGTTCAAATGTGCGACTCAGGGACTGCCGCCACACGACGAGAAGAAGTTCCTCGAGTACGCGCAAGGGCTACTTCGGCTACCGGGAACACTTCACGAGGCGGCATCGCGGCGGCGCATGGTCGAATGGAAGGCGAACCTTGCAATTGCGAAGGGCGGTGAAAATCTCATCGAGGACGGTAGCATAATTTTCATCGATGAATTTTTACGGCGCGCTGGACTTAGCGAGGACGCGTTTGCGCAAAAACTGAAAGACCGCAAAATCTTCAAAATGCCTAGTCGCGTCCAGTTCGTCTGGGCAAAGACGTACGTTCCCGCTTTCTTTGCCGATACCAAACTTGACCTCTCCGCACTTGAGAGGGCATCGCAAGCACTGCGCGCGTGCAATGGAATAGAGAAGTATCGTTTTTTTACCAGTGCGGTGAGTACGCTTGGAAATCAGACTCCCCTTGATGTCATCGCAGCAGGAGGAATTGAAAGAGTTCTGGATGAAGTTAAGCTATTTCGGCGGGCGCTACGGGGCTTGCCTCGGATGGCGGTTACCAGACTTGAGTAATGGCCTAGAGTTTGGATTGTAGGTGTGGCATAACGTCAAGCGCCCAATCCCGGAAAGTGCTTCGCGATTGGGCAATGATGAGCTTGCTTGGTCGACCTGGTCAAAAATCCAAAATGCGAGCTATTTGGCGTTACCTGCTGCGAGGCGCAATTGATGACTGACAGCGAAGACGTGACCCAATGGCCGCTCATGGTCTGCTACTGCGATTTTGACGAACTATGCAGCATCACCACAGCGTTGCGTTTGCCACAGAGGAAGACACCGTCGCGTTGGCCAAGGGCATTGCCTTTGAAATGTCGGGCTCGTGTTGCGTTACCAGGGGGTCCAAATGCAACAGATGCGCGACGGTGAAAACGTAGGTCAAGAGGCGCTCTGGGTCTGCTACTGTGATTTCGACGGTGTCACCCATGATGATGCCGTGTACTCGTCGCGGCAAGGTGAGATACACATGCGCACGCCAGGACGTACCCTCTTCGAGTGGTTACCCCTTCTGGAAGACTTGCTCGACCCACACCCGGACGTGAAAATCGTGCTGAGCACGTCATGGGTGAGATTCAAAGGCTTTGAATTTGCGAAAAGCCGGCTAACTGCGGGGTTACAGTCAAGGGTTATCGGTGCAACCTTTGACAATAGGGAGACCCAAAAATTCGACTTCGACGGCATGTCACGGGGTCTGCAAGTATGTGCTGATGTAGGGCGCCGACGACCGACGCGCTGGTTTGCGATTGACAATGATGACCAAGGCTGGCCGGCTTGGTGCCGAGACCATCTCATCAAAACAGACGACCGCCTCGGGCTGAGTGAGCCAGCGGTGCAAGACCAAATCCGCAAAATGCTAGCAACCTTTAACGTCCGGTCACGGGATAGTTAGTTCAACCTCAGCAAACAACCAGAAAGCTGACGCGCTGCCTGCGCCTTAGGCTGGCGTCGCCGACGCAGCCTTGGTCCATCAAATTTACCATCCGAAAGGCTCCCATGTCGACAAAGCGAAAATCTAAGTTGCAGGATGTTCTTGGTGGCCATTCTGCCGATGAGGTCGCCGCAGCGCGCAGAGGACGTCAACGTCGCTGCTATTCTGCGTCGGGCCCGAACGAGACCGATGGAGTCGGACGCCAACCCGGACTTGGCTCGCCAGAGTGCCGAGTTTATGACCAATATGCGATTAGGTTCCGAGCGCGCCCTGGCGCGGCGCATTCAAAGCAAGGCGTTAGTCTCGAAAAACGGGCTCATAGCGATGCTTGGAGGCAGACGGCGCTGGGTAAGCGAGGCATTAAGGGCAGGGCGCCTGTGCCGGTGGCCGCGCGCATGCCACCGGCGCACCGCGAGGCGGCCGGCTGGAACGCGCAGACATTGATGGCACGAACCGAGGCTGCGGGGCATTGCTGCGTGGTGCTGGGGACGGCTGACAGGCAGCATCTGTGACAGGCGTTCCGCAGTTGCCTGGGCGTGCTGTCCCTGGGACAGAAGTACGATATCGACCAGCTGGAAGCGGCCTGCGCGCGCGGCCCTCAAGCACAGCGCCGTCGGCTGTAACAGCGCGTAGGCCATCCTAAATTGCGGCCTCGACCTGCCGCAGCAAGACGCGCAGCGCACGCGCGGCCTGCACGAGCGCGAGAACCTGCGCGGCGCGGCCTATTACCAATCGAGCAGGTTCACTAAAACGACAATGACATAAGCGTCCGTTCAGGAATAATATTGCCAATGTGCACTATTTGGTGCACAGTAGGGCATGTTTATGGCCTAGGGAAAACGAATGCCGTTTATAGCTTTCAACGAGTTTAACCAAGAGGTAACTGCTTCGCAGTGCCATGATGAATACATCAGTAACGGAACAATATTTGAGAAATTTCGATGTGCCTTCTGTGAGGCTCGTTATCACTCGAGAAATATTTACAAGGATGCCTTGTTAGGCAAGGCGCCGCACTTTTACCTTGCCAAAGGAGTGCGTCATATTGGATTGTGTGATGGTGAGCCTATAGTGGCAGTGTCCCCGGCGGCGGCCAAGGAGCCTATCAAGACGGTCACTAAGCGAGAATTCGACTTTCCTGAGAAGTTGACCGCTAGACCCAAGCCGCGTGTTATTGGCGTGCTGCCTGGAGAGGGTACCTTGCCACCAGACGAGCATGAGATTCGCAAACGCAGACGCCGTGCAGGCGAAGAACATGGCGCCTCCTCTTTTACGACAAGTCTGCTACAAAATATCGTTGAATCAAAGAATAAACTCATTTCTTGGTGTTACGAAGAGGCTAAGCGAAAAAAGCTAGCTGTAGGCGCGCGAAACCAGCTTATCAAGGAAACTGCGGAAAGCTATCCTTTGCAGCTCTTTGACCAACAAAACCTCACCTACAACTCGGCTTTTGGCCGGGCTGATTATGCATGGCGTGATGGAAGCAGTCGAATATTCCATGCCAAGAACGGGACAGTGACACTGACCGATGGTGGCTTTGCCATTCGCTCTGAACCAGAGGTTCAAGCCGCCGCAATCGAAGAAGCGGCGCCGAGACGAACTGCGGAAGTTCACTATCGTCCCCCCTCCACTGACTTGATAGGAGAGATACCACGCTCTCATGTGCGTCTGTTGGAGGAATTGAAGTCTGCGGCAGAGGCTGGCACTGCACTTCAATGGTACGTCTACGGTGGAATGAAATTTATGAATGAAATCAATGTGATTTCATTGGCTAACCTGGACCACCTGTTCTTCAGGAAGGAGCGCTAGGCCAAGACTAGATATTGCCTCTAAAATCAAGTCGATGGCTGGGACGTACGCTTCGCCCCGCCAAGTGAATTCGTTAACAGAAAACGATGGTATGTGAAATTCACCTGCTAAGTTTTCTGTGGATGTAACGTTGACGGTCGCGGTCCCTCCGTTCTTGGTGCCAGTTTGGAGAACATGAAAGCCTAGGCCGGAGTCCCAAAAAGAAACACAGGAGTGCCTCGGAATATGCTGGCGTAGTACAAGGTCCTCGAGCCACAGAGCTACGTCCTTCTGCGTTGGACGGACATCTGGCATCAGGTCGGTCGCAACTGATGGTTTGGCTGCAATGAGTCCCCACCTATCGCTACCATAGTATTTGATACAAAATGATGCGACGTCGACCTCCCACGACTCTGCATCCGAGACCACAATGACATCGGTACTGACGAATCGAAAAATGTCGCCAGGTGCTTGTGGAGAACCATCAAAACAAATTGTCGTTATGGCTTCTTGCCGATTTAGCGGCATGGACTCAAGTTCTCGCTGAGTGCCATAAATGTCTTCCAAGAAGTGCTTCATGTTGGTTACTGTCCGAGAGATATAATCCAGGTATAGCGACCATCTTCAAATCCCAACATCTGTACTATAGCCGTTCGGCTGCTCGGGCTTGTACTCCTGCCACAGCATTTCCAGCGTCACGCCTTTGCGGCGCAGTTCATTGCGCATGGTCTGCTAGACCGGCGCCGGGCGCTGCGCCGATGATGGTTCGCTGGGCGGAAACAGCAACCTTTCTAGGGACGCGTCGTCGCAGTCGGCTGGCAACGGCGCCGTCAGCCCGGCTAGCTTGGCGCGGGCCACGTAATTGGAAGAAGTTGGCACCGCAGCTTGCCCTCAATGAAGTACGTCTTCGAGGCGTCGCAGCTCTGCCAAAGATTGAGAGCACAACAAATGGAGGTGCGGACGTATCGAAGCGCACGCTAAGAAGCATGTGGCAAGCCGCGATGGCAAGCGTGAAACGCAAGCGGCGCGACCGCGAGGCAGACGATGACGCCGTTAGATTCGCGCGAGGCAACGCTGGTAATTCCCTTCAAGCGGTCGGTCGGGCCGGTTTGCAACG
The DNA here is from genome assembly GCA_027490725.1 of Oxalobacteraceae bacterium. Lineage (GTDB taxonomy): Bacteria > Pseudomonadota > Gammaproteobacteria > Burkholderiales > Burkholderiaceae_D > Rugamonas. Next base: position 63,160 of record JAIXXN010000068.1, read on the forward strand.
GGTTGATGGAGCGGAAGCGTTCGCCAGATGTGGTTTAGCGTAGACCAGGTCTGCTATGCCATGTAGACCAGGCTGGGAAGTCATTCTGCCCCCTTGATTTTTCCGTTATCCGGCCGTGAAAAAATATTTTCAAAGAATATAACGAGATGCAAACCTAGGTGCCTATACCGTAGGTGGACGCATCCGGCGTTCATAACACTTGCCTAGGACAAATTATGCTGCCATACCCTCATGTAGTGGAACTTGTTAAGTTCGAAACCGAATTCAACGCCGCCGTCGAAAACCGCCTTGCTGCGAGAGAAGCTGCGAACTTAGCCGATTTCCGCTTTCACGCGACGCTAAAGGTAGGTGAGCACGCCATCAATCTGCAGGACGCATTGAAACGAAATAGGTTTTTTGAGGATGCAGAGTTGTATGCTCCTGTCCATCGCATGTTGATGAAGACGCAGCGAGAGGCTCAGGACGCGCACAGCAATGCTCAGGCAGTCTATGAGCTTGCCCACAAGACTGCCAAGGTCTGTTTTTCCGCGCTCCAAGAAGCGCGGAAATCCGCGGGTCTGAGTGCTCTGGGAAATGAAGCGGGGGTAACCGAGGAAATTATGTCGAAAAATATTTAGACAATTATTTTGATGAGGGGCGTGCTTGTAGCATGCCCCTCATTGCATAAACGGGCCGTTCCGCTCCTTCAGACATCTGTAGCCTCCAGCGCCGAGAATCAACGCTCGAAAACGCGATGTCGCAGTGCGAGGCCTTCGGCCTGCTGCCAGCGGAGGCAGCGGCGAAGTTGTTGCCGTCATTGAGGTAGCAAACACTTTGGCGGGAACACTTCGCCCACGCCTGCGTGTCGAAGTACAACATCCGCAGCTTGCTCGAGCGTATCGATGATGACGGGCCCCTGACCCAGCGCACCAGCTCTGACCCGACCCGATTTCAGTCCGGGCCCACATAGCGGAAGCGGCCGGGTCCCTTCCAGCGCGCATAGCATAGAGCCATCCCGACTAAGAGCTGTCCTGCTGACGCCTTCAGCATGCGCACTGCGTTCGCGAATGGTACCGTCGTGCAAATGTCACCGGAAATGCGTCCAATGAGATTGGGCAGCACTGAGTCTCGGCAGTTTTGAAGTCGGAACAACGTGGCGGCGCCTGGCACCACGTCTCGCCACCGCAGGGTTGACCGATGCATTTTGAGTGGCCATCCGTGTGCCGTGCCGTGCAGCGCGAGGGCAGTATATGAAAGTATATGGTCCTCGTATACTTTTCCGGAGAGCGTTACCACCCAGCACAAGTTGTGGGGCGGATGTCAAAATGCTGCTCTCACGGTTTGTATGGCTGCGGCCCATAACGCCTGATTCGGCGGCGTGGCGGTTGTGCCGCTAGGCAGGTATTGGGACCAGATTTAAACTTCAGTCTGATATTCCACACAGTATCTGGCGAGGGTGCACTGTAGACGGATGTAATCACCCGTCTTCGCTTGGGCAGCTGTTTCGTCGACCTGTGCCTCGGTCCAGCCAACTGCGCGGGCCGCGCGGCTGAAACCGTCGCCACTTCTGCTTACAGATTTAACAGTTCCCCCTCGCGGCGCGGCGATGTGCAATCAGCCGCGCTGGGCGCATTGTAACGTGCGAAGTGGGCAGCCATCGCCTTGAGGCCTAGCGTCTGGCGAAGTCTATCTTGACGGTACTGGCTACCCTAGCCGCACGGCGCAACTCGCCTCTCCACAGATTCCTAGCTTCTCCTCTCGCGGAGGCTATCTGAAATGCTTCCAACGTGGCAATATGACGTTGTGTAAATGAAGCATGAGCCTCCAATCCGATGTCAACCATCCACTATAGTCCGCTCAAAGCAGAGTTCGCACTTGCTGCGAGTCGTTTTTATTCAGGTTTCTCGAATGCACGCATAATTGGCGGGAACGAATGGTGGGAAGGCGGGGGCACGCCTTCCCGGACCTCGAAACTCCCATGAACTCTAAATCTGCTACAGCCGGCGCCGTAACCACTGACTCTGACTTGGTGCGAGCGAGCAGAGATGGCGACCAGTTCCACTATCACTGGGCCGCGCGCCACTGCCTCGCGCTGTTGCCTGGTGTTAGCGACCTGGTTGCCATATCGATTGAAGGCGCATCGGTACTCGAGGGCCTTGGCTCGTCCAACGAAGGTGATGAGCTTATCGATGTGGGGTTCTATTTTGGAAGCGAGCGGTTCCAGGACGCACGCCTTGTTCGCTATGTACAGTTGAAACACTCCACGAAGCGTGCCCAGGAGCCTTGGACTGCTAGCGGCCTAAGCAACACGCTTAAGGGCTTCTCAGAGCGCTTCGTGGGGCTGCGCAAGGCGTTTGCATGGGATGAGCTCAAAGACAATCTGCGCTTCACCTTCACTACCAACCGTCCCATAGATGAGAAAGTGATTGAATCGCTCGAAGACCTCGCAGCTGGGAAAACTATGCGACACCCTTCAGTCGCGAAGACACTGCTCGGGTATGTGGTAGGACTCGATAGGGAGACTGCAAATTTTTTCAAGCTCTTCTCAGCCGAGGCGGGAGAACCCGACCTCTGGAATCAGCGCAATCTACTATTCAAGGACGTGAGGAATTTCCTGGCGGAGGGTGGTTCCGAGGCATCGCTTCAGCTGAAGGAGTTGGTGACGAAGAAGGCCACGAGTGAGCAAGCTTTGAACCCATCTATTCGTCGGGTTGATGTACTGCGTGCGCTCGAGACTGATGAGGCGGACCTCTTGCCAGCTCAGTGCTTGATTGCTGGTCCTGCTGATGGCGCACTGCCGCGGGAGCAGGAGGGAGAGATTCGTGCGATTCTGGAATCCGCGACTCACCCTGTCGTCTTGCACGCAGAGGGAGGAGTGGGTAAATCAATCCTCGTGTGGCAGCTTTCCAGGTCTGTCCCTGAAGGTTCAGTTGCGGTGCTCTACGATTGCTTTGGCGACGGGCTTTATAGAAGCGCACAGCACTACCGACACCGCGAAAAGGACGCGCTTCCGCAAATAGCAAACGAGCTTGCCGCGCGGGGACTGTGCCATCCGTTGATTCCAGTTCGGGGAACGGATAGCAAGCAGTACATGCGTGCATTTGTGGCAAGACTGGCCCAAGCTGTCAGCTTACTTCGAGCCAAAACTCCCCTTGCTAACCTTTATTTGATAGTCGATGCTGCGGACAACGCGGTTATGGCAGCTAGAGAGTTTGGTGACTCGGCTTTCGTGCCAGACCTCATTCGTGCTGCGATGCCGGATGGTGTGAAGCTTGTGTTCAGCTGCCGGACTCATCGGCGTGACCATTTGCAAGCACCGCCCGATGCGATTCACGTTGAACTTCGCCCATTCAGCCGTGAGGAGACAGCTAAACATCTCAAGAATTCCTACCCAGGCGCGACCGATAGCGATATTTCCGATTTTGGATTCTTAAGCAGCTCCAATCCACGAGTTCAGGCGGCGGCATTGAGTCGCAAGCTGCCATTAGCGGAAATGCTGAAGGCGTTGGGGCCATCACCATCTACTGTTGAGCGAGCTATCGCTGACCTGCTGGCGCAAGCGGTTGAAAACCTGAAGTTTCGAGAAGGACATGTCGAAGCAGAGCAGATTGAACAAATCTGCGAAGGATTAGCCGTGCTTCGTCCGTTAGTTCCAATTGCCGTTCTTGCTGAGATTTCAGGCACCACTGAAAGCGCTGTGAGAAGCTTCGCCTATGACTTGGGGCGCCCCCTGCTGGTGAAAGGCGGAAGCCTTCACTTTCTAGATGAGCCTTCGGAGACTTGGTTCCGCGAGAAATTCCAACCCGATAAGGAAAAGCTGACGAGGTTTTTGAAGCGATTGAAGCCCCTAGCAGCCTCTAGCTCCTATGTTGCATCGACGATTCCTCAACTGCTGCTAGCAGCGGGGTTAATGGATGAGCTGGTCGAATTGGCCCTCTCTTCTGAAGGCCTACCCACAGCGAATCCGCTCGAACGTCGTGATGTCGAGGTGCAGCGCTTGACCTTTGCGCTGAAGGCTTGCCTACAAGAAAAACGCTACGCTTCAGCAGCAAAACTTGCGCTCAAGGTAGCCGGCGAACTCGCCGGGGTTGCGCGTCAGAATAGCCTCATGCAGGGAAATACAGACATCGCGTCTGCGCTTCTTTCTTTAGACCGTATCGACGAGCTGGTTTCTCGGCGGGCATTCCGAGGCACTTGGACTGGCGCCCGTCACGCCTATGAAGCGGGCTTGCTGGCGGGGCGCGTGGAATTCCTTTCTGAAGCACGGAGCCGCTTGAGGATGGCGATAGATTGGCTATATTCGTGGGCCGGCATGCCCGAGGAAGAGCGGGAAAAGTCGAACGAGCGCGTCGACACTAGCGACATTGCCGAACTGGCGATGGCCAAGTTGCTATCGGAAGGACCGGAAGATGCAGCGAGATTTCTCAGGGGGTGGAGTCCAAGACCGCTGTCGATGACTGCAGGCGGCACCCTGGCCCGTCGGCTAGTAGACCTTGGACGATACGATTTACTTGACCAGGTGGCGGAACACGGTGCTCGCGATATCTGGCTGATGCTGGGACTGGCCGTTGAAGCGTGCAAGGGTGGACATACTCTTCCCGCCAAGCCGCTGGAGACGCTCATGAGTGCACTGGCTAGCCGGAAAATTCAACTACAAGACCCGGATAGGTCGACTTCCAGCTGGAGTTTGATTAACGGCGTGACATCCGCCGTTTTACAAGCACTACGAGCGCTGCCTCGTGATGAAGTGGAATGGGCGAAGGTCATTCGTCGCTACCTGCCTGAACATCCGCCCATAGAATTGACGGCGCGTCACGGTTCGGATAGACCGCTGATACTGAGGGCGTATTGCCTAGAGGCCGCTTTATTGGGCAGGCAACTTGTGCTTATTGATTTAGCCCCAAAAGAAATCCGTGAGGAACTGGAGAAAAAGCCGAACCATCACAGCAGAAGCTCCGAAGCCGAAGCGTTTGAAAGGTCCACGGGAGGTATCTTGGCTTGGTTCCGCCTGTCGGCGGAGATTGCGTGTGGGAGGGTTCCGCCCGAGTTTAATGTGGCCACCCAAGAGGCACTCGATGCGACGAACGCTGCTAGGTCTAAAGATTACTACAATGTTTTCAACTTAGAGCAAATCGCGGCACTGGAATGGATACGAGCGATACGTGATGCGTCGGTATCGGACCCCAAATCCCTGACCGCATTCCTGAGCTGGTTTAAAGAGAAGGCTGACGCTTTCGGGACGACCGGTATGACGGCTATCTGTCGCTTGGCAGCCCGCAAAAAGTCCCTCGAGAGTATTGCGCTCGAAGTGTCTGTTCGGGTCTACGAAGCTATAGAAAATCAACGCGAGCACGCTGAATCCAGAGTCGAGTCCTACCAAACTCTTGCGCGCGCCATTTTCCCGACCAGTAAAGCGGAGGCGCGTACCTATTTCGAGCGGGCGGTAGAGATTTCTAGCCGCATCGGGGAGGAGAACTCGGACCGCTGGGGTGCGCTCCTTTGCCTCGCCGAGGCAAGCGGAAAGAACAGCTCAGTCCGACCAGAGTCCGCCTACAGGCTGGCACGAGGCGCAGAGCTAGCGTACGATTATGTCGAAAGAGACAAGCATTTCGACTGGAGCCACACCATTGACGGATTGCTGAGCTTATGCCCGGGCTCCACGATAGCAACTCTGAGCCGTTGGCGAGACCGGAAGGTAGGCTATGCAGACAAACTTTTGAGAATCGCAGTTGACCGCTCAGTGGCGCGCGGCTTTCTACCGCCCATTGCGCCGATTGCGCTATGCCCCATTGGCGACGAGTGGGAACGGGTAGAGGACCTGGCGAAAGCTCTGGAACGTGAGTCTGCCAAGGACGTTCAGCGTAAAATTCTCGATGTCGGCTATCACTATCTTAGGTTCAGTTCGCCATCCGAGAGCGACCTTGAGCGAGTTTCAACGCTGGCACGCGCTTGCGACTTCGTGGCTTCCGACCTTGACAGGCTTCTCGCGGCAGCGAAAGAACCCAAGACTGATAGCGGAAATTCTGTAAGGCAGCACGTGCCGCAAAACTCGGAGAAGCGCAACGACCCAAATTGGAATGCTCTTTTTGAGGGAGTTGACCTATCAAGCTCCGCAGAGCTTCGTAGTGCCTACTTGCTGCTGAGAACCTTCGACCCGCCTTACCAGATTTATGAATTCTACACAGAGGCACTGCAGCGATGTGGCCTGGGCGGCGCCGCCGAGCTCTGTCTAGCCGTCGGGCAGTGGCCGGAATTTGGGAACTTTGAATTAAGGCACCTCTTAGATGTGCTCGGGAAGCAAAGTACGAAGCCGGTCGCTTTGCGCAAGGCGTTGGCAAGCGTAGCGCTCGCCATATGTAAAAGAAGCCCCGAGTCGGCTAGAAGGCGGAGGTGGGGCAGCTCGTTCCCTTACCGGCAGCTCATCTGCGAAGCCATTGTTACCGATGACCAGATTGTTGAAGCTACGCTTGAGGGATTTCTTGTCACTGTCACGACGCTTAACTCAGGAGAGCTCTTTCAGATGCTGGAATCGTTGTCTCACCTTCTGACGAGTGACGAGGCCGACGATGCGCTGAACTTTGGCCTGTCGCTTCACGAGATGGACATGCGTCCGGAAGATGGCGACGGTCCCTGGAACGATGAGATGAAGTCAGAAGGGAGTTGCGAGGCGGCCGTGGCTGGTTATCTCTGGGCCGCTCTAGGCTCACCAAGTACTTCAGTGCGCTGGGAGGCTGCACACGCTGTGCGGGCGACCGTCGAGCTTGGTTGGGTCCCGGTACTGTCTGCGCTCGCGAAAGTAGCAGTCGTCAGCGGACCAGGTGCTTTCGTTGATAAACGTTTTGTCTTTTACGAATGGCATGCTCGTCTTTGGCTCAACATTGCGCTAGCTCGGTGCGCTGCTGAGCACCATGACATGGTGCTCCTGTTCGGCGATTATCTCCTATTGTCAGCCAAAGAAGAGCATGTGCTGCTGCGCCATTTCGCAGCCGCCGCTTTGCGCGAACTACCTGAAATCTTGGGTGACGGAAGCACTCTGGGCGAGCCTGAGAAAATCAACGCAAGTGAGTTACCGCTCGTTGAGCATTCTTCTTATCGAGAACCGGAGACAGAGTCCGTGGCATCGGGCGACGAGACTGAAGAGGTAGTGGATGAGTACCACTTTGGGATAGACATTGGTCCATATTGGCTTACTCCTCTAGGCCGAGTCTTCGGTATCTCGCCAAATGGAATTGCCCGGCGCGCCGCCCAAGCCATACGCGAACGTATGGGGGGCCTACCCACTAGGCATAACCACGACGCGCGCTACAAGCATGGCGTGTTTGCGCACGAGCAGACTAGCCACTCACACGGAACCATGCCCCGCGTTGAAGACCTTGCGGCGTACAGTGCGTATCACGCAATGATGGTAGTGGCCGCGAGGCTGCTTAAAACTCACCCGGTCGGCAAGGCGACCTACAGTAAAGAAAATGACTTTGACGAGTGGATTGAATATCGACTTCTTACGCGCAACGACGGCAAGTGGGCGGCGGATAGACGCGACCCTCAACTTACCAAGACTCCTCCAGCGCCGGAGAGATATGGCGACAAAGATTGGCGCTGGCAGATAACCACTGACCATCTCGATAGTCTTATGGAGACCGACGAGGGGCTGCAGGTCGTAGCCGGGGACTGGACAAGCGGTATAAATGAGTCCGTGGAAACCATTTCCGTGAACAGTGCGTTGGTGCCAAAGGTCTCTGCGGCAGCATTTCTCTGCGCGGCGCAAACTTCCTCGGACCCCCGAGGCTACTTCTTCCGATTCGAGGAAGACCAAACGACGCTGGATGAAGACGAGGCCACGAAGTCTAATGGCGAAGCTCCGGAGCCGACATCGGGAGGGCACCAGAGTGGTCAATTCAGGCTACTTCGGTGGAAGTCTGACCAAAGCGAATCCTCTGGTGTTGACGAATACGACCCCTGGGGGGAACGCGTACGTGTTCCCGGCGATGAGCCGAACTCGGCCACCGTCTCAACTATGGGCTTGCGCTCCGTAGACGACGGGCGTCGGTGGGTGACCGAGAGGGGTGCCCTCATGCGAAGTGAGACATGGACCCAGTCGAGCGGTTACGGTCGCGAAAAGGAAACAATTCCCGGCACTCGCTTGAGCGCTGACAGAGCTTTTTTGAAAGAACTCCTCGCCGCCAATCCTGGATACTCGCTTGTCGTTGGTCTCAGGCTGCATCGACGCGTTCCGCGCTATGGCTCAGATAACGATGACCATAGCTCATACGTGCCCCCTTACAACCGCTACTACCTAATTGAAGAAGATGGAATCACTAGAACGCTCAAGAGCAGTAATTGAACTCGGCAAGCGGCTTATCGCACAGCTGAAGCTTGGAGACGACGAGCTTACTCAGTGGATGGCGCACGTGCTAGCTGAACGCATTCACAACGTCGAGATTGCCCCTCCTGAGGAGAGAGTCGCGGCACAGAACTCCTGCGCTGATTTGGTATTCCAGCTTTGGGCGCAGAGGTACAGTCTGCCGCCTCGGCTCCGTCCCTTAAAGAAGTTGGAGCCGCTCCTGGGGACGCTTGACTCACTTGATGCCACCAACGGCCCGCGATTTCGTTTTATGCACGAGCCGCCGGCAGACGTTGAAGTCGAAGAGGACGTCGCGAAGCTGCTTGGCTTGGCTGTGAAACTTGACGATGCGTCACGGACGCTGGTGCAGTACTTTCTTGCGACAGCAGCTGAGCAGGCCTCGGAAGAATCGAAGTCCTGGATACAGAGCGCTGTCGATGCGGAAGCAGATGTAACGCTAGAAGTCCGTATTATTGGCTTCGTCGACGGCGGCCTTGACCGCGCCTCTGACGAAGCGAAGTTTGTCCGTGAGGCATTGCTTGATAAGATACAAAAACTGGAGACGTTTGCATCTGCGGCAGCGGCCCACGCGGCCGGGCTAAGAGCAAGGCACGATTTGCTGGACGATGAAGTGAATGACGTGGAATCGAATGATGATTGATGGAGATGCTCATACTCTAGGCTAAAGAATTGTCAATCGATGAAGGTTTCAAGTGCATGGATATCAAGCAAATTTTATGGCGACTGAATTAGATTCTTTCGTAGCTTCCTGCTGATAAACTGATTCCAAGTCTCAATGGAGGTGTGACATTTTATGTATCAGGTAGGCTCGAGTGAAAACCTCGCTCTTTCGAGAGTGCTCAAAGAATTTAACCGGAAAGCAACCGTCGCCAGATGCGCGGGTTTGCTGACGGTTCCGGCGTTCCACGCAAATACAATTCGTATTGAGACGATGGTTCATCTCGCGGTAGCGAATTGCGCGGGGAAGCGGAAGCCAACGTTTTCGGATATCGGTCGGTGGCTAAATCGAAACCTTGGGAATTCCGCTGTGGCTACTGCGGAGGACCCTCCCGAGGACGTTTTCGTCAGCAACATCTGCACTCAAACCGGGAACTTTCGGCTCTTTGAAGGCACCTGGGAAAGTAGCGACTTTCACTTGCAACAGATGTTGGATACGGCGGAGGCCTTGTCTCCGGCCATTGAACGAATCGCGTCTGCGCTTCCCAATATTTACGCGTTACTACGCATGGGCGATGCAGTCGCTGCCCGGCTGAACCTCGCACGGTGGCATGCTGAGCCTTCAGCACGTGCCGGCAGCTTGGTCATTGGTCCCAATACTAATATCGACCGGAGAGCCGCAGCGGTTACCTTCACCGAACCAGAATTGAAGGACCTTGGAATTGAGGTGACGGAATTAGAGCCTTTTCTCTTTACCGATGAGGACGAGAAGATTCTTCCGTTGCAAGTGGTGACCCAAGAAACAGCGCTTGAGCTGCGGCCTGTCGTTCGATTCGGGAATGAGTACGTCCTGGCACTGCCAGCTGGTGTTGGTTCGGCACTCCGCGCTTATATTCTCAGAGAAGTCGTTCAAGCTAGGGCGTTTAAGGTTTTTGATAGCGCATTAGGTCGGCGGCAGGCGACTCTTGTGCGGCGCTTGTTGCAGAACATCGGGAAAGAATACTCGTCCATTCTGTCGAGAGAACGTGAGCCGAGTCTGCCGCAGATGCAAAGTTGGTGTTTTAAACGAGACACCTCCGAGCATGTCCATGTTGTTGTGTTGCATGAAGACCTCGGTGAATGTGTGGACGAAGGTTGGGGCCTCCCTAGTAGACTTAGCCCAAAGCAGCAAGTCGCGTTCGAAGATTTTCTAAAACGCAGTGCTGACCGCAGTGAGGCTGAGCCTGGATTTAAGCATGGAACGACAATCGTGATTCGCGCCGGCGTTGGCCGCGGCTTCGCTTCATCATTGCCACGACTGGGTTCGTCGTGGGACTTGGTTTTTTTAGGCATTGCAGACTTAGACATGCTGGCGGCATATCAGGATGACGCGGTCGATTTGCTATTTAAATTTTTGCGTCAAGAGACTTGGGTGGCTTCGTACAAAGCGAAGCATTTCAGCTTTAGCAGCTTCACTCTGTTTTGCCATTGGGTGCAAGAGGACTTCAGTATCTGGCCGCGAGATTTGCCGTTGAGAGATGGTTCCATCGTGATGATTCCATCGGACTCGGTCTTTGGCTTCCGGCAGAAGGTCCGAAAATCGCGTGATAAGCATGCGATTCAGACTTTGTCTGGCAAGTGGATGGTGTGCGAGCGTTACGGACGAAATTCTTATTTTGACAGTCAGTCGAAGCAACCGATTTTTATCTGCGAGAGCGTGGTCGAACAATCGACTCTGGCGGTGGCGGTGGAAACCTCTAAGGGGCCACGATGGCTGATTTGTGCTGACCAGGGATATGACTCCAGTAAGCGGAAATATGTGTTCCGGCTCTGGTCTGATTTTCTCGGCTCCTTCGCTGAGGTCGCTCTCTTCCTCGATGCTCGAGGTGCGATACCTGAAGGCGCATTGGAGGTGTTTCTCGACTGTACGCAGATGGTGGACCTCGAATCGGTGTCGTACTCTGCTCTAGAAGACCCGGCCATCAAACCTGTCGTTAGTTCGCCATGGGCTGGCCGTGCTCTGGTTAGTCTACCGAGGGACTTCTTTGCAATTTTCCGCAGGGTTGGGAACGAAGGTGAACAGGCGCTTGTTTCGGCCTTTGTGACTGCATTCGAGATAGCCTCCAAATTGGTGGTTCCACTAGAGGGAAAGCTTGTTCAACAAGCAGTTGCTGCAGCCTTACCTTCGGATGGCGCCCGTTTGGTCCATCTATTCAGTAGCAATCTAATGTCAGACCATTTGATTTGGACGTCGAGTGCTAAGCCCGTTTGGTTGAACCGTGCAGATGCAGTGTTTGTTCGGATTGGCTTAGACGAAGACCCACCCGTTAAACCAAAACTGATTGTCGGAAGTTCGTTCTGCACAGACGTTTTAAACGGTTACGTCGCAAGGATTTGGAACGAGATTAAATTTCAGCTCAACGAACTAGATTTGGACTCTGTCCTACGCGCGCTTCTGTCATCAAATGAAGCCATCTACACGGATAGGATGCACTGGCGGCGGACGGCCAAAGCGATTCTTTCATTGAACGAAAATGGAGAGGGGCTCGATGCGGCCTTCACTCGCGAGCAAAAGAGAAACCGGACTTCCTTGGCCTCTCGAGTCCTTGCGGAAATGGCCGTGTGCGAATGCGCGTTGTCAGGGAAGCCTTTGGTAACGCGGGCTGAACTTGAGTTGTTGATTGCGCGAACTTCATTGCTCATTGAGGTGGCCTACGACTCCGATGCGATTCGTGGGGAACTGGCGCCAGCGAAGCTTACTGTGTTCCCAAACGGCGAATACGAGATTGACCGTTCTTATCAATCTTCAATCATGCGGCCGTTTGTAGCGAATCAGTATTCCGACGAGTACAGGGAAGCGGCTGCAGACTACGCGTCGTATTACCAGGAGAAGGAGCGCAGCGGGCGCGGGCTCGCATCGGACTTTTATGGAGCGGATTTCGTAGACGGTTTTGAGAAGGAGTACGGTCTCAGCCCTGATGAATTAATTGACTGCTTTGCAGAGCTTGTTGATATGGCGACTGATGCAGGCCAGGTAGTGGTCAAAATGGAGCTTGGCCCTTTAAAGGCACGGCTCATAGAGAAGCGCGGAATTAGCCAGGAAAAGTGCAATGCGTTTGTCAGCGGATTTGCATTGGTTCGCAGACCTAGGTGGGATAAACCACCGAAGGGCTTTGCGGCTAAGGACACGTGGCCATGGCTCTTCAAGCGCAGGCTGTCAATCATCTCGCGGCCGGTGGTGTGTACCGGGATTACCGATGCTGATATCGCTTATTTTGGCGTGAGCCAGGTGCTGCAATCCTGGAACTACCTAATGAACCGCTCCAGCAAGGCGTGGATGCCGCAAGATTATTTCGTCTCTCAAGCGATGAAAGCTTTTTCGGGCAAGACCGCGCATGCGATGGGCGGTGTCTTCGAAGATGAAGTCGTCGAGAAGCTGACTGAATGCGGTTGGGTGGCGCGCGCTCGTGTTCAGATGACAGAACTTGGCGGGACCCAGGAAATGGGGGATGTAGACGTTCTCGCCTGGCATACGGATGGTCGAGTTCTTATTATTGAATGTAAACGCTTGCAGCCGGCCCGGACCGTTGGTGAGGTCGCCGACGTACTGCAGAAATTTGCAGGCGAGGAGAAGGATAAGTTGGCGCGGCATTTAACTCGGTTGGCGCGGCTTCAGGCATCATCATCCGGCATTCCTCGCGCACTCGGCTTGGACCGAACTGCGAAGATTTCGACCGTTCAGGGCAGGTTGGTCACGAACACAGATGTGCCGATGATGTATGCGAAAGACCTTCCCATTCCGATGTCCGAGATACTCCCCGTCAGAGCTTTGGAGAAGATTTGAGGGTTGGCTGAAAACTGAAATTTTTGATACGTTACGCACTTTCTTTATAATTGATTATGAGCTTCCCATCCTTACAGCTTGACCATTTCAACCGAGTTTTCGAAAGCTGGCGTGCCGGCGTTGCGCATGTGCGCGCCCAATATGTTGCGGTGTTTGTTGAAGGGAGCTGGGTGCTTCTCCATGCTCGCGTGGATTTGGACCCGTTTGAGCTTACAGAAACCGTGAATGAGGCAATCAGTACTTCGAGCATTAGAGCTGGGCACGTGAAGGCCAGCGTTACCCAGCCTGCGCTCGAAGAGTTTATGGCGGCGCTGCGTGCGGGGCGATTACACTTGTCAGAACACGGCTTAGATTTAGCACTGCCGGCTGACCAAGAGATTTCATTGTATGCACCGACGTCACTGGTTGAGCCGGAATACTTCACTCCTCAGTTGGAGGTCAAATGCATGCGGCAGACGATGCTCACGCAATCGTTCGATTACGCTCTGGCCAATGCTGAGTTGCGGCGTAACACGGTTCCATTCGATGGTTTGGTCGACCTCCTGTCCTTCTTCGGTTTGGGCAATTCAGGACACCTGCCTCACGAGCAGAAAATCTTGGTGACGTTGAATCCGCCTGGCGACATCATCATCGACGGGTGTGCTCTTTCGCAGGACCAGTTGCGCTTGAAGGTGATGCGGCGGGTGTCCATGGGGCGCGATAGCGTGGTCCTAGGGCTGCGCAAATTTCCCAATCCCTCGATGGAGCGCCGTTCGCAGATTGCAGACAAAATCCAATGGCAGCCGGAAGTGGCTGGTTTCGAGACAGGGTATGTGGAGGCTATCGCTGATGATTGCGGCGTCGCGGAATTATTGCTGTCAGTTGGTGGGTACACCGTGCGGCGCTACTTCCTTCCGGATGCGAGCAAGAGTCTAAATCAGCGCCTTGTTGACTATCGGCGCTTCGACCCGGAGCTGCAGCATCTTGGGCGTGCGCTTAAGGCCGGAAAGAACGATTCTCGAAGCTTAGAAGCCGGTGTTGCTACTCTACTTCATTTGCTGGGAGCGAGTACGTTGACGCCACCGAACCCTGATACACCTGATGTCATTGCAGAGACTGCTGGAAAACGTCTAGCCTTGATTGAATGCACAATCAAGGTCGAGAGCTTACGCGAGAAAGTGGGGAAGCTTGTCAATCGCAGGGAGATTATCAATCGCGACAACGGGTTGAACTCGCCAGCGCGGGAAGTCTTAGCTATTCTGGTTGTCAATCAGCCCCGGTACACTATCGTCAACGAGGGCAAGTATCTGTCCGATAATCAAGTGGTTCTGATTTCTCAAGAAGACCTTAATTTGGCAATGGCCCACTTGGAAGTTCCTCAGGATTTGGACATGCTTTTCCTGGAGAAGCTTGAGTCTTTGCGTTCGCTCAATAATCAGCCGTTCGGGAGCATACCAGGTGTAATCTAACTTCAGGATTGCTCGCGTACCCGTACGGCCGATGTCGGTTGACACTGTGGACCTTCCGAGATTACGTTTTTTTCTCTTCAATGAGAAAACGATGCATGCTCTCAGCAGCGCGGAGGTGCAGGGCAATCACTTTCTGCAGCCACGTGAAAATCCTGTATTCAATGTCTTCATGTTGCTCGACAAAGAAATCCTTCCCGAGATATCGGACTGGTTGGCCGTTAGGTAGACAGTCTCGCCACCCCTGGAAGGCATAGTGAAGAGGGGCTCCATTCACCTCCGGAGTAGCGATTCCCACGTAAACCTTCTCCAGCTCTAATGCGGATGTCGAATGAACTACATCGTGCCGGAATTGGATGAGTTGTGCGATGTCGGGATTGGCGTGTCGCTCGTGCATCAGGTCAGTAGCGATTCCTCCAAGGCTTGGGCTTGACTTTAGTTTTGTCAGGTCCGAAAAATGGCAGCCTCCGGCTGGTTTGAACTTGATATTGCTTGGGTCTATTTGGTCCAGGTAGTGCATCAGCTTACTCAGCAAGTCCAGCGAAGTACACATAGAGATTGCAGCCATCGATGCGAAGGTCGCAGCAGCGTATGAGTCCGTACCATGATGAATTACTTCATTAGTGCTGAGCTGAGAGATGGTAGGCCTAGCCTCGATAATGCAAGACCGCTGCGCTTTCAAGAGATTGATGAATCCAGTTATCGCCCGGCTTAGAAGAGATAAGATTTCGCTTGTCACTCGTCCAAACTGACTTATCACCAACCAGCGTTCGAGTGTGGCGGCACTGAAAGGAGCCTTGTTCGATAAGACGGCTTCTCGAACAACCTTATCTATCGTCTCGAGCATGCCCTTCGAGCCTTCGCCATGTCCGATTTCTAAATAGGCTACTGGCAATGATAGCGTTTCCACATAGAACTTCTCGAGCTCCTGCGGTTTCATCAAGTATGAGTGTAGTGCATACCCTAAATTGGCCGCGTAGTAATACTCTAGCTGATGCCAGTTGAATTCGCGGTAGCTTGGGAATTCTCCCGCGTTTTCCAGGTTCACTAATAAGCGTATGTTGAAATCATTGGCAAGAGCGCCCTTGAGCTCGCTTTCCGTTGCTGCGAGGAAGGGTAAGCTATAGGTACCGACGACGTCGTGCAAGACGTAGCGGGTATCGTCGAGCCGCCGCAGCATCAAGCCTTTTGTAGTAAAGAAGCCTGGATTTTCAATCATTATTACCTTTTGTCTAAACTGAAGTCTTGATTTTTAGCGCTCAACGACGACCTAGATTGTCATCCCCGCAGTTCCTGCTGTGCTGCTCGCAAATCTGCCTCTTTACCCTGAAGAACCCAGCTTTCAGCAATTGCGGATAGCATTGCAGCCGTTCGCGGATACTGAGGCATAGCCGAGGCCCAACTAAGATATTGCTCAGCCAGGACACGTTCTTGTTCGCCTCCTTCCCCCATTTTTCTAGAGAAGATGCCTCGCATATTGATTCGCTCACTATGGATGCCCCTTTCTACATCATTCGCAGCAAGCAGTTCTAGCACGCGTCTGACCGATTGATGAGGCCAAGCACTATCTTCATTACTGGGGGGCGAGTGTGCTAACCAACGGCCAATATTTAAGTCTGTAACTGCCGTGCGCTTATGCTCAATTGCCTTTCGACGTACTTCAATGCACCAAGAACTTAACGCGTCAAAATCGACATCTTGGTCCACCTGCCCGGGTATCGTTGAGAGATTCCGCAGCAACTCGCCCCCTGCGCGAGCAAGTGCGAGTGCGTCGACGCTAAGTTGGGAGGCGTCCTCACCATCGCGTTTGTAGACAGCACAAATCACGTCGATGAAAAGTGCAGGGCTCTTCTTAATCAAACTATGCAGGGCGAAAGGGCGTTTACTCTTTCGTAACAGGGGCAAGAGGGCAAATTCTCTGCTTGCCAAATCGGTTTCATTGACATCGTCTCGGGCTGATAACGAGTCGAGAACTGCACCTGCATAATGACCGAAAAGCGGCCCAATATTCTGCTTAGCTTCATTCACGTCCCGTAGCGAAAGGTCTAGCAATCTTAAAAGGGTAGAGGTGGGCACATCCTTTATCCTGCGCACCGCAACTTCCAAGGCACCGAGTGCGCGTCCGTGCGCCACATACGATTCCAGTAGAAATTGCAAGTCTTCAATAGAGCCTGAGAACACAGGTGAAAATTTTTGCTTCCAATATTCGTCGTCGATTTCTTTTCCGAACTCAGCTATGAATTCCCACGTAGTGCGGGTGTCGTCCAGGCCGACCAAGAGCGACGCAAAGTCCGTGGCGCTTAGGTCAGCTGATATGGCAAGTGATTGGACATTGAACAAAAAATCATCGCTGAATTTTTGAACACCATGTGCCACGAAGAACGATGCGAGTGCAAAGGCATTTCCACGTGCGCCAATCAAGAGGTAGAGAGCTTCCTCAATATCTTCAAAGGTAAGGTCAAGCCTGCACAACGCTTCTCGCATTTGAAGTGGTTGCGTTGAAATGCTTGCCAACCTAATCAAACCCACGATGCCCCGGTCGCGATAGATACCTGACAGCGCCCGAAATCTCGCGTCCTCAATTGCCTTCATTGGGTCATCTGCTTCTTCCGCTAATCCCGGTACGGAAGGCATCCATTCGTCAAATAGCCACTTAGCGACGGTAATCGGGTCCTGTGATGAATATTTTTGGACCAACCCTTCTAGCCTTTCGAGGTTCTCAGAATCCAGTGCCCAATCTGCACCAGCAAAAGCGCGATTGCGGTTTGTTTCCTTCCTTAAAACGTCCCATATGGTTGAATGTCCGGCTGACGATTCACGATTCAGCACTGGCTCCAAAGCAGTTATGAGGACCTCAAAGGCATCGGGCTGCAATTCTCCCAACGTATCAATCAGGGCACTCCACCGCGTCTCATCGCTGCCTACATGCTCAACCGCACGTTGGACCACCAATAGCTCACTTGACCAGACGACAGCGTAGGTAAGCTCTTCGCCTCCGCCAGGTTCGGCCTCGCCGAATTTTGGTCTTGCCGTGTCGGAGGACATGGCTCGATAATTTGGGAGAAGCTTCACTAGTAAGGGCCAGGCGACATCGGGAACAGCTTTAAGTAACGCCTCCAAAATTCCATTTCGTTGGGCTGCTGTTGCGTTGGTGTTCGGATTCCACGCCAGGAAGATTTCTCGTAGGCTGTTGATTGGACGATTAGACAATGAACCGCCCGGGTCAATTATTGCTAACTTAGCAAGGCAGATTGCCACACGAAGCAGATACTTTAAGTCCCATGCAAGTACCTCCAGGGAAAATAGCAAACCTGTGTGGTGGCTCTCGGTCGAGAAAAAGGATTTTGTTTCGTCGAAAATTGGTTTGATACTGGCGCCGTCACCCTCGAACATCTGCTCGAGGGCCTCCAGAAAAGGGTCTGGCGCAGCCTCAGCCAACAGAGGAAGATTCTCGTTGAAGCTTGCGAAAAATCTGTAGTCCAGTAAACCCGGCAATGAGCCCACTAATCCGTGCACGAAATCTTTCGGTGTGGACCCTGTAACTGAGAAGTTTGCTTCCTCATGCAAGACGCTCATGTGCAAGAGCGTAGTCATGATGCCTTCCTTTAGCCAACTGCTGTAGGCCTCGTTTTTGTCCAAACTTGACTTGAACAAATCTTCGGGACGAGGCCTATGGACTTCTTTAGAGAACAGAAGTTTTGCTTGCTTTTCGAACCGCTCGAGATGTTCCTGTCCGACATACCGGGCGAGATGTAAAAAGGCATCGACGGATGAGCGCATTGCCCAAACGTCCCCAACTTGGTCAATCGGTGGGTCATTGAGCCACATAAGTTTGCGAAGCGGTGCCTCGACAGCTTCGTACCTGTCCTTTTCCGCCAAGGCGACGAGAATACTTTTATCTGGCTCGCTAGCTTTCCACGCGCCTGCTAACATAGCAGGTATTAGTGCCTCAGCTTCTCCTTCCCACTCTGGCAATTCAGCAGTAGCGCTCGGAATTTGGCGGGCCAGCACGGCTAAGCTGCGGCCGCAGCGTCTGGCTCGGTCATAACCTTCAGACCTGAATCCCATCACCTCAAGTGCCGCTCCAAGTTGAGTGCTATTCGGCCGAGGGAGCATAACGTGATGCGTCGCACGCCGTTCTGCGAGTCCCGCGTTGATGATGGTCGTGCCCGCCGTTTCAAGCAAACCGGCTAGCTTGCGAGCTTGTCCCCTGGGAAGATAGATTAGGCCTTTCTTCGTTTTCAGAAACCGCGCGGCTTGCTCGCTATCTACAACCATCATGCGTGAGTTGAAATATTGCTGTATTTCTGGTGGAGCCTTGCGAACTACTGCAATCACAAACGCGATGACTTCGTCAGGGGTGTCGGCGCTGTAGGCAATTTTGCTTCCTTCTTCGCTGAGCTTCCTTAGCAACACCTCTGCTTGAGGTTCACGGCCAGCCAGTAGCACCTCTTCGACAAGCGGCGGAGTAAATCGGTGAGAATATTCCTCCCAGAATTCGTCCGTACTGATGGCACCCGCTTGAGGTACGAAACCGAACTCTCTAGCGTATCGCGACGCCACTGCTGGATGCTCATCAAGCCAATGTTCAAACTGCACTCCATCGATATACCGTACGTCACGCCACTCATTTAGCGCTTTCTTTTCGGCCACCCAATCATCTCGCTTCCGCCGCGATTTGTTCCAACTACGAGGCGAGGCAAATACGAACGTCATATCGCGACGTGCTTCTTGCGTTAGTCCGCCGGTATGTTTTTGGTATTCGTCATTCGCCTTGCCTTCGTAGTCTTTGTCATGACCAATTTCCCAAATGGAGAGGCCATCCGGCACGAATGCATTTCCTCCTTCACATTCCACAATTCCGTCAAAGCCCCGCACCTGGCCTTTATCACCCTGAGGGAAACGGTATGAAGACAGACTTGTCGCGGATGCTCTGACTAAATCGAGTACGACACCAGGAAAGTCTGCTCTTGCATTCAATTTTTCAGCCCACTGTTCAAGCTCTAAAGCGCTAATCCACTTCATAGGGAATCCTTATTCTGATTGTTATTGGAACTGAGGCTTGAGAACGCGGCGGTTCCAGCGACCAGTGGACGGCTCGATTCTGCTTCGCGCTGTGAGCTACTTATCGAAAAGATTGGATGGGTTTTCAACCACTCATGTGCCCCCTCGATATCCAGCTTCAGGCTCGCGAAGGAGTTCTGCAGCAGCCGTTCTGGAAGAGTCCAATCCCACTTCTCCTGCGTCAAATTATGGGCGTCAGCAAGCAGCATATTCGCCGATGGCGCCGGCAACGCGGCAATCTCCGCCAAGCAGGCAGTTGCATCAACAGCTGAATTCGCGGTTCCAAAAATTTCAAGAGCGGGGCCGACCAACGAGACGCTAAGTCCCTTTGTCCGGAGCATCATCGCGAGCGCCTCGTTCTTTGCGTCGCCTAGCCAAGTGAACAACAAGTGCGTACTTCCCGCGCTAGCGAATACATTCGTCGCGAGTGAAAAGCGTGAATACGCGCTGCGTCCTTCGGCTATCAGGCGCTTGGCTGTTTCGTCGAGAAAGCCGAGGTCGCTCTTTTCCTCGTAGAGCTCGCGCATGCGCTGGCGGACACGGTCATGGATTGCTCCGCCGGGACTGTTGAAAGGTGGGGCCTTGCCGGTCTTGTGGTGCGTCACGAAAATTGACTTGGACTCGTCGTCCACTTCGTCCACGTGCCAGGTTTTTGCAGCAAACAAGATAAAGTCGCCGACGCTAATGGCACTTGATACCGGTATTGAGCCTAAGGTTTTACTGCCGGCCACGACGCGAAATTCTTCCTCAGCGCTGAACGCAGCGTAAAACGTGTAGTGATTGACCAGCGGTGAGCCTTTAGGGCCGTGCAGGAGGACACCTGACGATTCCTGTTGCAGGATTTCGATGGCGCCCAGGTGTGAAAGCAGTGCTACGAAGTCGCTCTTCGAGACGGACTCAAACGGGCCAGTACTGCATAGGGTTCGGTAGGCGTCTGCCGCAGTTACCCCACCGCGTTGAGCGATTAGCGATAGCAATTGCTGCACGAGTGTGGACAGATGCTGACCGCGTGCTCGCGGCGGCTCGAACCATCCTTCCAGAAGCAAGCTAATCATCGCCGTGAGTTCAAACATTCCCTCACGCAGTTGTGTCAACACATGTGACTGGTCCGTCAGCTCTGATTCAATTGCATAAGCGCGCAGGATGGCAGGCTCTCCTTTTCGGCGTCCTGACCTTCCAAGCCGTTGGCGTAGGCTAGCAACCGATGGGGGAGAGCCAATTTGGGAGATGCTCTTAACTGCTCCGATATCAATGCCGAGCTCTAGCGTGTTTGTGCAGACGGCCGTAGCGTGGAGTTCTTTGTTTTTTAACGCTGACTCTGTCTCTTCACGAATCTCTTTTGAGAGGTTTCCATGATGCGGCCAGAATTCATTTGGCCTGCCGCTTTCTTCGCATAGCTTCTGTAGCCCATACGTGTATTGCTCGACCTTCGAGCGGCTGTTTGGAAAGACGAGATTGTTCGAACCGATTAACGTCTTGAAGAGGTGGCCAGTGATTGACTGGGAGGCCTGCGATTGTGGAGGTTGCTCTTCCAAATCCGGGCTTGGTTCCATCTCGACAAAGCCCTTCACGACCAGCTTCAACTCGCCGCCTTCAGACTTCGATTCGATAATCTCGACACCGTCCTCTGAGCCAGGGCGCAGGAAGTACGCTGCCAGACGCATATCGCCTAATGTGGCAGACAGCCCGATACGTGGAACCTGCTTGTTCGCAGCCAGTTCTATCCGGTGCATCAACGACTGCAGTTGTTTTCCTCGTTCACTGCCAATGAACGCGTGTAGTTCATCGACGACGATATATTTAAGGTTGGAAAACAGAATCGGTGCGGAAAATCCCCTATTGCACAACAGCGCCTCAAGGGATTCAGGTGTGATTAATAATATCCCTGCTGGACGCTTTAGGAAGCGAGTCTTCGACGAAGAGGAGATGTCCCCATGCCATGGCCATACAGGTACTTCAAGCGCCTCACAGAGGGGTTCCAGGCGGCCGAACTGGTCATTAATTAACGCTTTCAGCGGACTGATATAAATCACCAGGCCATTCTGGTCCTCAAGTTGCAGAAGGTGTGTAAGCACTGGCAGCATCGCTGCCTCGGTCTTGCCGGCAGCGGTTGCTGCAGCGACGATGACGTCGTGGTCTGCCGGCAGGATAGCGGGAATCGCGCGCTCTTGAGCTTCCCGCAATTCTTCCCATCCCGCCGACCAAATCCAGCGGCGGATGCGTTCCTCAAGCAGTTCAAAAGATGATGATTGCTGGCTCATCGACTACATCTTAAAGCTGGCCAACTCATCGTCAACGTCAATCTCTGCGTCCGCACTGCCGCCAGTATCCAGCTCGACGTCAACGACGTCAATCAATGGTTTCCAATCTTGGCCTGGATTCTGCTCAAGGACTGCAAGCAGATTGATGAAGGCCGTAATCGTCGTTCGCGGGGTGCGGAAATAGCTGTTACCCAGGCGACGTGCGCAATGCGCCATAAACGGTGCGATGGCCTCATCAGGAAGCAGGTATTTTTCCGGCATGCCGAAGGCATAGACGTTACGAAGCTTAAGCAGCATGACGTAGAAGTCCTCGGGCGACAAGCTCGCTAGCCGTATTACGGGACCACTGAAATCGACGAGTCCGGACTTTGCAAACGAATTTTCGGCAAGCCGGCTCTGGAGGGCAGGGTAGCTAAATAAACCTCTGCGGGTGTCCATCAAAAATTCAGGAGTACCGCCCAGGATAAAGCCTAGCCCTTCCGCCGAGCCTTGAAGAGAGTCGTTGAGGATACGGAGAATCTGCTCGTAATTTGCGTTGCGCGCCTGCGTGTTCGACAGCTTGTAGAGGTTAACCAGCTCGTCCAAACACACGACAAAGCCGGAGTATCCTGCAAGGCGAACGAACCTTGCGAACAGCTTGAGTTGGTCGTAGAACGAAGCATCATCAACGATGGTGCGTACGCCCAGCGCCTGGCGTGCGTCGGTGCGGGTAGAGAATTCACCGCGAAGCCAGCGAATAGCATCGGACTTTAGCTGCTCGTTACCCTCGTCGAAGCCTTTGCAGTAGCAAGAAATGACTTCGGCAAAGTCGAATCCATTAACCATTTCCGTCAGATGCTCGAGTTTCGAACGAATGACCGCTTCAGCGGTCGTACCGGCAGAGAGTGCTTCCGTCTTTGCGGTCGCTACGAAACGTTCGACGATGCCGTTCATGGCGCCTCCGTCGGGTTTTGTCCTGGTTGATAGATTGCGCATCAATTCAGCGAAGAGCGACCTTGCTTGGCCGCCAGTAGCATGGAGCCGGCGGTCTGGATTTAGGTCGGCGTTTGCGGTGACGAGCTTGCGCTCCATGGCAACTGCTCGCACCAGATTGAGGAAGAAGGTCTTGCCCGCGCCGTACTCACCGATGACGAAGCGAATGGTCGAGCCGCCGTCCGCGATGCGCTCAATGTCCTGGATGAGTGTTTCGATTTCGTGATTTCGGCCGACCTGAATCAGATGCTGGCCATGCCGTGGCGATACCCCGGCTCGCAGCGATTGAATGACTGCATCACGGTCTTTTGGGCGGATAGTTGTTGTGCTCATTGCGTCAGGCTCTCTATCAGTTCTGCATTGATTTCGATTGGGTCATCACCCTCAGTGAACGTCGTGTCCAATTCATCGAGGCTCGCTTCATTGAGTTTTTCAAGCGCGCCGTCCAGCATGATGTCCAGGTCGTGCGCCACGTCGAGTAGTTCGGCTCTCTCCCATGTTGGCCGAGAGATGAGCATGCGCGCGAAAGCACTATGAGTTTGGTCCAGTCCAAGTATCGCGTTGGAATGTTGAGGTTCCGCCGGTATTTCAGCTACTACTGGCGCAGCCGCAGTTTCTTCGACAAAAATGTCGGCGAGTCGCCGGGCAATCTTGTCGCTCGATTCCTTTAGTGCCGCAATCTTCGATTGGTCTAAAGTGAAGCCGGGTGTCGCATTTCCGTTGGTTGCACTGGATGATTGCGATAGCGTCTTGGCGCCGCTGCCATGGCCTGCATGGATATCGCTGTAAACACTGGTTCGCTCCAAACCAAGCTGAAGATATATCTTCTCCAGGAGTTTCACTTCTTCAGGCAGTGCTACGCCGTCAGCTAAGACCATGGCAGCTGCAAACGCCGCGATTGCCTCGCGAGTCTGTTGGTCGAGTTGCTCAACTTTTTTCTTTATTGATGAAAGCGCGACTGAACTGTTGACCAGCATCCGCGCATACGCTTTTAGCCGATGCCGAGAGTCGGCGCTAAGATGCTCCCATTTGTCGATGTACAAATTTAGGTGAGTAAGCTCGCTCTCGGAGAAGTCCCCGTCGGCATGTGCTACGGCCGCCGCGAGCTCAACGCTAATCTTTGCCACTTTGTAGGCGGGGTTGTCTCTGATATCTTGCGCACGTGCGCTAGTGTCGAAAAGAACAAGCGGGTCTTCGGGCTTGATTGCTCGCGTGGAGCCTAAAACATCGGGCTCCATCCCAATGCCGCTTGCCTCAAGAGCGCTAGCTAGAGCCTGCTGCTTGTCTTTGGTCGGTTCTCCCGTCGCTTTGAAGTTCGCGAAAAGCTCTTTAAAGTTCAGAAGGAAAAAGCCATCCGAGACCGTAGTCTTAATGTCGTTCATAGCCTTGCGAGAGGTGTCAGGCCAAAAATCGAGAGGCAAGGTTAGTACTGCTTCGAGGTCGTGCCTGCCGCCGGGATTTCTTCCAAGGTATCTGCTGTAGGATTCAAGTTGCGTGGTACACGAATCTACAATCGCTTGAAGCTTCTTGACAGGTGCCGTGAGTGCGGTCACATCAGGTGTGTCTCCGAACTTCATGTCGACGCCCGTCGAACCCCTAAAGCCCCCCGAGGCGGGGTGGTAGCTCAATCTGATTTTTGTCTTGTTCGGTACGATTTTCAGACCTTGTCCGAATGCCTTCGCGTACTCGCTAATGAACAGCTTCTTGAACTCATCAGGGCACCGTTGTACCGGAGTTCTCCTTGCAATTGCAGGGTCCCGTTCGGCCCAGGCTAAAGCTAGCTGCGCTGGAATAGCAATGCCGTCACGAACTGCTTGGCCAATGGCGAGGCGCAGAGTAAGGGGCAGGCCGAAGGAAGCGGGAAATTCTCCAAGCTCTTCTGCGTACAGTTTCGACGACTGGTTGGCAGCATCGACAATTTCAATCAGCTGTCCGCAATACATCTTGAAAGAATTCGAGCCGGCGGCGTAAGTCGCGTAAAGACGTTTCAGCTCGCGGGCTATTTCCGGGAGTTCGTCCTGGGTCCGCTTCTCTCCAATAATATCTAAAATTATCCGTCGCTCAAGTCCATAGAAATACAGGAAGACATAGCCGATATCGGCGTCTGGCGCGCTTCTGCCATCAGCTAGCCAGAGTAGATATGCACGACGAGCTTGGGGTGAAATTTCTGAATAGTTCGGCCAATAATTGGTCTGCCGTTCGGTGTAGTTACCGTTTTTCGCAACGGGCTTTCGTGGGTCAATCAGCGAGGGTTCTGTCCCGCCATTTGCCGCTGTTAGTGATGGTCCAACATAGATTCGCCCGCCGCGGATTTCGATGCCGGCGACGGTGATGGACTCAGATTTGTTTAACCATCTCGCAGTCTTGAATTCACCAGGTGCTGAAGGTATTTTGTAATCGCTTTCGCTTGTGGGTACGTTAGCAGCCCCAAACGTCCTCAGTTCGTCGTCCTCGACATGTGGGGAGGTCGTACTCGTTCTCATCGGAGGCTGAGGTTGAATAGGTGCCCTCGCAATTTTTGCTTGTCGGGGTATTTCGCGCTCGTTAGCTTGCCTAATGTGCGATGAAGTTTGCATCGCTGGAGGAGGCGCGCTGTGGCTTTCCTGGGCTTTTTGCGGACGGCGGTAGTATCTGTATATCAGGCACGCGATGATGGCTGCGACAAAGAATGGCCAATGGTCGATGACGAGTTGTGCCATGACGGCTAGTCCCGCCATGATGATTACGATAGTGATGCCGATGTTGGAACTTCCCTTACGACGCTTTCCCAAGCTACTTCCCCTGTCTGGACATACGCACGCGTCTTAAAGACGTCTCGATATTTAGTTTTTGATTGTTGGTATGAGGCTACTCGATGATACCTTAATGGAAGAGTGGGCAGAAGTTGTTTTGTAAATACGTTCGTTGCTTTTGCCTTCTAGTTCGCTTTAATAACTCCGGCTTTTAAGGAACCTAAATTTGTGACAATTGGTGATAATTTCTTTGAGGGAAATCTGATTTGCCGGCCCTCTCCGTTGTAGAATCGATTTTTGCGGCGGCTTGATTCGATGATGTCCTGGGTGATGGAGCCACGCCGTCTGGTCCAGTCGTTCTCTGGTTTCCATGCGCCGGTCATATAATCCTTGCATTCCCACCTTGATGACTTTCGATGCCGTCTTCATTTCCATTTGAGTCCATCTTCAACTGCGGTCCTGCAGGCAATTGCATATTGTCGGCAACGCCTGGAGCGACCATCCTTGCTGTGAACGTAGCCTATAGGTCATTGCGAATCTTGTGAACAACGCTGCTAAGTACACGCAGGAAGGTGGCAATATCGTTGTGCGCACGAGAGCGGATGATTCTTCCGTCACGGTCGAGATTATCGACGACGGCATTGGCATGGATAGTGGCTTGGTTCGCCACGCGTTTGAGCTATTTTCTCAAGCTGAAGTGACGTCGGACCGTTCGTCCGGCGGCCTTGGATTGGGCTTAGCTTTGGTTAAAAGCTTGGTCGAGCTTCATGGAGGCACAGTTCAATGTCGAAGTGTCGGTATCGGTCTTGGAAGTACCTTCACCATGCGCCTATACACCCGCGATTCAAACCACGCCGACTGTTCTGGTCGAACACGTTACGAGGTTGCCGCCAAAAGCCGCAAGTTGGTCTCGCGTCCAATTCGACCCAAGAGGGCTTACGAAGAAAGGCAGCAGCTATTTTCTCAAGGGCTGCGTTGCATTGGACTGTGGCATACCCACCCGGAACCGCATCCTAAACCATCGAAAGACGACAAACAGCTTGCCCGGAACTACGCAGCCGCAGCAAGTCAACAAGTACACGGAATCGTGTTCGTCATCGTTGGAACTCAGCCGCATCCGAATGGTTTTCGTGTTTGGGTCGATGACGGGGGCGAATTGAGAAATGCGGTCGTCGCCGTTGGCCGCGCTCGGCCGTGCAGCTGCATCTCGGCCTGAGCTTTTACACATGCATGACCGCTCATGAATTATCACCAAAACTCACGTGACCTTGTTAGTTCTAAAGGTAATTCCTTGCGTTGCGCATTAGACGGCGACATCTGCAGCTTCTTGAGCTAAGAATGCCCCCATTTCCCGTGCAACTTCCCTTAAAATGGGCCGAAGCATTTCAAACTACTATGGAGTTCACACATGGCATATCAGGCGCCAATCCAACGCAGTACCCCGGCAGCGTTCTTATTCCTGGTTGACCAGTCTGGGTCGATGGGGGACCGTATGGCTGGTTCTGAGAAGACCAAAGCTCAATTCGTGTCCGATGTTCTGAACCGTACCTTCGTGGACCTGGTTACGCGCTGTACAAAAGCAGATGGTGTTCGGGACTACTTCGAGATTGGAGTCATTGGATACGGCGGCGACGGAGTCAACAATGGCTTGGCGGGCGGACTTAGCGGGCAAGTGTTGAATCCAATATCGGCACTTGAGGCAAATCCTCTTCGTATTGAAGACCGAAAGCGCCGTGTCGATGACGGCGCCGGTGGCTTGGTGGAGCAGTCCATCAAGTTCCCAGTATGGTTCGAGCCGAAGGCAACTGGCGGAACGCCAATGCGTGAGGCGATTCGCCGTGCAGGGGAAGAACTGGCCGCCTGGTGTGATACGCATCCTGAAAGTTATCCGCCGACGGTGTTGCACGTGACCGACGGCGAGTCGTCCGACGGCGACCCAGAGGAACTGGCTGAGACTCTGCGACAGTTCTCAACTGGCGACGGCAGCGTGTTGCTGCTGAACCTGCATGTTAGCGCTCAGGCCGGTCAGCCTGTTTCGTTCCCAGCAGGCGAACACAGTCTTCCAGACCAATATGCCAAACTGCTTTTCCGCATGTCTAGCCAACTGCCAGAGCACCTTGTAAAGGCCGTACAAGAGAAGGGCCTGACGGTATCGCATGAGTCCCGCGGCTATATCTTTAATGCGGAAGCCGCAGAAATCGTTGACTTCTTCGACATCGGTACTCGAGCTTCCCAGCTCCGCTAACCGGTGCGTTTTCGTGTTGACCTGGCGGCCTCAGTTTCAAAAGACATAACGTGCCCCACACTTAACGAGGACGCGTGGGCTCACAACGAGGAGCTCACGTGCATCGCGCTGTCTGACGGCGCATCGGAATCGTTCGATTCGAAGACGTGGGCAAATTTGCTCGTGAACCGGTATGCCCGCGACCATGCAATGACGCCAGATTGGGTTGGTGAAGCACTTCAGACATACTCAAGCGCGTTTAAGTTCGAGGAGCTCACTTGGTCGGCGCAGCGTGCGTTTGACCGAGGAAGTTTCGCCACATTGCTGGGCCTCGCGATTGGGCATAACGAGACCGACCTTGAGGTGCTTTGTATTGGCGATAGCTTGGCGCTCCATGTTCGAGCTGGCATTGTATTGGCATCGTTCCCGTTCGACCGGGCGGAGCAATTTGACGCGCGGCCGACATTGCTGTCAACGAAGGGGCACGCCAACTCTCTGTGGGCGAGTTCGGAGTTCTTTCTCCAGGCAAGTCGGACATGGGCAGTCGAGCCAGGTGACGTAATTTATGCGGTCACTGATGCAGTCGGCCACTGGGTTCTTTCAAATCTCACTGACGACAAAAACACTCCAGGAATGCTCGATGCTGCCAAGTCGGAGGCGGATTTCACGACGCTAGTTGAGGAGCTGAGAGGAACGCGAGGTATACGTCTCGATGATTCCACGGTGCTTCGGCTCATAGTTGAAAAGGGGTGACCTCACAATGGCCTACCCGAGCATTGAACAGTACCAGCGAGCGCTGCAAAATCCGCAATATGTCTTCGCCGACGCCCAGCTAAAAAGTGGGAAGATTCGGTCGTCCGGGCTAGGTCTGCCGTTGGTGGCGTCGGGTGGGTTTGCACTGACGTATGCTTTGGAATCGGGAGGCAGGAAGTTCGCTGTGCGTTGCTTCCATAGAGAGGCACCAGGTATCGAGCGACGCTACGCGGCGATATCGACCAAGGTGAAGGGCCTATCCTCGAAGTACTTCGTCGACTTCGACTTCCAACCGCGCGGTGCCCAGATTGATAAGGGCTACTATCCGCTCGTGAAAATGGCGTGGGCCGAGGGTGAAACGCTCGGAGAATTCGTCGAAACCTATTTTCAAGACAAGGCAAAGCTAACGAACCTAATTGCGTCGCTGACCGAGCTCTCAAAGTATTTGGAATCGGTCGGAATCGCGCACGGAGACATCCAGGAAGGTAACCTGATGGTAGCCGATGGTGGACGCAAAGTTCAGCTCATCGACTACGACGGCATGTACGTTCCAGAAGTTGCGGCCTTGGGAGGCTCAGAACTAGGGCACCGCGACTATCAGCACCCTAAGCGAAGCATGGCAAATTTCGGACCTCGAATCGACCGATTCTCGTTCATTTCGCTGAACCTCGCACTGAGGGCAATATGCTTACGACCATCCTTGTGGAATGTTTCTCAAAGCGGAGCAGGTGTCATCTTGTTCCGCGCAAACGATTTTGCGGCGCCGGGCCAATCTATGGTCTTTCAAGAGATAGCAAAACTTCCCGGTTTGGAACGCGACGCAAAGAGCGTGATGGCGATTTGTGCCGCGGAGTTTGCTGCAATTCCATCCCTTGCCGATTTCTTCAATGGCCTGAACATTCCGACACTGGTGATACGCGAAATTGCCGTCGGCGTGGTCCAGAGGGCGGGATATATCAGTCAGTATCCCGTCTTGAATGCAGCGGCCTATGATGCCTTCATCGCGAACATCGGTGCGATGGTGGAGCTGGTCGGTAAAGTGATTGAAGTGAAAGTAGACCGAACTCGGCACGGGCGTCCATATGTCTTTATCAATTTCGCGCACTGGAAAGGCAAAGCGGTAAAAATCGCTCTTTGGAGTACGGCCCTGAAGGGAGTGAAAGACCTGCCATCAGAGGAATGGGTGGGCCAGTGGGTGACGATTCGTGGACTTGTCGAGCCCGTCTATTCGAACAAAAAGCTGGGCTATGACCACATTACAATAACTGCGCCGCTGGTAAGTCACATCTCCAAGCTTACTGAGCAAGAAGCTAGGTATCGGTTGACGCCAGGTTCGTCGCAGCAAATGAGGGGCCAGTCATTGTCCTCGAACGCTGCGGCACTGGCGGCGCTCAAAAATTCGGGTTCAGCGGCGGCAAACGGAATGGGCGGAGGTCAACGACTACAAGGGCAAGCGCCTGTCCCAGCGGTGCCACCTCCAGTACTCACCCCAAATCAGCTGGCCCTTCAGAAGTTGCGTCAGCAGCAGTCCACTCCGGTGAGTTTGCCCAACCAACCTGGTACCAGCTCGTCGCCGTCGGCACGGCCGGGTTCTGGCGCTTCTTCTCATGGTCGCCCTTCCAATTCCTCACAGAATCATGCTCTTACACCCCGGAAGCAAGGCCTTCTTGCTTGGCTTAAGAACTTGTTTTTTTGAATGGGCGATATGTTCAAATCTATGCGAACGCTCATCGCTCGCGCATTCGGAGTTCGCTCCGAATCCCAGGACGTCGTTCCTGAGCTGGCGCGGGAACCAAAACATCGTAGTTCCCAGGAAAGATTTTCCGACGAAGGCAATGCCAAGAGCAAGCCGTTCTGGCAGGTCCAAAATGAAGAGCACGAAGTCCGACAACGCATACTAACTTCACCGTATGGGTTGCGGCTGGAAGAATTTACTGGGGTGATTCTGCCGGCGTTGTGCCGCTTCCCATTTGCCCCGAGGACTTCAATACTAAATGCCGAAACGGTCAAAAATCTATGGTTGGCATCTGAACCGTTCTCCGCAACTGATTGGGAAACCAAGTCCGCTGCCAGCGATGCAAAGGACGCCTTGTGGCAATTCCATCCTGTCGTATTAGAAACCTGCCGTGTCCTTCGGCGCAACTATGAGGACCTCCGGCGAGCAAAGGCTGCCGGCTGTGATGAAGTCAAAGTGGTAGCCAGAAAAAATTGCGCCTGTTTGCGCTCGCTTGATGGCAAGTACCTAAAAGTTGACGAGGCCTTGGCCGCCTTCGACGTTTCAAGTCACGGCGCTTGGGATTTGCCATTGATTGAGGGTTGCTGTGCAAATAGCGAGGACCCGCGCATTTGTGACGTATCAGTAATCGCTATAGCGCCCTTGACGACTGGCGATGACCCTGAATTCGCTGCGTGGCTCAGTGACGTGTTGCGGGAAAATAGGCCGTAATTCGAATGAATACAGAGTGCTTTGTGGTTAGGTTCTTGGCTAGAAAGTGCCCATTGCTGAAGGCCGTGTGACTGATGAATTTTCAATTGAACGATGCAGTTGATGAAGCCCTAAATGCGACGATGGTCCATGAGCTCTTCATATGTAGTGAACGTATTTCTGAGTTCAAGATGTTGGCGTTCGCTGATGATGCTACGCGCAGGTCGAAGGCATGGAAAATTAGACGTCACGACGCCTACAGCCAATTCATACATCACCTGTATGAATTTTGGGTTGCCGCGGCGAAGCGGGATGCCTTGAGCACCAATTCGATGCGCTTTGACGTTCTTGACGAACTGCTCACGCTTGAGGCACAAAAGGCTATCAAGAATCGACGTAACGCGATGGAATATTTGAAGCCAGCTGGCTGGGACGTGGCGATTAGGCTGCTCAAGGAAGTCGACGACGACTTTGGAAAGCATTTCCGGTTGGTTCGAAATCGTACCGCTCACGCGTCACATCGTCGCGCACAATCAAACGTTGATGACCTAACGCTAGGTGAATTTTTTATTCGCTTTCACCACGCCACTATTATCCTGTTCGAGACAGCTAAGTTCGCGTGGACCGTGAAGGATGTCGAGGGATTCGACTGGATGGAAATAGAAGCGTTTGACTCGGCCGTTTCGTCGTCCGCGTGAACGGGACCGAGAGTCTTTATGGCGTAGTGGACGGTCTACTCTTCCACATAGATGATGTTGCGCGCGGCTTGGCTTGCGGCTGCTGCTGTCCGGAGTGCGGCCGGACTCTTGTGGCAAAAAAAGGCGAGGTCCTGATGCACCACTTTGCCCACGCAGCGCTGCCCAGACCGACGCCGGCCGCTGAACCGACCATAGTTCGCTGGGCGGGAACAGCAGCTGTTCAAGGGAGGGGTGTCGTCGCACTCAGTTGGCCGCGTGCCATGGACAATTGGCGGTGTGGCGTCGCTGCTCCAGTGCAACATTGGAACTCCCTTTTTGCCCCTGAGCTTGTGATATGCGGCATCCATACTCAGTAGACACAATTGTTGGCGTATCGCCAAACAGTCGTGCGCCAATTTGATACTGTTAGCACATGAGCATACGAACGTATCAATTGTGTTTGGTCGCGAGAGAACTTGCGGACACCCACGGGCATTTCTACGCAGCAGCATTCCTTGCGGAAAACGGCGTGAGCATCGAAATTGCTGTTCAGGTGCTGGCATCAAACTCTTGAGCATTCGCTCATGTGAGTCGACGCCACGCTGGAACAGGAGCTAGCCCAACAGGGGCGCGACCGGCGGTGCTGGCGCGCCAAAAGGATTTGACCGTTGCGCGTGTCACGAGTCGTCAACCCCGCCGCAGACATGTTACCAAAGGCTTCCATACGGATTCTGGTCCCCGACGCCATCGACGTCTGGCCATGACGCCTTCACCAACGGGTCAAGCCAGTCGGCCATAACCGCCATAAGCGCTAAGCTGTCCACGAGTTCCGCCGGCGCCGCTTTGCTCGCCGCAATCTCTTCCATAAAACGCCGGAGTGACCGAGCACGGTCCAGGCCTTTTGCCATTTTTTCAAACGCGGTGAGCTTCGCCATCAGTGCATCCTTGTTTGCCTTGGCGGTGTCCCACTCCTGTGCTTTCTTGCGGCGAGCAAGTTCGCGCTCTGCACGCACCTCTTTTTCGACGTTCCGACGAATGGCATCATTCGCGACCCAGCGAACTGCCTTTCGCACCTTGACTTCGATTACCCCGCGCGGTGAGTCTTCGACCTTATAGCTTTCATAGTACGTCGTAGCGTCAACAATTGAGGCATATAACTTCCCAGTCGGGATGTGGCGGTACTCTGGCGGACGATATTCCCAAGCTGGCTGGCGCGCCCCGGCGCGCAGTGGCTTTGGCGGCGTTGGCGGCATCAGCTCTTGCGTGATTCGTTCTTGGATGCGGACGAAGTAGCGTTGCCCATGCAACGTAAAACAGTTCCGATTACTGCCGGCTTCGCGGCGCATTCCGCGGCGGAGCGTAGGTAAGGGCGGGTAGGCGTTCTCAAATTTTGCGCCTAGGACATTAAGCTCATGAGCGAATCTATCGACCAGGAGAAGCGCACGTTCCTTCAAGTCTGGAGAGACCGAAATATCGGCCCAGGTCACGCCCAACGAGCTGAAGGTGCCTTCCTCAAGCTTTACGCTCTTCATGGCACGCATGACCAGCTTCGCTTGCTGGGAGAACGCTGTCGAGTCGAGGGGAGGAGAGTAGTCCGGCGTCTTCGAGTTTTCCGCATTAGGTGTGGAATCTCGAGCCTTCGAGACGCGGTCTTCCAGCACCTGGTCAATCTCGATTACATTCACCACCCGCTCGTACGTCGTCGTGCGGGTAGTTTTATGTAGCGCTGGCTTTGGAATGGTCTTGCCGGCAGCGAGCCTTGCCCAATGCCCTCTTGGTGGCAGGGGCACGTCTAGCGCAACGCATATTTTCCGAAGGCCCACATCGGATAGGCCATAGGCCTTGGCCAGCTTGGTAACTGGCGTTTCCCAGACCTCGTCGAAGAGTTTTTGTCGCTTGAAGGATGTAGTCTTCCAAGTCACCGCTTTCCCTCTCGTGTCGGTATTGCATTCCAAGTTATCACAAGAATTGCATAATGGACATTTATGCGTTCGGTGGTTAGACTGGCGATAGCAAACCATCAAACATGCCTCATTATCACCAAAATTGGAATTTATGAAAAGCACACTCTCCAGGCTCGTGAAAAACGTGGGCGATGTCGTTGCCACTACTGCTGACGCCGCATCCACGGCGGTGGAGGCTTCACTTATCGCAGCTAAACACTCAGCTGGAAAAGCCGGACACTCGGCGCTTGAAATCGGAAAATCGGCCGGAAAGGTCATGGGGGGATGCCGCTCAGGCCACGTCGAGCTTCGCATCTAAAGCAGGAAATGCCGTTTCGGTAAATGCATCGAAGTCTTTCGCTGTGGCCAAACAAGGCGCTGGCGCCATCGGAGCGTCGGCATCGGCTGGCGCGAAATCTGCCAGTACAGCGCTAGGCGTCGCCGCCGACTCCGCCGGCAACGCACTTGGTGCACTTGGCGTGCTGGTCGGCGATTTAAACGGCGACGGTAAAGTCGATTTCGAAGATGCAAAAATTGCTGCCGCCAAGGTCAAGGCGGTTGCTGGCGCCGCAGCCTCGGAGCTTGGTCAACTGGGCAAGAACGCTCTGCAGTCAAAGCTCGTCCAAGACGCTGCTGCCGGCGCAGTGGTCGGCGATGTCTTGGCCTCGGTGATTCCGATTCCGATAGTTAGCACCGTCACCGGCGCGACTGTTGGCGCGGCGCTTGGTGCGTACAAAAGTATTGGGAAGAAGTGACCGTCGGCATCGGGTTTGCACATTCTGTTAAACGATACCCCTTATTCGGATTCTGATGACCACAAAGACCTGGAGCACAAGGTTCGACGAACCATTTTCTAGTATTGGTCATTTTCAACTGTACCCAGAGTTATACCCTTGGGTCGGCCAGGCCTTTCACAGCCCAGGCCCCCGGATTCTGGTGCTAGGTGAGAGTCACTATTTGAAACCTGAGAGCGATTATCACCACGACGCTGCTGCGTGGTATGCCGGAATTAATATCCAAGGAAGGAGCGACCGGGCTTGGACAATCACGCGCGAAATTATCGCCAACGGCCTCGAAAACGGGTGGAGGGAGAAGTCGAAGACCATTTATCGCAACATCGAGGCGGCCGCCACTGAGGCCGGAGTTGGCGCATCGAAGTTGGGCTCACCCTTTCACAGTATGGCCTTCATGAACTACTTTCAGCGCCCCGCACAGGTCTCACGAAAATCTATCGTGGTCTCAAAACTAGACAGGAACCATAGTGCAGCGGTGTTGAACTCAGTACTGGAAGTTCTTAGCCCGGAAATTGTGATTTTCTCAAGCGTCCTGGCATGGAGCGCCGCAAGGGAGTCCATTCACCGGAACCAGCATGTCCGCTTCGCGTTTACCCCGCACCCGGCCACTCGTTGGTGGCACACACCCATGCGCAAGTACAAAGGCAAGAGTGGCCGGCAAATCTTCATCGAAGCTCTGCAGACCGACGGAGGCCAATCCAGTGGACTAGCGTAGGTGCTAGAACGGTCACATTGGTTAGCAATGCCCATGAATCGCATTTGCGCGCCATCCCAAGTAAAGGAACGCTCACGGAGAACCGGGTTTGCCCTACACAGTAATTTCTTGCCGCAACTGGCGCTCTTGTCGTACACTAATTAAATTATTAAAAGTACAAGGCCTACCTATGCGAAAACTGATTATTGTCCTAGCAATCCAAATAGCATTCTGTGGGAATGTTGTCACAGCAGCGGATGGCGAGAAACCCCCCAAACCTCCTAAAAGTATACCTTCACTGGCGGATAGTGACGTGGTTACTGTCTGCATTAATTGTTTATCGGATTTTAGCATTCCAAAGCATAAGCTTATTATGAATGACATGCTTAATAAGTCCTATCAAAAAGAAATGCACATGGCGCTGTACAATCAGGATATTGTGAACCAATTTAAGTCGGAGGTTCACTTTGATAATTGTGATTTTGAAGGGGCTATTAGCTATATTGAGACTCAGTTATCCAATATTGACAATGCAGTGAAGCAGGGGAATGAAGCGCTCAATAATGGTAGTTATCTGAGGGCGAACAAAGCCGTTATTCAGGCTTTTTTCCATATTGGACAAGCTTTACACGGCATTCAGGATTTTTATGCACATAGCAATTACGTTGAATTGCAACTTTCGAGCATGAAAGCCGTGGAGGATATTAAAGTTGTCCCGGTGTGGTTGGATAGCGGGAAGGAGGCAGTCAGTAATCTGAGGGCCAACGGTCTAGTTTCGGGTTATGTTTCCTGGGGTAAGCCACAGCTTTGTCCCAATGATACTCCGTCCCATGCCAAAATGGCAAAAGATACGCCGAAAACAAACCAAGGTTCAAAAATTGTAGAAAAGCTGGGTAATGTCACTCAATTTGAGATTGCCGAACAAGTAGCGTCTAAGGCTTCGTTCGAGTTTCTGAAATATGCCTTTAACCGTTGGCCTTTACTTGAAAAAGCAAACGGACAGAAGGCCATGTACTCTGTTTTTGTTGACCGGCGAGGCCTTTAAACCATAGAACAAAAAGCCCGGTAGCAACCAAGATTTTTTTCTTTGAGCTTCCGGAGACAAAAAATATCTCTAGTTTACAGCCCCCTTCACTTTATAGCCAAATGAGATAGGGGCGGCAGGACTCACCTCGGTAGGCGCAGGGGACTTTGCCAAATCACTGAGGGCCTTTTTCCGCTCAGACACGGCGTTGTTATACAGGACTAATGCCGGAGACATGGTCATTGGAGCCGGGCCTGGAGTCGCAGCAGGGACCGCAGGTTTGTCCTTTTCGGCGAGAACTTGTTCTGCTATCGTTTTGCTGGCAGCAAGTACGTCCCTCGAATTATCCAATTTTAAAAGGGTCGCCGCTTTTAAAAACAAAACTCGAGTAGACGCAATCTCATTGTCCGACCCGGTTTCCAGTTTAAGATTATCGATAAAAGGCGCTAGCTTGGCGTCGAGCGCTTTCAGCGCTTTTGCTGAAGCTTGTCTTTCCGCCTCATCATCGACCTTTACCACAGCGTAGAGCTTCTCAAATTCTACCGGCCCAAACTGACCTGCACCGTTCTTAGTGGCGATTTGATAAATCCTGTCTATTAAAGCTAGTGCCTCTTTGGAGGGCTTATCCAAAGCCGGCACAGCTACGGGCTCAAACAGAGACAACTCGGATTTCGCAACGCTATCGGTTACGATGTCTTGAAGAACTGCGTGAGAACATAGACGGTCGTATTGTAGCAGGTCCCGTTTAGCGTCGTCGAAGGTTCGATAACCGTGGTTTTCACTTTTTACCTTCATCTGAGCTGCCAGTGGATTTTTCAACCCAACTTGAATTTTGTCGTGCAATTTTTGAAGCTGAGGCGTCAAAATATAATTTGATTTGTAGCTTTCGAAGAATGCGTTTGAGGCCGTAAGCAAGGTTGCCATGTTAAATATTGCCCGGGTCCTGTCGGTGGAAATAGACAATGCCGCTAGTATGGCAGAGCCTGCAATATTGGTATTTGATTGGGCGTAGCTTACACCTAACCGTTGAGCCTCCATCTGGCTAAAGAAAACATCACAAGATTGGTCGGCCAAGGAAATTCCCTTATCAATGAATTTGATTTGGTTCGATTGGCCGCTTGTCGTGGCAGGGTCCGACGTTTTATAGTAACAATAGCTCAGTATTCCAAACTGCATGAACTCGGAAGGAATCGAGGAGTCCGCAGTGAGTGGGACGGATGCGCAATTGACATTACCTGAAGTGTCCGCAAACCCCGCCGCACTCGACGCATCAGACGGTGCACCGAACAAGGACTGGGGAGCAATCAATTTATTAGTTGAACAACCCGAAATAGCCAAAGCTAATGCAAATAAGAATATTCGTGAGAAGTGTTTCATAGAACCCCTTTTTAATTTTTTTAGCAACATTTTTTCTCAATATTTAATGCTATCTTTATAATTAAAAAAAAGCAACAAAATTTAGGTTTGGGAGAGTAAAGTGTGTTGTTGATGCACTTCTTGAACACGTGCGTAAAGTAGGAAAATCAACTCTTGATTCGAAAAAGGGCTTTATGTCGTGTTGTGTAGCAGTGGAAAAGCGCTGCGGCAGCGTTAGGACGGAAGTTCCTTAGTGTTCGGGCCACCTGACATAGAGTCATTTTTGTACGTAGCCTCGTTTTTTAAACGAGCCAGAGCACTCTACGGTCGCCGCCTTGGGAACAAATGAGTAGTTACCAAAGACCCCCGTACGGGTTCTTGTCTGCGACGCCATCGACCTCGGGCCACGGTGCCGTCACCAGTGGGTCAAGCCAGTCGGCCATCAATGCCATCAGCTCCAAGCTACCCGCAAGTTCCGCCGGCGCGGCTGTGCTCGCAGAAAATTCATCCATAAAGTGGCGAACCGACCGGGCGCGGTCTAAGTCCTTTGCCATTTTCTCGAACGAGGCGAGATTCGTCAGCAGTGCATCTTTGTTTGCCTTGGCAGCGTCCCACTCCTGCGCTTTCTTACGGCGGGCAAGTTCGCGCTCCGCCCGCACATCTGCTTTGACCACAGCCTCATCCACGCCCGCGGCGCCGGCCGGGGCCAACACGACCGCATAAGCATCCAACACGTCGATACCCGTGATGTCGTAACCCCATCCATCGGGCGATGCCTCGCAGGGCGGTCATTCCGGCGGCCAGCGCAAATTCTGGCCTCGTGACCGCAAAGTCCCAAGGCGGCGCGTATGAGCGTCCGCAGTCTGATGGGCTGCGATTCGCCAATTCAATGGCCAGCCCGAAGAAACCAGCGTCTTTGGCTGCGGCAAACCTGACCCAGCTGGCTCGCAACCAGGTCACGCAAGATGGTTTCCTTTGACTTGCCTGGGTATTTCTTGGCGATGGCCTTAAACGTGGCCAGGTTGGTTGTAGCGTACATCGCGCCAATTGCATAGCGGGCGTATGCCTCATCCGCAAACCCAGACTCCAGCAAAACACCCCCGCAGAGCGCCGCGATGGCCGTCAGCGGCGCGTTCAGTCCCTTCCAGTCCTTCGCGTATTGAATGGCCTCGGCACGCTTCCCCATCGTGGCCAACGCTTTTGCGCCCCACACGCTCTTGTGCCACCCAGTTGGCCGATTGCGGTGGTGTTTTAGCGCGTTTGGCGCAATTTGCAAAAATACTTATTTATTAGTTTTGTTCCTCTGAAGCTACTTGCACCGTAGAATGTGGACTGCAAGTTAGATTTTTTCTTTAACAAAGAATTATCACTCGTTGTATCGTCAATGGGGAAATAGGGGTTAAATGATGAGGCTCGGCTGGGTAGACTTTTCTTCAGATGACCGCACGCGTGTGCAAGAGGTTCTAGCACTGCTGACGGAGCCAGGAACTTTGGATGAGCTAGGGATAGGGCAGATTCGAGATGCCTTTTCAGACCTCCTGTTTCCTGGCTTCTCCACCATTCAGACAAGGGCTAGGTACTTCCTTGCCGTTCCCCACATTTTCCTTGATTGGGCGAGTTTGCCGTTAGTGAAACGCCGCAATCGGCCTATCGAGGTCCATCTTCGTGAGGCTGAAAACGAGCTGGCTCGTAAACTTAAGGAAAATCATGAAGTAGCCGGTCTTCCGCTCGATGGAATTATCGGACACACGATGGTTGATAGTGGCGGCGTGGCTCGTCGCCCTTCATCAACTTATTGGAACGGGCTGAGGCTTTTCAATATCATTAATTCACAAAATTCGCTTGCCGAATTTTGTCGGGATTGGAAACAAGATGTCGGGAACCACAGTGCCGTAGATGCAGAGGAAGGTAGTGATGATGCTGAGCACCGTTTTGAATCTAATGTTCGACGGCCACCTGGCGCACGTAATACTTGGCGTGATGATGTCACACTGAACCTCAATAGGGCCGAGGCAGAGTTCTTGTCCCTACGTTTTAGCACGCTGAAAGAATTGGAGCACTCGGTCGCCGCGCAGCTGCTCTCGACAAAATTGGCTGCCAAAGCTTTAACAGAAAAGTACAAGAGATTTGCAGCATTTAGTGTTTGGGTTTCCGGACAGGCGAGCCTGAGTTCAGTTTTCAAGGAACGAATCGCCCGAGCTCAACGGTTTAGCGATGCAGTCGAGGGAGCACATATCATTTTCAATGGACTTCTGGCTCACGAACTGGAGGATGATGATTTGGCTGAGCAGTGTGTGGAGTATTTCGCGAGTTGGCGCGCGCGCGTTGCTCAATCCAAGGTTTTTCATAGTGGTGCTTTGGTTGAATGGCTAGATGCGCCGCGCGCCTTAGGCGTCACCGTCAATCCTCGCACTGTCGCTTTTCTCGACGATTGGAACGAGGCGATGTCTAAAGGCGCACCAAAAAAGAAGCTTGAGGGAATCGTTCGTGCGCAGGCGTTGAAGAATAAGCCAGGTCGCTCTTTGCTTGTGCGACTACCGCGTAGCAAATCTACTTGGTACGGAATGAAGGAGCTTGAATATCGGTGGTCGACCGCCCGCGGAATGTTGCGTGATGTGATGGAGGGGCAAAATGCTTAGCGTGACTTCAGACCGTCTGGACTACGGCGAATTGCTACAGGCTCCCGCTGGCTACAAGCTAAATCTAGGAATCGCGACAACCTTCTCATTGGACCTTGAGACACTTGTGGCCGCGTCTCTGGCGTTGAATCTCAGTGAAACGCTTGAAGACGACATTTCTGGTGAACGTCTGGCCCTACTCGAGTCGCTAGACCAGCTACAAGGGCGGCTTTTGGTGTTCTACCAGGACGGAAATGTAAAGGTTCCTAAGAATTTCAATCGCTTGTTCACCTTACTGGAACCATTACTTGTTCCATCAGTTGCGTTGGAAGGGCCGAAAGGCGCATTCGCTTCGTTTCATCCAAAAATCTGGTTGCTGCGTTTCACACCTCAAGATAGTAATAAGCCAGTCCATCTCCGGCTATTGGTTCTTTCTCGGAACCTGACGTTTGACCGGAGCTGGGATATTGCAGTGGCTATCGATGGCCAAGTGGTGAAGCGGGGTGCTAACTCAGACCCTAAATTGGTGGACTTCTTACGCTCATTGGGAGATGTAGAAAAACATGTCGAGAGTATAGAAAGTATGTGTGAGACGCTTGATGCCGTTAAATGGGATGAGCCCATGGCATTCAACGAATTTTCAATTCTTCTTGGTCTCGCGCCAACTTCCAAAAATGCCGCTATGACTCCCATCGATTTGAAGGGGGAAATCGATGAGCTGCTTGTGGTCTCACCGTTCGTAGACGCTGATGAGTCGAGTCTGCTGCGGGAGCTCGGGGCTAGAACTAAAGGAAGGAAGACCCTTATTAGCCGGGCTGACACGCTCGATGCTATTGGTGAGGTGGCCTTAGTTGGCTGGGATGTAAAGTCCGTTTCGGAATTAGTTGTGGACGGCGAAGAACGATTGCATCAAAACCAGCCGGCGCAGCAGGATTTGCATGCCAAGCTAATAGTGGCAAAAACAGCCGAGGGCGCAGTGTGGCACGTCGGCTCTGCAAACATGACCAATGCCGCTTTTGGCCAGCCTTCAAAAGGTGTCCCACCTCGCAATCGAGAGCTCATGATGCGCCTGGTTGGTTCGAACTCTAAAGTCGGCCCGCAAAAGCTTTTGGACGAATGGGCGAAAACAGGGGTCTTTGAAAAGCACGCCTTCAGTGACCGCAAGAGTGCCTCGGCCGACGCCAATCCGGACTTCCGCCGAGCGGTCTACGCGCTTACATCTGCAAGCTGGAGCATCCACGCTGAGCAAGGTGTTGAGGGTCATTATTCGGTTGAGCTAACCGCCTCGCCGTTGCCGAAACTTCCAGCTGGTTACCGGGTGAAGGTGGGACTTCTCTGTCGACAAGCGTGGAAGGAACTTGCATCTAAGCTTCGGTGGGAAAAACTAAAATTGACCGATGTGAGCGCCTTCGTGCCCATCGAAATAATTTCGGATGTAGATAAGCTCAGTAAGACGTTCGCAATTCAGGCGTCATTCAGTGCCGACCTCATGGACGCCCGCAAGCGTGCCGTTTTCCGAGAAACGGTTGACTCCAGTGAGAAGCTGCTCAATTACCTAACATTGTTGTTGGATGCTGGCGCATCCAAATCGAAGTGGTTCCGTGCTGATGGCGGTGGTTCTGACGTTGATATTTTTGGTCTCGGCGGTGCAGGAGGGTTGTACGAACAGCTCTTACGAGCGGCAGCGCGCGCGCCCGACCGTTTAGGCAGGGCGCTAAGGGTATTCCAGCGACTGGAAGAGGAAGACGTGCCGATACCGCCCGGACTTGAGGAACTTTTTAAAGGTTTTGCCATGTATGCAGAGGTTCAGAAGTGACCCTTGACGCTATTGACCATATTACCGATTCGCTAGCGCAACTAACGGATTTTCAGAATGCGACTGTCGAAGAGGCCTGTCTACGTCTTGTTGGTCCTGCTGGGCCGCACGGTCGTCTTCTCGTGGGAGACGAAGTCGGACTAGGTAAGACTCTCGTGGCGCGAGGTGTAATCGCAAAGCTTCTGCTGAATCATTTGAATCGAGGCAAGTTGAGCCGTCCGTTCCGGGTTGTTTACATTTGTTCGAATCTCGCGTTAGCGCAGGAGAACGCAAACAAGCTCGCAGTGTTTCACGGAGAGGGGGCTGACAAATGGGTTAGCTCCCCAAGCTTTGGCCGTCTTGCTGAACTTGGCCTGAAGCAGCCGGCACCAAAAGATGGGTTGCTGCTAGAGCTTTGTTCTCTAACTCCTGCGACTTCGTTTTCTTTGACTCAAGGTGGTGGAAATGCACGTGAACGATACATCATTTGGCGCGCGGTAGCCAACTCGGCATACGTTAAAGATACCGTCGAGCTCCGAGAGTTTTTTCGCAACGGTGTCCATCATTCCTGGCAAGTAGCGGAAGAGTACTACGAAAAGTCAGAGGGGCTTGAACCCGAGACCTTAACAGAATTTAGTAACCGGCTGGGCGAGTCACCTCAACTCGATGCCAAAGCGTTTGCGGCAGCGAAGGCACTTGGACTCAGCGTGCATTCTTGGCGTAGCTTGCTGCGGGGTGTTTCAGAACTTGGTGGAGACGGGGAGAAAAATCAATCACATCTCGAGTGGCAGGTGCGTGGGCGAATTCGCGAGATGTTCGTCGAAGCATGCGCCCAGAATCTCAAGGCTGACCTCTTTATCCTGGATGAATTTCAGCGGTTTCGAAATCTGGTTAACGTTTCCGCTGACCCCGAAAGCTCGAACGGAAAGGCTTCTGAGCAACAAGTCATTGCCCGGCGCGTGCTGCATGAAGGCACGAACTACGCGACCCTTTTACTTTCTGCAACGCCATTCAAGGCGTTGACACATATCGGTGAGGAGGACGAGGGGACGGCGCACGCACAGGAGCTTTCTGAACTCTTGGAATATTTGTGCAGGGGGGACCCGACTATTGTTAAGCGCTACCAGATGAACCGGGAGGCTTTGCTTACAGACATCCTGTCGCTTCCTGAGAGTCCATTGGCCGAAAATACTCTGCAGAGCAAAGCGAAGTCGGCGGTTGAGAAAGTTCTCCGGACGTACATATGCCGAACGGAGAGGGCAGGCATTGAGCCCGATATCGAGCGCATCTTTAGCAGCGGTGTGCCCCAGTCGAGCGTACCAAGCCAAACAGAAATCAATGAGTA
Organism: Oxalobacteraceae bacterium; assembly: GCA_027490725.1. Lineage (GTDB taxonomy): Bacteria > Pseudomonadota > Gammaproteobacteria > Burkholderiales > Burkholderiaceae_D > Rugamonas. The sequence continues at coordinate 106,103 of JAIXXN010000068.1, forward strand.
CATCGCGCTTGACCGACTTTCGGAGGCTCTAAAGGCGGCCTCCGTCGGCAGTGCAGGTATTGACGTGATGAAGTTGCATAAAGCAGCGCCATGGTGTTTGTCTTTTCTCGGTGGCTACCAGTTGCGCGAGAGTCTTCGCGCGCACAAAGGGATTCCTGGCGTTGCGGCGGCTCTGAAGTCCTCTAGCGATGCATGGATTCCAGTTGAGAAGTTTCGTGGATATCAGATTAATCTGACACGTGATGCGCCAAGCGCTCGCTTCAAGGAGGTATTGGATGCCGCTGCGCCAGAAGGCGCTGAGCGCCTGCTATGGGTTCCGCCGACGATGCTGAACTACCAGGCGGACGGGCCGTTTGCAGGGCAGGCAAACTTCAGCAAGACCCTACTGTTTTCATCGCTTGTGCTTGCGCCGAGGGCACTGAGTAGTTATGTCTCCTATGAGTGCGAGCGCAGGCTGCTCCCTGCTCGCGGAAAGCGACCAGCATACTTTGAAAGCCGTGATGAGTATGCACGGACATTTCGATTTGATGCGAAGTCGCTTTCTACAGCATGGGGTCTCGTGTATCCATCAGCGAGGTTGAGCGCTGTTCAACTCGCGGGCGAGCATGAACTACACGAGCTAAGGGGGAGGATTGAAAGTGAGCTTTCGGTCGACTACAAACGAATGTGCGCGATGTTCGGCAAAGGCAAAGGTTCAAAAAAGAAATCATGGTACGTCTTGGCGCCTATCTTGCTCGATTGGTTAACCGCAGACGGAAAGTCGCACGTCCGACAATGGGCAAGTGCAATGAAAAGGGTGTCAGAAAGCTCTGATATGAGGCAATCTCAGGTTCAATCCATGCTTCTCCTACTCGAAAGAGAGGCGCTTGAACTTGGCGAGCCGCCTTCTGACCTCAAGCGCTATCTTGTGGACCTTTCAATAGCTGGTGCGGGTGTCTGTATGACGCGAAGTATGCGGGCAGCATGGGCCGATAGCGCGAGCGCCGACGCTGAGAATCTCTTAGCCGGTGCGACTGATGCGGCGTTGTCATTCCTCGACAAGATGAACCGAATCGAGTCTCAGCGTGTGCTACGCGCCGTTTGTGGCACCGATAAGCCCTGGATTGCAGTTGCCCGGTATAGTGCTATGGGCAATCTTCAAGCCGTATTCGACGAGTATTTGCATCTCTTGAAGTCAATTCACAGAACGCTTGCTGACTCGGTGAAAGCGTTTAAAGTAGCTGTCGATACGGGGGCGGTATCGGTTACGGCCCAAACTCAACTGCCTCCCCCGAAAAGGGACACGAGTTACGATGTTCGATTCCACTGCCACTACGCGGTTCCTCTTGGCAATCAGAAGAGCACGGATGAGGCTGGTGTCAGCCGAATCACGAATGCGCGAGCTGCGTTCAATTCGCCTTTCTGGCCGTTCATGCTCAACTCCACATCTATCGGGCAGGAGGGACTCGACTTCCATTGGTACTGCCGCCGTATCGTGCACTGGAGCTTACCGCCTAATCCAATTGACCTAGAGCAGCGTGAAGGCCGCATCAATCGCTTCAAATCATTGGTGGTTCGCCAGCGGATTGCCGAGACATTTGGGCATCGAATGGCCAAATGTCGGCCGGCAGATGTTTGGGAGGCATTGTTCGGTAGTGCGAAATCGGAAGGCCGGAGGACTGACCTTGTGCCCTTCTGGCACGCTCCGGACGGCTCCGCCAAAATCGAACGCATTGTGCCATCGATGCCATTCAGCGCCGAATTGACGCGCTTGGATGAGGTCCTACGCATCCTCTCGCTTTATAGGTTGTCGTTTGGCCAACCGCGCCAGCAGGAGCTCGTTGAAAATTTGCTTAAGCGAAAATATAGCGAGGCAGACCTTGCTGAAATTCGTCGAGCCCTGCTCATCGACCTGGCTCCGATGAACTATCGAAAACGCCCGAGGTAGCGGTGTCAGGGAGCTCGTTCATGTCGCAAAGTTCGTTTAGCCGTCCGACGTCCCTAGTGTTTAAGATGCGGGCAGTTGGGACAGGCAAAACTGGGGCTTCTCAAAGCGGCGGTGGTCATGCTGCAATCCTCCGAAATGATGCGCGGTAATCAATCGGTTCGAGGTGCAGCTGCTTCGAAACGTCGCCGTGCAGCATGTAAAGCATTGGGGCCGCACGAAATTGAAATACGCGATAGAGGTGAAAAGCTTCCCCGGTCTCCTGTGAAAAATCGAGTTCGTTGCGGCTGATGATGAACGCAGACGAATGGGCACCGTTCGTCGTCTTGACCTCAATGTAGCGCGGTTGGTCCGTCGCATCGTAGGACAGGATGTCATAGCCGGCGCCATCACCAAGACGGTCTGATATCCAGTCCACCCTCTGAAACAGTTCTGCCCGGCCGATATCCTGCAAACGCTGCTGCTCGTAGCCGAGAACCCACTGCTCGCCGGTGCGCCCGAGCTGGCGATTGGCTTCGTCCCTTGCAGCGAAGTCGATTTTGCGTGGCAATCGTACGCGAGGAACGTTCGATTGGAATTGCACGACGAGCTCAATCGCAGGGGCGTCCACCAGCACTGCGCGAAACTGCTTCTCAGCTGGCACCTTTACTTCCTCAAGCGCGTCGGCCACATGCCGGACCAATTCGCCTCTATCGAGAATGAATTTCTGCACCGCCTTACGAAGCAGGAGTTGACTGTTCCCACGCGGCTTGTAGCCTGAGATGAAGGGCAGGTCCATGCCGTGCAGCACAGCGCTGATGTTCTGGTGTTTTAGTTCGACCGAGGCCTGGCTGCGCCCCTTGAGTACCTGACGCAAGGCGGCGTTACGTTCCGACTTGTTGAATTTCTCCTTCTTCGCTTCCAAGAGCAGCATTTCGAAGTAGGCCGCGACGGTAGCGTCCACCTCTTGCTGTGACCAGTCTTCGCCGATTCGGACGACGTCGAATCCGAGGCTATGCAGTTTGGGCACCACGGTTGCCTCGCCCCCGGAAAAATCCGCTGGCTTCAGTGGGCCTTCCTCTGGGTACTGGAAGCCGAACGCGGCCCCGGCTATAGCCTTGGAATCGCAAAGCTCGCCGTTTGCCGAATTTCGAACTAGGAAATCGCGCGACTTTCCAAATCCGTAGCGGGCAAGGAATTTAGTTCGGCCTAGTGAGGAGAACTCATCGAGCGCACTTTGGACCGCCGATGGGCTCTGGAGGCGGGAGAGGTCAGAGGCCACCGCTTAGTTCTTGATACGGAACTGTTCCTTTTCCTTGCCATCAAGCCAGCGGGGCGCGCGGCCGCGGCCAGTCCAGGTTTCGCCAGTTTCCGGATTCTTGAATTGCGCTGCAACGGTGCCCTTGGCTTTTGCCGGCTTTGCACTGCGCGCAGGAGATAGGTCTTCCACGGTAACTCCGTGAGCCTGCATCAGCTCTTTGATTTTCTGAATCGCGCCGTTGACTTCGTCTTTGCGGGCTGATTCAGCCAATGATTGCAATTTAGCGATTTGTTCAACATACTCTGCATATGAGGCCATTGTTGCTCCAAGTGTGATAGGTGATTGATACAGTTTGAATATTCGCACAATGTATCATGACGGATTGGATTTGGCTAACCGGGGAAGCTTTTTATTTCCCTACCGTTGTGGCGTCATTGGCGTGAGTAAGGATGACCGGAAATTTCTAAGCGCGTCGCCTTTAGCGGTGTTTGCTTGCCGGCCAGAATCGGCCAAAAACAGACCATCGATGATTGAATAGACCAAGCGAACGAAAATACCACAAATGCAAACAATTCTAAGTTATACCGACTTATTTGATAGATTTAAAAAGCATCTGCTTTTACATCGGCCAATCTCCACAAGGGAAATTACAATTTGCATCAAAGATTTCTTTTTGAAAATATTCTCTGAAGATTTCAGTGTATTGTGCAGTCATTCCAAAGGCAATGAGTATTTAACAGACATTCTAGTGACTGACTTTGACCCAAAAGCAGTTTTGGAAAAACGTACATTTGAAATGGCAAACCAGTCATTTGGTGTTTATTTGGCAGCAGAGTCAGAACTGGGCGGCAGTGGGGCCTCATCGGCATACGGCGTCATGAAAAATGTCGTAGAAGATTACTTAAAATTACTGATGATTCATTGCAAATATAGAGTTATGATATTCACATCATTGCCATATTTGGACGAAAAGAATCACGTGTGTAATCGTGTGGAGACATTGCGTGAGTTGTATTTTCGTACATCAGGAACCAGGTCCGGAATGTTATTGATTCATTTGGCTAGTACCCAGCCACGGTCGACTCAAGTGCAAGTATCTATTGCCGACAGCTCAGTACGGGCCTTTATAGTTTCGGAAGATGGTAGCACTGTACATGAAATTGAGCTAAATACGATAGTTCTATAACTGAAGTGGGAGGAGGCCAACCGGCGCCTCTTGTGTTTTGGAAAGATATTACATACTTTGATAAATGCAATTATTATTGTAATACAATGCAATTATTATCTGTAACTTAATGGGGGTAATTGTGTGAAGAAAGAAGATTTTTCTAAAGAGATTTTTCTTCGTGATGTTATGGAAATTTCGGCGCAAGACCATTACTTGCGCAATGAGTTCTTACCCGATAACTATCTGGATGATTTATATGAGGTTTTGAGTTTTGCATACCGGGCGCTGTCTCCGTTGAAGTTTAAAAATTTAATAGAGAAGAAGCTTCAGATGAAAATGTTAAAATTTGATGAGGCTCAATTTATTCAGAATGCCTGCGAATTGTCCGCAATCGCAAATTATATGTGCAACGAAAAATATATTTTTTCTTATGAGAAGGCGGTTACAGGAAAAAAAGATGTTGATTTTTCTTTGGAAGTGGAGGGCAGGATTTTTAATGTGGAGGTGAAATGTTCAAGCTACAAAGGGAGAACTACCACATCTATAGACGGTCAAATTCAAATTCATTTTATTGACCGTGCGCCTACAAGTGAAATTCGAAGTACAATTCTTGATAACATCTCACAAAAACTAGCCCCTAATAACTTATCTATAAAAGAAGAAAAGAATTTAGATAATGTATTAAAAGATTTTTTAATATCGACGCAGGGGAAAGTAAAAGATGCGCCATTGGAAGATGTAAATATATTGCTTATTTGTTGTGACGATGAATTGGATATGCATCAGTGGCGACATCACCTGTTCGGCCCTAACGGTTTTTTTACAGATAGAAGCCAATGTAGCCCGGAAGACTATGACAGAGTCGATTTTATACTGTTGACTAATCTTTATAATAGGCATGCTCGCCCTTATGAGGGAAAAGTCCATGGAAATCGTTGGAGCTTAGCCGATGCATTTTGTCTACTGTACCCCAATAGATTTTCAATTCGCAACGAGAGTAGCAGTGATTGCATTAACGAATTTTCCGAGATGAGTCGTTTTTTTCAAAACCATAGTAGAAATTTTGAGTCCTATTTTTTGAACGATGAAGTTCCACATGGGGAGAGTCTAGATATGAAAAAAATGTGTTTGGCTATTTCCTTTTTTTCCGATAATTTAAAACTAAGTGGGAAATCATATTTCAAAGAACGCCCGCCTTCACGCTCATAAATACGGAGAACTCCGTTAATTTTTTTAAAATTTTTAATAATTTAACGTGTTTCTACTGGTGGCTTTTGGGCATAAGCGGCCTCGGCACCGGTGGGGGGCGGAAGCACTGAGAGCTGGCTGCTTGTTCTCGTTGAAAGTCGCCGTCGGTTATGAGTATTTCCGTGCATTCTTGCACGCCGTGTCGTCATGGCAAAGTATATGCACTGTCCGCCTTGCGACGTGCGGCCAAAAAATTCTGTCGCCAAACTTCGGGCCAATTCTTGGCCATTCAGGAATTTGAATTGAAATTCGGAATAAACCCGGCGGTAGTAATCTTGGTTATGAACGTGGAGATGGTTATTCTCGGCGGTTAAAGTGGAGGAGGGAGGCGAGATGCCTTCCTTATTTTTCTAAACAGTTGCTTCTTCGAATGCGAACTGCACCCTATAAGTCACCAGCTTCAACCCAGGAATTGCCTTGGCCGCCCACCGCACCGGTTCCGCGAACCCGCTTGCGACCAAGATAGCACGTGGCGGCTTGCCTTCTTTCTCGGCGTACCAGCCTAGGTAGCGCGCGATTTGGCCGATGGAGGAGTCCTTCGCTTCGCCTGCTTTCAACTCGATGATGACCGTGCGGCCATCTGCGTCGCGTGCGAGTAGGTCGAGCCGACCGACGTCGCTGGACTCTTGGCGGGACACTAGCGTCAGGCCGGGCTCCAGGACGTCAAGATGACTGACGATTTGGTCTTCGAAGTCGCGTTCAAGGCTCAGGCTGCTTTCTACGTATTCCGTGATGTCTTGGGGCGTAGCATCCTCGGCCACAGCTGCGGCAAGCTCGCTGGTGTCGATGGAGGCGTCAAGCGTGAACGAGGTTCGCTGGTTCTTAAAGTCTACGCGAGCACGGCGACCGGCATCGAGCCATACTTTTGAATGCGTCTGGCTCTTTTCGTTATTCGTCCACCAGGCTTGATGGTTCTTTGCCGAATAGGGAAGTCCGTCGGGAACTATTGCGTCAAGCTCATCGAACGTAAGGATGACCTTTGGCTCATCAGATGCGAGCAGGACAGGGGTTAAGTAGGCGTATTGGGCGGAACGCGAGAGACGGGACATTTGAGCCTTGTTGTTTGTACAAAAGTTGTAAAACTGCGGCTAGCTTATAGGTCCGGCCGCGCGGCTGACAACAACAAAGTAGTACCTCTTTTAGAGGCGCTTTGCCTCTAGGTCAAGCACTTCGAGCAGTCCGTCCGCTACGCATAACAACGCTTTGCGCTTGGCTGCATCGATTCCTGTTGGCCAGGGCTGCCACGCGGGGCTGTAGCCCGTTTCTGTAAACACCAAGTGGATGTGCCACCGGTCTTTAGTTTTCGGGTGGAGGGTCACTTGGAACCCGTCGATGGTCGCGGACCATACCTTGTTTGATTGCTTCTTCCACTCGACATTTGACTGCTGCCGGTCCCGCAGCCGCTGCTGGTGCACAAGCAATTTCAAGATGACTAGCATCTCACCCGCCACGGCTGTATCGCCGGCGGCCATTCGTTGGATGCTTCTCGTGATGGCCGCCGGCGAACGGAAGTCCCCGAGCCCATTCAAGCGCTGAGCAAGTTTCGTGGGGGGCTCATCAAGCTCCGCCAGCAGTTTCTTGAAGTGTTCAGTGCGCTCCTCGGGCGTGAGGCTGAAAAGGCTGTCGTCATCGTTGCCTTCAATTTGTTCGTCGGTCATTTGGAACCTCCTTTGTGTCGTTTAATAATGCGTCATAATGACGCTAAAGTAAACGACATATTTCGAAGGTGTGTGAACTACCGGCTATCCCTGCATGACCATTGAGGAATATTCATCGTCTCCTTTCAAGCCGAGAAGTCGACGCTAGAGTATGATGCAGGAAGGTCAATATCGAAGCATAAGGCACTATGAGTACTGAACTCGGCGATGAGCAGCAAGATGAAACGGAAAAGGAAGCGGCGCTCTTTGCAGCGCTGCCTTCAGATTTTCCGCGTCCACCAAACCTAAGCTCAGTTTCAGGTGCCCAGGAAAAATTTTCGATGAATTGCTACCGCGGCAGGTTTTACAGCCCCGGTTGCTCGCCACCAGAGCTGCTGGAGCGTTGGGACAACTGCGAAGACATTGCGCAGCAGCTCGCCGTGAAGTCGATTGAGTCCAAAACGGGAAAACGGGCGCACATGTCAGAGACTGAGATTCTCGACCAGTACCTACCTCGGCTGATTGCGACCGGATGGGTATCGGAGCCAGAGGCCAAGTGGGTGATGCGCAGAACCGCTGAACTAGTCGGATGGCAGGTTCCTCCATCGGCGTCCTCCTGACTTGCTTCCTGACAGGGCTCATGGCAGCGGTAACCCGACCAAATCCATATCAGGCGGCTGCCAGCTAAACAAAAGCCGCCCTCAGGTGGCTTCGTCATTTATGCCTGGGCGTATGCCGCAATCATCTCAGGCATTGCTGCCTCGCTCTGCCATTTCTCGAAGACTTTTTTGAAAACACGGGCCATCGGTGCTCCTTCAAGGTGCATCTCTACAGGCTGCGGTTATGCTGACCATGCGCTTCTCCCGTCTCTAAAGACGACCAGTAAATTTGTCGCCCAGAAGCTCTTCTGAGAAGCTAAAACCACCACGGGTCTGACTGCCTGACCTATACTGTTTGGTACCGATGGGCTATCTCCACGCCGAACTCTCGGCGACGCGACTTAACGACGGTGGTAGCCAGCATAATGTAAATCAATCTTACAGTTACCGAGATAATGTAAAAAGCAGAGTGGTAGCGGATAGGACATTGATGCAATGGAAAGATTGTGTCGAGATTGTGTCTAGTGGTCGCCGCATGCGGCGAATAGGATAAGCTGTTTTTGAATTTACACACTAAGCGATTAGTCTTTTAAATCAGTGAGTTGGTGTTCCAGTTACCGACTTTGGTACCGTTGATTTCGCGATGTGGATACCGACTTGGTGTTAAAGCTGGCTCAGTTACCGACTTAATGTCTCGGCTACCGACTCAAATGTAAAAGCACAGTCAGGCAGACTGGCAGGTCTACACGCGTACCGGCATCAGCCACCTGATCTCGATCTCCGGGCTGCATATCACAATGGTCGCCGGCCTGTGTGCACTGCTGGTGCAATTTCTGTGGCGTCATTCCTGCTTCAGCTCGGCCCAGTTACCACTGCTCATGCCCGCGCAGAAAGTTGCCGCACTGGCGGGGCTAGTGGCGGCCTTTGGCTATGTGTTGCTGGCCGGCTTTGGTGTACCAGCCCAGCGGACCCTGTATATGCTGTGCGTGCTGGCCGTGGCGCTCTGGAGCAATCGGATGGCGAGCATCAGCCATGTGCTGGCCTGCGCGCTGCTGGTGGTGGTCGTGCTTGATCCGTGGGCAGTACTTTGGCCGGGCTTCTGGCTTTCATTTGGCGCGGTCGGGGTGCTGCTGTATGCCGGCGGCGCCCACCGGCAATATGGCGAACCCAGCGCCGTCCCGTCCGCGTCCGGGGGCGGTGCCGGCGCCGCGGCTGGGGCGGGTAGCCCGGGGCTACTTGCCGGACGCTGGCAGGCTGTACGCGCACTGCTGAAGGCGGCTGGTCGGGCCCAGTACGCCGTGACGCTGGGAATGGTTCCGCTCAGCTTGCTACTCTTCGGGCAGGTTTCGCTGGTCAGCCCGCTGGCGAATGCCCTAGCGATTCCACTGATCAGCCTAATTGTGACGCCGCTGGCACTGCTGGGCAGTGTGCTGCCGTCTGCCCTGGCTGCCGGACCTTTGCTGGCAGCGCATGCGCTGGTGGCGTGGCTGGCGCAGTTGCTCGAGTGGTGCGCTGGCTGGTCGTGGGCTATCTGGCGTGCGCCTATCCCGTCATTGCCGCTATTTTGTTGGGCGCTGTGGGGGACGCTGTGGTTGCTGGCGCCGCGTGGCTGGCCGGTTCGCTGGCTGGGGCTGGCAGGGTGGATACCCTTGCTGGCCGCCGAACCGGCCCATCCGCCCGCTGGCGGACTCAGGGTGACGGCCTTCGATGTGGGGCAGGGCATGGCGTTGCTGGTCGAGACCGCGCAGCACCGGTTACTCTACGACACCGGCCCTTCCTATGCGCTGGATGCCAATGCCGGCGCGCGCGTCCTGCTGCCGTATTTGCGGGCGCGCGGCATCCCCCGGCTCGATATGCTGGTGGTCAGCCATAGCGACACCGACCATGCCGGCGGTGCGCGGGCCGTGCTGGACGGTGTGCCAGTGGCCTTGCTGCAGTCCTCACTACCGGCCGCGCATCCGCTGCGACGCGCAGCAAAACGGCATCTGCCCTGTAGCGCCGGACAGCAATGGGAATGGGATGGCGTCAGGTTTGCGTTTCTGCATCCAGTGGCAGACAGTTATGCCGATCCCGCGCTGAAACCGAATGCGCGTGGCTGCACCTTGAAAATCACGGCGCATGGCGGCAGTATGCTACTGGCGGCCGACATCGAGGCAGCGCAGGAGCGCGCTCGTGCAACGCTACGGGAGTCAGTTACGCGCCGACGTCTTACTCGTACCGCATCACGGTAGTAAGACTTCCTCCACTGAGGAATTTCTGCAAGCGGTTGCCCCGCAACATGCGGTGTTTCAGATGGGCTACCGCAATCGCTACCACCATCCCCATCCGCTGGTCTGGCAGCGCTATGTCGAACGGGAAATTAGCTGCTGGCGCAACGACCAGCACGGCGCACTGACGCTCGACTTTGCTGAGCAACTGCAGGTCTCCGCCTATCGCCAGCAGCAGGCAAGATACTGGTTCGGACGCTAAATTAGAGCCTTTTCCCCACGTTCGACTGGCGGACTGCCAGTACAATCGACCGATAACGATGACAGGGAGACTGCTTGTGAGTAAGCCCAAGCTGCATTTTGCGCATGCCAACAGCTATCCGGCTGGCGTGTACCGGCAATACTTTGCCGCACTAGAACAGAATTTCGAGATTCAGGCGCTCGATATGCATGGCCATCATAGCGACTATCCCGTCAGCGATGGCTGGCCCAAGCTGGTCGATGAGTACATCAGCGAATTGACTGCGCGCTACTCGGAGCCGGTGATTCTGGTCGGCCATTCGCTGGGCGGTATGCTCAGTCTGATGGTGGCGCGCGCCCGGCCCGATCTGGTGCGCTGCGTGGTGATGCTGGATGCACCGGTGGTGGCGGGGTGGCGAGCACTGTTCTGGCGCCTGATCAAGCTGAGCGGCAACGCCTTCCGTGTGCCGCCTGCCAAATTCTCCATACGTCGCCGCAATGTCTGGCCCGATGCGCAGGCTGCATACCAGCACTTTGCCAGCAAGGATCTGTTTGCGGCATGGGCGCCCGGGGTGCTAGCCGACTATATCGCTAGCGGCCTGAAGCCCCATCCGCACGGGGTGCAACTACGCTTTACCCGCGAAGTGGAAACCAGCATCTACGCCAGTCTGCCACACCACCTGTCGGCGCTGGTGCGACGGCCGTTCCCCACCCCGATAGGCTTCATCGGCGGCACCGATTCGTGGGAAACCAGCCAGTCCGGCCATACCCACACGCAGGCACTGGTGGGGCAGCATTTCCGCATCATTCCGGGAGGACATCTGTTCCCCATGGAGTCGCCCCAGCTGGCAGCGCAGGAAACCCGCGCAATGATCGCCAATTTGCTCGAGGAAACGGGGAAAAAACTGTCTCAGGACAGGGCTTTCGCGTAAAATCTCGGGCATCCGGCGCTCTGGCGCCGCCCTTGAATTAAGGAATGCCTTGCGATGACGATTAAAAGCGATAAATGGATACGCCGGATGGCGGAGCAGCACGGGATGATCGAACCATTCTTCCCGGATCAGGTACGGGTAGAAGACGGCCGCAAGGTCATTTCCTACGGCACCTCCTCGTATGGTTACGATATCCGCTGCGCCGATGAATTCAAGGTGTTTACCAACATCAACAGTACCATTGTTGATCCAAAGAACTTCGACTCGAACTCTTTCGTCGACGTCAAAAGCGATGTCTGCATCATTCCGCCGAACTCGTTCGCGCTGGCCCGTACCATGGAGTACTTCCGTATTCCTCGCAGCGTACTGACGGTCTGCCTGGGTAAATCGACCTATGCGCGTTGCGGCATCATCGTCAATGTCACCCCGTTCGAGCCCGAGTGGGAAGGCTACGTCACACTCGAATTCTCCAACACCACGCCGCTGCCCGCCAAGATCTATGCTGGTGAAGGTTGCGCGCAAGTGCTGTTCTTCGAAAGCGATGAAGTCTGCGACGTGTCGTACAAAGACCGCAACGGCAAATATCAGGGCCAGCACGGTGTGACCCTGCCGAAGGCCTAAGCAGTTCAAGCGCTTTACCCATCTTTACATGACGCAGGCTGGCTCCTGCGTAAATGTTGCCGATAACAATATTATTGGTAATGTTTTTGGGAGGTAAAGATGGTTAGCGCAGTGGGATCGAGTTCGGCGGCAAGTGGCGCCAGCGGCAGTTCCGATAGCAGCAGTGCGATTGCAGCGTTACAGAAGCAATTGCAGGGTTTGCAGAAGGATCTGGTCGAGGCTAATAAAGACACCTCGGAGTCGGGCAAGAAGAAGGCTGAACTGTTGGAAGTGCAGGTGCAGGCGATTCAGGCCCAGATTGCCGCACTGCAAGCTGCCGCTGCGCAAAAGGCTGCGTTACAGGCTGCCAATCAGACTAGTTCTCAAAGCAGTTCGCAAAGCAGCACAGCGCAGAATGCTGATAGCACTGGCAATAGCACCAGTAGCGCTAAGCGGTATGACACGCTAGGTAGCGTGATCGATACCACTGCCTGAGTGGGGTGCCGCAGACGGCCTAGTGCTTGAGCGGTAACAGCATCTCGACACACAAGCCACCTTCCGGCCGGTTGGTGGCTTTTATTTTTCCGCCATGCGCCTCGATCACGTGACGGGCGATCGCCAGTCCCAGTCCGTGGCCCTCGACGCCGGCATTGCTGGAGCGGAAGAAGGGCTGGAAGATGGTTTCCAGATCTGCCTCAGCTACGCCGGGTCCGTGATCGACTACCCGCAGCATCAGCCAGCGTCCGTCCTGCACAGTCTCGGCCTGCAGTAACACCTTGCCTTGCTCTGGACTGTGTTTGATAGCGTTGCGCACCACGTTTTCGATCGCACGCGCCAGCAGTTCTGCCTGGCCGGTCACCACGACGTCGGTGTTGCCTTCCAGCGTGACGCTGCGGTTCACGCTGCGTGCTTCGAAGGCGGCGTCATCGGTAATCTGTTCCAGCAATTCGGCCATGCCGACTTCTTCCTGACTGGTACGGATCGCGCCGGCTTCCAGGCGGGACAGGGTCAACAGCTCCCCCACCAGTCTGTCCATGCGTACGCTTTCGCGTTCGATACGTTCCATCGATGCTGCCATTTTTTCCGGTTGCTGGTGCGCCAGTCCGATGGCAGCCTGCAGACGTGCCAGTGGCGAGCGCAATTCATGCGAAACGTCATGCAGTAGCCGGGTCTGGCCATCAATCAGGGCACGCAGGCGCCCGGTCATCCGGTCGAAGTCGCGTCCCAGATCGTTTAGTTCGGCGCTGCCAGTGCCGCTGCCGAAGCGGGGCGCCAGATCGCCTTCCGCCGCTGCATCAAAAGCCTGGCGCAGCGCGCGTATCGGTCGCGAGAAATACCACGCCAGTAGTACCGAGAACAGCAGGCTGGCCAGTGTGGCAGCGGCCAGCGGTATCCACGGCGTGAGTGGCTGGAAGCGTGGCCCGCGCTGCTCGCCGGGGCCGCCGAACCCGTGCGGGCCTTTGCGCTCGCCTTGCGCATCCGGGCTGCGCAGCGGCCCGCTATCCGTTGCAGCTGCGCCGTCGCGACGGATATCGTGCAGTCGCGGCCCGCTGTCACCGCTAGGTAGTTCGGGGCCGGCGCCGTGCGGCCGGTGCGCGCCTTCGCCAGCGTTCAGCGCTAACCGGGCGCTGCCGATCCCGGCCATGAGCGGACGATCGAAGTCGATGCCGTGGGCGGGCAGGTACAGCAGGTAGCGCTGGCCATCGGCGGCGCTGACTTCGCGCAGACCACGGGTTTTTTCCTGTTGACTGAGCAGGCGACGGGCTTGTGCGATGGTGGCCGGCTCGACCGGGCGGCCCAGTAATTCGTGGTCTTGCGCATCGATGGCGTACACGGCATGACGCTCGCTACTTTCCAGCAAACGGCGCAAGGCTGCCGTACCGCCGAATTCCAGCGTTGCGGCCGCTGCGCTGATCGCCATCTCGGCAGGCGGGCTGGTATCGACAATGCGTGGCGCACCTTCCGACTGGGCTCGGCTGCGCAGCCAGACTGCGCCACCGATGCCGATGGTCGCGGTCAATTGCGCCAGCAGGATGCAGATGAAAAATTTCCAGAACAGGCGACCCACCGGCTTATTCCTTGATCAACTGGTAACCGAGGCGATACACCGTTTGCAGGCAGGACCGGCCATCGGCGATCGTGCCGAGCTTGTGTCGCAGGCTGCTCAGATGTACGTCGATATTGCGGTCGAAGCGCGCCAGCGGCCGTCCCAGCCCCTGTTCCGACAGGATGTTCTTGCTGACCGGGCGGCCGGCATTGCGGGCCAGCACCTCAAGCAGATTGAATTCGGTACTGGTCAGTTCCAGTTTGGCACCGGCCCAGGCGGCACGCCGCTGCTCGGGCCACATGGTCAGCTGGCCAACTGTCAGCGTGGCGGGGATGCCGTTATCGAGTGGGGCGCTATGGGCGCGCCGCAGGATGGCGCGGATGCGCGCCGTGAGTTCACGCGGCGTGCAGGGTTTGGTGACGTAGTCGTCGGCCCCCAGTTCCAGCCCGACGATACGGTCGGTATCATCGCCGCGCGCGGTGAGCATCAGGATCGGCAACTGGCTGTTGGTGCGGATCCGGCGCAGGGTCTCCAGTCCGTTCATACGCGGCATCATCACGTCGAGTACGGCAATCGCATAAGCACCCGTGTGGGCCTCGGCGGTACCGGCTTCGCCATCATGCACCGCTTTGACCTCGAAGCCTTCCTGCTCCAGATACTCCTGAAACATGCTTACCAGCTCGATATCGTCGTCGATCAGCAGAACCTTGCTCTTCATTGCAACCTAACTTTCCAAAAGAATAGACCGATGATAGCAGCCCGCGCGGGCGCGGCGGCGGCCTTTTACCCGCTTTTACAAGCTGTTGCCACAGGGTAATTTTACGGTTTTCTGGCTTGCCCAGCGCATCTTACTTGGCTTGTTGCTGCCTCCGCTTTACATCGATTTACCTGCACCTAACGTTGCTTTACAAACATGCGACAGACAATGGCGGCTCTTACCACCTGATTAGGATTGCAACGATGAAAACGACCAGTGCTTGCTTACCTCAACCTTTGCTGGCAGGGCTGCTGGCTGTGCTGCTGCTTGCGCTACATGGCGGGGCGTATGCCATCGAAGTCGATGGCGAACGGCCACTACTGGAGCAAGGCCGGCCCGGCTATTTTCCGGGTGGTCCGCATGGTCATCGCGGCGGGCCTGGCCCCGAGCACGTAGCGCGTGCTGGCTTGCCACCGCCAGGCGAAGCCGGCTTCGGCCTCATGCCTCCCTTCCTGCATGGGCTCGATCTGAGTATTGCCCAGCAGGATAAAGTATTTGCCATTCTGCACGCACAAGCTGCCACCCTGTATGAGCAGGGCAAAGCCGCAGCGCGGGCCCATGACGCTTTACGCAGCTTAGCGCGCGCCGAACAGTACGACGATGCCCAGGCCCTTGCCCTGACTCGCGATGTTGCCAATGCCCAGGCCAATCTGCTGTTGCAACGGGTGCGTACGGAGCAAAAATTGCTGGCCATCCTGACGCCAGAACAGCGTAAAAAGCTAGCCGCGCAAGCCTTGCCGCCACACCCTCTGGTACCACAATCCCGTCCCTAAACCGGTGTCCAACTTCGCAGGAGCATCCAATGTCCATTAATGCACTCAGTAGTAGCAATACCAGTCAGCTCAGCTTCCTGAATCGTTTGAGCAGCAGTTCAGGCAGCGCAAACGAAGCGACGCGTGCCGCGCCGCCGCCGAAACCACCGGAAGGTGGTGGCTTTGCCTCGGCCATTGCCGACGCGCTGAAATCAATCGGCATCGACGATACTAGCCTTGCCGGCAGCGCCAGCACCAGTAGTAGCGAAGCCAGTGAAGCCAGTGAAGCCAGTGTAGCCAGTAACGCGAGCAGCAGCGACACTGTGGCCGATGCGCTGGGCAGCTTCCTGCAGAGCCTGATGGGAGCTTTGCATGCCCAGAGTAGTCCGAGCAGTAGCGCAAGCCCGGCCTATGGCGATGGACAGGGCGGTGGCCCTGGCGCCGGTGGGCCGGGGCGGATGGAAGCGGATCTGCAGAGCCTGATGTCCAAGCTCGGCTCGGGTAGCACCGACAGCAGCAGCGACGCGAGTGATGCCGTGAGCGAACTCGAAAGTAGCTTTGCCAGTCTGCTCGACCAACTGGGGATTAGCAGCACCAGTGACAGCAGTAGCGCCACGCAGGTCAGCACCGCCAGCACTGATAGCACCGCCAGCACCTCTAGCACTAGCAGTGATAGCAGCAGCAAGCTGGCAGCGTTTCTGCAGGCTTTGTCGAGCAAAGTCGGCCACAACGGCAGCAGCGGCAATCTGGTCGATACCACGGTTTAGTAAGGAATCTCTTTGACGTCCTCCCCGCCCTAAAGGACGGAGATTCCTACATCTAGCGTCGCACGTCCGCGACGGAGTATGTTTAACGCAGCATTGGTGTCACGATCATGTACGCAACCACAATCACTGCATTGCCATTCTCTTATTCCAAGCCCTGCGATACCTATCGGTCACCGCCTTGGCGCGCGAATCTGGCA